>HF994935.1:717757-732793 GCA_000434295.1 Acetobacter sp. CAG:977 | reverse complement strand
TTTAAACGGGACGGATGAAGATATCGTCTTTGCAGATGTTTTGCACGAGGTTCCGGGCAAAGGGGATGAAGAAAATAACAGCTTATATGCTTCTTCTTCAGGTAGTAATACGCTTTATGGCTTTGGAGGAAATGATTCTTTGCGAGGAGAAGCCGGCAACGATACTTTGTACGGCGGGGAAGGCTTGGATACATTAAGAGGAAATGGCGGTAACGATATTCTGTATGGTGAAGCCGGCAATGATATTTTATATGGAGGAAACGGTAACGATATTCTTGACGGCGGTTCTGGAAATGACAGACTTGAAGGTGAAAGCGGTAATGACGTCTATCGTTTCGGATTTGGCTATGGGAATGATGTTGCCCGTGACGGATACGGAACCAATATAATAGAACTGCAGCCGGAAGTAGCTTCTTCAGATATTATAATTGAACGAATTGACCAAGATATTATTGTGAAACTTTCTGACGGCTCTTCCATTACTGTTTTAGGCGGGGGCGGAAGTAATAATAATTATTATTTTGATCGGATTAAATTTTTGAACGGTCAAGATAACGATATTGTCTTTTCTGAATATCTATCCAGTGTGCCAGCAATGGGCAATGATGATAATAATTCATTATTTGGAACTTCAGGTAATGACACTATGTACGGTTTGGGTGGAAGAGATATCGTATATGGCTATGACGGCAACGATACTTTGTACGGCGGAGAAGGAAAAGATTCCTTACACGGAGGTAATGGAAATGACATTCTCTATGGTGGAGAGGGTAATGATACGCTAAAAGGTGAATCTGGCGATGATATCCTTGACGGAGGGGAAGGTAATGATCTTTTGCAAGGTGGAAACGGTAATGATATTTACGTATTCGGAGAAGGAGGCGGCGAAGATATCATTTCTGATGCTGACGGCTCCTATGGAGACGACAAACTGTATTTTACTTTAGAAGATTATGATCGCCTGTGGTTCTCTAAGGAAAACGGAAACTTAAAGGTATCTGTTTTAGGTACGGAAGATAGTATAACTGTAAATGGTTGGTTTTCTTCTCCTACGATAAATTCTATGTCTCGGCTTGAGACAGAGAACCATTATACGACGATGGAAGAAGTCAATAGTTTGGTTGAAGCGATGTCTTCATTCTCACGACCAGATACATCAATATCGGAAAATCCTATATTGGCAAACGAGCTTTTATCTACTGTACATGAGGTATGGCATCTTAAAACATCCTAATGCTTTGAAAAAAATAAGAGGGAATAGGACGATTAGTCTGAGAATTTCAGTTAAGCAGAATGTTGACGGTAACAAATCTCTGATAAATAAAAACATAAGTCAAAAATGTGTGGTTAATTATGACAATGTTGAGTTGATCGGGGATTGGGAAGGGTAAAAAAAAACGCCTTTAGCTCAGGCAAACCGAGCAAAGGCGTTTCTCTTTCGTGAGATATCAGTTCTCTGTTTCCGAAGCTTCGTCGTCTTCGGTTTCCTTTTTTAAAACCGCACGAACTTTCTTGACCCGGAAACCGTCTATTTCCAATATTTCAAACGTGCAGTACGGGCAATCTATAACGTCTCCGACTTTCGGTTTGCGCGCTAGCAACCCGAAAACATATCCGCCGATCGTGTCTTCTTCGTGTTCCTCTAACGGATGAAGTCCCATATATTCCATGGCTTCATCCAACAAGGTCATTCCTAAAAATTCGTACGAACCGTCGTCGCGCATCTTGGCATCAACTTCCGTAGCTACGTCGTGTTCGTCTTTGATGTCGCCGACCAGTTCTTCCAATACGTCTTCCAACGAAATTAAACCCGACGTCCCGCCGTATTCGTCTATAACGATCGCCATGTGAATGCGGCGGCGTCTCATCGTATGAAGAACTTCGGATACGGACAGGCTTTCCGGAACAAATAAAACTTCCCGCAACATTTTGGTCAGATCTTTTTCTTCGGAATTCATCAAAATGTCGCGCAAATGAACCATCCCGATTACGTTGTCTTTGTCTTCGTCACATACGGGATAACGCGTATGGCGCGTTGAACGGACAACTTCCATGTTTTCTTCGTACGAACATTCCAAATAAAGGCATTCCATGTCTTGGCGCGGAATCATGATTTCTCGGGCGATTTTGTCCGAAAAATCAACAGCGTTCTTGATGATTTCGCTTTCCGTCTTGTCAATAATGCCGCCGCGCTGGCTGGCGCTGGCAATTAATTTGATTTCTTCTTCGGAATGGGCGACTTCGTTGTCTTTGGCAGGGCGAATGCCGAATATTTTCAGGCATAATGCCGCTAAGTGGTCAAAAATGTAAATGACCGGATAAAAGATTTTGGCAAATAAATAAAGCGGGCGAACAACAAACATGACCGAAGCGCTGGTCTTTTGTATGGCGATCGATTTCGGTACCAGTTCCCCGAACACAACGTGCATCAGCGTAATTAACGTGAAGGCTACCGCAAAACTGACGCTGTGCAATAATATGGGGTTGTCTTTGAACAAAGGTCCGAACAGAGGATCAATAATAAATGCCAATGCCGGTTCGCCGATCCAGCCCAAAGCCAACGAAGCCAACGTAATTCCAAGTTGCGTCGCGCTGAGATATGAATCCAATGCGCTTGTTACTTTTATGGCAAGCTTGGCTTTTTTATTTCCGTGATGCTGCATTTCTTCCAACTTTGAACGCCGGATTTTCACGATTGAAAATTCGGCGGCGACGAAAAACGCATTCATCGCGATAAAGAAAAAAGCGCAAACAAGCATTATATAAGGGTGTTCCATGTTATCCTCAAAAACACATTAACTTTTTTCGGTTAAAAACGAACAATAAACAGGGGCGTGATCCGACGTTTTTTCCTTGTCCCGATAAGTATCGCAGACTTCGGCGCTTTTTAAACGGTCGGCAAAAGCGGGGGACAAAAACAGGCGGTCAAGAAAAATCCCGTTATTCTTGGGGCGCGCGCCGCCCTGATAATCCCAGTAAGTGTACAAGGGGCGTAAAGATGCTTTTTCCCTGACGGCTTCGGTCAGTCCGAAAAAAGCCAGCTTTCTAAATCTGTTCCTGACGGCGGGAAGGGTAAAAGCGCCGTTTTCAAACAATCGTATGTCATAAGCGTCGCCGTCCGTTTCAATCACATTGAAATCTCCGCCCAAAACAAAAGGAATTTCACGTTTCATCAAAAAAGAAACGCGTTCGTTCAAGGCGTCCATCCAGTCCGTTTTGTATTTCAGGCGTTCCGCACCGTCGGGGTCGGAAGCCGAAGGCTGACCGTTGGGAACATAAACGGAAATAAATCGTTCTCCGTTATTGTTTTCGGCTTCGATATATCTGGCTTGATTGTCGGGCGCGTCGGGCAAAGCGTCGCAAACGAGCTTTAATCGGTTCTTTGATAAAACGGCGACCCCGCAATAGCCTTTTTGTCCGCTGACCAGACAAGAGTAGCCTTCGGTCATTAATTCCAACGCGGGAAAGTTTTCGGTTTCCGTTTTGATTTCCTGCAACAACATAATGTCGGGAGAAAATTCTTTTAAATATTCCGTCAAAAGGGGCAAGCGTACTTTGACAGAGTTTACGTTCCACGAAGATACGCAAGAAACGGCGTCTTTTGAAACAAAATCAGTATGATCCGGAACAGGGTCCATTTTTTATCGGAAAGCCTTATTTAGTATTTTTTATTATACATACAGTAAAAACGCTTTTAACGCCACAGAAATTTTATTCCGATTGCATCGGTCGGATTTTTCGGTATTTAAGATTGCGACGGACTTTGCCCCTTTGCTATACTTTGATTGTAATGAAGAAAGGCGGAACGTGAAAAGGTTTCTTTGTTTTATTTTGGCGTTATCTTTTTTATTCGCCGATGCTTCTGAGGCACAAGCGGCCAGACGTCGTCGCGCTTTGAAACCTAACAAGCCCAAAGTCGTGCTGAATATAAATATGGGGGATGTAAAGTATCTGTACCGCCGGCGGGAAGACCTTGAATGCGAAAACGACAATGTCGGCGGTTGCGCGCATATCGAAATGTATTATTCGCCGCAATTGATGCAAACGGGATCCGACACCGTTTTTCAGGTGGAAATAGGCTTTAAGGATTTTGTCGTCGAGGTGTCTTCGGATTATCCAAAGGGGTCGTGCAAGTTTAATTTGGTCTTAAAACATGAATTGACGCATGTGGCGTTTGCGCGCGCGGCTTTGGAACGCTATGCTCATGAGATGGGGGCGGCTCTGTTGGCTGAAGCCGAAAGAATGAGAACGCCTTTTTCAAATCATGATTTTAACAGACTGGTCAGGGTCGGTTACAAACACTTTGTCGAAATAAACAAAATACAGGAAGAACAGCATAATCTGATGGATTCAAAGGGCAATAACGCTTATCAGTGGGAACAGTGTCTGGGCAAAGACTGAAAAACCGGAATGCTGTTTATGCCTTTTTGTGCGCCGCCTTTGCCAAAGCGACAAGAAAAACGTTTCATAAAGGCAAACGGCAGTTTTTTTTTGAAACAAAGCGTAGCTTTCCGCATCGTTTTATGTATAATACGGCGAAAATTACAGTAAAAGGCGGTCTTTGAAATGGAAATGGCTTCATACGCGACGTTTGCGGAAAAAACGCGGGGGCGGCTTTATCCCGAACGGGAAGCTCCCTACCGTTCCTGTTTCCAGCGCGACCGCGACAGAATTATCCATTCCGAAGCGTTCAGACGGCTGGAATCCAAAACTCAGGTGTTCGTTTATCACGAAGGCAACAGCCTGCGGACACGGTTGACCCATTCTTTGGAAGTTTCGCAAATCACGCGATCTTTATGCAGGATGCTGGGGCTGAATCAGGATTTGGGCGAAGCATTGGCTTTGGCGCATGATTTGGGGCATACGCCCTTCGGACACGCCGGAGAAATGGCTTTGAACGAATGCATGAAAGAGTACGGCGGTTTCGACCATAATGCTCATTCCTTAAAGATCGTAACGTTTTTGGAACAGAAATATCCGCGCTTTGACGGCATTAACCTGTGTTGGGAAACTTTGGAAGGCTTGGTTAAGCATAACGGCCCGCTGATCGGAACGGGCAAGCCGCCGTTGCCTGCCGAAATCGCCGAATACAACGAAAAACAGGATTTGGAGCTTGCCGGTTATCCGGGGGCGGAAGCTCAGGTTGCTTCTTTGGCTGACGACATTGCTTATTGCAACCATGATACGGACGACGGGCTGAAAATGGATTTAATCCGTGTCGAAGAGCTTGAAAGCGTGCCGTTTTTTAAACGCCATTACAATCAGGTCTTAAAAGAATATCCCGCCGTTGACCATTCCAGACAAGTCGCTGAAACAGTGCGGCGCATGATTAACGATATGATTTTGGACGTTGCGGAAACTTCTCGGCGCCGTTTGGCAGACATCCGTCCGGAAACCGTCGGCGACATCCGTTCTTTGAAAGAACCCGTCATCAGATTTTCCGAAGAAATGACCCGAGACATGGAAAGCTTGAAAGCTTTTTTGTTTCCGAATATGTATCGTCATTATAAAATCAACCGGATGACCAGCAAAGGAAAGCGAATAGTCAAAGATTTGTTTTCATTGCTGTTTTCCGAACCGAATTTGTTGCCGCTTTCCTGGCAACGCCGGGCAGAACGCATGCCGGATATGAGGGCAAAAGCCCGATTGACGGCGGATTTTGTTGCCGGTTTGACGGATGCTTCGGCAATAGAGCTTCATACCCGTTTGTTTGACCCTCAGGTGAGGATTTGATTCATGAATATCTTTAAACACATCAGAAATAAAGTTGTTGCTTCCGTGGAAGAATTGGTCGCCGAAGGCAAATTGCCGCACGCCGTGGACACGTCCCGCGTTGTTGCAGAGCCGCCGCGCGATGCGGCGCACGGGGATGCGGCGACGAATGCCGCGATGGTTTTGGCGTCTCAGGTCGGTATGAAGCCCCGTGATTTTGCGGCTTTGCTGGTTGAACGGCTTAAAGAAAGCGACATTATCGAAAGCATTGAAATTGCAGGTCCCGGCTTTGTCAATATGCGCTTGTCCAAAGCGTTTTGGTACGGTCGTCTGAAAGAAATATTGGAAACGGGAACGACGTTCGGTTCTTCGGATATCGGAGACCGCCGCAGAATCAATGTTGAATTCGTTTCGGCGAACCCGACGGGACCGATGCATGTCGGGCACGGACGCGGCGCCGTTTTCGGAGACGCTTTGGCGGAATTGTTGAAAAAAGCCGGATATGACGTAACGCGCGAATATTACGTGAACGATGCCGGGTCTCAGGTCGATGTTCTGGCGCGTTCGGCATACCTTCGCTATAAAGAAGCGTTGGGCGAAGACATCGGCACCATTCCCGAAGGATTGTACCCCGGAGATTATCTGATTCCCGTCGGCAAGGCTTTGGCGGAAAAAGACGGCGACAAATGGCTGGGCAAACCCGAAAGCGAATGGCTGGCTTATTTCCGTTCCTATACGACTGAAGCCATGCTTGACATGATTCGGGACGATTTGGCGGCACTCGGCATCAAGTTTGACGTGTTTTCTTCGGAAAGAAAGTTGGTGGAAGCCGGAAAAGTCAGCGGCGTCATTGACTTTTTGCGTTCTCAGGGATTGATTTACGAAGGTGTTTTGGCTCCTCCGAAAGGCAAACTGCCCGACGATTGGGAACCCCGTCCCCAGACATTGTTCAAAGCAACGGAATTCGGGGACGACGTCGACCGTGCATTGAAGAAATCGGACGGGACATATACGTATTTTGCTTCCGATATGGCTTACCATTTGGATAAGTACCAACGCGGCTTTACGGATATGATAGACGTCTGGGGCGCGGATCACGGCGGTTATGTCAAACGGATGCAGGCGGCGATCAAGGCTTTGACGGGCGGCAAAGGTCGTTTGGACGTCAAGTTGTGCCAAATGGTGAATCTGATGAGCAACGGCGAACCCGTTAAAATGTCAAAACGCGCGGGAACGTTCGTTACGTTGCGCGACGTTATTGACGAAGTCGGCAAAGATGTCATGCGTTTTATTATGCTGACGCGCAAAAACGACGCTCATCTGGATTTTGATTTGGAAAAAGTCAAAGAACAGTCTAAAGATAACCCCGTTTTTTACGTTAATTATGCTCATGCACGTGCTTGTTCGGTTATGCGCCGCGCCGCAGAGCTTTTTAACGGGGAAGATTTATCGGATGCCGCGCTGAGTAAAGCTGATTTGACTTTGTTGTCCGATGAAGACGAAATCGCGTTGATTCGGTTGTTGGCTTCATTGCCGCGCCAGATTGAAGCGGCGGCGGAAGCGTTTGAACCGCACCGTATCGCATATTATTTGAATGACGTCGCATCGGGTTTCCACGGTTTGTGGAACAAAGGTCGCGATAATGTCCAGCTTCGTTTCTTGGACGAAGAAAACAAGCCGCTTTCGATGGCTCGTTTGGCATTGGTTCGCGGCGTTATGACGGTGATTGCGTCCGGACTGGGCGTATTCGGAGTTACCCCCGCACAGGAGATGTAAGCCATGTTTCCTCAAGATTATCGGGAAGATGATCCGTTACGGGCGTTCAGAGAAGAACGTTTGGAACAAAAGCGCCGCCGTCCCGCCATTTTAATCGGCATTGCCGTCGGGGTTGCCGTTGCTGCGGCGGTCGGTTGGATGACGTTTGGAAAATATGTGTCGCTGTACGGCGATGCGGACGGGGAACTGCCGTTGATTAAGGCGGATACTTCGCTTTATCGCATTCGTCCGAAAACGCCCGGCGGAATGGACGTTCCCAATCAGGACAAGCTTGTCTATGACCGTCTGCGCTCGACGGAAGGCGAATTGAGCGTGGAACGCTTGCTTCCGCCTCCCGAAAAACCCGAAGCTCCTCAGGAATCGGAAAAATCCGATACTTTACCGACGGATGTCAAACAAAGCAGCGATCCGATCGGGGCGTTGGCAGAACACGTTTCGGAAACTTCGGAACTGGCATCGGGAACCGTATACGATGAAAACGGCGTTCCCGTAGAGGTTATGTTCAGAACCGTTACGGAAGAAACGGTTTCGACGTCTTCTCTGCCGGAGAAGGCACCCGAAACACAAAAAGCGCAGGAACAGTCACCGGAACCTGAAAAAACGCAAGAATCCTTGAAAAAGGAAAAATCGGAAACAAAGACTGAAACGAAATCGGAACCGAAACCGATTTCTGCCGCGCCAGAGCCGAAAACAAAAGAAGCGACGCCTCAAAAAAGCGAACAAAAGAAAGAAGATTCGCAAAAATACAGCGTTCAGCTGATTTCGGCGCGCACTCAGGCGGGAGCCGAAGGCGAACGGAAAAGATTGTCGCGCAAGTATCAGGATTTGATGAAAGACCAGCCTTATTCGATTTCCAAAGTTACCGTCGGCAAGAACGTTTTTTACAGGCTTCGCGTCGGATCGTTCGAAACTCGCGAAGGGGCAAAAGCGTTGTGCGACCGTTTCAAATCCCGAAAACAGGAGTGTATCGTTGCCAAATAATATGCCTTCATCCGTTATTTTCGGCTGTGAAGGGACAACCTTAAGCCGTTTTGAAAAGGATTTTTTTAAAAACGTCAATCCGTTGGGCTTTATCCTGTTTGCGCGAAACGTTGAAACGCCCGAACAGCTGAAGTCATTGACGGCATCACTGCGCGAAACGGTCGGCAGGGAAGACGCTCCCGTTCTGATAGATCAGGAAGGCGGACGCGTCCAACGTTTAAAACCGCCTTATTGGAAAACGTATCCCGCTCAGAAAGTATTCGGGGATCTTTATGCCAAAAATCCGGCAGCGGCATGCGAAGCCGCACATCTGAACGCCCGCTTAATCGGTCGGGATTTAAAGGCTTTGGGAATAGACGTTGATTGTCTGCCGTTGTTGGACGTTCCCGTGGCGGGAGCGCATGACGTTATCGGAGACAGAGCGTTTTCAACGGATGTACAAGCCGTTTGCGATTTGGGAATGTCCGTTTGCGAAGGGTTGTTGGACGAAGGCGTGATGCCGATTATTAAACATATTCCGGGACACGGGCGTTCGTCTTGCGACAGCCATCTTGATTTGCCGAAAGTTACAGAAGGTCGGGCTGAACTGGAAAAGACGGATTTTTATCCTTTTAAACATTTGGCGTCGGCTCCGTGGGCGATGACGGCTCATCTGCTTTATTCTTCGATAGATTCAGAACATCCCGCTTCTTTGTCCGCCCGCGTGATTGAAGAAGTGATTCGCGGTTTTATCGGATTTAAGGGATTTTTGATTTGCGACGATTTGTCGATGAAGGCGTTAAAAGGCGATTTTGCTTCTTTATCCCGTCAGGCGTTGGATGCGGGATGCGACGCTGTTTTGCATTGCAACGGAAAACAAGAAGAAATGAAAGCCGTTGCCGACGGGATACGTCCGTTGTCGTCGGAATCGTCGGAACGTTTGCAACGTTCTTTCAGTATGCGGGAAAAATCCGAAAATAAAATGCCGTTTGTGGAAACGCAGGAAGCCGTTGACAGGATAGCGGCATTGCTTTCGGAGGCTGAATGAACGAAGAATTAAGCGTTGCAGACGAACTTTACCGTTTGTCGTGCTGGGTGTTGCCTGCGATGGCGGCAATTATTTTGCACGAAATAGCTCACGGATATGCGGCGCTTTACTTCGGAGACGATACGGCAAAGAAGGAAGGGCGGTTGTCTTTAAACCCTTTTAAGCACGTCGACCCGTTCGGAACGGTGATTTTTCCTTTGTTTTTGGTGTTGGTGCATGCGCCGTTCATGTTCGGATGGGCAAAGCCCGTTCCCGTTGATTTTTCAAAATTAAAAAAGCCGAAATCACAAATGGCTTGGGTTGCGGCGGCGGGGCCCGCCTGCAATTTTGCTCAGGCTCTTTTATGTCTGGTTGTGTTGTCTTTATGTAAACATTCAGGCTATATACCGTCGTTTTGGGTTCAGATGGTTTTGGTCAATACGGTGCTGTTTAACCTGTCTTTGATGATTTTTAACCTGATCCCCGTATTGCCGATGGACGGAGGGCGGATTTTGACGGGGATTTTGCCTTTAAAAGCGGCGATACGTTTTGCAGGTACCGAGAAATACGGCTTTGTCGTGATCGTTTCTTTGTTGATTTTGGTGCCGATGTTGGGCGATTATATCGGCAGAGATTTTGATTTTGTGTCTTATTTTCTGGCGGGGGCGTTGCAGCGTCTGGTGTCGGTATTGGCAGGCATTTTCGGAATATAGGGAGAATCTTTGATGGGCATTGGTTTTTGGCAACTGATAGTCATTTTATTGATTGTTTTGGTCTTGTTCGGGCGCGGCAAGCTGCCTGCTTTGGCGGAAGACATAGGTAAAAGCGTCCGTTTGTTTAAAAAAGGGCTGGCAGAAGACGAGAATGTCGAAAAAAAAGCAGACATTAAGGTCATAGAAAATAAAGCCGAGGAAAACAAGGAAAAGGACGTTTAAGTGTTCGGCATCAGCGGGTCGGAATTTGCGGTTGTTTTGGTTATTGCGCTGATTGCGGTCGGACCGAAACAGCTTCCTGATGTCTTGCGGGTATGCGGCAGGGCGTATCGCGGATTGCGTCGTTTTTGGCGTAAATGGCAAAACGTTGTGGACGACACGCTTTATGATGCGGACAGACTGGCGGAACGGGCGGAAAGATATTTGACGGAAAAAAAGGACGGCAAAGATGAATGAACCGATTTTTCCGCCGGAATTTGACGAACGCCTTGAAAACGAAGAAGCGGGGCTGATGACGTGGGTCGGTCATTTGTCCGAATTAAGATCAAGACTGTTAAAGACTTTTTTGTTCTTCGTTTTTTCGTTTGCGGCGGTTTATCCTGCCGGAGAGTATATTTTAGATTTTTTAAGCGTTCCTTTGGCAGATTCGATGAAGTTGTCCGGCGGGTCGGGGCGAATGATTTTTACGGGCGTTGCGGAAGGCTTTATCACTCGTTTAAAGCTGGCGGGATTTGGCGCGTGCCTTCTGACGTTTCCGTTTGCGGCGTTTCAGCTGTGGCGGTTTATTGCGCCGGGGCTTTATGAAAAAGAAAAAAGATTTGTTCGTCCGATGTTTTTCGCGGCGCCCGTATTGTTTTTATGCGGCGGTGCGTTTGTTTTTTATGCGGTTATGCCGACAGCGTTCAAGTTTTTGTTGAGCTTTCAACAGCTGAATGCGCAAGACGGGGCTTTACCCGTCGTGTTGGAAGCCAGATTGCAGGAATACCTTTCTTTTTTGATTTCTTTGTTTTTGGCGTTCGGTTTAAGTTTTCAGCTTCCCCTGGTTTTGGTGGTTCTGGCGCGATTAGGGCTGTTCACGGCGCAAAGCCTGAAAGATTTTCGACGCTATGCCGTTGTTTTGATCTTTATATTGGCGGCGATAGCGACGCCTCCGGACGTTATCAGCCAGTTTGCATTGGCAATACCGCTGTTAATCCTGTACGAAGGCGCGATTTGGGTCATAGAACGGGTTGAAAAGAACGCAAACTAGGTCTATAACAAAAGAAATTTTTTTGCAGGAGTAACCATGTACGACATTAAATGGATCAGGGAAAATCCCGAAGAATTCGATAAAGGCTTGGAACGTAAAGGTTTAGCGCCGCGTTCTGCCGAAGTTCTTGACTTGGACAAGAAATATCGCGCTTGTCAAACGGATTTGCAGGAAATGCAGTCCCGCCGCAACGACTTGTCCCGTCAGGTCGCGGAAGTCAAAAAGAACGGCGGCGATGCCGAAGTTTTAATGCACGAAGTCGGCGCTTTGAAGCGCGGCATGGCAGATATGGAAGAAGACGGACGCCTGATGGCGGAACAAATTGACAAGCTTTTGTCTTCTTTGCCGAACCGTCCTGCCGACGATGTGCCCGACGGTCCCGACGATTCTTTTAATGTTGAAATCCGTCGTTGGGGTGAACCGCGCAAGTTTGATTTCAAACCGCTTGAACACGACGAACTCGGTGCAAATCTGGGTATGATGGATTTCGAACAGGCAGCTAAGGTTTCGGGCGCCCGCTTTGTCTATTTGGCAGCCGATATTGCCCGCATGGAACGCGCTTTGGGACAATATATGCTGGATATGCATACCCAACAGCACGGTTATACGGAATACGAAGTTCCTTTGCTTGTGAACAGCGAAGCGGCATACGGTACGGCTCAGTTGCCGAAATTCGCCGAAGATTTGTTCCGTACGGAAAACGGCTATTGGCTGATTCCGACGGCGGAAGTCAGCCTGACGAATATGGTCGCCGGCAAAATTATTGACGAAGACGCTTTGCCTTTGCGCTTTACGGCTTTGACGCCCTGCTTCCGTTCCGAAGCGGGAGCCGCCGGTAAAGATACTCGCGGCATGATTCGCCAGCATCAGTTCTATAAAGTCGAAATGGTCAGCATTACGGCTCCCGAAAAATCATGGGAAGAACATGAACGCATGACGAATTGCGCCGAAAATATTTTGAAAGGGCTGAATTTGCCTTATCGCGTTGTTTGCCTGTCTGCGGGCGATATGGGCTTTAGTTCGCGCAAAACCCACGATTTGGAAGTCTGGATGCCCGGACAAAACAAATACCGTGAAATTTCCAGTGTTTCCAACTGTTGGGATTTTCAGGCACGCCGCATGAATGCCCGTTGCAAAAACAAATCTCAGAAAGGGACGCGTTTTGTCCACACTTTGAACGGGTCGGGCGTTGCCGTCGGGCGCGCATTGATCGCCGTGATGGAAAATTATCAGCAAGCCGACGGTTCAATTACCGTTCCCGAAGCCCTTCAAAAATATATGGGCGGACAAACGGTCATTTCTGCAAAAAAATAAACGGCGACGGGCGGTTTCGAAATGCGAATTTTAATCTGTAACGACGACGGCATAGATGCCGAAGGGATTAAAGTCGCAGAAGAAGCCGCCCGTTCTTTGTCCGACGACGTTTGGGTGGTTGCTCCTGCTTTTGAACAAAGCGGAACGGGACATTCTTTTACCGCCGGGCGAACCATGACCGTAAAAAAAGTCGGCGACAAACATTATACGGTTGAAGGAACGCCGACGGATTGCGTGATTTTCGCATGCCGCTATTTGCTGAAAGACGATTTGCCGGATTTGGTGCTGTCCGGAGTTAATCAGGGTTCAAATTTAGGTTTTGACGTTGCATATTCTGGCACTATCGGCGCAGCGATAGAAGGCACATTGCAAGGAATCCGTTCCATCGCGTTGAGCCTGTACGGAGCTAAAAACGCCGACGAGGCGGCTCATTGGGAAACCGTGCGCCGTTATGCTCCGGAAGTTATCAAAAAACTGTTGGGCATCGGCTGGTCTTCGGGAACTTTAATGAACGTTAATTTTCCCGCCGTTTCCGTAGAAAAATGTTCCGGAATAGAATTTCCCGTTCTCAGCCATCGCAAAATCGGTGATGATGTCCGTGTTGAAAAAACGTCGGAAGACACTTTTTCTTTTAAAATCGGTTTTTTGCGCACGGAAGATGATTCTCCCGGCGCCGATGTCGAGGCTGTTTCCCGCGGCGCCGTTACGGTAACGCCCGTTTCGATCAGCTTCACGGATATGGGAATGCTTCCTGTTTTAAAAGAACGCTTTTAAGTACAGATATAAAAAAAACAGCCTGTTTCGGGCTGTTTTTTTTATCTTATGTCATTTTAAGGGCAGGGGAGCGACTTTATATTGTCCCGGAGCGATCTGAGCCGCATCCGTTTTTACACCGTATTCCTCAATGATTTTATTCCCTTGAGTGTCAAGAGCCGCTTTCGGAGCAGGAGCTTCGGGTTGTGCCTTCGGCAAAGTGAATTTTTTCGGATCCGAAGGATAAGCGTTTTTCTGGAAACGCATCAGCATATATCCCGTTCCGCCGCCGTATGCGGGACCCGATACGCCGAATGAATAATTCATGCCGATGACGCCGTAATCCAAATCGACGTAATCGATGGAATAGACCGTGGAAATCAAAGACGTCGAGATAGTCGTAAATTTACAACGGTAACCCGTATCTTCCATTAAAACGTAATCGGGTGTTTTGACAAACAGAGCGTTTTTAGACGTTCTGCAAATCGGGCGCACGCTGTTATAATGAGTATTGTAATCCAGTGCGATTTCGATGGTTTGTTCTTTTTTCTTTAATCGCACGTCTAAGATTTTAGCGGAATCGATAACGACGGTTGCGGGGGTAACGCCGGCTTTGATTGTGAATTTAATGTAATTTTCAAAGCACATTCTGGAATTCGGATCGGCGTCGCACAACAAAACGGTTGACCCCAGATTGTTGTCAAAGAGGTTTAGAAGGCTGTTATACAAAAATTCGCGCGTCATATTCGTGCGCGCGGGGGCACATTGTTGTGTTCGGCATACGACGACGGAATTTGCGGCCTTTGGCGTTAAGATTGTCATCGGTTCGAACGGGGAGGGGCCGTTAAAGATTTCGTCAATGATGCCGCAAGATGACGTAACGGTCAAAAGCGCGGAGAAGGTCAAAAATTTCTTAAAAGAATCAAGGCGTTTCGACAAGTTTTACCCCTTTAATTACAATAATTGTCTTTTAACAATACCATATTTTTCGGCGGTATCAAGGGTTTCGGCATTTTTATTAAGAAAAAAGAGCCGCGAAAGCGGCTCTTTTTTTACGGATTTTGATTTTAAGCTTTAACGACGTCCTGAGCCGATTTGCCCACAATTTCTTTATACATTGCGGGATCCGTGGCTCCTTCCGAGCTGAACAGCAGAACGACGCTGTTTTCATCAAGCTTTAAAGCTTTTCTGAATTCTGGATTTTCGCAAGCCGTGACCAAGCCCGCCAATCCCGAAACACCGGATTCACCGGACACGACGGGCGTATCGGCACATTCTTTGTTTGCCAGATCGCGCATCATCACGGGGATAAGCGTGTCAGGGATCGTCATAAATCCCGTGGAGTATTCTTTTAAGATTTCCAAAGCCAGCAAAGACGGTTCCCCGCAAGACAGACCTGCCATAATTGTTTCAAGATCCCCGTGAATGACGGTATATTCGTCGTTTTTAATGCTGGCATACAGACAGTCCGCATTTTTGGGTTCAACGGTCGTGAACAACGGGCGGTTTTTATGCATACGGCAGCAGATACG
>HF994935.1:715827-717714 GCA_000434295.1 Acetobacter sp. CAG:977 | reverse complement strand
CGCCAAACCTCCGACGCCGCCTTGAACGAACGTATGGGTCGGATGTTCGGGGATTTGTTCCAAAGCTTCGTTGACCATGACGGTATAGCCGTGCATAACGTCGCAGGGGACTTCCATATATCCGGGATACGAGGTGTCAGAAATAACGAACCAGCCGTTTTTGGCGGCGTCATCGGCGCAATCATGAACGGAATCATCGTAATTTCCGTTGCAGCGGATGACTTTTGCTCCGTATTTTTCAATGGCTTCCTTACGTCCTTCGCTGACGCCGGCATGGATGTAAATGACGCACTTTGCGCCGAACATCTGAGCCCCCCAAGCGACCGAACGCCCGTGATTGCCGTCCGTTGCAGAGCATACGGTGATTTTTGAAACGATGTCGTCGTATTTATGATCCAACAAATCTTTTGTAGTCGCCTTTTCACCGGCGATTTCGCGGATTTTGTTCAATAACAGGCGGCATACGGCATAAGCTCCGCCCAAAGCCTTAAAGCTGTCCAATCCGAAACGCGTGCTTTCGTCTTTGTAGTAAATCGCTTTCACGCCCAACTTCTTGGCGTATTTATCCAAGCTGACCAACGGCGTTTCCTTATACCCGGGCCAAGTCGAAATTTCTGCATAAGCGGCTTTGAAACCTTCTTCATTTAAAACCGTTTCGGCGGCTCCGCCGATTTTATCGGGTTCGGCCTTCGGATTAATAAGCAATTTGGCTTCGCCGGCTTCAAATATCTGCATCTTGTAATTCCTTTGATTATTTGTATCGCATAGCCAAAAAGAGAGATGGCTTTTTGCTGTTTTCACGGCTACCATCATAACAATCTTATTCGTTTAAGCAACTGATTTTATACGGAAGGCAACTATGAAAAAAATTGATAACCCCGATATCGAAATCCTGTTTAATCAGGCAAGAACATATTCCGTTTGGGAAAACAGAGAAGTTCCCGATGAAATATTGCATAAAATCTATGACTTGGCAAAAATGGCGCCGACTGCCGTAAATTGCCAGCCGATGCGCGTCGTGTTCGTCCGTTCCCCGGAAGCAAAGAAAAAACTTGAAGCTTGCTTGGATCCGGGAAACCTGAAAAAAACAATGTCTGCTCCGGTAACGGCAATTATTGCAGGAGATACGCGCTTTTACGATCATCTGGGAAAGCTGTATCCGATAGCGGATGTTAAACCGTGGTTCGAAGGAAACGCCGAAGCCGTCAACGATACCGTGCTAAGAAATACGGCTTTACAAGGGGCATATCTGATCTTGGCTGCCAGAGCTTTGGGGTTGGATTGCGGCCCGATGAGCGGGTTTGACAAGCAAAAGACCGATGAAGTTTTTTTTAAAGGAACTCCGTATAAATCAAATTTTTTATGCAATATCGGCTACGGCGTCCGACCCTATCCGCATCCGAGATTGCCGCGCTTTGATTTCGATGAGGCTTGTAAAATCTTGTAAAGGAAAAAAATATGTCAAAAACGGCATTGTTAATTGTTGACGTTCAAAAGTCTTCCGCGGCAAATTCGCCTCTTTGTGCAAAAATAGAAAAATTGCAGGAAGATTACGAACATATTTTCGTTTCAAAATTCATAAACGAAAATTCGCCCTTGATACGTCTGACGGGATTTTCCGGGTATGCCGATGAAAGTCTGAACTTTACGCCCGTGCCGACCGCCGTTGTATTTGAGAAGAACATTTATTCGTCGTTTTTACCGCAAATGAAGGCGTTTGACGAAATACACCTGTGCGGTTTTGATACGGATGCCTGTATTTATAAAACGGCGCTGGATTTAATCGAAAACGGCGTGCGCCCCGTTATCCTGTCCGCATACTGCGCCAGCGCAACCGAAGCATTTCATCGTGCCGGCATGGCATTGTTGGAACGTAATATCGGCAGA
>HF994935.1:712770-715793 GCA_000434295.1 Acetobacter sp. CAG:977 | reverse complement strand
CGATAAAGAAAAGCCCCCTTTATTTAGGGGGCTTTTCTTTATTTTTTGGGAACGGGCAATTCAAAAATGTCTTCGTTTCTGAATTGCGCGATTGCGTTTGCCGTTGCCGCAGGAGTTGGAATCATGCCGATTTCGCCGATTCCCGTTGCTCCGTACGGGCTGTTGGCATCAGGGACTTCAATGCCGATGACTTCAATATCAGGAGTTTCCTGCGCCCGTAAAACGCCCAGTTTCGCATACTTGAACGAAAGCGGAATACCTCCTTGCGCGGGCAGGTTTTCGCTTAACGCATGCCCCAGTCCCATATGCACGGCTCCTTCGACTTGTCCCGAAAACAGCTTCGGATTGATGACTTTGCCGACATCATGAGCCGCAACGACTTTTGCCACTTTTCCCGTTTCTTCATCCAAAATGACCGCCTGACAGGCATAGCTGTAGCATAAGTGAGTTTTAACGGGCTGTTGCGGATGTTCACCGAACGGGTACGTCGTCCAATCGCAAACATAAGACCCGTGATATGTTTTTCCTGCCAGTTCTTTTAAAGAATGCGTCTTTAAGTCTTCGCGAAGCTGCTTTGCCGCGTCAATAATGGCGTGACCGATCATGACCGTACCGCGAGAAGAAGTCGTTGCGCCCGTAATCATATCGCCGTCGGTCATGGATTCAGCTTCCATAATCTCGGGAGGCAATCCCGTTTCCTGACATAAAAACTGAATGGCCATCGTATGAATGCCTTGCCCCATTTCCGACAATCCGTGCCGGATAACGATATGTTCTCCGTCATCTTTGACGGTTACGAGAGCTTTTGCTCCGTCATCTTTGCCGTTTCCGACGCCGGAATTTTTCATGGCGCACGCGATGCCTGCGTATTTTGCGGCTTTAAATTGGTCTTTGACTGCCAAAAGGCATTGTTTTATACCGACGCCGGTATCCAAAATCTGTCCCGTCGTTGAGTATAATCCGATATCCAAAGCATTATCATAACGGATTTGCCAACGGTCAAATCCGCCTTGCTTGCACAGGTCGTCTATGCATCGTTCCATTGCAAACAAAGCCTGATTGACGCCGAAGCCTCTCATGGCGCCGTTCGGAATGTTGTTGGTATAGACGGTTTTGTTTAAAACGTCGATATTCGGAACAAAGTAAGCACCGGCGGCATGACCGGCAGCACGTTCCAAAACTTTGTCGCCGACAGAGGCATAAGCCCCCGTATCGCCGATGATGGTCGCTTGAATAGCCGTGAATTTTCCGTTTTTATCGCATCCGAGTTTATATTTTAACGTCATCGGGTGGCGCTTGGGATGCATGCGGATGGATTCTTCCCGATTTAATTCGACGCGAACGGGGCGTTTAAGAAAATAAGCTCCCATTGCGGCATGCCCTTGGACGGTCAGGTCTTCTTTTCCGCCGAACGCGCCGCCTGATTGCACCTGTATCACATTAACATGCGTTTCGGGCAATTTTAATATGGCGCAGATTTGATGGCGATCCTCAAATATGCCTTGCCCTTGAGAATAAACGGTGATTTTCCCTTCATTATCGCAGGTCGCAACGCTTGCTTCGGTTTCCAAAAAAGCGTGCTCGACGCGCTGAGTGTGAAAAGTTCCTTCCGAAATATAAGCCGATTCTTTGAAAGCCTTCTCGACGTCGCCGATTTTTATAAAGGATTCATTGAGCAAATTCGCACGGTCGGGGTGAACTTGCGGAGCGTTCGGCGCCAAAGCTTCTTCCCATGTCGAAACGGGCGTTAAAACATCGTATTCGACTTTGATTTTTTCAACGGCATCGCGGGCTTGGTCTTCCGTTTCGGCAATAACGTTCGCCAAAACGTCCGAAATGCAACGCGTCGTCTCCCCGACACCCACCATAAACGGCCAGTCATGTTTAATAGTACCGATCATTTGTTCGCCGGGAATGTCTTTGCGTGTCAGAACACGCAAAACGCCTTCGGATTTTTCGGCTTCGGAAACGTCAATGGAAAGGATTTTCGCCTTGGGGTATTCGGAAAACTTTAATGCGCCGAACGCCATATTTTTCATTACGATGTCGCCCGTAAAGGGGACTTTGCCCAAAACGGCGTCATGCGTATGATATTTATTCAGGCATGTGCCGATTTTTCCGCTTTCTTTGGCGTTCAAAGACGGCATCGGCTTTTCTCCGCGCAGGATTTCGGCAGCGTATAGGACGGATTCAATGATTTTTTTGTATCCCGTGCAACGGCAAATATTTCTGTTAATGGCTTTTCTGACGTCTGCCGGTGTCGGGTTCGGATTTACGGACAGCAATGCCGCTGCTGCCATAACCATTCCCGGAGTGCAATATCCGCACTGGATACCGCCTTTTTCAACGAAAGCGGCGGCGAAAGCTTCCTGAGCTTTTTGTTCAAGTCCTTCGGGCGTTATAACGGATTTTCCTTCAATGCGTTTCATCGGCGTGACGCAAGCCAACGTCTGTTTTCCGTCAACCAAAACGGAACAGGCACCGCAAGCTCCTTGAGAACAGCCGTCTTTAACGGTCGTAATATGATGGTCTTCGCGCAAAATTTTAATCAACGGGCGGTTTTCATCGCCGTCATAAACGATTTTTTGACCGTTTAAGGTAAATTCCATACCGAATACTCCCGAATAAAAAGCGTTTTAATAAATAAAAAAGCCCCTCTCCGAACGAAGAGGGGCTTTTTATAGCCCGTCAGACGGGATTATTTCTTGATGGCTGCCAGATATTTTGCAGGGAAGGCCGCATAGAATGCCGCCGCTTTGACCAAGTGGTCAACGGGGCACTGGTCTTCTACGGAGTGAGCGTAGACTTCGTTCGCGGGACCAAAACCGATTGTCGGAATCTTGTGCAATCCCATCGTTGCGATACCGTTGGTCGAGAAGGTCCACTTATCGACTTTCGGAGCGTCGCCGACAGTATCTTTGTATGCGGCGACGGCAGCCTGGCAAACGGGGTGATTTTCTTCCAAAACCCAAGTCGGATAGTATTTCTTGAAGTTCGGCACATATCCCGTATAAGACGGCGTC
>HF994935.1:562070-712741 GCA_000434295.1 Acetobacter sp. CAG:977 | reverse complement strand
GTGTACGTCAAAACTTCGACGTCTGCGTCTTTGCCCAGTTCCAATCCGGCGCGTTTAACGGCGTCTTTGACTTCGTTGACGGCGATTTCTTCGGTTTCTCCGGCGGTCAGACGGCGATCCAAATGGATGTAGGCTTCGTCGGGAACGGCGCACAAAGACGGCGTTTTGCAGTCAATGTAAGAAATCGTAATCGTGCCTTTGCCCAAGAACGGATCGTTGTGCAAACGGTCATTTAATTTTTCGATTTCGTTTGCGACTTTTGCCATCATGTAGACGGCGTTTTTGCCGCGTTCCGGAGCCGAACCGTGGCAGGAAACGCCGTGCGTGCGAACACAGATTTCCATACGACCGCGATGTCCGCGATAAATGTTCAGGTTCGTGGGTTCCGTAATGACGACGACTTCGGGCGCCGGATCAAGGACTTTTTCTTTCATGATGACGTCCCAGCACAAACCGTCGCAATCTTCTTCCTGAACCGTTCCGGTTACCCACAGGGTATAATCGTCTTCCAATCCCAGATCTTTAATGATTTTACCGGCATAAACCATGGATGCCATACCGCCTTCCTGGTCGGAAGCGCCGCGTCCGTAAATGATACCGTTTTCCAGTTTGCCTTTATACGGATCGCAAGACCACAGCTTCGGATCTGCAATGCCGACGGTGTCAATGTGGGCGTCCATGGCGATAACGTGTTTTCCGTGTCCGATGCGGCCGAGAATATTGCCCATCTTGTCGATGCGGACTTCGTCAAAGCCGACTTTTTCCATTTCCTGTTTGATGCGCTGGATGACTTCTTTTTCATGGCAGCTTTCTGAAGGAATGGCAATCATGTCGCGCAGGAATTTCGTCATGTCGTCGCGATATTTTTCGGCGGCTTGAATGATTTTTGTATCCATAAGGTAAGTTTCCTTTCTTTGATATTTTGCGAACAAAGGAAAAGAAGCCTGCTAGACTGGCTTCTTTCCCTTGAAATGTTTTTTAGAAATTGACGCGTGTTTCGCCGCGTTCTTTCATGGCTTTCAAAACACCGACGATGTCTTCAAAGCGGCGGTTCATAATCATTGAAGCAATGATATAAGGTTTCCAGCCGGCTTCTTTGTAGGTGTCAATGCGATAGCGGTCAAAGACGGAAGCGGCGACTTCGCCTTCTTTGCAGGAAACGCCCGTGATGTCGGCAGGCAGGCAGTGCATGTACAGTGCTTTACCGCCTTTGGTCAGTTTCATTTTTTCTTCGGTGCATTCCCAATTTTTGAATTTGGCGTTATTGGCCAGACATTCTTTTTCCAAAGCTTTCAAGCCTTCCATATCTTTGGCTTTCAGCAGTTCGGTACGGCGTCCCATGACGGCGTACGGAGCCCAGGATTTCGGATAAACGATGTCTGCGTCTTTGAACGCTTCTTCCATCGAATTGACGATTTCGAACTTCGTGCCGTTGGCTTTTGCCTGTTTCGCGGCGATCTGTTCGACTTCGGGAATCAGGTTGTAGCCTTCGGGGTATGCCAAAGAAACATCCATGCCGAAACGCGTCATCAAACCGATAATACCCTGAGGAACGGACAAAGGCTTGCCGTACGACGGAGAATAAGCCCACGTCATGGCGATCTTTTTGCCTTTCAGTTTGTCCAAACCGCCGAAATGTTCTTTCAACCAAGCCAAATCAGCCATGGCCTGCGTCGGATGGTCAATGTCGCATTGCAGGTTGACCATGGCGGGGCGAACGGGCAGAACGCCTGCGTTATAGCCCATGTCCAATGCCGCGCCGACTTCGCGCATATAAGCGTTTCCGGCGCCCAGGTACATATCGTCGCGAATGCCGATGACTTCGGCGCAGAACGCGATCATATTCGCCGTTTCCTGAACGGTTTCGCCGTGAGCAATCTGAGATTTGCCTTCGTCCAAATCCTGCATGCCCAGTCCCAGCATGTTGCAGGCGGACGTAAAGGAAAAGCGCGTACGCGTCGAATTGTCACGGAATACGGAAATTCCCAAGCCCGTTTCAAAACATTTTGAAGAAATATTTTTTTCGCGGAACAATCTGAGCACTTCGGCGACCAGCAAAACGCGTTTGAGTTCGTCTTCGGTTTGTTCCCACGTCAATAAGAAGTCTTTTTTATGCAGATTGGATTTCAATCCGGCAATATTATCCATCAATCCTTCAAAAACTTTACAGCAGCAGCCGTCTTTCTTCGTCGAGCAAGCGGATTGTTCCGTTTTGCAGGCAGTGGCGTCGGCCTTTTTTCTGCAACAAGTTTTTTTCTTTGCTTCAGTCATGATTTCTCCTGTTAAAAAATAAGAATAAGAAGCTGAAAAATTAAACTTTGACCGTTTAAAATTTCGTCTAGCAGTTAGTCTAAGGGCAGGGGATTTTATAAGTCAACAGCTTAATATGAAAAAGAAATGAAAATTTTTCTTGCAAAATCCCAAAATTTTAGAGTCATTATTTTCGTCAAAAATTTAACGGGAAAAAGACAATGCAAATAAGTTTTGATGATACAATCGCAAATGTGTTGCCCGATGCGGCTTTGGGCGTTTTGAGCTGTGTTACCGACGTTACCGACAATCCCGAAGGTCTGGAAGCCGAGTTTGATATTTTGATTAAAACGCTGGCAGAACAATATACCTTATCGTCCGTCGCCGAAAATCCTCATGTGTCTTCAACGCGAAAAGCGTACAAAGCTTTGGGTAAAGACCCGCTGAAATATCGCAATTCCGCCGAAGCCATGTTGCGTCGCATCGCCAAAGGAAACGGACTTTATCGGGTAAATAATGCCGTTGACATCAATAACATCGTGTCGGTTTCTTCGGGATATTCTTTGGGATCGTACGATATGTCCGCAATTCAGGGAAATATCGTGTGGAAACGTACGCCCGACGGCGAAAAATATCAGGGAATAGGCAAAGACGTTCTGAATATTGAACATTTGCCGGCTCTTTATGACGATTTGGGCGTCTTCGGAAATCCGACCAGCGACAGCAGAAGAACCATGATTGAAAAAGGAACGGATAAGCGTTTGCTTTATGTGATTTATTCGTTTGACGGGGCAGGGCAACTCGAAAATCTTTTGAATATGACGCAAAGCCTTTTGGAACGTTATGCTGCGGGACGAGATTTTTCAAAAAGTGTTTTGACGGCTTAAAAGCTTTAAATTTTCTGAAAAGAAAGCCCCTCGAAAAGAGGGGCTTTCTTTTGTCGGTACGGTTTTATACGATTTCCGGACGGATTTCGTCGGGTTTGCGGTCGCGCATTTTCAACGCGCCCGACACGCACATCTTTGTACAGAACGTGCAGCCGACGCATTTTTTCGGATCAAACACGGGGCCGAGTTCGCCCGGAGTAACCGCCTGATATCCGCAGTGCGTGCAGTTTCCGCAATGAACGCATAAATCGTAATTGCATTCGGGAATCTGTTTGACGGGCGTCAAGTCCATAAAGTCCGTTACGGGCTTGGGCTGTGCAATACCGATCAGTTCGGAAACGGATTTCAATCCGCGTTCCGCCAACAGGTTTGACAGACCGAGTTCCAGATCTTTGATGATGCCGACGCCGTACTTTAACGCGATCGAGCAGAACTGGACGTTCTTAACACCCAAAGCAAGGAAGTTCGCGGCATCCAAATAGCTCATGGGGCCGCCGTTACCCGAAATTTCAATTCCCGTCGCTCCGGCATTTGCCAAAGTCAGATAGCTGACGGGCAAAACGCCGTGTCCGCTGGAACCGACGATAACGGCTTCGTCCCATTTTCCGGAACCGCTCATGCGCGGGCGGAACGCCAAAGACGGAAACGAGTTTGCCAACGTAATACCGGCTTTTTTATTCGGGTATTTCGCAAACACTTCCTGAATGGCGCGAATAATGGGAATGATGGACGTAACGGCGCCGGTCAGCTTGAACATCTTGGGAATGTTCGGGTCGCTGACTTCCATGACGTAGTTGATGATTTTTGCAGTCAGAGCGGCGTTTTGAGACACGATGTCGCCTTCCGTTCCGTCACCGCCCTGAGGACAGGACAGAGAATATTCAACGGCGACGGCGCCGGCATTTTCCAGACGTTTCGTATTCGCCTGCCAGCCTTTGCGGTCGTGTTCTTCGTTGCCCGTGACGGGACCGCCCGTGGAGCCGATCGTCAATCGGTCGGGAAATTCCTTGCGCAGACGTTCGATTTCCGGACAAACATGGTTCAGGGGATGGTCTGAAACATTGTCGCAGTTCGCAAACGTCAAATCCGAGAATTTAAACATATAGCCGGCAGGGATATGAATATCGGCGGAAGAGCCGACTTCAAAAGCCGTCTTCATGACGCCGCCCGCCCAACCGGCTTCGTACGCCAGACGCATCTGGTCGTAACCATCCGTATGCGGCGCCGCTGACAACAGGAAGGGGCTCCGCATTTTGAATACGTTAAAAAAATCGGTTGTTAAGTCCACCGGCTTTGTTTCAAGGCCGTCTGCAACGGTGCAGCTTTTAGCCTTATAAGAAACGACTTTGCTGACGGGGCAGGCGATTTCTTCGACTTCGCCCGTAATGACGCCGTGAATGGCGTTCGCGGCATTTTTACCCGAAGCAACGGCTTCGACAATCGTAGAACCGCCGTCCCTTCGTTGTTGACGACCGCCGTGATCGCAGTCGCCGGCATAAATAACGCGTTCGCTGGCTTGTTTTGGATCGCCTTTGCTGCCGACTGCCATGACGACATGGGTAAAGCCCGGACGCTTGATCGTCGTTTCGGGAATGTCTTCCAGCTTAGAGCCGTTAAAGCGCGTCTTGCAGGTATAAAGCGTATATGTATCGCCTTCCTTTTCGATTTTTTCAACGCGGGTCATGCTGGTGATGTCAATCATGTTGTCAATCAGCCATGAACGTTCTTCGTTGGTCAGGCGCATGTCGCAAACGCGACGGCGCACGAACATTTCAACGTTTTCGGCGCCGGACGATTTCGCCGTAACGGCGCAGTCCGTTGCAACGGCTCCGCCGCCCAGAACGGCGACATTGCCTTTGGTAACGTATTTTTCGGGTTCGCGCAGGTAATCCATAAAGGACAGCGTCAATTCTTCGCCGGGGATTCCCATTTTTGCACTGTGCGGTTCACCGACGGCAACGATAACGCCGTCGTAACCGTCTTTGAGTAGATCGTGCGGATTGGCAACGCGATGGTTCAGGTTCAGCGTAATGTCGCCGAACGTCTTAATGTATGCCCAATCTTTTTCGATGACGGCATGAGGCAGGCGGGCTTCGGGAATTAAATTCGCGGCGCCGCCGACTTGCGAAGAGCCTTCAAACAGCGTAATGCTGTATCCTTTTCTGGCTAAAACGGCAGTCGCCGCCATGCCTGCGGGACCCGCGCCGACGACGGCAACGTTCTTGCCGTTCGGCTTTACGGGAGCAGGAGCTTCCATAACGCCCATGGAGCGTGCTTTTTCCAAAATGGTCGCCTGAACGGCGGGAATTTTGATGGGAACGTCAAACGCCGCACGAGAGCAGGCTTTCATACAAAACTGGTCGGGGCAGGTCAGACCGCACATTTGTCCGAGCGGGTTTGATTTTAAAATCGATTCCGCCGCACGGGCATAGTCGCGTTTCCCGCCGCATTTCGCCGCCATGATAAAGTCGGCGGGCGAACAGTTCGCAGGGCAGGCTTTCATACAGGGTTTGCTGGCGCAATAAAGGCACCTGTCGATTTCGGATTTTAATTGAGCATCCGTCAAATACAGTTTTTTGTTCATACAGTTCTCCGGTCAGTCAAATTTAAAAGCGGTTCCAAAGTTTTTCGGATAATTCGCGAGAGCGGGCATAAGCACGTTCAACGTCAATGTCGAGTTTTAACTCTTTGTTTTCCATCAACACTTTTCCGTTTACGACGGTCGTGTCAACGGGAACGTTTGCAAATCCGAAAATCAAATGCCCCAGCCACGTCGTTTCGTCCAACGGCGTCGGAGCCAGATAATCCAAAATAATCAAGTCGGCCGCGGCACCTTCTTTTAACGTGCCGATACCGAACCCTTCCCACAGGCGTCCGACGATTTTTGCGTTATTGAAAGCAATCGTCGATGCAATTTCCATAAAGCCGCAAGCCGGATCTTTATGGCCGTATTTCTGAGCCCACAGCCCGCAACGCAATTCTTCGCGCATATTCACGGTCATGGCGTCCGTACCCAAACCGACCAGAATGCCTTTTTGCTGCATTTTGATAACGTCGGCGATTCCGACCGTGTTGTTCAGGTTTGATTGCGGGTTATGAACGACCATCGTATCGGTTTGAGCCAACAAATCCATTTCGTGATCGTTGATGTGGACGCAATGCGGACAGATGGTTTTCTTGCCCAAAACGCCCATGTCGTAAAAGCGTTCGACGACGCGCTTGTTATGTTCTTTCAGACAGGCTTCTTCATCGTCGGCGGCTTCGGCCGTATGGACATGGAAACCCGTGTTATGGGCTTTGACGAAATCGACGGCCTTTTGCAACGTCTTGTCTGAAACCGTGAAAGACGCGTGCAGACCGTACAAAGCTCTGAGCATATCGTCGTTTTCTTCTTCGCAACGTTTGATGAAAGCTTCGTTTTCTGCCAAGCCTTCTTCGGCGATTTTTTCGCCGTCGCGGTCGGAAACTTCATAGCACAGGCAGTTTCTCAGTCCGACTTCTTTGCCGGCTTTGGCGATAACGTCCAAAGATCCCGTCACGGCGAACGGCGAAGCGTGATGGTCAATCAAAGTCGTCGTTCCGTTTTTAACGGCGTCAATCATGGGGATTAAAGCGCTGTAATAAGAATCTTCCAAAGTCAGTTTTTTATCCAGACGCCACCACAGGTTTTCCAAAACCCCCATAAAGTTTGAAGCGGGTTCGGCTTTGCCCAAGCCGCGCACCATCGTGCTGTAATAATGCATATGGGCATTGATGTATCCGGGCATAACGATGCGACCGCGGGCATTGATGGTTTTGCCCTTAAAGTCCGCAAATTCGGAATCGGGAGCTATTTTTTTTATTTTTGTCCCTTCGATTAAAACGGCATGGTCGTACAAAACGGGCGCTTTGGCGTCAAACGTCAAAACAACGGCGTTGCGGATTAACAAAGATGTCATTTAGAAAAACCTCACATAAAATGATATTGCGATAAGTCTAAACGTTTTTTCGGCAAAAAGGCAAGGACGCTTGCATAAATTTTTTCATAAAGACGTTTCTTTGTGAAAAACATTATATTTTTCTGAAAAAATGCTTTTTGTCCAAATTGAAGTATGATACTTTATATTAAATAAAAGGATGTGTACGGAGAACACAAATGTCTTCAGAGTTGCAAAAAGCTTTGGAACTCAAACTTTCAAACTACCAATCAAACAGGGTTGACCGTTTGATTCGAAGCGTGCGTGAATGTTCTCCGTTGGGAGCGGCTTTGATGGACAAAGTGCAACGTCAAAACTGCAAAGTTGTTTTGGGTAGTGGCATGAAGGCTGCCGGAGCTTTTATAAAAAAAGACAATACCATCCTGTTAAACCATCAAATGTCTGACGAACGGCTGATGTCAACGCTGGTTCACGAAGCGCGCCATATGGAACAGTATGAAAATGCGCCGCTTTGCGCGGCTCACTACGGGCTGAATTTGGAATCTCTGATTCGCGTTTGCCGCGCAAAAGAAGCGGATGCAAAGGCTGTACAATGCGCGGCGGCTTATCAGATGTTGGATTCCAATCCGAAAGTTTGGAAAGAATTTTTTAAAGCGTCTCCGAAAATCGCGATGTCGTATTTGGAAAAATACAAACAAACAAAAAGTATAGAGGCGTCTTTGCCCGAAGCATTCAAAGCCTGGTACGACGATTTGGATTATGCCGACAAATACGACAGAAAAATGCTGTCTTTTATGGAATCCAAAGTGTCCGATAATGAACGCGATTTGATGGAAGACGACTTTTCTTCCAAAAAGACCGTTGAAGACGTATGCAGATACGGGTCTGCATGCTACATGAGGGGCGAAGAAGGCTTTTTGGAAACCAAACGCGCCATGACGGTAAAGGAAGACATCTTTTTCAGATGTGCCGACGTTTCTCAAGCCGCTTTTGACAAGGGGCTGTGCGAACAGAAGGATACGTCCTTTGTAAAGTTTTTCGTTAAGTCGGCAGGCGGCATCATCGCAGGGAAGGATAAATCAGACAAAAAGCCGTCCGCATCGGAAGAATGGTCGTTTATTATGTCTTGTTTCGATAAGAAAACGGCAGGACGATAACGGAAAGGATGTCATTTGATGAGGGAAGAAAAATTATCTCATGGATTTCAAGACCGATCCGCTGATCAGTCCGAAATGCGGATGAAAAATCTGATGCGCCGCGTTTGCGAAAGTTCGCAAATCGGGGCGGAAACTTTGAGCGAAGCGACAGCCCGCGGATGCAAATATGTTTTTTCGGATGAATTGGGAAGCTGTTTGGGAACTTACTTTCGGGAAAAGAAGCTGGTAGCGCTTAATCCGAAATGTTCTGATGCGGATTTGGCGTCAACGCTGGTTCACGAAGCGCGCCATGCCGTTCAAAAGGCTCCTTTGCTTTCGACGGAAAAAAGCATTTGTTCTTTGCTGACGGGGTGGAGGGCTGCCGAAGCCGACGCCATGGCATTTGAATGTGCCGCCGTCTACGAAATGCGGAATACATATCCCGAAGCGTGGTTTAATTTCAAATATTCTCATAAGAATGTCGCTTTGGCATATTCCCGTACGGAAAAAGAACCGAGGGAAGGCAAAACTCCCTTGGGCGAAGCGTTTAAAGCATGGTTTGACGATGCTTCTTACGTTGCCCGTTACGATCGAGAAGCTTTGAATTTTTTGGAAGACAATATGCATCGGGCGGGGTGGAGCTTTTTGCGCGACGACGTTTCGGGCAAAAATATTGCTTTAAATCTGTGCCGATCGGGATCTTCGCCGTATTTGCCCGATACGGATTTTTTGGATTCCAAGAGGGCGTTAACGGTCGGAGAAGATATTGCTTTGCGCTGTCGCCGTGTGGCGGATGATGCGCTGTTGACGTACGGGCGCAAAGATTTGTCTTTGACGCGCTTGTTTGTGCGTTCTTATGACGGCAGGGTCCGCCCTGCGGTTCGGGACGATACGCCGGCTCATGTCGTTTCACGCGAAAAGAACCGGCAGGAATTGAACGATGCTTTGCGCGAGGCTTTGCCGCCTTGGGCGATGTTTAAAAAGGGAACGAAAGGCCGATAAGATGTCAACGCTTGACGTTTTGTTTTCGGGATTTTTTCGTGGCGATTCTTCTGCCGGACGTTCCGAAGAAGAACGCATCGCCGATATTTTGAAAATTGCCGAAAGTTGCCCGACAGGTAAAAAAGTGTTGGACGACGCCCGCGAACGGCATTCCCGTTTAAAAATCCGCATGGTTCCCGGAATGAAACATATGGGAGGCTATAATTCCCGCGGACGGACGATTTCTTTAAATCCGTCTTTTTGCGACGAAAAGCTTGTAACGACGCTGATACACGAAGCAAGCCATTCGTTGCAGGACGAAGATATTTTTGAACGCGCGAACTTAAAATCAATGATTATGGCAACACGGGCATGCGAAGCGGACGCTTCGGCTCATGAAGCGGCCGCTGCTTTTGAAATCGGCGGCAAAGTCAGGGATTGTTTTGCTGAAAACCACTCTCAAATTTTAAAAGCGTATGAAAATGAGATTTCTTTAAGAGGAAATCCGAATTCTGCTTTGGCGGAAGCTTTTAAGTCTTGGTACGACAATAAAAGCTATGTTGCGCTTTATGATGACAGGGTGTTGGCGTATGCCCGCAAAAAAGACTATGTTCGTCCCGGCACGGTTTTTAGCGCCGATCGGATTTTAAAAGCAGCCGTTTCGCCCGACAAAGACGGAAAGCGCTATATTGAAGATTCGGCATCATTCCTTTATGAACAACGTTTTTTGACATTATCGAGAAAGACGGCATTTAAAGGGCGCTATACGGGATTTTTGTGCAGCGACAAGTCATTGACAGAATGTTATTCTGAGCGCAAAGACGGCAGCATTGCGTCTCCAAAAGTGACCGGGGCAGAGCTGTCCGCCTTTGTTCGCAATAAAGGGAGGCAGGCATGATTACAGGCGATTTGGGAGCTATTTTTCCGAAACGCCCTGCTTCGGAAGAGGGGCGTTTGCAGGATCTGATGAAGCTTGTTCGCGAACACAGCCCCGTCGGAGCCGCCGTTTTGGAAGAAGCCGGCGATTGCAAACTGTTTTTTAATGAAATGTACGGTGCCGCGGGGGCGTATTACCGCGGATTGAACGCAATCGCATTGAACCCGCATTGTTCCGATGCTCAGCTGTTTTCAACGCTGGTTCACGAAGCGCGCCATGCTTCGCAACGCTATGCCGACCCTAAAAATCCCGACATGCAAACGCAAATTCAGCTTAACAGGGCAAAAGAAGCCGATGCCATGGCGTTTGAATGTGCGGCGGCGTTTGATGCCAGAAATACGTATCCCGACGCATGGGACACTTTTGCGGTATCTCATTTAAAGGTTGTCAAGGCTTATGCCGATGCGGCTTTGGAAACGCAGGATCGGGCGGCGTGCATACGGGAAGCGTTCAAAGCGTGGTTTGACGATCGGTCATACGTTAACCGCTATGATTTGCTGCAATCCAAATATATTCATTCTTCATATATAAAAGAAGAAAAAGGGTTTTTGCCGTCATCGGAAATATTGGAATCGATTTGCCGTTGGGGATCCGACGGCGGATATATGTCGAAACATTCTGATTTTTTGGAAACGGAACGCATAATGTCGGTTTCTCGGGATGTCTACGGCATTTATGAAAAAAAGAATGCCGAAGGGGCGTTGTTATATCCCAAAATCGGGCGCGATTATTCTTTGTATTCGTTTTCCGTCATTTCTGAAACGGGAAAAATAAAGCCTTGCGTTTTTAGTCAAAAGCTTTCTTCGGCGAAAGAAGCGCTGTCGTTCAGTCCGACGGCCGCGGCATTGATTGCGGATTTTGAATCTGAAGGGGGACGGATAATTTTTGCGTCTCCGAAACGGGCAGAGCAAAAAAGTACGGAGAAACCGTTTTCTGTTTTTATTTCTGCGGACGCTTCGGACAACGAAGCACTGAAAGATATTGTTATCAAGATCAGAGAAAGCGGAACTTTGGGGCGTGATCTTGCGGCAGGGCGGTTTTTGGGTGTCGGCGATGCCGTTTCGGCGCATCGGGCTTTTTGTGCCGACAAGGGAGCCGTTTTGGGCGCGGTTTGTTATGAGTTGCGCAGAAAGAACCCCGATTTGTGGAGATGGTTTAAAGAAGAAAATCCGTCTCAGGCTGTTGCGTACGCCAGATCCAGACAACGTTTTTCGGATGCGGGTATGGCTTATGAGGCGGCGTTTAAAGCTTTTTACGGGGACAGGAAAGCCGTTCGCCGCAGCGACGAATGTGTGTTGCAGGGGGTCGGATACGGAGCACAAAGGCAAAATTTAAACGGAAGTCTGCAGCGCTTCGGGATCGGGAAGTGTAATTTTTACGTTCCGGGCAGTAAGGCTTCTTTTTCGGCTTCTGGGTATGTCAGCGGTGATGAAGCATTGAGAATGGATTCGGACATTCTTTCAAAATTGAAAAAGCTTTCCCGTTCGAATTCCGCATTTGGCGAAAAAATGGACAAAAGTGCGGAAGCCTTCTGTACATGGCCCGAAAAAAGAAGTATAATATCGTCAGGAAAGAAGGTCGGCGCTGTTTTAGCCGCATGGTTCAAAGGAGACAAAGCCAGATGAACGGCGGATTAGACATACCGGAATATTTTGAAAACCGCTTGCCAAATGACAAGTCGGGGCGGATGCACCGTTTGCTTGAACGCGCATCGAAATTCAGCCCGACGGCGGCAGAAGTCATTGATGACGCCCAAAGCAGGGGATGCCGTTATGATTTTATGAGCGGTATAGACGGTTATGTCGGTTTTTATGACGCCCGAACCAATTCCGTTTGCTTGAACGTCATGCTTTCAAACGATGAACTGGTAACGACATTGGTTCACGAAAGCCGCCATGCCGTTCAGCCGAACTGTCTGTTGTCCGCCGATAAAAATATCAGGACGAATTTGCAAATCAACAGAAGCAAGGAAGCCGATGCAATGGCTTTTGAATGTTCGTCGGCGTTTGAAATGCAGTATAATTATCCGAAAGCGTGGCATTTGTTTAAAAAGGAACATCCTCAGATTGCCGTTGCATATGCACGGGAAATCAAACAAAGCGGGGACAGAAATTTCGCCATCGGAGAAGCTTTTAAGGCTTGGCATGACGACATCGGCTATGTGTCCGAATATGACTGTGATGTTATAAAATATTTGTCTTTTCAGTCAAAACGGGCAGGTAAAAAGTTTTTAACGGGAAATATGCAGCCTCAGGAAATATCCGGTTTGTTCTGTACGCATCACGGCAAGGGATATTTAAACGATCCTGATTTTTTGTCTTCGGAACGGGCTTTGGGAATCAGCGAAAGCGTATTGGCTCAATCCAAGCTGTTGGCTCGCAAAAAAGAAATGCTCTACGGCAATTTTGATGCTTCGGTCTATGATTTGGTGCCCCGTCCTTCCGACGGCAAGGATTTGACGTTTCAAAGCAAAAATTATTTTGTGGCGAAAATTCGCAATAACGGTCGTTGACGGGGGGCTTTTTATGATATCAAAAGCATTCGGTCAAAAAAAACTGCCTCTCCATCCTTCGGAACGTATGCACGCTTTAATACAAAGGGTGTGCCAGAACAGCCCGACAGGCAAAAGCATATTGGAAAAGTCATTAAACGAAAAACGGACACAATTTGTTTTTGCGGACGATATATTGCCTTTGGGCGTATATATTCCATCGTTAAATACGGTTTCTTTGAATGCGCGTTATTCTGACGAAGATTTGTGCAGTACGCTGGTTCACGAAGCGCGCCATTCGTTGCAAGGTCATATTGAAGGCGGAAATTTAAAAAGCCGGCTGTTGATTAACAGAACTCAAGAAGCCGATGCAAAAGCTTTTCAATGTGCTGCGGCATTTGAAATGCGAAAGGCATATCCCAAAGTGTGGGAAAGCTTTAAACGCTCAAGTCAAAAGATCGCTTCCGCTTATGAGAAAGAAGCAGAAAAAGGTCGTAAAGCCGCACTTGGCGAAGCATTTAAAGCTTGGTTTGACGATCGCGACTATGTCGACCGCTATGATTCCGACGCCGTTTTGGGGGTTATGGGAAGAGCCCGCCCCGATTTAAAGGAAGTTTCCGAGATCCGTATAATGAAATCGGTCTGCTCCGGTTCGCAAGAGGGGGTATATGTCGACAGTTCTTTTTTAAAAACGGACAGGGCATTGACTGTAAAACGCGGTACGGCGTTCAGATTGCGCTTGGCAGGGTTGCCGATTAAGGACAAATCTTTTTATGATTTTAAGATACCGAAATTGTGCGGCAACGGTGTTCGTGAAATAAAAAAGAATTCTTTTGCGGCCAAAGCGGCGGCGTTTTTGGCTCCCCGCGACGACGGCAGGTAGGAGAGGACGAAATGGGGCTTTTAAAAACGATTTTCGGTAAAAGCAAACAGGAAAAAAACGCCGAAGACGAACGGATAAATTCTTTGATAGAGCGGGCGACAAAAGCGTCTCCGATCGCAGCAGACGTTTTAAAAAAAGCCCAAGACAACGGAGTGTCTTTTGTTTTTGACGACGGGATGAAAAATGCCGTTGGCGCGTATAACCCTCTTTTTAAAAAGGTCTGTCTTTCATCACGGGCGTCGGATGAAACGCTTTTGACGACGATTGTTCATGAAAGCCGACACGCAACGCAAAAATTACGCAAGGATTTTTCTCAAGACCTGAAGTCGGCAATTCAGATTAATCGGGCTCAGGAAGCCGATGCCATGGCTGTTCAGTGTGCGGCGGCATTTGAAATGCGTCGTTCGGAACCGGATGCCTTTTTGGATTTTTCAACCGAATATAATTATATTATGTGGGGTTTCCAGAAAAACTACGAAAAAACGCACAGTATGGATGCCGGTATAGAAGGAGCTTTTAAAAGCTGGTATGAAAATGACCGTTACATTTCTTCATATGACGAAAGAGCAGTCGATTTTATGCGTATCGGTAAATCTCAAAGAAGCGCTTTTACACAAAATGTTCCGGAAAAGGATATAGCGGACGCTTTATGCAGGTTTAACGGAAAACGGTATATAGGGGCTGCTTTTTTGGGCAGTCAAAAAGCGACGACCGTTCACGCAGATATAGCTAAGCGTGCGGAACTGTTAGAAAAGAAAGGCTTGTTCGGGATTCTGAGAGGCAAAGAAAACTGTTCGACGGATTATTTTTTCCTCAGGAACGAAGACGGAACCGTGCATAAACCGAAACGCCGTTCATCCGAAGAGACTGAAATTATAAAAGCGGCTTTGCGAACGAAAGGGAGGATCTGCATTTAATGGGAACATTAAAAGATCTTTTTGATTTAATAAAGAACGGCCCTCAACAGGAAACATCCGAAATATCGGATTCCCGCATAAAGCAGTTAAGGGAAAAGCTGTCCAAATCCGGAACATTGGGCAAGAGTATTGTTGATGCGGCGATAAAGCAAGGCATTGTTTTTTGTACGGATACCGACATGGGCAATAAATCGGGCGCCTATATTCCGGCAACGAGGATGATTGTTTTAAATTCAAATATGTCTGACGATATTCTTTTGGCAACGATGGTTCACGAATCCCGACATTCATTGCAGCCGCACGGGTATTCGCATTCGGACACCGTAAAATCGGCGCTTACGGTCAATCGCGCGATGGAAGCCGATGCGATGGCTTTTGAATGTGCGGCCGTTGTTGAAATGAAGACGTCGGAACCCGGAGCGTATAAAGAATTTAAAACTCATCATCCCGTGATTACGGATTGTTATGAAAAAGAGCTTTCTGCGTCAAAAGACCCGTTCAAAGCATTGGGTAAAGCGTTTGAAGCCTGGTACGAGAACGGAGCATACGTTAATCAATACGATGCGGCAGTTTTGAATTTTATGTCGCTGGGGTCAATATATCGCGGAGCTTATAAATATGAGCGTCCTGCTTTGGAAGTATCGGAAAAGGTTTGTTCGTTTTTCGGGAAAAGCTATATGCCCGCATCATTTTTTTCGTCTTCAAAAGCTTTAACGGTATCTTATTCGACGGCGCAGCGAGGGGCAGAGATAGAAAAGCATCATATACGTCATTTTTTGCGCAAGCCGAAAGAAACGTCGTTATCGCTGATGTATGTCCGCATGCCGAACGGAGAGATTAAAACGCCCGAACGTTTGATTGTTTCGACGGCAATTAATTTAAGGAAACGGCTGGAACGTTAAGTCTTTTCTTGAAGATTAGAGAAAAAACTGATAAATTTGTCTAATGGCGGGAGGACGTTTTATGGGTGTTTTTGATTTTTTCAACAGAAAGGACATACACCGGCAACAAGACCGGCGCGTACAGGAATTGTATGATCGTGCTTCGGAAACCAGCCCGATTGCCAAACGGATATTGGAACAAGCCGTGAATAACGGAATAAAGATATCCATGATGTCCGGCATGGATGCGATAGGGACGTATGACGACGCCAAGCGGAGCATTTTTTTAAATCCCGAAATGTCTGACGAAATTTTAATGACGACATTGGTTCATGAAGCGCGTCATTCGGATCAAAGCGTATATTATACATCAACGAATACGATTGAATCGGCGATTAAAGTGAATCGCGCGATGGAAGCCGATGCGATGGCGGTTCAATGTGCAGCTGCTTTTGAAATGCGGATAAGCGATCCCGCGATATTTTCCGAATTTAAAGGGAAGCATCCGCTTATAGCCAAGGCGTATGAGGCGGAAATAAAATCCAGTAAAGATACGCAAAAGGCTTTAAGCTCTGCATTTAAGGCATGGTATTCGGATGAGAAGTACGTTGACAGCTATGATCATGATGTTGCGTGCTTTATGAAAAAACATTACAGTCCCAGCCGTTCTTTGCGTTCGGTTTCGGACAGAGATTTGGTTATGAATTTGTGTCCTTATATGCGCAATGATAAGGATTTTTTTGCTTCTAAAGAAGCCAATACGATGAATCGCGAAGTTTATGATGCGGCGCGTAAGATAGAGACGGACAAGATGCCGTCATCGCGCAAGGTCAAGAGGACTTCATTGGATACAATGTATGTCAAAGAATCAGACGGCAAAGTTACGCCGCCGTTGGACAGGAGCTATCCGCAAATGCAACGGATGACGGTTCAAAACATGGCCGCCCGGCTGGGGCGTTTGTCGTCAAGGTAAGAAATTCCCCGCTTTTGGAGCGGGGTTTCTTTTTTCAAGGATTTTTGAGATTTTTATCAATAATATCTTAAAGGTTTATTGTATTTTTGAATTTTGACGGATTTTAAGGAAAAATTTACTTTTTTTCGGAAAAGAAAGATTCTAAGTGTTGCATCCTGAAAAGATGGCGTTATACTCCTTTTTTGTTTTTTATGTTTCAGGAGAATCCCGATGATTTTCAATCCCGCAATTGCTCAGGAAGCTGCCGCGGCGGCAGAGCAAGTCCCCGCAGGAGATCCGGCGAGGATATTGTTCCAGTTTTTTATAATTTTTGTAGTTTTTTACTTTTTTCTGATTCGTCCGCAACAGAAACGGCTTCGCGAACATCAAGCCATGCAGGCCGGTGTTTCTAAAGGCGATATAATTGTTACGACAGGCGGGATCGTCGGCAAAGTCATTCGCAGTCACGAAGAAGATTTGCTTGTGGAAATTGCGGACGGTGTCCGAGTTACGGTTGTCCGTGATCGCATAGCGGGTAAGCGGATGGCGGATAATGTGCCGTCTTCATTAAAAGACGCCGCTAATGAAAATGAAGAAGAATTTACGACGGATAAAAAAGGCAGCGAAGGCTTGAAAGAGCTTTTGACGAAGAAATAAAGGAAAAACTGATGTTCAACTATCCGAAATGGAAAATTGTCCTGATCGGTATAATTTCGGCGCTTGGAGTATTCTTTTGCGTTCCGAATTTTTTGCCGCAGGCTCAACAGGAAAAATTGCCCGAATGGTGGAAACCTCTGACATTGGGGTTAGACCTTCAAGGCGGTTCTCAGTTATTGTTGCAGGTCAATCTGGATCAGGTTGTCAAAGATCAGATGGGTGCGGTACAGGATGCCGTTCGTAATACGTTGCGTGAAAAAGGCATTCGCTATACGGGTTTGACGCAGGAAGGCGACAAATTAAAAGTCCGTATCGTCAATGACAACGACATACTGAAGGCAAAAGATTTAATCCGCAAAACGGATAAAGGCAATTTGGACGTTTCGGAAAAAGAAGACGAACTGACGGTATCTTTTACGGATCCGGCGTTAATTCGTATGAAGACGACGGCGGTAGACCAGTCGATTGAAATCGTTCGCCGCCGTATTGACCAGTTGGGAACGCGTGAACCTTCGATTATGCGCCAGGGCTCTGACCGTATTCAGGTTCAGCTTCCGGGGGTTGAAGATCCGAACGAAGTCAAGAAACTGTTGGGTAAGACGGCGAAGATGTCGTTTCATTTCGTTGATGAAAAGACGTCGATAGCGGATGCGCGCCGCGGTAAGATTTCTCCGGAATCCAAGGTCGTTCCGGGTGATGAAGCCGCGTCTCAGGCTTATTATGTCATTGAACGCAAAGCCATTGTCGGCGGCGAACACTTGACCGATGCCAGAGCCGATTTTCAGGAAGGCGAAGCCGTTGTCAGTTTCCGCTTTAATGCGTTTGGCGGCAAACGTTTCGGCAATGCGACCAGAGAAAATGTCGGTCGCCGTTTAGCCGTTGTTCTGGACGGCAAAGTTATTACGGCTCCCGAAGTCAAAACGGCAATTACGGGCGGCAGCGGCATTATATCTGGCAGCTTTACGACACAATCGGCCAGCGAACTTGCGATGATGCTTCGTTCAGGCGCATTGCCGGCTCCTTTGGATGTCGTCGAAGAACGTGTTGTCGGCCCCGGATTGGGAACGGATTCGATTAACGCCGGAAAGCTGGCATGCGGCATCGGTATGGCTTTGGTGTTGCTGTTTATGTTGGCAACATACGGTTTGTTCGGAATTTTTGCCGATATCGCGTTGGTTCTGAATATGGTCATGCTGATAGGCTTGATGAGTATTTTGGAATGCACTTTGACGTTGCCGGGTATTGCGGGTATCGCTTTGACGATGGGGATGTCTGTTGATGCGAACGTTTTGATTTACGAACGTATGCGCGAAGAACAGGCTTTGGGTCGTTCCGTCCTGAATACGATAGAAGCCGGCTTCAGCAATGCGTTTTCGGCGATTTTCGATTCAAATTTGACCAGTTTGTTCACCAGCTTGATTTTGATATGGTTCGGCACGGGACCCGTTCGCGGTTTCGGCGTAACGACCAGTTTGGGCGTTTTGACGTCGGTCTTTACGGCGGTTTATGTTACCCGTGTTTTGATTTTGGCATGGGTTAAAATAGCCAAGCCTAAATCTTTGAATGTTTAAGGAGAACGTTTATGAGGCTGATTTCTCTGTTTACAAAATCGACGAATATCGATTTTATCGGTTTGCGCAAATATGCGTTCTTCTTTTCCGGTCTTTTGGTATTGATTTCGATCGTGTCTTTGGCAACAAAGGGCTTGAATTACGGGATTGACTTTAAAGGCGGCATTTTGATGGAAGTCCAATCCGAACAGTCCGTGGATATGAAAATTATCCGCGAAAAACTGGCGGGATTGAATGTTGACTTGCAGCCTGTCGGAGAAGACGGCACCGAAGTTTTGATTACGGCTTTGGGGCAGGGGACGACGGAACAGGAACAAATGAAAATCGTCAAAGTCATTCGTGATGAATTGGGCAATGAATTTTCCGTTCGTCGCACGGAAATGGTCGGTCCCCGCGTCGGCAGCGAATTGATACGCAACAGTATCATAGCCGTTATTTTAGGCGCTTTGGTTATTTCGATTTACATTTGGATGCGTTTCGAATGGGAATTCGCATTGGGCGTTATGATTTCAATCGTCCATGATATTTTAATTACGCTCGGTCTGTTTTCGGTATGCGGGCTGGATTTTAATATGACGATTGTCGCAGGCTTGATGATGTTGGCAGGGTATTCGACAAACGATACGATCGTTTCTTATGACCGTATGCGCGAAAATCTGCATAAATATCGCAAGATGCCCATTCCCGAAATGATTAACAAAACGGCAAACGATATGTTGCCCAGAACGATTATGACGGGTATTTCGACGATTTTGGCGTTGATTGTTATGCTGTTGATCGGCGGTGAAGCTTTGGAAGGTTTTGCCATTGCGATGCTGTTCGGCATTATCGTCGGAACGTATTCTTCGGTTTATGTCGCAATGCCGTTGTTGATGTATTTGGACGTTCGCAAGACGATGGAAAACAGCAAAGCTCCCGTCAGTCCGTACGACCACGTCGGTTAGGTCGCGAACGATACGAAAAAAACGGGGGAACATTTTCCCCCGTTTTTTATGTTCAAAATTATTCTTTTAAAAGGTTCATTAAATCTTTGACGGCGTTTGACGTGCTGACGGCAACGTCGCGCAGAGTTCTGTCCAACATGTAACAGGGCGTTGATATGATTTTGTTTTTCCTGTCGATGCAGACTTCTGCGGCAGAGCAGACCTGATGATTTGCGCCCATGTTTTTTAAAGCCATGGCGGTTTCGGGATCGTTTCCGATGGTGAGGGTAACGTCTTTTAATATTCTGGCAACCAGAACCGGAGCGATGCAAAGGGCGACGATGGGCTTATGCGCCTGATGCATTTCTATGACGGCGCGTTCGACGTCGGGATGAACCGAGCAGTCGGGACCTTTTTGGGCAAAGTCACACAGGTTCATAACGGCGCCCATTCCTCCGGGGATCAGCAAAGCATCGTAATTTTCGGCTTTAAAGTTTTTTAAAGTGTTTATTTCGCCGCGTGCGATACGTGCGGCTTCAACCAGCATTCTTCGTTTTTGCGGTTCCGGCTGCTTTGTGAGGTGATTGATGGTTACGCCTTGGTCGCCTTCGGGAGCAAAGCAGTCATAATCGGCACCTTGTTGTTGAATGGCAAGCATGGCGGTGACGGCTTCATGGATTTCGGAACCGTCCATCACACCGCATCCGGCCAGCAGTACGGCAATTTTTTTTGAGTTCATGTAAGTATCCTTTTTATAATGATTGCGGAAAAAACTTTCTGTTGTAATTATATACAATAAGCGTAAAACATACTCAATAAACTGTTTTTTAGTGCGGGGAGAGGCTCTTGAAATACGTCAGCACGCGGGGAAAAGCCCCTGTTTTAAACTTTGAAGAAGTCTTGCTGGCAGGATTGGCTGAAGACGGCGGGTTATACGTTCCTGAGGAATATCCTGTTTTTTCAAAGCGGGAAATGTATGAAATGCGGGCTTTAAATTATGCCGATTTGGCGGTCAAAGTTATGGCTCCTTTTACGAAAGGCTGCTTTTCCGAAGCCGAATTGAAAGAGATGGCATCCGCGGCGTACGGCAATTTCAGCCATGACGCCGTTGCGCCGTTAAAACAGATAAAAGACGGCTTGTGGGTTATGGAGCTTTTTTACGGTCCGACGCTGGCGTTTAAAGATTATGCTTTGCAGCTTGTCGGATTGATGTTTGACAGAGTAATGCACCGTCAAGGCAAGCGGATTACCATTGTCGGCGCGACGTCCGGCGATACGGGATCGGCCGCGATTGAAGCCTGCAAAGACAGAAACGGTCTGGACGTTTTTATTTTGCATCCTCACAATCGCGTTTCCGAAGTCCAACGCCGTCAAATGACAACGGTTTTGTCGGAGAACGTTTTTAATATCGCTTTGGAAGGGACGTTTGATGATTGCCAGTCCGTTGTTAAAGCGTTATTTGCTGATCATGATTTTCGAACGGAGTATGCTCTTTCTGCGGTTAATTCGATTAACTGGGCGCGCATTATGGCTCAGGTTGTTTATTATTTCAGGGCGGCATTGTCTTTAGGCGCGCCTGACAGAGAAGTTTCGTTTGCCGTGCCGACGGGAAATTTCGGCAACGTCTTTGCGGGGTATGTTGCAAAAAGAATGGGATTGCCCGTCAAACGCTTGATTTTAGGGTCAAACGAAAACGACATCCTGCCGCGTTTCTTGGACGGCGGCATCATGGAAAAACGGGAAGTAAAGCCTTCGATCAGCCCGTCTATGGATATACAGGTATCATCGAATTTCGAACGTTTGCTGTTTGAGGCTTCCGATCGTAATGCCGAAACGGTGTCTCATTTGATGGAGACGTTTAAATACGAAGGCGTTTATAAAGTTCCTGCGGATATATTTTCCCGCATCAAGGGGGATTTTTCAGGTGTTCGTTGCAGCGACGACGAAACAAAGTCGGAAATCGGTCGCATATACAAAGGTTCCGGAGAGCTTTTGGATCCGCATTCGGCGATAGGCGCGGCGGCGGCAGAGGCATATCTTGAAAAAGAGACGCCGACGGTTGTTTTGGCGACGGCGCATCCTTCAAAGTTTCCCGTTCCCGTTCGCGAAGCGACGGGCATTACGCCGTCTTTGCCGTCCCGTTTGTCAGATTTGTTGACGCGCAAGGAAGTGTTTACGGTTTTGCCGAATTCTTTGGATGCGGTGAAATATTTTATTCAGACGCATGTACGCAAGGGGTAAGGGATAAAAGACATGACGGCATTAGTATCGGTTCTTCCGAACGGCTTGAGGGTTGTTACGGATGCGATGCCTGAGCTTGAAAGCGTTTCTTTGGGCGTTTACGTCGGTGTCGGCGCGATGTACGAACCGAAAGACTTGAACGGCATTTCTCATTTATTGGAACATATGGCGTTTAAGGGAACGACGACGCGATCGGCTCGGAAAATAGCAGAGGAAATAGAAGACGTCGGAGGTTATATCAATGCCTGTACGGCACGCGAAACGACGTCATACTATATCAAGGTATTAAAAGAAGACGTTCCTTTGGCTGTCGATATTCTGTCGGATATTTTGCAAAATTCGACCTTTGATGCGGAAGAATTTGCTCGTGAAAAGACGGTGGTATTGCAAGAAATCAGCCAATCTGCGGATACTCCCGATGATATTATTTTCGATTATTTCCAATCGAAAGCCTATCCAGACCAAGCGATCGGCCGTGCGATTTTGGGGACGGCAGAGACCGTTAATGCCGTAACGAGAGAAACGCTGGATCATTTTATGAAAACGAATTATACGCCTTCGCGCATGATTGTTTCGGCTAGCGGGAATGTTGATCATGAATCGTTTGTGAAGCTTGTTTTTCGTTCATTCGGAGACTTAAAGCCTGCGGAAGGGTTAAAGGCGGATCCTGCGGTTTATTGCGGCGGTGAACACAGGGAAAACAGGGATATAGAACAGGTTAATTTGTTACTGGGGTTTCCCGGAGTTTCGTTTTACGACAAAGATTATTATACGGCACAGCTTTTTTCGACGTTGTTCGGGGGCGGGATGTCTTCGCGCCTGTTTCAGGAAATTCGGGAAAAGAAGGGGCTTGTTTATTCGATATATTCTTTTTCGTCGTCGTATTCGACGGGCGGTACGATCGGTGTTTATGCGGGTACCGGCGAACAGGAAGCTGCCGAAGTCCTTCCTGCGGTATGTCGGGAAATTAAACGGCTTTACGACGGCGTAACGGAAGAAGAACTGAACAGAGCAAAGGCTCAGCTCAAGGCAGGAATTTTAATGTCTTTGGAACATCCTTCCGCGCGCAGCGAGCAGAATGCGGGACATTTGCTGGTCTTTGGCAAAGTTTTGGGAAAAGACGAGATTTTAGAGAAAATCGCAGCCGTTTCGACCCAAGACATTTTGTCTTTATGCGAACGCGTTTTTACGGGAACGCCGACACTGGCTGTTTTAGGTCCGTCAGGGAATGTTCCCTCATACGAATCCGTTGCGAATATGTTGGCGAGGGATTGATGGAAACGGAAGGCGGCGTTTTATTTCAAATCATCAGGATAGGCAATGCCGTGAAAGTTATTGCCGTTGACGAAGTTACGGGAACGGAAATTTCGCTGATGGCGCCGGCGAATACGCCGCTGGTTTCTTTAAAAGCTGCGGCAAAGAAGAAACTGGCTTATGTGATGAATAAAAATAAACAATAGTCAAACCGCATAATAATGTGGTACTAAACGAACCAAACGGATTTTATTTTGGAGTGTGCAATGGCAGAAAAGATAGCGATAGCTTCGGATCATGGCGGTTTTGAATTAAAAAATGCCTTGTCGGAACATTTAAAAGCCGCGGGGTATGACGTTTTGGATTTGGGAACACATACGCCGGCGTCGGTAGATTATCCCGACATTGCGCAAAAGATGGCGGAAGAAATCAAGAACGGAACGGTAAAAAAGGGAATATTGCTGTGCGGGACGGGAATAGGCATCAGCATAGCGGCGAACCGCTTTCCGTTTATTCGTGCGGCGTTGGTTCATGATGCGTTCGGTGCCCGTTTGTGTCGGGAACATAATGACGCGAATGTTTTGGTCTTGGGCGGTCGTACGACGGGACCGGAAGTCGCGTTTGATTGTGCCCGTATTTTCTTGACGACGGATTTTTTGGGCGGTCGCCATGCGCGCCGTGTTGAAAAATTATCACATCTTTCCTGCTGAAAGGGGCTGGCAACAATGACGAACGAATTTTTTTCAAAGAGCTTGAAAGAGGCGGATCCGGATATTTATGACGCGATTTGCAAGGAATTGCGCCGCCAGCAGGATCAAATCGAATTGATTGCTTCCGAAAACATCGTTTCCAAAGCGGTTTTAGAAGCGCAAGGCTCTATTTTGACGAACAAATACGCGGAAGGCTATTGCGGAGCGCGTTATTACGGCGGATGCGAATTTGTTGATATTGCGGAAAGTCTTGCAATAGAACGAGCCAAGAAACTGTTCGGATGCGAATACGTAAATGTTCAACCTCATTCGGGGGCTCAGGCGAACGGCGCGGTTTTGTTAGCGTTTTTAAAGCCCGGTGATACCATGATGGGAATGTCTTTGGTTGCGGGCGGTCACCTGACTCACGGTTCAAAAGCGGCGTTGTCGGGGAAATGGTTTAATTCCGTTCAGTACGGCGTTCGCCAAGAAGACGCTTTGATTGATTTTGACGAAGTCGAGCGTTTGGCGCGCGAACATCACCCGAAACTGATTATCGCGGGCGGTTCGGCTTATCCGCGAGCGATAGATTTCAAGAAATTCAGAGAAATAGCGGACGAAGTCGGCGCATTGTTTATGGTTGACATGGCTCATTTTGCGGGCTTGGTTGCGGGGGGCGTACACGACAGTCCGTTAAAGTATGCGGATATTGTTACGACGACGACGCACAAGACGTTACGCGGCCCTCGCGGCGGGATGATTATGACGAACAATCCCGATATAGCCAAAAAGATCAATTCTGCGGTATTTCCGGGATTGCAGGGCGGACCGTTGATGCATGTTATTGCGGCTAAGGCTGTTGCGCTGGGCGAGGCGTTAAAACCTGAATTTAAGATTTACGCCCAAAATATTGTAAAGAATGCAAAAACTCTTGCAGAAACTTTAAAGCGCCGCGGTCTTGACATCGTTTCCGGCGGAACGGATACGCATTTAATGCTTGTCGATTTACGTCCCAAACATTTAACGGGGAAACTTGCTGAAAAGAGTTTGGAACGCGCTCATATGACCTGCAATAAAAACGGCATTCCGTTTGACCCCGAAAAACCGACGGTTACTTCGGGCATCCGTTTGGGAACACCGGCAGGAACGACGCGAGGCTTTAAAGAAGACGAATTTAAAAAAATCGGTGAGCTGATCGGCGATGTTTTAGACGGACTGTCGGCACATCCTGACGACAATGCCGCGGCGGAAGAAAAAGCCAAATCCGAAGTTTTGGAATTGTGTGCCCGTTTTCCGATTTATGAAGGATTGATGGTCTAAGGAGAAAAAGATGCGCTGCCCTTTTTGCGGCCACGAAGACACGCAAGTAAAGGACTCTCGTCCCAGCGAAGATAATTCGGCGATTCGCCGCCGTCGTTTTTGTACGGCGTGCGGGTCTCGTTTTACGACGTTTGAACGGGTACAGCTTCGCGAACTGACGGTTATCAAAAAGGACGGAGGCAAGATGCCGTTTGATCGCGACAAATTACAGCGATCGATATCCATAGCCGTTCGCAAACGTCCGATCAGCCCGGAACAGGTTGAGCTGATTGTGAACGGTATTCAACGCCAGCTGGAAACGTCCGGAGAAAACGAAATACCTTCGAAACAAATCGGCGAAATGGTTATGGAAGCGTTGTCCGGATTAGATCCCGTCGCATACGTTCGATTTGCATCCGTGTACCGCGATTTTCGGGAAGCGAAAGATTTTAAAGCTTTTATCAGCAGTCTGGAAGCCGTTTCAAATTTAAAAGATCAAGAAGAGAATAAAGATGTCTAAAGTAAGAACAAACCGCAGCACGTCGCGTTTATCGGCGATTCAGGCGTTATACAGTCTGGCGATGGGGGATAAGACCATTGATCAGGTTGTCAAAGATTTTATGTCCGGCAATGTCGGCGGAGAAGTCATAGAAGAAAACGAAATAACGGGAGAAGAAACGTTTGTACCCGTTATTGCGGCGGAACCGGCATTATTTTCCGGGATTATGTCGTGTTATGCGGACAACGCCGAAAGAATAAACGATATGGTTAACGCGTCGTTCACGGAAGATTGGCCGAAGGAACGCGTTGAGCCGACGTTAAAAGCGATTTTGCAGGCGGGAGTTTCCGAACTGATGGCGTTTCCTGACACGCCGTCGCCGATAATTATCAGCGAATACGTTGATATTGCGCGCAGTTTTTACGACGGACCGGAATCTCGTGTTGTGAACGGCATTTTAGACCGTCTTTCCAAGCTTCTTCGCGAAGGTTAATCGGGCTTTATTTTCGTTCGATGTAAAAGATATCGTTTTTTTCGTCAGAGTCTTCTTTAACGGTAAATTCTGGTTCAATGACGTTTTCATTTTTTTCTTTAAACGGCTTGAACGCCTTTTTCCAAAAGAAGAAGGAAGAAGTTATGCCCAAAGACAGCATGACGGCATAGAGGATATAAGGCCAAAAGAACAGTAACACGGCGGCCCAAGCCGGCCATCCCCATGCCTGAACGGCGCCGTATACGCCGGCAAGCGGACCGATTGCGGGAATAAGGGCGAGCAGGAACGCCGCAAAAAAGGCAAAGATCCAATGCAGTCCGAAGAAATACATGATTCCGTCCAAAGCTGCAACAAGCTGCACCAGCGTAAGGAGCAGATAAGAAACGGCGAAAATAACGGGAAGTTTTAACGACATGCGGCTGTATTTCCTGAAAAGCAATAAATAAGTATAGCTTTTTTAGGGTAAAATGCGATATAATTTTTTATAGACAGAAAGGTTTATGATAATTTTTTCTTAATTGTATTTTGGCATACTTTTCTGTAGAAGACAGTGAGGAGTGTCACATTATGAGAAAAATGGCAGTAGAAACCTTGTGCTTTGTATTCCAAGATGCCGACGGTATTCTAAGCTTTTCGCTGAACGAATACGAAGGGGCACCGAATAATCCGAGGTTTATGTACGACGGCGATCGCCGTTTGTTGCTGTTGCGCCAACCCGGTCAGCTGATTGCATTGGATTCGATTGCAGAAGAATTTTTGCCGTTGTTGCAACGTTCCGAAAAAGTGCGTTTTGTGGAAACACCGGAAGATTCTTCAAAGATCGTGCGCCAATACGATATTTCGGTTACAAAAATCGAAGACGATACGTTGCCCGCCGTTACGGAACCCGAATCGCCCGCCTTGGCAACGGCGGTTTAAGTACGCACTAAATAATCATATTTGTCAGAAAACGCCCTTGAAGGGGCGTTTCCCGTATCTTGGCGGCATTGATCCAAAACAGGAAAAAAATCGTTTTCATAAATATTTTGCAATGCTTCGCAAAAAAAAGAAATGTCTTGTTCTTCCAGATTTTTGGATTTTTTGCGCACGGCGCCGATTAACGCCGAAACAAGAGCGTCAATTTCACACAAAATAAGATAATCCGCTTCAGCTTTTTTCATTGTCCGCGCTCCGTATTGACATAAACACGTTTATAACATTTTGTTGTTTTTTGTCAATAATAAAAGCGGAGCGCATCAGAAAAACTTACGGAGCCTGAGAATGTTGAGCCGTTATTTCAGGCAGATCACGCACAATCTTTTGAAACAAATCGCAACTGATTTGGCGATATCGTTTAAATCCGTATTTTCGTTTTAAACGAGCCCAAACGGTGTTGATGTGAATTTTTTCTTTTAGAGCGGTTTGTTTAACATATTTTCTCAGCATCTCGATTTCGTTGTGTGAAATAAAACAACTTTTAGACGTGTGCGGAGAATCGCTAAATCTTGAGATGGAAGGGAGCGCTAAAAAAAGAGAAAACACAAAAGGCAGGTTTTGAAAACATCTGATTTTTCATGTGTTTTTATCAAAACGACTTTTGAATTTCCGGTAGACACGACATTTCCGTTTCCGTTGACGGTTACGGTTTGTGCAACATTTTTTTGTTCCGAACTGTCTGATTTGTCGGTATTTTCCTGTCCGTCCGGAGCGTCCAACAATTCTTTGAGACGGCGGATTTTTTCGTCTGTTTCGTCGGAAATGGGAGATCTGTTATCTTGTTTGATCATGCGACGGCCTCAATTACCCATTCAATGGTTTTTTGTGCCCGTTCTTCGGATTCCGATAAAATAATGTCATAAATGACGGAAACGATGCGGGCTTCTTTTTCGGGAGAAAAAGCTTTTTTGTTTTTGTCTTCGTATTTTTTCAAAAACAATAGAGCAGTTTCCAAAGCGGCTTTGTTGACGGCGGGGCTGTCGCTGTCAAAACCGTACAGCCAGTTCGGCGTGACTTCAAAAGCTTCGCAAATTTTGCAAAACATGGCGCTGTCCGGTTCGCGTTTGTCTTTTAAGTATTGGTTCAGCCGGCTTTGGCTGATTTCCAGCCGATCAGCCGCTTTTTGCTGGGTCAGCCCCAGCTGGGACAATTTTTCCTGTAAGCGTTTTCCAATCATAACCGTTCAATCCTTTATCAAAGTTGGAATGTGTCATATTGGCATACTTTATCACAGGGTTAAATAAACGTTTTGAGCTTGATTGTTATATCTTATTGTGATAATAATAACATTATTAAAAATTTTTAAATCGAGAGGATAAAATGGCAAAACCTGAAAAAAAACGAACAAAGACTGACGGTAAAGAAGAATGCGGAGTACTGGTCAAAATGTTTCGCAGCGGTAAGCTGGGGCGTTATCCTTTATGTTTAGACCGTTTCAGGGCAGGGGTGCGGTTAATGCAGGATTACAGATTTTCGTCATTTGTTCCGAAAATCACGTCTTCTTATGACGAAACGGCATTTATCCGTTCAGGTCGTCACGGTTCGGAAGAATGGTGCGGCGGCAGACAGGCGGCGGCTCAGAGATATTTGGATGCTTTAAAATACGTCGGGAAATACGGCGTTTATGTTTTGCATTTTTTAAGAGACGAAGAAAACGTCCGTTCGTTTATTTTTAAACATCCCGTTTTAAACGAAGCCAGCGTGACGACGTATCGAGCTGTTTATAAGGCCTTATGCGAAACGTTGGATTTATTGGCAGAGTTTTATGCCAAAGAAGATGAAAAATAAAGGAAAGCCCCCGAAGACGGGGCTTTCCTTATTAAGAGTATTTCGGACGTTTGACGTATTGTCCGTTTCCCTTTTCGGCTTTCAGTTCGCCATTGGCAAAGACGATTTTGCCGTGTGACAGGGTATAGACGGCAGATCCCGTGACGGTAATGCCTTCAAAGATATTGGCATCAACGTTCATGTGATGGGTTTTGGCGGAGATCGTTTTTTGTTTTTGAGGATCCCAAACAACGATATCTGCATCGGCTCCGTTTTCAATGCGCCCTTTTTTGGGGTAGATGTTGAAAATTTTCGCGGCATTTGTCGAGGTTAGAGCAACGAATTCGTTCGGTGTCATCCGACCCGCATTTACGCCGAAATGCCACAAGATTTCCATACGGTTTTCGACCGTGCCGCATCCGTTCGGAATTTTTGTAAAATTATCTTTTCCCAAACGTTTTTGTTCGTTTTTAAACGGACAGTGGTCTGTTGCGATAACAGAAACGGTTTTTGCATTTAACGCGTTCCACAAGACTTCCTGATTTCCCTTCGGACGGAACGGAGGGCTGAGGACATGAGCGGCGGCAAATGTGAAATCCGGACTGGAGTACACGGAATCGTCAATGATTAAGTAACCCGGAACGGTTTCTCCAAAAACGCGTTGTCCGTTTGCTTGGGCGCGTCTGACGGCTTCGACTGATTCGCGACAGGACATATGAACGATATAGACGGGACAGTCGGCCATTTTTGCCAGCATAATGGCTCGGTTTGTTGCTTCTCCTTCAACGACGGGCGGTCTGGACATCGGGTGCCCGACGGGAGCCGTTACCCCTTCGGCAAGGAGCTTTTTTTGCATATATTCGACGACATCGCCGTTTTCCGCATGGACTTCGGGCATGGCGCCGATTTTGCGGCAATGAGCGAACGCCGGCAACAGGCTTTCATCCGGCAACATCAACGATCCTTTGGCAGACAGGAAGAATTTATAAGTGTTGACACCTTCTTCTTCCGTTAATTTTTGCATTTCTTCGGCGATACCTTCGTTCCATGCGGTAACGTTGATATGAAAAGAATAATCTACCGCCGATTTTTGCGCCCATTCGCGCCAAGTCTGATATGCCGGAGTCATCGGGGCATTTTTGTCGGGAACGACGTAATCAATAATCATTGTTGTTCCGCCGGCGGCTGCTGCGGCCGTTCCCGTAAAGAAATCGTCGCTGGACACGGTTCCCATGGACGGCAACTGCATATGCGTGTGGGGGTCGATGCCGCCCGGCATGACGTAAGCGCCCGAAATGTCAAAGATTTCCGTTCCCGCGGGCAAATCCAGGTCTTTTCCGACGGCACAAATTTTTCCGCCTTCGCAATAGACGTCGGCTTTAAACGACCTGTCGTCATTGACGACAGTTCCGCCTTTTAAACAAATTCCCATATCAAGCCTCCAAAAAGTTTTTCTTAATCATAACATTATCCGTTTCTCCGACGTCAGGGAAATTTTTTATTTTTTATCGAAGCTGTTTCTTTTATAGTTTAAGCGGTTTGAAAAGCGGGGCATTCATGGGAAAAGAAGAAAAGCTTCTGTTAAAATATTTTTTTGCCGCATTATTGGCATTTGCGATGTTTTATACGGTTTTGACGCGTTCGTCGTTTTATGACGAAGACGGTTTGCCCGTCGCGGGAATACAAAACGACACATTAAAAATTTCAGGAGAAAATATTGCGGGATCGTATGCGTTATTGCGCTTGTTTGAAAGCGGGAAAAGTCCCGAAGAAGTTTATAATCCCGAAATTCAAACCGATTTTGTAAAGAATGTTACGGGGGCGAACGGCGTTTTTCGTTCTTTTTCGGCTCCGACATTGCCTTTGGTGATTGTGCCTTTTGCCGAATTGGCTTACGGCGAATTTTATTCAATGTGGCTGACGTGGGGGCTGTTTTTCTTTTCGGCGTCGCTGCTTTTGCTGTTTCCCTTTATTCAGGCCGTTTTGCTGACGTTTGCTTTTCCTGCTTTGTTTTATGCGTTTTCTTTCGGCGGCGGCGGGTTGTTTTATGCGGCGGCGTTGATTTTTTTGCTGACAAAAGCGAACAAGTTTCCGAAAACGGCAGGTTTCATCGGCGGATTAAGCTTTGTTTCGCCGTTTTACGGTTCGGCGTGCGTGGTTGCTTTATTCCTGAAAAAATGTAAAGCGGCGGCTTTTGTGGCGCTGGCGTTCGGTGGTTTTATCGTTGCGGGGGCTTTTTCCCGTTACGGCGCGGGCGGATTTTTAGAAGCGTTTGAAGGCGGCATTTCGGCTTTGAAAGAAAATCCTTGCGATTTTGCTTCCGTCATCGGCGCTTCGGCTTGTTCCAGCGCGTCGCCTGTTTTGGCGTTGGTTTTTCAGATTTTTGCGATTGTTTTGACGGTTGTTGCCGCATTCGGAATTTTTAAAAGGAAAACGGCGAAAGAAAACGTTAAAAACGCTTTTTTCTGTGCCGCCGTGGCTTTGTGCTTTCCGATGTTTGAAGCGGCTCAATACGCCGTTTTATGTGCTTCTTCCGCATTCTTGATCTGTGATGTCCGCGAAAGGGGAGGTTCGGGAATATTTGAAAAAGCGGTGCTTTTGTCGGTTTTTCTGGCTCCGTATGCGGATCCGTTTTTTGCGGTGTCATTCGGATTTTCCGTCATTCCCGTGATAGCGGCGGGATTGGCGTTTGTTTGTCGCGAACGTTCGTTTTAAATTTCCGCCGCCCATACGATGCGGGCATCGGATTCGCACAGGCGAGTTGCTTCTCTTTTTTCAATCGAAAAGCGGCATAGAGAGTAATTTCCGTTTTTAAATGCCGTAAAATAAAGGCTTTCCCCGTCATTTGAAAAATTTAACATGTCCGGAGAATCCGCTTCAAAAGAAAGGTTGTCTTTTCCTTTCAGGATAATGTTGTCGTCTTTGACAAAAGCGAGTCTGCCGCTTTGTTGATGATAGGCGGGCAATTTTGCGTTTGTGTCGATTTTTGCGGTTCCGCGTTTGGAAGGGGAAGCGGAAATCATCATCAATTCGTTGTTTCGTCCCGTATAAATCAAAGCGTCTTTGCCGCCCCAGCACACGGGTGAAAAAGCGGCATTGATTTTAAGCTGGACGGGAAACCAACCGAATTCTTCGCGTAAAATCAGACGCAAGACGGGGGAGGTTTCATCTTCGCCGTATTCGATAAAGGCGATTTTTTGCCGGTCGGGAGAAACGACGGGGTACGCGATTTGATGTTTTGAAAGAGTAAAGACCAATTCCGGCAAGGGGCTTTCGGTAATTTTCAGGTCGGACAAAGCGATAAAGCCTTTTTGATCGTCGTAAAAGACGCCGCAAATTTTTCCGTTTGACGCGCAATAAGACGGATATCTTAAATCAGGCATTCCCATTTCCCTGATTTGCCCGTCATGCATCAAAGCAAAGAAGCGCGTTTTTGAAAATTTTTGCTCTTGAACGGCAAAGACGACTTGATAAAGCGGCAATATGACCATAAATCCTATTAACCCGTAGGAAAAAAATCAGTATATTAACTTGTAACAGGTTTTCTTGAAAAAAAGGAGAGTTTTTTATGCAAGCCGAAAATCAAACAATGACGAATGCGCGGCGCAGTTTTATGCAATTGCGCGAATATATGAATTCCTGCATCGTCGGCCAGTCGGAATTGGTTGACCGGTTGCTGATAGCGTTGCTGGCGGACGGTCATTTGTTGGTGGAAGGTGCTCCGGGCTTGGCAAAGACGAAAGCCATCAAAAAACTTTCCGAAGCATTGGAAGGCGATGACCAGCGTATTCAATTTACGCCGGATCTTTTGCCTTCGGACATTACGGGCAGCGATATTTACCGTCCCGAAACGGGGACTTTTCAATTTCAGCCGGGACCTGTTTTCCATAATCTGATTTTGGCTGACGAAATCAACCGCGCTCCTGCAAAAGTACAGTCCGCTTTATTGGAAGCCATGGCGGAACGTCAGGTTACCGTCGGCGGGAAAACGTACAAGCTGCCGAAACTGTTTATGGTTATGGCGACTCAAAACCCGATTGAGCAGGAAGGGACGTATCCTTTGCCCGAAGCGCAATTGGATCGTTTTTTGATGTATGTGAAAATCGGTCAGCCCGATGCAGAATCCGAACGCCGCATTTTAAAGCTGGTTCGCGACGAAGCGTTGGAAGTCGCGCCGTTGACTTTTGAAGCCGTGCCGCAAACCCGCGTTTTTGAAGCAAGAAGAGAAGCTTTGGGCGTACATTTGTCGCCGTCTTTGGAAGAATATATCGTCCAGCTGGTTATGGCGACGCGCCGCCCCGAAGCGTACGGCGACAAATTCAAACGTTGGGTCGCGTTCGGGGCAAGCCCGCGCGGGACGATAGCTTTGGATCGTTGCGCTCGGGCAAAAACGTGGCTTGAAGGGCGGGATTACGTCCTTCCCGAAGACATTCATGCCGTTGTTCATGATGTTTTGCGCCACCGCGTCATTTTGACGTTTGAAGCCGAAGCCGAAGGCATTACGCCCGACAGCTTTCTTGATGTTTTGTTGAACAGGGTACCGATGCCGTAATGCTGAAGAAATTAAAATCTTTGATAACAACGGGGTCTTCTTCGGAAAAAGCGCAAGCTGTCACCGAAGGCGACGGTGTGCATGCGACGCTGGGCGAATTGCTGGCTCAGCGACGTTTTGTCCCGCTTTTGTCATTTGATTCTTTGGGCTTTTCAAGAACGGAAGGGGCAGGTTTGCACCGTTCTCCGTTCAGAGGGCGCGGCATGGAATTCGACGAAGTCCGGATTTATCATCCGGGCGACGATATCCGCATGATCGATTGGCGCGTTACGGCAAGAACGGGTAAGACGCATACAAAGCTGTATCGTGAAGAACGTGACCGTCCCGTTTTGTTTTTGGGCGATTTCAGGTCTTCCATGCGTTTCGGGACGCGCGTAGCTTTTAAATCCGTCATTGCGGCGCGTATTTTGGCGGCTTTGGCTTGGGCGTCACGGGAAAACGGAGACAAGATCGGCGCAATTATCATGTCGGCATCCCGCTATGCCAAGATTGCTCCGCACCGCCAGATGCGCCGTTTGATGGAGGTCTTTACCGCCGTTGTCGAAGCGGCGAACGACGATGCCGACGAAAAAGGCAAAAACCTGCACGAAGCTTTGGCAGAGTTACGGCGTGTTTCCAAAAACGGCGGGCGCGTCTATATTATCAGCGATTTTCACGATTTTGACGAAGAATCGAAAAAACATTTAACGTATATTTCCAGACATTGCGATGTCGTGTGCATCCAAGTTTTTGATCCATTGGAAGAAACGCCGCCTCCGCCGGGAAGCTACCGCATCAGCGACGGTAAAAAAACAACGACCATTCATACGGATGATCCGGCATGGCGGGCGGAATACGAAAAAGTTTTTTTGGAACCCCGCCGCCAACTTGAAAACTTTTGCCATAGCCGCAACATTATCTACATTGCGTTGCGTACGGATCAAAATCCTGCCGAAACCGTACGAAAAGGCGTTTTGACGGCAGAACGGGCTTAAAGGAGGAAACCATGAATCCGACGGGACAGGGAATTGATTTGTCGGGATTGCGCGACATACATTTGCCGCCGTTGCCTTCCGTATGGCCTCTTGCCTGGGGATGGTGGGCTTTGGCGGGCATTGCGGTGCTGATCTGTGTTGCCGTTTGGCTTTTGATGAAAAAAAGGCGGATGAACGCCAAAAAGTACGCTTTGCGCGAAATCGACAGCCTTTGCCAAAAATACGCCGAAGATCCTCACCGTTTGGCGTCCGAGCTGTCTTTGTTGCTTAAGCGCGTGGCGCTGATCAGGTTTCCTCGGGAACAGGTTGCGGGTGCTTACGGAAAACAGTGGCGAGAGTTTTTGCAAAAAACGTCTAAAAAGCCTCTTTTTAACGGAAAATCGGCAGAAATCCTTGAAACGGTCATGTATGTCCCCAAAGGCGCCGTAACGGTCAAAGACGCGGCGGATTTGGCAAAGTCCGCCAAAGAATGGATTATTGAACACGCATGATTCATTTCGCTTTCCCTTTTTTGCTGTTTTTATTGCCGTTGCCGTATTTGGTACGGCGGTTTTCGACAGGAAAGGAAGGGGAGCTTTCCAAAGCCGTTAAGGTGCCGTTTTTTTACGAAGTCAAGGCAATATCTTCAAAAATGCCCCGTTCGTTTCGTTTTCGGCGGGCTTTTATGATGCAGGCGGCTTGGATTTTTTTGCTGCTTGCGGCGGCTCGCCCGCAAACGCCCGCGGGGATTCAAAGCTATGTCGCGCCTGTTCGGGATTTAATCCTGATATTGGATATTTCAGGATCAATGCAACAAAAAGATTTTATTTCCGAAAACGGTGAGGCTCTTGACCGCTTAAGTGCCGTCAAAGCTGCCGCAGATACGTTTGTCCGCACCCGAAGCGGAGACCGGATCGGCATTATTTTGTTTGCGGGGCAGGCGTCAATGTATGTTCCGTTGACCGTTGACTACCTGACTTTAAGAGAAATGCTTTCTTCCGTTCAGGTCGGGCTTTTGGGCGGCATGACGGCAATCGGGGATGCTTTGGGGATGGCGGCGGATTATTTAAATAAATCCGAAACTGCGCAAAAAGTGGTCGTTTTATTGACGGACGGCGTTAATAACGCGGGAAGCCTGATGCCTCCCGATGCTTTGAAAAAAGCCGTTTCCGAAAATGTCAGAGTTTATACAATCGGTGTCGGGAAACCGTCTGCCAATCCTGCGGAAAGCATAGATATCGTGCTGTTGGGAAAAATAGCCAAGGAAACGGGCGGACATTTCTATTCCGTGGACAACCCGAAGGGGTTGGAAGAAGCTTATCAAAAAATTTCAGATGCGGAACCGTTGTCTCAAACCGACGTTTATCTGATGCCTCAAAAAGAACTGTATCCGTATCCTTTGTTCGTTTGTCTGGTTTTGTTGAGCGTGAACGTCCTAAAAGGCTTAAGCTTCGGGCTTTGGTCAAAAATAAAAAGGAATACGGGCAAATGAACGAAATTGTCTTTTTACGCCCGTGGGCTTTTTGGTTTTTGATACCGGCATTGTTGTTTTGTTTTCGGGCGTTCGGAACGTCCGAAGCATGGGGAAGGGCAGTTGATTCGCATTTGTTGCCTTTTTTGTCGCGGGGGAGTGGCGGGCAAAAAAGGATTTTGCCGATTTTATCTTTTTTTGCTTCGATTTGTGCGGTTTTGGCAATGGTCGGGGTCGGCGTTCAACGAACAAACGGGACGCTTTACGCTCCGAAAACGCCTGTCATGATTATGGCAGATTTGTCGCTTTCGATGCGGGCAAAAGACGTATTTCCGAACCGTTTCAGCGCGTTGCAGTTCAAGTCGTATGACATCTTAAACGGTTTAAAAGGCATGCCCGTCGGTTTCGGAATTTTTGCAAACGAACCGTATTCTTTGCTGCCGACGACAACGGATAAAAGCGTTATTGAAAATATATTGCCGTTGTTGAATTTCGATTTGGTTCCGGCTCAAGGATCGCGCATAGACCGTGCTTTGGCGGAAGCCGTAAGAATGTTAAAATCAACGGGAGCAAAAGGCGGGGATATTTTTTTGCTGACCGACGGGGGAGAAGAGGTCCTCGCTCAACAGGACGATGCTTTGAAAACGGCGGAATCTTTTGCTAAAAGCGGCGGTCGTCTGTTCGTTTTGGGCATAGGGACGACGGCGGGGGCGCCGTTAATGCAAAAAGACGATACGCCGATAACGGACAGACTTGGAAATCCCGTACACCACAGGTTAAAAGAAGAGTTTTTAAAAAAGCTCGCTTTGAAAGGGAACGGAGCTTATGCTTCTGTGTCGGCGGACGGGTCTGATACGGCTTTTTTAATGCGGTCATATGCCCGTTTGTTTCAGGATGCCGACGCATCGGAAATCAATGTTAAAAACGATCCTCGCACGACGGATATAGGGTGGATGTTTTTATTTCCCGCTTTGTTGGTGTTTCCTTTTTTGGCGGGCAGAGGCGCTTTGAGCGTGCTGTTAATATTCGGATTTTTTTCGGTTCCCGCAAATGCTTCGGATTTATTTTTGAATGCTCCAGCCCGTGCCGAAAAAGCCTTGAAATCAGGCGATGTTTCTAAAGCGTTACGGATTGCCCGCGATGCGGAAGACTTTAAAACGTATTATAATACGGGGACGCGTCTGATACGGATGGAAAACTATGATGCCGCGGTAGAGATGTTAAAAGCCGCCGTTTTTGAAAATCCGAATTCCGAAGATGCGCAAGTCAATTTAGAGATTGCCGAACGGTTAAGAAACCGCGAACCGCCTCCTGACGGGGGACAAGGCAAGAACGATGATTCAAAAGGCGACGGAGATTCTTCGGGAAATAACGAAGGCGATTCCGATAATGGTACGGGCGGTTCCGATGCGCCTTCTGCGGGCGGCGGGAACGGCGAAGGGGATTCTGAAAATCAGGAAAACAACTTAAACCAAAATAATAAAAACAACAAACAACATACTGATAATAAACAAAATGACAACCAAAACAGTCCTCAAGAAAATAAAGGAGAAGCATCGAGCGGAGCCTCAGGGGCTTCCGATAACGGACAAGGAGGAAATTTTGAAAACAAACCTTCAAACACTCCGTCCGAAGGGCAGGGGCAAGGCGGCGGTGCACCGAAAATCCCCGATGACCCGTCTTTGTTGTTAAAACAGAAAATTTTATTCCAACATCTCAGCGGGCGTTATCCCCCCGAAAGCTTGCAGGGGGCGGAATGGTAAGGTTTTTTCTGTTTGTTTCGCTTTGCGTGTTTTGCAAAAGCGCTTTTGCCCAAGAGGTCTTTGCCGAAATCTTTCCCGTCAAAAAAGACGTTTTGGTCGGCGAAGAATTCGAAATCAGGCTAAGGCTTTGGGATTCCTTGGGATTGGCAGAAATCAGATTTATGCCGGTCGATTGGAAAAACATTGACGTTTTCCCCGATAAAAACACCCTTGAACGCGTCATGAACAAAAACGGCAAGCCGTATCAGGTAACTCAAGTCCGTTTAAGGGCTGTCATAAAAACCGACGGCGCGCAAAGTTTTCCGTCTTTATGTATGTCGGCAAAAGTGCCCGAAGAAATCATTCAGGGGAACGTCAATTTCGGGCGGGAGTTTTCAAAAATAGAAACGTCGGCATATAACCGCGTCGTTTTTTCCAAGAAAATCAAAGAGCTTAAAGTTTGTTCGGAGCCGTTTTCCGTTACGGTGCGCAAACTTCCCGATCATAAGCCTCCGCTGTTTCCCGCCACCGATGTCAAGTTTTTATCGGGCATTCTGCCCCGTTCCCTTGTCGCAAAAGTCGGTATGCCCGTAAAACGTTCCGTCGTTTTGACGGCGGCGGGGACTTTGCCGGGATTTCTGCCCGATATTTCGTCCGCCGCGCCTGAAAATGCCAGAACGTACGAAGGGCGCTTGGAACGCAACCTTTTGACTTCGGGCAGAAATTTGTTGGCAGGCATCAGAAAAACCGAAGTCTATATTCCTCAAAGCGAAGGGGAACTTGTTTTGCCGGAAATCAGAGCGGATTGGTACAATACGCAGACGGGAAAAATTGAAACGGCACTCTTGCCGTCCGCCGTAATTAAGATAACCCCCGCCGCTGCGGCGCAAAAAACAAGGACGGCGGAAGCCGAACCGAAAAAAAACAATAATGCCTTTTTTGATTTTGAGAAGCGTTTAAAAAACATCTTTTCCGTCTTTCCTTTGCCGCATACGATGCTCTGCGTTGTCGTTTTTACCCTTTCGGCAGTTTTTTCAATATTCGGAATAGCAAAGCTTTCGCGAAGCTTTAGAAAAAAGCGTGCCTTGGTTGCCGACCTTAAAGAAGCGTGCCGCGCCCAAAACCCGCAGGATATAGAAAAGGCTTTGATTCGTTGGGCAGACAGCATTTCCGAACAGACCGTGCTGAATTTGTCGGACGTTAAAAGGGTGATTAACGGCGAAGACGAAGATTTTCTTCGGGTTTTGGAAGAACTGAATTTCCGTTTATACGGTCGTACAAAGTTTTCGCAAATCCTGTTTGAGCGGTCTGAAGAAACGATAGGAACGGAAGTTTGGAAGGCTTTTGAAAACAAAAAGCCTTTAAAGAAAAAGCCCGCCCCGAAAAAAGACGTTTTTCCCGAATTGTATCCTTAAGGTTTCATCATTAAAACGGCGTCTTCCGCAGGCAGATCGTCGGGGGTGAAAAAATCGATGATGCGCCCGCGTTCTTTAAATCCGCGCTTTTCGTACAGTCGACGTGCCGCAAGCCATTTTTCGGAAACGATCAGGACGCTTTGCGTCGCCTGCGGGTATTCTTTTGCGATTTTCTGTTCAAGCGTGTCAAGCAGCAAAGAGCCGACTTTCTTGCCTCTCCACGAGGTCAAAGTTCCGAAAGACGTAATATAAAACAGCGTGCCGTCATAGCAGTGGGCTTCTTTCGGATCGTGCCCCAAAGCCAATGTTTCGGCACAAACGGGTCGGTCTTCCCGCCACAGTTCGGAACAAATATAACCGCCGATTTCTTTTGTTTGCGTGTCTTCTGCCAACAGAAAACCTTCCGGAAAGGCGGATATCCTTTTTAAGTACAGGTCTTTATCTTCTTGCAATCCGGGTAAAAAGCTTTCTTTTTCAATGCGCATCACGGCATCGATGTCCGAGGGCAGGGCGGTACGGCAGATGACTGGCATTTTTTTTATCCTTTTTAATATAAACTGTTCATTTTCGGCTTTTATCCGAACGGCATTTAAGATACAAAAGAAAAAACGGAATTCAAAGGCGTTTTGGTATTTTAAGCTTGAATTTTAACGTAAAAAAGCTTCTAAAAGAAAACACCTTTATTTTTTGGGGAGGACAGTTATGACCCGTTATCTGATTACAAGCGCACTTCCATATATTAACGGCATCAAGCATTTGGGCAATTTGGTCGGTTCAATGCTCCCCGCCGACGTTTATGCCCGCTTTTTGCGCCAAAAGGGCGAAGACGTTTTGTTTATTTGCGCAACGGACGAACACGGAACGCCTGCCGAGTTGGCCGCATTGGAAAAAGGTCAGGACGTTGAAACGTTTTGTACCGAACAACATGAAGTCCAACGTTCCATTTACGAACGTTTCGGTCTTTCTTTCGACCATTTCGGGCGGTCGTCTTCCGAACAGAATACGGAATTGACTCAGCATTTTTGCAAAAAGCTGATGGAAAACGGCTATATCGAAGAACGGACGATTAAACAGGTCTATTCCGTTGACGACGGTCGCTTTCTGCCTGACCGTTATATTGTCGGAACTTGCCCGCACTGCGGTTACGAAGCCGCCCGCGGTGACCAATGCGAAAATTGCACCCGCGTTTTGGATCCGACGGACTTGATTAACCCGCGTTCCGCCGTGTCGGGCAGTTCGAATTTGGAAATTCGCGACAGCAAGCATTTGTTCTTAAAATTGCCGGATTTGGAAAACAAAATTTCGGCATTCATTGACGAACACGAAGCCGAATGGCCCGTTGTCGTGACGTCAATCGCCAGAAAATGGCTGAAAGAAGGTTTGCGTGAACGTTGCATTACCCGCGATTTGAAATGGGGCATTCCCGTTCCCGTTGACGGTTTTGACGGTAAAGTTTTCTATGTGTGGTTTGATGCTCCGATCGAATATATTGCGGCAACACGCGAATGGGCGGACAAAGACCCGCAAAAACGCGATTGGAAGTCGTGGTGGTACGACGCAAAAGACGTTCGTTACGTCGAATTTATGGCAAAGGATAATATTCCCTTCCATACGATTATGTTCCCTGCAACGCTGTTGGGATCAAAAGAACCGTGGAAAAAAGTCGATTATATCAAGGGATTTAACTGGCTGACTTTTTACGGCGGAAAGTTTTCGACCAGCCAAAAACGCGGCATCTTTACAAATCAGGCTTTGGATGAATTCCCTGCGGATTATTGGCGCTATTGGCTGATGGCGAATGCTCCGGAAAATTCGGATTCAAGCTTTACCTTCACGTCGTTTTCGGGCATGATTAACAAAGACTTGAACGATGTTTTGGGAAATTTTGTGAACCGTGTCTTGAAAATGACGGCTGGCAAGTTCTCGAACGAAGTGCCCGACGGCGGACAGTGGGGCGATTTGGAAAAAGAATTCGTCAAAACTCTGTCCGCACGTATCGCCGATTACACAAAATATATGCAGGCGATGGAATTCCGCAAAGCAATGGTTGAATTGCGCGCCATTTGGGTCGAAGGCAATAACTATCTGACGGCGGCGGCTCCTTGGACGGTCATTAAAGAAGACAGGGAAAAAGCCGCAATGATTTTGCGTTTGGCTTTGAACCTGATTCGCGTATACGCCGTTCTGTCGGCTCCCGTTATTCCGAATGCGTCAAAAGAAATGATGAGGTTGTTGAATTTGGACGTTGCGGATACGGCATGGATCGGAAGCGATACGGCGGAACAGCTTCAGGTTTTAAAGGCAGGACATACTTTTAATGTTCCTCAGACTCCGCTTTTCAATAAAATTATGCCCGAAACCGTTGCCGAACTGTGTGCACGTTACGGAGCCGACCCCGAACAGGAATAACAAAATAAGGAGAAGGCGTTTATGAAAGCTCTGGGATACGTAAAAGGAACCTTTTCTTTAATCGGAGATTTCTTTCGTTTGGGAATGATTTTCATTAAACGCCCTCACTATTTGCTGGTGTTGGCGGGAATTGTCGTCGGTATTTTTTATTTGTGCGGCATTCCGCCAAAACAGTTGCCCGAATGGTGGAAAAAAACTTTTGTTCCCGCAGTGTCGTCGCGTGTCGATGAATTTGCCATGCGTACGAAAAAAGCCGCTTCTCCCTTGACGGATGCCGTGTCCGATTTCGTGTCCGTTCCGAAAAAAGAACCGGAACAAACGAAGGAAGCGGAAAAAGTAAAAGAGCCCGAACCTTTGTTCGTAACGTCTCCGAAAGCGCCCGTAAAATGGGGGCGCCAAACGGGAAAAGAAAACGAAACTCAGGGAACTGCGGCTCCCGTTGCTCCCTCGGCGCCTAAAGAAGAATATAAATTTAAGCAAAAAGAACGGACGCATCCCGTTGAGAATACGTCGGCTCCCAAAAGAAGAGTTCCGGCTCCGGAATGGAGCAGGGTTGACGAAAACGTTCAAGCGGCTCCGGTCGTTATGGTTCCCACTCATGCCGAAAACCGTGCCGAGGTTTTGGATAAAATGCTTGATAACGTTGTCAGAGAAACGGCTGTTGCTCAAAACAATGCGCCGCAATATCGCCGTCCGCAAAAGGCGCGGGAAGACAGAACGTTTGTTGAAGGAATTGCTTCGGTTGTCGGAGGTGACGCTCTGAAAATTAACGGAAAAGTCATCCGTTTAAAGGGGATACGCATAAAATCCGGCAAAAATGTCGAAGCATATAGAACGTTATCCCGCCGCGTTTCAAATATGCATGTCAGCTGTTTTATCAAAAAAGGCGAAGACAAAGCCGAGTGCTATGAAGGAAAAGAAAGCCTGTCGCAATACCTGATTGATATGCGATTGGCAGATTAAACGCTTTTTCCTGTCAGGCTTTTCCTTGAACGGCAGAAAGCATCAGCGGGTCAATGCCGAGCTTTTTCAAAGCATTTTCCCATTTTCGTTCGGGCGGCTGTTCGAACAAAAGCTCGTTGGAAGATTCTACGGGAAGCCATGCATTTTGTTTGATTTCTTCTTCAAGCTGACCCGCGCCCCACGAAGCATAGCCGAGCGTGATTAAAAATTTTTGAGGTCCTGCGCCTTTTGAAATGTCGCGAATGATTTCGGTCGTTACCGTCAATGAGGTTAAAGCCCCCATCGGCAAAGTCGCTTCGCTGACATATTCGGGCGAATGAAGGACAAAACCGCGAACGACGTCAACGGGACCGCCTGCCAAAATGGGGGGCTGTTTCGGCAAAGATGCCGGTTCCATGTGCAACTGGGTCAAAAGATTGTTAAACGAAATTTCGCGGATCGGGCGATTAATCGTTAATCCCATGGCTCCTTCTTGCGTATGGGCACAAATATAAATTACGGCCTGTTCAAAACGTGCGTCTCCGATTCCCGGCATGGCAATCAGACATTGTCCGCTTAAAAAAGGCATCTTTCTCACCCGTTCCTTTTATTTTTAATAAAAAACTCTTCTTTTTATGATATCCTTTTCTTACAAAATAAAATACAAAAATTAAAGGATGTTAAAAATGAAACGGAAAAAATTTTTAAACGTTGCATTTTTTTTGTTTTTTTCAGGCTTGGCTTTGCTTTCCGTTTCCGTTGCCGCCGAAACCGCAAATGTTGAAGAAAATGATTTCTCCTCGGAGACCGTAGAGCCCATAACGCCTTATGTGCCGGTCATTCCCCTGACCCAAGAAGAAATCGAAAAATATAAAACGATGTATTTTTCGGATAAATTGAGCTTCTTGTACGAATATTACGTCAAAAACAAACAAAAAAACGTCACGGATGCTCAAATTTTGCAGGAAATGACGCGTTTGGACGACGAAGGAGGATTGATTTCCGTTTTTTCGGATTTAAAGGGAAAGCTTAAATCTTTGGAAGCGGGATACCATCGTACCATTGATGAGATTAACCAAGCCATATTGGAAAAATACCCCGGGAAAACAGAATATTTAATTAATTCCGAAGATAAAAGCACATGGAAAAATATTCGCTATTTTGCCTTCGGAGATAAATCTTTGGATGATTTTTTGCAGTCATTCAAAGACGAACGTTTCTATTCTGAGATTTATACGGCTCCGTACGGACAATTTCGTTTGGCGGCTTGCGCGAATTTAAAAAACAAGAAAAAAGTCCACATGGCTTTAATCGCTTTGTTGACGCCGGGATACAGAATTTTGCGCCAACGGGAAGGTGAGCCCTTTATTCCCGTAAAAACGCAGGTTACCACATCAAAAGGAATATCCGTATTGCCTCTGCAATATCCGTTGACATCCGTTTTCGAACTCGGGAACGACAGAGCTTACGGCTATTCCGGAAAAATTCTGTTTCCGTTTGAAGTCGAATTTGAAACTCCCGCCAGTGCGGCAAAATTTGATCTGACGGCGACATTTAAAATTTGCGATGCGGACGGACAATGCAAAGATGAAACGACCGAACCGTTGACGTATTCTTTTTTTTCGGATCCCTTTTTGGAAACGCCTGTTTGCCCCGATTTGAGAGAAGTCGCCATGACGGTTCCCGCCGGAGGATTGTCCGGACTGAACTTTAAAAAAGCAGGTTTCAAAGAAGATAAAGACGGAAATATCTATTTGTTGGCATCATTTGAAATTCCTGCCGTTAATATGGATACGCCCGTTTTGCACGTCGCAAATACGAACGGTCTTCGCTTTGAAACGCCGTTCTTTGTCGGTGTGGACGGGGATGCCGTTTTCCGTTCAAAAGTCCTTAATCCACAACATTTAAAGAAGATCGGAAAAGCAAATTTGGTTTTGACGGTTTTCAATTTAAACCGCGCTTCGGAATTTTCCGTCAGTCTTTCGTTAAAAGACGTTTTCCTGTCCGAACGGAGCGTGTCCGTTTTTAAAATGTTCCTGTCTTTTTTGTCAGGGATAAAGTTTATTGTCTTAACGCCGCTTTATTTGCTGATGAGCCTGTTTTTGTATCAAATGCTTTTTGTTCGCGGAAAAAATCCTCAAGCGACTTTGGATTTTGCTCAAGGGGCTTGGTACGGGCTGGCTTTGTTCCTAAGCGTCGTTTGTTCAGCCGCGTTTGTCATTTATTTCTTTTTCCCGAACGTGCCGTTCGTTTGGGGACAACAGCTGAATTCGCCGTTTTTCAACGTTTTGCTTTGCGCTTTATTCCTGACTGCGCCCGTGTGGATGATGAAGCTGTTTGATGATAAGTGCGTCGAAAAATATACGGGAAAAATCAATCCTCTGTTCAAAGCGGCAGGGATGGTGTCCTGTCGGCAAAAGGCGGGTATGTCGTTGGCGTTGATTGTCGGAATGATGATGTTGTTTTCCCCGATGCTGTCAACGTACTTTGATTTGTATGCTTTGCTCAAGCCGTTTCCCGTCGAGTACGGAATTTGTTTCTTGTTCGGCATTGTTTTTCCGTTTGCCGCGGCGTTGATTTATTACAAACCTGCGGCGGAATTGCCCGTAAAGAAAATCCGCTTTTTAAAATTCGCTTTGTTTTTCCAAGCTTATTTGCACGCTTTTTTGCTATGGCTGATTATCGGTTCGGAAAGCGGACGTTGGATCTTTTTGGGTGTTTTTGTTTTCGCGCTCACATCGTACTTCATTTTAAAAAATGTCAGCAAAACTCAGGCAACGAAGAAAAAGCTTTTCGCCGTTTTTCTCGTTTTGATGATTCTTTTCGTGCCGTTTTTACCGAATTCCTTAAATTTTTCGGGTTTTGCCGCATACCCGTTTAACGAAAAAGACCTGCATAAATTCGTTCAGGAAGGTAAAGCCGTTTATGTCAACGTTTCCGAAGATGCCTGTCTTGCCTGTCATTATAACAGGCTTGCGATGTTATATTTCGGCGGGACTGTTGCAATACGGCAAGGCAAGCTGGTTATTATGACGGCGCCGTATAACACGCCGTATCTGAAAGATTTTCTGAAAGATACCGGATTATACACGTTGCCGACGAATATTATTTTCGGACCGGCGGCTCCGCAAGGGATGCTGTTGCCGTCCGTTATACATCCGACGACGGCGGGAATAGCGGTTTCCGAGATGTTTCGCTTTTATCCTTACTGATTGTTTCTGGTCAGCGGTGCAAAAGAAGCATTGATAAAGTTTGCCAAAACTTTTGGCGCCAGCTCAATATTGATGCCGATTTTTCCGCCGCTGACGCAAAAAGAATCAAGGGTAAGGGCACTTTCGTCAATGAAAGTCGGAAACGGCTTTTTCATTCCGACGGGCGAGCAACCTCCGTGAATATAGCCGGTCAGCGGGAACAATTCTTTTAAAGGCAACATTTCGATCCTTTTTTGACCTGCGGCGACGGCGGCGGCTTTCAAATCCAGTTCTTTGGCGCCAGGGATAACGAAAACGAAGTGTTCGCGGGCAGGAGAAACGGTTACCAACGTTTTAAAAACCGTATCGGGAGAACGCCCGATTTTTGCGGCGACGGACACGGCATCAATTTTTTCGTCGTTGATTTGGTATTCAATGACCCGATAAGATATTTTTGCCTGATCCAGCATTCGCAAAGCGTTTGTTTTATGCATTTTTCCCGCCGATAAAAAAAGCCCCCGTTATATGGGAGCCGTTTTGGCGGATGGGGTGAGATTCGAACTCACGGACTCCGTAAAGAGTCGTCGGTTTTCAAGACCGATGCATTCAACCGCTCTGCCACCCATCCGAAATTCACGGTCATTTTGTTAGATTTTTTTTCAAAAAGCAAGAGCAGATGATAAAAAAATATAATATCTTTTTTATAAAAAGACTTAAACGTTGTTTTTAAATCAAGACTTTCAACAAAGTTAAGGAGACGTTAATTTTTTCTAGAGGAATAATAAAAAGCAGTGCATAATAACACATCTTTCGTTTGTTGCAAAAGGATGGGTCAAATGAGTGATGAAGCAAAAGAAAACGCCGCGGAAAACCAAACTGATGAAGTGGCGGCAAAGGCACAGGAAGTCAGCAAAAAGCTGTCCGGATTTTTAGGAGGAATTGCTGAAAAAGCCAAAAATATCGATATGAAGGATTTGGCGGAAAAAGCCAAACAGAAGGTCAGCGAAGCAAAAGACAAAGCCAACGAGTTGAGCGTCGGAAAAACAGAGGACTTTGCGCAACCTCGTGAAGAAATATCCTTGGAACAGATGAAAGAGCTGTTTCATAAGATGTCCGGAAAAATGATCGAACAAATGCCTCCTCTGGTTGAAGCGATGCTGATGGATATGTGCGTAGGCGATCAGATGATTTATAAAATTCTGTCGGGAGCTTCGTCTGATACGGCGGCTCTGGCTTTGACGACGAAAAGCCTGTTATGCTTTTCAAAAGTGTCGGAACAATATTCTTGTACCGTTTATCCGTTGACGTCGGTTCAAGGCTTTTTCCTTCAACCGCCGCGCGGCGAAACGGCGGGGCGCTTTGCCGCTTTGACCGACATGGGAGAAGCCCGTTTTCCCCTGCTGAGCATTGAAAGTTATTGCAAGGCATTGGTTTTATACAGAAAATTACGTGAGCTGACGGGTAAATAAACCCGATTTGCAAAATACAAGGCGGCTTTTAAAAGCCGCCTTTTTTATGAAGATTAACGAAAAAATAACGCCTTTTTCATACTCTGAATAAAAAGGGGTGAAGTTGTCTTTTATGAACTCTTTAATAAAAAAATGTTTGTTCGGATGTGCCTTTTTAATGCCGTTTTCCGCTTGTGCCGCGGGAGGGGCAGGTCTGTCTTTCGACGAATGGTATGAAGAGTTCAGACGTGAAGCCGTTGAAAACGGTGTTTCCGCTCAAATTCTTGACAGCGCTTTTTTCGATGTAAAACTTGTTCCCGCCGTTATTTCTTTTGACCGTAAACAGCCCGAATTTCGTCAGGATTTTCAATCTTATATCGATAACGCCATCAATTCGCTGAGAATTAAAAAAGCTCAGCGGTTGCTGAAAACACATAAAAAAATCTTTGATGAAATTTCAAAAAAATACGGTGTTCCCGCACCGTATTTGGCGGCCTTTTGGGGAATGGAAACAAATTTCGGAAATTCGTTCGGGCGGTTTTTCATTATCAATGCTTTGGCGACGTTGGCGTACGATACGCGTCGTCCCGATTTTTTCAGAACCGAACTGATGAAAGCAATCCGCCTGATACAAAAAGGCATCCCTCCGGAAAAAATGAAGGGATCTTGGGCGGGAGCCATGGGGAATTTTCAGTTTATGCCGTCCACCTATTTGGAATACGGTGTCGATTATGACAACGACGGCTATATAGATTTGTGGAACAGTTTGCCGGATGCTTTGGCGTCGGCGGCAAATTATTTGTCTTCGGAAGGTTGGAATCCGAAGCTTCCGTGGGGCAGGGAAGTCTTTTTACCCAAAAAATTTGATTGGACGCTGATTGAACGCAAAAAAACAATCGCCGAATGGAAAAAAGAAGGCGTCCGCTTTGCCGGAGAAATCGAAGAACCCGAAACGACGCCTGCCGAATTGTTTTTGCCTGCCGGCATACAGGGGCCTGCTTTTTTGGTTTATTCAAACTTTCGCGTCATTATGAAGTGGAATAAATCCGTGCTTTACGCAGTGTCTGTCGGTCATTTGGCAGACAGGATTCAGGGAAAGTCCGCTTTTGTGAAAAAATATCGTGAAAAAACGGCGCCGTTCACGATGGAAAATTCTATGGAAGTTCAAAAGATTTTGGCGGAATTAAAGCTTTATAACGGGGAAATCGACGGCGTTCTGGGACGTCGCAGTCGCGAAGCCGTTCGCCGCTTTCAAAAAATGTACGATCTGCCCGAAGACGGATACGCAAATGCGTCTTTGCTGGAATTTATGCGTTTGGTAATTAACGGAGAAGTCGAACAAAGCGAGCTGACGTTTGACGAGATTGTCGATTTGCAAAAAATCTTGTCCAAGGGGCAATATTACAAAGGTCCCATTGACGGAAAGTTGGGCAAGACGACGCAACAGGGAATAGACTTGTTTAAAAAAGTCTACGGGATCCGTTCCGAAAAAACGGACAGAAGACTGTTGGAAAAAATGAAAGTCCAACATCTGCGCAACATGGAAAACGGAGAAATCGATCCGTTGGTCAAAGAATTTCGCCGCCGCGAAGAGCTGAGATTGCGCGAAGAAATGAAAAAGAAAAGAGAGCTTGCTCGTAAAAAAGCTATGGAACGTCGCCGCCGCGAAGAAGAACGTAAACGCGAAGAACGTCAAAAAGCGTTAAAGCTTCAAAAGGAGAAAAAGACGGTGAAACCTGTTGAAAGTAAAGTGAAAAATCAACAAAAGCCGTCGACATCCGTTCCCGGAGCCGCTGTAAAGAAAAATGCAAAAGGGGTTGAGACGAAAAACTCTGCGGATAAGGAGAAAAAAACATAAGTAATCTGCCTTGATTTGAAAAGGCAATCCCGTTATGTTTGTTGTAACTCGAAATATCGGAATGAAACGTCATGAATTTGTTTTTTAAAACGCTTATGATTTCTGCAGCCGTTACGTCTTTGGGGGCGTGTTCGGACAGCACTCAGGTGTTTTCGTCGGCTCCGACGGATTTGTCCGTTCAAACGTCAGGCGAATCCGACGGCTATTATAAAATAGGAAATCCCTATCAGGTTTCCGGCGTTTGGTATTATCCGAAGGAAGATTACGCTTATAAAGAAATCGGCGTTGCTTCATGGTACGGCGCGGATTTCCATAACGGCATTACGGCAAACGGCGAATTGTACGATATGCACGGATTAACGGCGGCTCACAGGACTTTGCCGTTGCCCAGCATTGTTCGCGTGACGAACTTGCAAAACGGACGCTCTTTGGTGTTGCGCGTTAATGATCGCGGTCCGTTTGTAAACAACAGAATTATTGACGTTTCTATGCGCGCGGCTCAGTTGTTGGGATTTAAAGATAACGGAACGACGCAGGTTCAGGTCGAAATTTTGCCCGAAGAAAGCAAGGCTTTGCGCGATGAAATTCTGGCGTTGGAAAAATCGGGCGTCGCAGCGGCAGGCATTAAGTCGGCAACGGCTCCGTCCGAAAGGGCTGCGGCTGAAGAACCGGCGGCACAAACGGTTGCTCCGCCGAAAGATTTGGGCTTTTCTCCCGACCGCCCGCGTCTGGCAAATCCGAGACCCGCCATGGATGCGCCGTTGATTACGGGGAGCGCTCCTCAGGAAACGACACAGAAATATAACGATTGGGATGAAGATTTGCCTAAGGCTCAGGCGGAAAAAACGTATCAGCCGCCTGTCGTACCCGAAGTCAAACCGAAACCGGCTCCGGCACCCAAAAAAGAAAAGAAAACAGCGCGAAAGCCTGAGGCTTCTCCGAAATCTTTGAATGTTACGACACAAACGGCTCCGGGATATTATGTCCAGGTCGGCGCGTTCGGCAGTACTGAAAATGCCGCAAAAATGCGCGACAGAGTTGCTTCGTTCGGTTCGGTCGTCACATCGCCGGTTACGGTGAACGGCAAGACGCTTTATCGCGTACGGATCGGTCCCGCCAGTGCGAAAAAAGCTTTGGAAACCATAGACAGAGTTACAAAATCCGGAATTTCCGGCGCTCGTCTGGTTGAAGAAAAAAATGTCGCTCCGTCAGCCGGGCGGCGCTTGGATAACGAATTCTGATAAATCTGAGGGGTAAAATGTTCTCTAAAACGCTTTTGGCTTCGGCCGCGTTCGTTTTGGCTTTCCATGCTTCGGCTTTTGCCATTGATACCAAGGCAAAACAAGCCGTCTTGGCAGATTTTGAAACAGGAACCGTTCTGTTCGAAAAAAATGCCGATAAACCGATGGCTCCGGCTTCCATGAGCAAGCTGATGACGGCTTACATTATCTTTGAAAAACTGAAAAACGGCAGTTTGGAGATCGATGACGTCTTTACGGTCAGCGAAAACGCATGGAAAAAAGGCGGTGCCAAAACGGGCAGCTCGACAATGTTCCTGCGCGTCGGAGACAAAGTTAAATTAAAGGATTTGCTCAGAGGCATTATCGTTCAGTCGGGCAATGACGCTTGTATCGTCGCGGCTGAAAATATCGCCGGTTCGGAAAAAGAATTCGCTGAAATTGCCAATAAAAAAGCCAAAGAAATGGGCTTAAAACAGACGCATTTGGTAAATTCGACGGGATGGCCGCATCCGAAACATAAAATGTCTCCGAATGATTTGGTCATTCTGGCTCGCCGTTTAATTCAGGATTTTCCCGAATATTACGGCATTTATTCGGAAAAAGAGTTTACTTATAACAAAATACGTCAGGAAAACAGGAATCCTTTGCTGTTCCAGATGCCCAGACTGGCTGACGGCATTAAAACCGGTCATACGTCCGTTTCAGGTTACGGTCTGACGGCTTCCGCCAAGAAGGACGGGCGGCGTTTGATACTGGTTATCAACGGGCTGAAAACAATGAAAGAGCGCGGCGAAGAAGCCGAAAAGCTGATTTATTGGGGCTTTAGAGAATTTGATAACTATACCGTCTTAAAAGACGGCGTAAAAGTCGTTGATGTGCCTGTTTGGTTGGGCGAACAAAAATCCGTTGAAGCCGTGCCCGCCGAAAAAGTCGTTTTGACCTTGCCCAGAGGAGAGCAAAATAAAGTTACGGCTTTTGTAAAATATGATGCTCCGCTAAAAGCTCCCGTTGCCAAAGGTCAAAAAGTCGGCTCAATCACCATATCCGCTCCTGAACGCGATGATGTAACCGTTGATTTGATCGCAGCGGCAGACATCAAAAAATTGGGATATTTCGGACGTATGAAAGAAACCGTCAAATATCTGTTGTTCAAGCAGATAAATTAAGGAATAAATCGTGAAAAAGGGCTTTTTCATTACCTTTGAAGGCGGGGAGGGAACAGGAAAATCCACTCAAGCCCGCCTTCTTTCCGAATATCTGGAAAGCAAAGGGCTGTCGTGCGTTTTGACACGGGAACCCGGAGGATCCGAAGGCGCCGAAGAAATCAGAAATCTGGTTGTGAAAGGCGAAGTCGCCCGTTGGGACGCCGTTACGGAAATGCTTTTGATGTATGCGGCCAGACGCGACCATTTGGCAAAAAAGATATGGCCTGCTCTTAATGAAGGAAAAACGGTTATTTCCGACCGGTTTGCCGATTCAACGATGGCTTATCAGGGGTACGGATATAAAGGGGCACCGTCTCCCGAAGACATTGAACGTTTGTATGAAATCGTTGTCGGGGCGTTTAAGCCTGATTTAACGATTATCATGGATTTACCGGTTGAAAAAGGTTTGGAGCGTTCTTTGTCCAGAGACGCAAATTCAAACAGATACGAACGGATGGGGATGGATTTTCATAAGTCTTTGCGGGACGCTTTTTTAAAGATCGCCGAAAAAGACCCCAAACGTTGCGTTGTGATTAATGCCGATCAGTCTGTTGACGATATTCGCGCTCAAATCACGGATGTCGTGAATGAACGTTTGTTAAGCAGAGTATAAGCCATGCCCGAAATCCGAAATCCGGAAGAACAAAACGTTTTGTTCGGACATCAGCATGCTGAACAAGGGCTTTTGGATTTATGGAATAAAGGGACGCTGGCGGGATCGTGGCTGATTTGCGGGCCTAAGGGAATCGGAAAGGCAACATTGGCTTATCGATTGGCTCGGTTTATTTTGAATAACGGAAATAATGAAGGGCAGGGACTGTTTTCTGATTTGCCTTCTGCGGATACTTTATCCGTGGGGGAGGGGACTTCGGTTTTTAATGCCGTTGCTCAAAAATCTCATCCCGATTTAAAGGTTGTCGAACGCTCTTTAAAAGAAGAAGAGTTAAAAAGTCGCCAAGCCGTTTTAAATGCCGGAAAAGCATTGGACGAAGAAACGGAAAAAAATCGAAAGCGCTTTGATGAAATAAGGGTTTCCGATATTCGTGAAGCGGAAGATTTTTTGCGGCGCACTTCGGCGAACGGCGGTTGGAGGGTGATGATTATTGATTCCGCCGATGACATGAATGTCGAAGCGGCGAATGCGCTTTTGAAATCGTTGGAAGAGCCGCCTGAAAAAACATTGATGCTTTTGATTTCTCATAATCCCGGAAGATTGTTGGCGACGATCAGGTCTCGGTGCCGTCGGCTGAATTTAAAATCCGTCGATGATGAAACCGTTGAAAAAATCTTAAGGCAGGCTTATCCCGATTTGTCGGACGAAGATGCTCGTTCTTTGACGGTTTTGGCGGACGGGAGCCCCGGAAAAGCTTTGGAGCTTGCGGCAAACGGAGGAAACGACTTGTTTGAAAGTTGGCTGTCCTTGTTTTCCGCTTTTCCTGATTTTTCCATACCTTCTTTGTACGATTTTTCAGATAAGGTATTGAAAGACAAAGAAAAACTAAAAACCGTTCAAGAGCTGATGCTCATCCGCCTGACAAAAGCGGCAATTCAAGCGGCATCGGGACAAACATATCATTTCGTCGGCGACGAAGAACAAATAACAAAAAAAATCACAAGCTTAATTCCCGTTTTAAAACTGATGGATATCATTGATGAAATCCGTTCCGATTTTTCGGACATATACTTGGATCAAAAACAGGTTTTTGTTAATGCCTGTTTAAAATTGCAACGAGGCACGAAATGAATTTAACGGACAGCCATTGCCATTTGGATTATCCCGATACAAACAGCGATGAAGCCGTACAAGAGGCCGAACAGGCGGGAGTGACACGCCTGTTAACCGTTTCCGTAAAGCTTTCCGACCCGTCGCCTGTTTTTTTATCGGAAAAGTATCCCAATGTTTTTGCGTCCGTCGGCGTTCATCCGGAATATGCCGCCGAAGAAGAGGAGGGGACAACCGTCGAAGCCCTTTGTCGGGCTTCGCAGCATCCCAAAGTCATTGGATTCGGAGAAACAGGGCTTGACTATCATTATAATTCCGATACGAAAGAGGCTCAAAAACGTTTGTTTTGCATACATCTGAAAGCGGCTAAAAAAACGGGTTTGCCGGTTATTATCCATACCAGAGATGCCGAAGAAGATACTTTGGAAATTTTAAAATCAGAGGCATCGCCGTCTTTAAAAGGAGTACTGCATTGTTTTTCTTCGCGGGCTTTTTTGGCGACGGAAGCCTTAAAGCTGGGGTTTTACGTTTCGGCATCGGGGATTATTACTTTCGGAAAAGCCGAAGAATTGCGCCAAACTTTTAAAGAAATCCCCTTGGAACGCCTTTTGGTCGAGACGGATTCTCCGTATCTTTCTCCCGTGCCGTTCAGAGGCAAGACAAACCGTCCGTCTTATGTCGTCAAGACGGCGGAAAAACTGGCGGAAATAAAGGGAATAAGCGTTGAAGAGCTTAGCGAAATAACGACACGCAACTTTTTAACTTTGTTCGGAAAGGCCGTATAATGATGAAAATAAGAATATTAGGGTGCGGTTCGGCGGGCGGCGTTCCGATGATCAGCCGCGGATGGGGAAAATGCGATCCGAATAATCCGAAAAACAGGCGTTTAAGAACATCTTTGCTGGTACGAAATAATGATGACAATATATTAATTGATACCGGACCTGATTTGCGAGAACAGCTTCTTTGTGCAAAAGTTGACAGGCTTTCTGCTGTTTTGTACACGCACGAACACGCCGATCATACGCACGGCATTGATGATTTGCGCGAAATCAATCGAGTGATGGGCAAGGGGATTCCCATTTACGCCAATCAAGCGACTTTAAAGGTTTTAAAGGCGCGTTTCGGCTATGTTTTTCGACCGATTAACGTTGAAAAAGAGCCGTTTTTTCATCCATGGCTGGAACCGAACCTGATCACGCCGGGCGAACCGTTAAGAATAAACGGATTAAAGATTACGCCGTTTTCTCAGGATCACGAATGGACGACGAGCTTGGGCTTTCGTATAAAAAATTTCGGATATTCGACGGATGCGGTTCATTTATATGATTCTGCATTATCCATATTAAAAGGCATAGATGTGTGGGTCGTCGGATGTTTGTCGGAAAAAGACCATCCCAGTCATGCTTCTGTTGAACGCGTCAAAGAATGGGTGAATATTTTAAAGCCGAAGCGGACGATTTTAACGCACATGTCAATCGGCATGGATTATGACACGTTAATCCGTCAGCTGCCCGAAGGGATTGAACCCGGATACGACGGCATGGAAATCGAATTATAAAAAATCTGAAGAAAGTCCGTCAGCGGGCTTTGACGGCTTATTTTTAAGCCTATCACAAAACGCGGTTTCTTGTTTGAATGTGAGTTATTTGACATAATATACATTATGCGACAATTATATATAACTCTTTAAAATAAAATTGGCGTTAGATAAAGGAATACGAGGGCTTTTAAAAAGAATTCGCAGAACGATACACAGGCTTTTAAACAATGCTTATCACTCAATATCTGTTTTTGTTAATATCTGTTTTGTTATAATTTTTGAAAAAGAAAAATAACGAAACATTAGAAATTCAGAAAACAGAAAAACAAAAAAAGCGGCTTTAAAAGCCGCAAATGTTTGTCAAAAGTATTTATTACATTTAATGCGTAAACAGGTCTCTAAATCGCATTACCGATTTTACACGACGAAGATTTCCGCTTTTAAAAGCATTGTAAAGCATCTTGTCCTGGAATTTTAATTTCGAAGGGAGAATGAGCCCCTCTCCTTCCAATTGCTCCAAAGTTTCCAAAATCAAATGATATACTTCTGCATTTTGGGACAGATCGTTAAACTTCACCATTAAATAAACAAAATTGTAAAAAGCGTTTTTGGTGTTGAAAATTTTTAAAGATTTTCGTTCTTTCTGTGTCAGTTCCTTGTGTTCAAAGCTGCGTTCAACGGCATAAATTAAGTCTTTATATTCCAAGATTTTTTGGGGCGTAACCTTGGAGCTTGTCTGAGACGTTTGCAAAATGCGGTGCGTTATCAACGTGTACGGACAGGTTACGACTTTTTTTGATGCGCTTAGAGTTTCCAGATTGAACAAAATATCGTTAATTGCCGGTAACGCCAGAGCAAAGCGAATGTTTTCCAGAATCTCTTTTTTATATAACTTCGTCCACATCAGCATATGAATTTTCTTTTTACGAACGACATAGTCGTAAAAAGGCTTTGAAGTTATTAACTTCGGTTTTTTGAGCTGTTGAGCATTATAGGTTTCGAAATTCACGGGATCGTCATTGAAAAAGACGCCGTAATTGCAGACAGATATGTCTGCCCCGTATTTTTCGGCATAACCTAATAGGATTTCCAGATATTGCGGATGATAAAGGTCATCGTTGTCCAAAAAGGATATCCATTCGCCCTGAGCAACGTTTAATCCGACGTTTCTTGCGGCGCTCCCGCCTTGATTCGCCTGATCTATCAGCTTTATTCGAGAATCTTTTTGCTCGTACTGCTTTAGAATTTGCAAAGTTCCGTCTGTCGAACCGTCATTTATGCAAATACATTCAAAATCGGAAAAAGTTTGGTTTAAAACGGAATCCAAACAGGCTCCGATAAAACGTTCCATATTATAGACGGGAATGATAACGGAAACTTTTGGCATTTCAGTTATGCCAGCTTCATTGATATGATAATGTCCGGATCGTCAACGGAACCGTTGGCTCCCCTACCCCGTTTGATTTTATCGACGAATTCCATTCCTTTAACGACTTTTCCCCAAACGGTATACTGTCCGTCAAGCCACGGACAATCGTCAAAGCAAATAAAAAACTGGCTGTCCGCACTGTTCGGATCCATTGCTCTGGCCATGGAAACGGTTCCGCGGACATGAGGTTCTTTGGAAAATTCGGCTTTAAGTTTTTTTCCGCTTCCGCCTGTCCCTGTACCGTTTGGGCAACCTGTTTGTGCCATAAATCCGTCAATAACGCGATGGAATTTTAAGCCGTTATAAAAACCTTGCTTAACCAATTCCTTGATGCGTTCAACATGTTGCGGCGCCAGATCGGAGCGCATTTCAATTTCGACGATGCCGTCTTTTAATTCTAACAGCAACTTATTTTTTTTGGTGTCAGCCATAAATTTCTCCCAATTCCTTGTAGCGGGCATTAAGTTTCGCCGCGATCGCGTCGGAAACAAAAGAAGAAATATCGCCGCCCAGACGGCAAATTTCTTTTACGAAAATTGAAGACACAAACTGATGGCGTTCGGACGCCATTAAGAAGACGGTTTCGATTTCCGGAGCCAAACGGCGGTTCATGACGCACATTTTGAATTCGTATTCAAAGTCAGATACGGCGCGCAATCCTCTGAATATGATATGAGAATTGTGTTGACGCGTGAATTTTACCAACAAATTATCCATCGGCTTGACGTCAATGGTTTTTCCTGTTTCCTGTGCTATTGCGTCGACTTCCGAACGTACCATATCCATTCTTTCTTCCAGGGAAAAAAGAGGATGTTTGATATCGTTAACGGCGACGGCGATAACCAATCGGTCAACAACGGAAACGGCGCGGCGAACAATATCCAAATGACCGTAGGTCACCGGGTCAAAGGTTCCGGGATAAATTCCGATACGTTCGGACATTTGCGCTCTCCGTTATTTGTCAGGCGTTTGACTTTCTTCAGCCTCATTTTCCGACGGGATTGAAACGTCATTTTGTTCCTCACCGTCCGTTTGGGCGTCATCATAATCTTCAATACAAGTCGCAGAAACAACATGTTCGGAATCATTTAAGCGGAACATAATAACGCCCATCGTATTACGACCGGCAATGCGAATGTCTTTAACCGGCATACGGATAAGCTTGCCGCCGTCCGTAACCAGCATCACATGAGCCGTGTCCGAAACGGGGAAAGACGCAACAACCGAATCTTTTCTCTTCGTATTGTCAATGTTCGTAACACCTTGCCCTCCGCGTCCCGTAATACGGTATTCATATGCGGAAGATCGTTTGCCGTAACCGCTGTCCGTAACAGTCAGAATAAATTCTTCTTCTTCCTGCATTTTGCGGAATTCTTCATCAGACAGGGTAATTGAAGACGTTGTTTCTTCCGTTTCGTCGGCGGACGAAGCATCTTCAGAACCTTCGGCGCGGCGCAAAGCCTTTGCCGCTTTCAAATAGGCATTGCGTTTTTCCATATCCGCATCGCTGTGGCGCAAAACCGACATGGAAATGACTTCATCGTCTTTTGCCAGTTTTATGCCGCGAACACCCGTCGATGTACGACCGGAAAATACGCGGACTTCAGAAACGGGGAAACGGATGGACTTACCGCCTTTTGCCGCCAAAAGAATGTCTTGGTCGTCGGTGCAGATCTTGACATCAATCAAAGTGTCGCCTTCGTCAAGTTTCATGGCGATCTTGCCGTTGGCTTTGACGTCAACAAAGTCCGAAAGCTTATTGCGGCGGACGTTCCCCGAACGCGTTGCGAACATAACGTCCAAATTCTGAGCTTCCGTTTCATCTTCGGGCAGCTGCATAATCGTCGTGATGCGTTCGTCCTGTTTCAAAGGCAACAGATTAATCAAAGCCTTCCCCGTCGACTGCGGAGATCCGACCGGCAAACGGTAGACTTTCATTTTATAAACCAATCCCGCATTCGAGAAGAACAATACCGGTGTGTGCGTGCTGGCAACAAAAAGGTTCGTTACGTAATCTTCTTCGTGCGTATTCATGCCGGCACGACCTTTTCCGCCGCGCTTTTGCGCACGATACGTCGACAGGGGAACGCGTTTGATATAGCCCGTGTTCGTTACGGTTACAACCATATCTTCGCGCTGAATTAAGTCTTCGATATCGTGTTCGTATTCGACTTCTTCAATGGTTGTGCGGCGCGGCGTGGCAAACTGTTCTTTGACTTCAATCAGTTCGTTGCGCATAATGCCGTACAGTTTTTCTCGAGAAGCCAAAACAGACAGCAATTCTTTAATGACGCCGCCCAAATCCATTAATTCATTGTGGATTTTTTCACGTTCCATGTTCGTTAAACGAACCAATTGCAAGTTCAATATGGCATCGGCTTGCGTTTCCGAAAGCTTGTAATGTCCGTCAACGACTTCATGTTCGGGATCGTCAATCAAATCAATCAGCGGAGCCACTTCTCCGGCGATCCAGTTTTCGTTCATCAATTTTGCTTTGGCTTCCGCTCTGTCGAAAGAAGAACGAATCATGGCAACGACGGGATCGATGTTTTCTTTGGCGATGGCCAGACCGACCAAAACATGAGCCCTGTCACGGGCTTTTCCCAGCTCGAAAATCGTCCTGCGACGAATGACTTCTTCGCGGAACGCGATGAAAGCGGAAATCATATCCCTCAACGTCATCATTTGAGGGCGGCCGCCGTTCAAAGCGATCATATTTGAACCGAAGCTGGTCTGTAACGATGTATAGCGGAACAGCTGGTTTAAAACGATTTCAGGATGATGTTCGCGTTTAATTTCAATAACGACGCGAATGCCCTGACGGTCGGATTCATCGCGTAAATCTGCGATGCCTTCAATCGTTTTTTCACGCACCAATTCGGCAATGCGGGAAATCATGGCCGCTTTGTTGACCTGATAAGGGATTTCCGTAATGATAATGGCCCAGCGGTCTTTCCGGATTTCCTCGATATGAGTTCGTCCGCGCATAATGATGGAGCCGCGTCCCGTCAAAGCCGCGGAACGGCATCCGGAACGCCCCATAATGAGGCCTCCGGTCGGAAAATCAGGTCCCGGAACGATTTCCAACAATTCTTCCGAAGTAATGTCGGGATTATCAACATAAGCGATGGCGGCATCGACGACTTCGCCCAAATTATGCGGAGGGATATTGGTCGCCATGCCGACGGCGATGCCGCCTGCCCCGTTGACCAACAAATTCGGAAAACGAGCTGGTAAAACGACGGGTTCCGAAACCGTTTCGTCATAGTTCGGTTGGAAATTGACCGTATCTTTGTCAATATCGTCAAGCAACATATGGGCGGACAAGCCCAAACGAGCTTCTGTATAACGCATAGCTGCGGGGGGATCGCCGTCAATCGAACCGAAATTTCCTTGAGAAGAAATCAGCGGCACGCGCATCGAAAAATCCTGAGCCATACGCACCATGGCATCATAGATGGCGGCATCACCGTGCGGATGGTATTTACCCATGACATCGCCGACGATACGGGCGGATTTTCTGAACGGTTTATTATAATCGTAACCGCCTTCGTGCATGGCGTACAAAATACGGCGATGGACGGGTTTCAATCCGTCGCGCACATCAGGCAAAGCACGCGAAACAATTACGCTCATTGCGTAATCCAGGTAAGAACGTTTCATTTCATCTTCAATGACGACGGGCGAAATTGAAGTTTCTGTTGAATTGTTTTCTGCAGCCACGATTTATATCCGTTATGTTGATACGAAAATTTTATTAAGAGATGTGCTTAAAAGGGGATCTCATCATCAAACGCCCCTGCCCCTCCGGCAGAAGGTGCAGGCTTTGAATCCCAACCCGATGCAGGAGAATCCATCATCGGAACGGCTCCGAACGAAGCGTCGGCTCCGGCGTTGTTTTTAGCGTCCAGCAAAGTCATTTCGCCGCGATAATTTCCTAAGACGACTTCCGTCGTATATTTTTCCTGTCCGCTGTTGTCTGTCCATTTTCGGGTTTGCAAAGCGCCTTCGACATAAAGTTTCGTCCCCTTGCGGACGTAGCGTTCCGCTATTTCGGCCAAGCCTTGATTAAAAATAACGACGCGGTGCCATTCCGTTTTTTCCTGACGTTCGCCGTTTTTGTCTTTCCACGTATCGCTTGTCGCCAAAGAAAGGGTAACGATCTTTTGACCGTTCGACGTTTGGCGGACTTCCGGGTCTCTGCCGACGTTTCCCACCAAAATAACTTTATTGACGCTTCCAGCCATTATTAAAATCCTTTGATTGATAAACGAGAATTATCCTTTTTTACACCGAACCGCCTTTAAAAGGAAGTATTATTTTTTAATAAAAAAATATATTAAAAATCAATATGTTATTCGGCAATCTTATAAGCGTTTTCATGCCATTTGTACAGAGCCTGGGGCGGCAGTTCGACCATATCGCCGAAATCATCAAAAACGACGGGACCCGCAATGGTGTCAAAGGGGGTGTTTCTTGTATTAAGCTCTTGTTTATCCTTTGGAATCTGCATTCGGATTTGAGCGGCGGCATAGGCTAAAAGAAGCGTGTCCGACGGTTCTGTTCCCGAAAAGCGCATGGAAGCAATCAATGCTGCCGTATCAGCCAGATGGCGCACTCCGACGGCGTCCATAAAATAGATTTCATGCTTCAGACTGCCTGTCATACGGTTAAAATCCGCTGTTTTTAAAACATTCAAGCCGATAATCGGGGTTTTTAATCCGGCTTCTCTGACTCTGGAAACCAGACGGACGGCTTGTTTGGGAGACAGAGATGTGATAATGATATAATCTGCTTTAAAATCAGATGCTTTTTCAAGTTTTTTGATGTTTTGGTTCAGATGGTTTGTCGGCAGATCCAAAGTTTGAAAGCTTCCTTCGGGCAATGTCTTTTCCAACATTTCGGCAAACCTGTTTGCTCGAACGTCCCCGTCCTTTAAAATCAAAAAGCGTTTTCCCCTGTACTGCTCGTCAAGCATGTCGGCAAAAGGCTTGAACTGTTTTTCCGTATTGATTGATAAACGGAAAACGTTCCGGTTCTTTAACGCCGTCAGTTCGGGATCAACCGCCAAAACGGCAAAATACGGAATTTTTGCTTTAAAATACTCATTCTGTGCGGAAACCGCCGACAACGCACAGGTATAACCGACAACAAAATCCGGCGACAATGCCGCAATTTCTTTGGCCTGTTTTTTCCCGTTCAAAAAGGAGCAGCTTTCGTTAACTGTTTGAACGGAAACGCTCTGTTCCGCATCGGAAAAAGCTTTTTCAATGCCCAAAACGATATCCCGTTCGGCAGAGCTGCCTTCCGGAGCGACGACGACAGCATTGACAATGCTCTGCGCCGTTGCGGCGCCGCATAAAAAAAGTGTCCACAGACACTGAAAAAAAACAAACCGAAACTTTTTCATGATGTCTTGATTAGCATATTTTTTTTCAAATTTACAGCAGGAATAAAAAATAATCCCGCCAAGTCGCTTTTTTGGTTGCGTAGAAACATAAAATAACACAAAGTAGCCCTGAACGAATCAGATATTTTGACGGGCGGCGCCTTTAAAACAGGGCCAAACGTCTGTTTTTTCACTTGTTATCTAGAGGCGATAATGACAACAGAAAATCTTGACAAGCTCTTTGCTCCGAAATCAGTTGCCCTGATCGGCGCATCCAACCGCGCGATGTCCGTCGGTTCCGTGATTATGCAGAACCTGTTGGAAGGCGGTTTTAAGGGCGATATCATGCCCGTCAACCCAAAGGGCGAGCTCATTCACGGTGTCCAATCTTATAAAAGCATTCCGGAATTGCCCAAAACTCCTGATTTGGCTGTTTTGTGCATTCCTCCTCTGGCTGTTCCCGATTCCATTCAGATGCTGTGCGAAAAAGGGACGCGCGCCGCTATTATTATTGCCGCAGGCTTGAATATTGAAAACGACGCCGGCGAAAATTGCCAAAAGAAAGTCGCCGAAACGGCTAAAAAGTACGGAATGCGTATCGTCGGTCCGAACTGCTTGGGCACGTTGGTTCCCCGCATCGGTTTGAACGCCAGCTTTACGACGACCCCCGCCATTGACGGCAAAATCGCCTTTATTTCTCAGTCCGGAGCTTTGTGCGTTTCCGTGTTGGACTGGGCTAAACCCAAAAATATCGGATTTTCTTATTTTTCTTCAATCGGCGACGCTATGGAAGCCGGTTTCCCCGATATGTTGGATTATTTGGCTGACGATCCCGATACAAACGCGATCTTTATGTATATCGAATCCGTTAAAGACCGCGAAGGCTTTATGAAAGCCGCTCGCCGCGTCGCCAAAAAGAAACCCCTGTTCGCCATCAAATCCGGACGTTCCGCAGAAGGAACCGCCGCAGCGGCTTCTCATACGGGCGCTTTGGCAGGCGGCGATAATGTTTATGATGCTGCTTTTGAACGTGCCGGCATTATCCGTCTGCAGGATTTGGAAGATATGTACGCGGCCATGCAGTTCTTGGCATATCGCGAAAAAGTCCAAAGCCGTAACGTCGTTATCTTGACAAACGGCGGCGGCCCGGGTGTTTTGGCTGTTGACGGCTTGATTAAAGCCGGCGGTAAGCTGACAAAGCTCTCCGACGAAACAAAACAGAAATTAAACGAAGTGTTGCCTTCAACATGGTCTCATTCCAACCCCGTTGACATCATTGGCGACGCTCCGGGAAAACGTTATGCCGATTCTTTGAAAGTCCTGTTGGATGCTCCCGAAGTTGAAGACGTCTTGGTCATGTACGTTCCGACGGGCGTGACTTCCGGCGAAGAAGTCGCGGAAAAAGTTCTGGCCGTTGAAGCCGAACGCAAATCCGGCCGTATCTTCGGTTGCTGGGTCGGCGGTTATGTCGTTATGCCCGGTATCGAAATGTTCAAAAACTTCGGTCTGCCGAACTTTGAATCCGGAGAAAAAGGCGTTAAGGCGTTCGTTTCCGTTGCCGATTCTCAGGAATTGCGCGAAACGCGTCAAAAAGTCGACGCCGTTAAACCCGAAGTCAAACCCGTCAATAAAGAAGCCGCTCAGGCCGTTATTCGCAAGGTTATGGCTGAAGGGCGCAGTATTTTGACGGAATTCGAAGCAAAAGAAGTCTTCGGTTATTACCAGATCCCCGTCGTTCGCACGAAAATCGCGAAAAACGCGGAAGAAGCCCGTAAAATCGCCGAAGAAATCAATGCGACCGTTGCCGTTAAGATTCTGTCGAACGACATCACGCACAAATCCGATGCCGGCGGCGTCAAGCTGGGCTTGAAAACGCCTGACGAAGTTGCAGCCGCTACGGAAGAAATGCTGACGCGCATTGCCAAAAACATGCCGAATGCGAAATTGGACGGCGTAACGGTTCAGGAAATGATTTCCAAACCGCGTCCGCACGAAGTCATCGTCGGCGTAACGACGGATCCGATTTTCGGTCCCGCCATCATGGTCGGACAAGGCGGCACCGCTGTCGAAGTCATGAAAGACAGCGCAATTGCCCTGCCCCCCCTCAACAAAGAACAGGCTTTGCATGCATTGTCTCAGACGCGCATTTATAAGCTGTTGAAGGGCTACCGTGATCGTCCCGCCGCCGATATTGACGGCATCGTTCAAACGATGGTTCAAATCGGGCAGATGGTCGTTGACATTGATGAAATCACCGAACTGGACATCAACCCGTTGCTGGTTGACGAAAACGGAGCCGTCGCCGTTGACGCCCGTATCGTTGTGAAGCCCTATACGCCGGGAACGCCCCGTTTGGCAATCAAAGAATAATTAAACAAATGAAGAAGCCCCCGTTTTCGGGGGCTTCTTTTTTTATTTACGCTTTTAAAAAAATCAATCCGTGTTTTGTGACGTATGTTATTCCTTTCGGCGGTTTTGGAACGCCCGTCGGATTGGCATCCGTCTTTTTTAAAATCGGATTTTCGGGAAGCCAAACGGCGTGGCTTGAATAAAATCCGTTATAAGCGTAACTGTCAAACAGCTTAATTTTTCCCGAGGACGTTTTTTGCAGCATAACGGACCAATGGTCGCCGACTTCTGTATTATTGATCCGAATGATGCAAGAGGCGTTTTCTTCTTTTAAGCGCCGGTCAATCTCTTTTGACGCCGCATCAAAGCTTTCGACGGTTTGAGCATAAGGAAGCTCATAGCTAATCTTAACGCCGAATTTCTGAAAAGCATAGGCGCTCCCCTGCTCGACCAAACGCAGGATTAAATCATAATCCGTGCCGTGATGAAGAACTTCTCCGATTTTACCGGCATCAATCAAATATTGCATCAAATGCTGATAAAACAGGCAGCCGTCGTTATACGAAAAATATTTTTTTCCTTTTAAAATTTGGCGGCAGGCATTTATTACGGCATAGACGCCGCAAAAATAATCGATTTCGCCTTGTGTATATGCTTTCATGTTTTTCTCCTTTTCTGAACGGTAACAAAAACGTCTCTTTTCAAAAAGTATTTTTTCGGTTCTAATCTTTTTTCGTTTTTTCAGGAGGATGAAATGAAAAAATTAAAAAGAAAAAAACGAAATCCGATGGCAAAAGAATTGTTATTGTCCGGAAAATATCGAATGAGGATTGTAAAATCGAAAAAACTCTATTCGCGGAAAGAAAAACATAAAAAAGGCTCTGAACATCAATATTCAGAGCCTTTTCTTATGGTATTTTCATTCAAATTGCCTAAAATAAAGCAAAAAGGAGACGTAAATGACCGACCGTCAAATCAAAGAAGTAACGCGCGATTATCCCTTATCCTTATTGTTGGACGCTGATCCGGACATAAAAAAGATTGAAAAGTATTTAAACAAAGGACGTTGTTTCGGTTTGTTCTTAAACGGCGTACTGATTGCGGAATATGTCTTAAAGACGAATAAAAAAGACAAATCTGCGGAAATCGTAAATTTAGCCGTAGCCAAAGAATACCGCCGACAAGGGTATGCCCGTATTTTAATCAAAGACGCTTTGGCGCGTTCCAAAGAAGACGGTTGGAAGACGGTTGAAATCGCAACGGGGAAAGATTCATTTCAGCAAAAGTTTTATCAATCGTGCGGTTTCGAAGTCTATTGCGTTGAAGAAAATTATTTTCCCGAACATTATTCTTCTCCGATCATAGACGAAGGCGTTGAATTAAAAGACTTGGTCAGGATGCGGATTTCCGTTTAAAAAAAAGAGGGGAAGTTTTCCCCTCTTTTTTGTTTTATTTTGCGGGTTTTCCGACGGTTTGGGAAATAATGATGTCGTCTTCATCCTCAATTCCCAGCGCTTTTGCCAGAGCATCCCGATCAATCATGCCTCGCACGACGTTATAGAGTCCTTTGGAAGCACAGTATAAACCGACATTTTGATAAGCCGAACCCGCATGCATTCCGGCGTATTTATCGTCCTCGTCGGCAACAAACAATAACGTCACGGGAGCGTTTAAAACGAAATCCTGTTTTGCCGCCAACGGGCGCAAATCTTGAGCCGTTACGGGGATTAAAGAATTTGCGCGGGCATCATAACGGAACGCGCCGTCGGCTTTCAAAACGTAGACTTCCATATTCTGGCGGTTTCTTGCCGTCGGAATAGTCCGTTTGTCGGGTCTGTTATACCCCCAAGCCGCCCATAACATATCGCTTAACGTTTGATTGTCCAACGCTTCCGTTGAAAAGGCACGCTCTGTCTTACGTTCTTTCATAGCCTGCATCAGCGGCATCCCGCCCGTTAAATCCGGAGCCGGCAATTTTACGGCTTCTTGGGCAAAAGCATCAAAAGTCATAAATAAGCTTGCCATAACGGCAACACATAACCTCATGAGCACCTCCTAATTTAGTAGACTGTTGTTTCCGCTTTTTTCAAGAAAGCGGGGACTTCGTCGGCAGGCATGGGTTTGCTGATAAAATAGCCTTGAATAATGTCGCACCCCTGTTGCCGCAATAACTCCAGCTGTTCTTTCGTTTCGACGCCTTCCGAAACGATTTCAAGTCCCAACGTATGTCCCAAATTAATAATCGCGTGAGCGATTTCCGCATCGTCATAATTATTCGTCATATCGCGAACGAACGACTGGTCGATTTTTAAACGGTCAACTTCAAAACGTTTCAAATAGCTCAAAGACGAATAGCCCGTTCCAAAGTCATCGATAGCCAGCTTGATGCCGACGCGCGACAAGCGTGACAAGATATTATCCGCTTTTCTGGCATCTTGCATAACGACGCTTTCGGTCAATTCCAGCTCTAACCGTTCGGGAGCAATATTTTTTTCAAGCAAGACCTTTTCAATGCCGGCGGCCAGATCTTCCTGCTGGAACTGAACGGCGGAAAGATTGACGGCGACCGATATTTTCGGCAATCCCATATCATCCCAGACGTTCAAATAGCGTAAAGCTTCTTTTAACACCCAATCGCCCAAAGGAATAATCAGTCCCGTATCTTCGGCAATCGGGATGAAACGCATCGGAGACACCATCCCGCGTGTGGGATGGAACCAACGAATCAAGGCTTCAAAAGCTTTGATTTTTCCGGTTTTCAGATCCAGCTGAGGTTGGAAGAACAAAGCAAATTCGTTTTGAATCAGGGCTTTTCTCAAGTCACGTTCCAAAGCCAGTCTGTCTTCGGTTTCTTCGTTCATTTCCTGAGAAAAGAAGAAATAGCTGTTCGGCGCGGAACGAACGGCCGTATGCAAAGCCATATCCGCAAAATTGACCAGCTTATCCGGATCTTCGTCATCATCGGGATATATTGATATGCCGACACAAGCACCGACGTTGATTTCGTTGTTTTCCAACATAACCGGAGACAAAATAGTTTCTATCATGTTTCTGGCCAGCATGGCTGCCGCTTCCATACCGGTCAGATCCTCGGATATAATTGCGAATTCGTCTCCGCCGATACGAGCGACGAAATCTTTCGGAGAAACCATTTTTGACAGGCGTTCGGCGATGACTTTTAACAGTTTGTCTCCGGCGGAATGACCGAGCGTATCGTTTATCCTGTTAAAGTTTGTCAGGTCTGCAAAAATCAAAGCGACTTTGGTTCCGCGGCTTTTTGCGCGGCGCATGATGACGGTCAGCTGATCATGGAACAACCGTCTGTTCGGCAACCCCGTCAGCTGGTCATAATTTGCCAGATGCATGATGCGCCCTTCGGCATTTTTTCTGGCCGTAACGTCATCATGGACGGCGACGAAATGCGACAGGCGCGTATTACCGTCCATAATCGGGGTAATGGTTTGTTCCACCGTGTACAAAGAACCGAATTTATGACGTTCAACCAATTCGCCGCGCCAAACTTTGCCGCTGTTAATGGTGTCCCACATTTCTTTATAAAAAGCGTCGTTTTGTACGCCGGATTTCAATATGGAAATACGGTGATTTAAGACTTCGTCTTCGCGATATCCGCTTAATCTGGAAAACGCTTTATTAATCCACAGAATATTACCTTCGGCGTCCGTAATGAAAATGGCGTTGGCAGCCGATGCCATTGCGGCGCGTTGCAAACGGAGGCTTTGTTGGTCGGCGGCGATTTGCATGGCCATGGCGATCCGCAGGGAAAAAGATTCCAAACGTTGGATGGTTCCCTGATCCAAACGCCCCAAGCGGGAATGGATTTCCAGAACGCCTTCAATGCCGTTATGGGACAGCAACGGGAAAACGATAATCTGACGGGTATGAGCTCTGCCGTCGGAATCGATAATTTTATCGCCTTCCAATTCGACGATGCAGGTTTGTTTTGTTCTTACGGCGTACCCCGTCGGCCCGAAAGTTTCGGTCAAGTCATCCCAACGGATGGGCTTTTGCGGGAAACCTGCGGACAGCTTTCCGGAAGCGGCGCATACTCTGATTCTGCCGTCATTTTCTTTTGTGCCGATCCAGACCAGCGGGCATCCCAGCAAATCAACGATTTTATCGCAGATATAAGCGCAAAACTGTTCATGAGTCTGACCTCTGAGCACGCGGCGCAACGTCGTATGCAAAACGGCATCCATGCTTTCGGACAGCTGGCGGCGCGAAATGTCGCGCATTTGGCAAACAAAGACATCTCCGTCTTTTGCCGCAACCTTTGTCATAACGATTTCGACGGGAAATTCGGTGTCGTTTTTGCGTAATCCGACGGCTTCGGCCGTATTATCATTCGGAGCTGCAATCAACTTTGCCAAAACGCCGAGCGGCGTATCCGGAGCTCCCGTATCCGGCAAAACAACGCGTACCTGACGGGACAAAAGCTCGCCGTTATCATAGCCGAACAGGCGATGCGCCGCCGTGTTCGCCGAAACGATAACGCCGTCGCCGGCTATCTCCATGACGGCACTCAGATTGTTTTCCAAAATAGAAATCAGGACAGAACTCCCTTCCTAAGAAGCTGTTTTCGCCTAAAATTTAAATAAATATACGATAAAAATCAAAGGAAATTCACTGAATTTCTCATATTTTTTTTCCAATAAAACAAAACATTGATTTTTTCGGCCGTCTGTCTTAAAACTTTTGAATAACTTATACAAAATTATCGGTTCAAAGGATTTAAAATGCCTGTTTCCCGCGGTTCTCTTTTCGGTTTTATCGGCGGCTGGATTTTGGTGGCCGCTTCTATTCGCCTGTCTACGGAACAGGTCGGCATTTTCATCGATTTGGCCAGTCTGATTATTGTCTTGTTCGGTTCTTACGCCGCCATGTTCATCGGATTTGAAGCCAAAGACGTCTTTTATTCAAACCATCTCTTGCTTTCCGTCTTTAAACAACATCAGGACACCAACCTGTCATATAAAAACGAAGTCGGACGCATCGTCAGATGGGCTTATATCGTCCAAAAAAACGGCTTGCAAGGTTTGGAAACAGATGCCGCGACTTCCGTCGGAAATGACCCCTTTTTAAAATACGGCGTCGATTTGGTCATTACGGGATATACAGGTAACGAAGTCCGCGAAATTCTTAAAGAATCCGCCTTCAGCATCTATCAGCGCGAAACTCAGCACATTGACGTTTTAAAACAGCTTGGCGCCTATACTCCGGCATTCGGAATGGTCGGAACGCTGATCGGTTTGATCGTTATGTTGGGATCCATGGGAAGCGATCCCGATTCAATCGGTACCGGTATGGCCGTCGCCTTAATTACGACACTGTACGGTATTTTGTTCGCCAGATTGCTCTATATGCCGGCGGCAAATAAAGTCACTCAGCGCGCCGATAATTCTTTGTTCAGGAATCTTCTTTTGGTTGAAAGCCTGGTTTTGTTGGCAGAAAGAAAAAGCCCGCGATACATTCAGGACAAAGTCAACGCGTTCCTTGATCCTTCTCAGCATTTCCTGATTGACCGCGACATGAACTGATAAAGGGATTGCCCGTCCATGATGCCTGAAAAAAAACCGGAAGAAAACCTTGAAGAATGGATGACAACATACAGCGATATGGTTACGCTGTTGCTGTGTTTCTTTGTCATGTTGGTCGCCGCTTCCAAAGTCGATGCCGTGATGTTTGAACAAATCAGAACGGGAATTGCACGCGAATTTATGGACAGGCAGGTCGACCAGCCCATTACTTTGCTGATCGCCGACCTGAACGATGATTTGAAAACGCTCCGTTTGGACGAACGCGACAATTTGTTGGGCGACGACCATTTGGGGGTTGTTCTGGATTTAAACGCCAACACATTTTTTGACAGCGGTTCTGCCGAATTAAAACCCGAAGCCACTCCGATCTTAACCAGATTGGCGTCAACCCTGAAACTTAAGCAATACAACATCTTCCGTTTTGAAGTACAGGGGCATACGGACGATAACCCCATTAACACGGAACGTTTTCCTTCAAACTGGGAACTCTCTTCCGCAAGAGCTTCCGCCGTAACGCGTTTTCTTATTAACCACGGCATTGATGAAACCCGCCTGCGCGCTGTCGGAATGTCAGATATTCAGCCCAGATTTCCCAATCGGGATGCCTACGGCGCTCCTATTCCGCATAATCAAGAAAGGAACAGGCGCGTCGTGATCAGAATGGATCCCGTTTATAAATAAAAAGCTCCGTTTCGGAGCTTTTTATTTATGCGACGTCATCTTCCGCCGCTTTGACATGCAGTTCCAAAACAGAGCGCAAAATGTCCAAATCCGTCGCTTCGGACAAGCGATGTCCGGAATTTTTCAAAACAATCACTTTAACGTTATCGCTTTTGACGGCATTCATTATTCTGAAAGAGGTTTTGACGGGGACACAATCGTCTTTACCTCCGTGGATAAGTGTGACAGGGCTCACGATATCCAACGTTTTTTTATCTAACAGCAAATATTTTTCGGCATCGTTGAACAACTCAAACGTCCACGGGTCTCCTTCTTCCGTCCAACCGTTCGGAGTATAGATAACGCCCTTTGTTTTTATGTCATTTTTCTGCGTTTCCGAAAAAGAATTCCATAAATCAACGGTGAAATCTGGCGCAGCAGCCATGCCGATTAAACCCGAGATACGTTCGGGACAAGCCAAAGCGCTTAACAGCATGATCCAACCGCCCATGCTGCTGCCGACTAAAATCAGCTTGCCGTGCGTTACGCGGTCAATGATATCCAATGCGTTTTGGAGCCATTTGCCGATGGTTCCGTCCGTATAAACGCCGTAAGATTTTCCGTGTCCCAAAAAATCAAACGCCGTAAAAGATACGCCGATTTCGCGGCAAGTCTGTTCCAAAAACAAAGACTTTGAAGCGTTTTTGTCAGACAAGGTTCCGTGCATAAAGACGACGTTTAAATTTTTTTTGCCTTCAATATGGCGATACGACAAACGTCCGTTTGAAGTTTCCAAAAATCCTTCCACCACGGTTTCCTTTCAATGATTAAAGTAAGGGAATATCATCCCCGGCGGGAACGTCTTGAGTTTTGTTTTCTTCTTCTTTTGTTCCTTCCGCTTCGGCTTGTTTTTCGGCGGGCTCTTCTTCGGGACGTTCGATAGCGTCGAGATCGTCGTCTTCGTCGTCGTCGCTGAAGAAACGGTCTTTAAAGCTTGAAATCAAGCCTTTGTCGGCCTTTGCCTCATCTTTGGCTTTTTCGGGTTCTTTCCCGTAATTGTCCGCCAATTTTTTACCTTCGTCACGAATAGACTGATCTAAATTGCTGTCCAGCATTTTTATAGTTTCGTCAATGGTCGGAACAGAACCTTCGTTTGCAAATTTGCGTGCCAGTAAAAACAGTTTATAGCATTCCGCCAAATCCGGCTGAACTGGATTGCCTTCGCAATACATCGGCGCCAAACGGAACAAAGCTATGGCATTATTCTTGTCAGCGGCTTTTTTAAACCAGTTAAAAGCTTCCTGATAATCGCTGCTTTCCATACCCTGCCCCAAAACAAACAAATCGCCCAAAACGATCATGGACAATTCATCGCCTTTTTCCGCTTTGGCTTTCAGAATTTTCAGGACTTCCGCAAAATTGTTTTCACGAATGGCTTTGTTTAAAATACGGCGATTAACGCCTGCCGCAACGATCAAAGCGTCCAATTCGGTCTTAACGGTGATTTCCTGAGGCTTTTCCGCTTCTTTATTTTCCGTTTTCGCGGCATCCTTCTTGGTTGCGGGCTGTCCGTCCTCTACCTGTAACAAATCATTTTGATTTTTATTCGGAATGGATTCTTCGCGTTTCTTTTTGCGCCATTTCTGAGCGCTGGCTTGAGCAACCTGAATTTCTTCGGGACGCATTTTTTCAGCCATCTTGTCGCGCAAAGCAGCCCCCTGCTCTCTTTTCGGAGACGGCGCATATGCCGCAATCAGGTTGTAATACATATGCGCGCCGACGGGATTAAACGGCAGACCGCGAATTTCCGTGTTTGAAAACAGCTCTGCCAGTTTCATTTGAGAGTCAACGTCTCCCTGATCGGCAGCCAGCTTATACCAGCGCAACGCCCGACCGTAATCCTGCGGCGTGCCGATACCTCCGACGTACATCCGTCCCAAAGCCGCTTGAGCCGTATGATAGCCCTGATCGGCTGACTGGCTGTAAAATTGAAATGCTTTGACGGGATCTTTTTTCGTTCCGAGCCCTTCTTCGTACATCAGCCCCAGATTATACTGAGCCAGATAATTTCCTTTATCGGCAGCGACTTTAAACCACTTTAAGGCTTGCGAATAATCTTTTTCGGCAAATTTGCCCGAATAGTGAGCATTCCCGACTTTCAAAGCGGCTTTTTCGTTTCCTTCTTCCGCCGCCTTGCGATACACCTTCAACGCCTGAATTTCATCGGCGGGAATCCCCCAACCGTTTTCTATCATTCGAGCCAGCTGATAACGGGCTTCGGAATTTTGTTCCTTTTCCGCCAAGCGCGTAAATTCTTCCATGGCAAAAACGTAGTCTTTTTCTTTTAAAGCGTCTGCGGCCTCCTGATACGTGGCATAAGCAGGCGATCCGGAAAATAAAGTACCGAACAATGCCGCCGAAAAAACAAAACCCGTAAGACGCTTTTTCATAGTCTTTACCCCTTTACAAAAATTTTTTGACCGTTGCCATAAAATCGGCAACGGCAATCGGTTTATAAATCACGGCATCGAATTCCGATAAAAACTCTTCGGCCGCCTTAACATTCGGAGCCGCCGTAACGGCAACAACCTTCTGACCGTCCGTGTTTGAGCGAATAATGTGCGTCAACTCAACTCCGGAAATATCGGGAAGATAAATATCCGTCAAAATCAAATCGAACTTTCTTTCTTTGAACACCCGCAACGCTTCCGTCCCGTTTTCAACGGCCGTAACGCCGACGTCCAAAATCGTTAACAAGTCGGAAAACAAGCGTCTGTTCAATTCGTTGTCTTCGACCAACAAGACCTGCCGCTTATCCGTCAAGATTCTTCTCCGCGCACATCTTGCACCATGTCTGCCAATTTTTTCATATCATGAATGACCAGCGTCCTTTTTTCGCGGGTCACGATATGTTTTCTTGCCAAATCGTTCATTGCGCGAGCGACCGTTTCTCTGGCCGTGCTGACGCGTCCGGCAATTTCGTTATGTACGGGAACGGGAGTAATATAAACTTTTCCGTCTTTTTCGACGCCTTTTTCCCGCCCGAGCCTTAAGATTTCCGCATGAATGCGGTTGTTTGCGCCGAGCGTGCTTAATTCAACGATGCGCGTGCTGGCTTGACGGATAATCAAAGACATCCGTTGCATAATCCGAAAGCCGACCATGGCTTCCGTTTTCAGGCATTCTTCAAATTTTTCGCCGGACAAAAAAGCCAACGTCGAAGGTTCCAGAGCAAAGACCGTCGCAGAACGGGGTTCTTTGTCTATGGCGGCAAGTTCTCCGAAAAAACCGCCCGCCTCAACATCGTCAAGTGTTACTTCTCTGCCGGAAAGCGTGTAAACGACAATGCGGACTTTGCCTTTTTGAACAAAAATCAAATCCGAATTTTTGTCTTCTCTGTTGATGATTTCCTGTCCGGCGTTGACGTTTTTCCAGCGCAGGACTTTATCAATTTCCCTGCGAAAACTTTCGGAAGTACCTTCAAACAACGGAAGAGAATCTGCTCTGAACATTAGTGCCGACCTTTTAGGTTTCTTATTTAAACACGACGGTTCGGTGTCCGTTCAACAACACCCGTCGTTCAATATGATAGCTGACTGCGCGCGCTAAAACAATGTTTTCTAAGTCTTTCCCCAAACAGACCAGTTGTTCGGGCGTATTTGTGTGGTCAACGCGTTCGACCGCCTGTTCGATAATCGGACCTTCGTCCAAATTTGCCGTAACGTAATGCGCCGTCGCACCGATCAGCTTGACGCCGCGTTCATAAGCCTGATGATACGGGCGGGCACCTTTAAAGCTGGGCAAAAAAGAATGGTGAATGTTAATGCACCGCCCCTTTAAAGCATCGCACATTTCGTCGGATAAAATCTGCATATAGCGCGCCAAAACAACCAAATCGGCATGCAAATCATCCGCGACGGACAAAATTTGATTTTCCTGTTTTCTTTTTTCTTCAAAAGACGCCCCTTTCGGCAACGGGAAATAATAATACGGGATTTTGTGCCATTCGACGAATTCTTTCATGTCGGTATGGTTGGAAACGACGGCGGCGACATCTATCTTTAACAGCCCCGTTCTCCAACGGTGCAATAAATCGTTCAAGCAGTGGCTTTCTTTGGAAACCGCCAAAACTACCCGTGCAGGACGATCGGCATCGTAAATGTGCCAATCCATGTCGAATTCTTCGGCAACGGGGCGAAAACGTTCTTTAAAAGCTTCTCGAAACGGTTCATCGCTTTGTGTCGTAAAAACGATACGCATAAAGAACAATGCGCTCATCGGATCGCCGAACTGAGCGGCTTCAACGACAAAGCCGCCTTCATTTGCGACCGTTCCGAAAACGCGTGCCGAAATCCCCGTTTTATCGGGGCAGACAATGGTTAAAATATGGGTTTCCTGAGGCATTTTTCTTTTCCGATTACTTTAACAAATTATGACATCATTTTGTTTTTTCAGGATTTTCTTTTGCAAGGGCTGCCATTTTTTCCATCAATTTGCGCATCCCTTTTATCCGATCTTTCGGCGTATCCCAAACACGCATATAAACAATCTTTTGATCCGGTCTGATTTTAGCCGTTCCGCAATTTTGCGCAATAAATTTAACCAATCCCGCCGGATTCGGAAATGTATTGTTGCGCAAAGTTACTACCGCGCCTTTCGGACCGGCTTCCAATTTTTCAACGTTTGCCTGACGGCACAAAGATTTAACGGCTATGATTTCAAGAAGGTTTTCGACTTCATTGGGAAGAGTGCCGAAACGATCAACCATTTCCGCCGCCAATCCCTCGATTTCATTGACATCCGAAACTTCTGCCAGTCTGCGGTATAACCCCATGCGCACGTTCAAATCCCGAATGTATGTTTCCGGAATTAAAACGGGCATTCCCGCATTGATTTGAGGCGACCAGTTCTTATCTTCCGCTTCATTCGCGTCAACGCCGCTTCTGGCTTCCGCGACGGCTTCTTCCAACATTTGCTGGTAGAGTTCGATGCCGACTTCGCGAATATGTCCGGATTGTTCTTCGCCCAACAAATTTCCGGCACCGCGAATGTCCAAATCGTGGCTGGCCAGCGTAAAGCCCGCTCCAAGCGTATCCAGCTTTTGCATAACTTCCATACGTTTTTGCGCCGTCTTTCCTATTTTTTGGCGGGCAGGCAATGTCAGATAAGCATAAGCCCTCGTTTTGCCCCGTCCGACGCGACCGCGCAACTGATACAGCTGAGCCAAACCGTACATATCCGCGCGATGGATGATGATCGTATTGACCGACGGCATGTCAAGACCGGATTCAATGATGGTCGTTGAAAGCAAAACATCATATTTTTTATCGGCAAACGCCGTCATAATGTCTTCCAATTCCGTCGGCGTCATCCGTCCGTGCGCGGCGACGACTTTGATTTCCGGCGCTATTCTTGACAGCGTTTTTAAAACGTCGTCCATGTCGGAAATGCGCGGGCAAACATAAAAAGTCTGCCCTCCTCTTAAATGTTCGCGCATCAAAGCTTCGCGAATGATTACCGGATCAAACGGCAAAACAAACGTTCTGACCGCCAAACGGTCAACGGGCGGCGTTGCAATGACGCTTAATTCCCGCACTCCGGTCAACGCCATTTGCAGCGTGCGGGGAATGGGCGTCGCCGTTAACGTCAAAACATGAACGTTGGAACGCAACTGTTTTAACCGTTCTTTGTGCGCGACGCCGAAATGCTGTTCTTCGTCAACGATCAAAAGCCCCAAATTCTTAAACGATACGTTCTTGGACAGCAAAGCATGAGTACCCACGACGATGTCCAACGTCCCGTCCGCCATTTCCTTTTTTGTCAGAGCGGTGTTTCTGGCATTCACCAAACGGGACAACATGCCGACGCGTACGGGGAAGCCTGCCAGACGTTTAACAAACGTTTCATAATGCTGTCTGGCTAACAGCGTCGTCGGCACGACAACGGCGACCTGAACGCCGTTCATGGCGGCAACAAAAGCCGCTCTGAGCGCGACTTCCGTCTTTCCGAAGCCGACATCCCCGCAAACCAGCCTGTCCATCGGGCGGCCTTCGCCCAAATCTTTTAAAACGTCATGTATGCTTTTTTCCTGATCTTCTGTTTCGGCATAAGGAAAACGAGCACAGAAATCATCATAAACGCCTTCGGGCGCCGTCAGTTTTTCGGCAGAGCGCAAATAACGTTCGGCGGCAATCTTGATTAATGCATCAGCCATGTCGCGAATGCGCTTTTTCAGCTTTGCCTTTCTGGCCTGCCATGCGTGCCCGCCCAGCTTATCCAGCAAAACGCCCGCCTGTTCCGATCCGTAACGGGACAAAACTTCGATATTTTCAACGGGAACAAACAGCTTGTCATCATCGGCATACATAACGCACAGGCAATCATGCGGCGCTCCGCCGACCTGCAAAGTCATCAACCCCTGATAACGCCCGATGCCGTGGTCTATATGAACGACCAAATCGCCTTCGTTTAATGCGGAAACATCGGCGATGAATTCTTCGCCACGTTTTTTGCGCCGAACGGGACGGATTAAACGATCCCCCAGAATATCGGCTTCGGAAACAACGCAAAAAGTATCCGCCCTGTAACCTTGTTCCAACGGCAAAACGATAAATGAAGCGGCATTCTTGTCCGAATTCAACGCGTCATCCCATCTGTCGGACAATATCAAAGGCGTTCCCCTGTCGCGCAACAATCCGGCGATGCGTTCGCGGGAACCGCCCGAATATGCCGCCAAAATCACTTTACGACCATTGCGGCGTTCTTCATTGATATAAGACTTGACTGCTTCGTAAATATCGGTGTCGGGAACGGCGCGTTCGGCGGAAAAATCTTTGCCCGCCCTGCCCATGGCGTCCAAAGCGCCTTTCATGTCTTGGGGCGCGGCAAACGGAAACAAATCATAAACGGCACGTCCCGACAGATTTCGTTCGAATTCTTCTTTGCTCAAAAACATCAGTTCCGCAGGAACGGGATGATAAATAATGCCGCCTTCGGACAAACCGTCTTTTTCGGCTTCTTTTCGGGCATTATAAAATTCTTCGATCTGATCAATGCGGGCATTGATGCTTTCTTCTGCCTGATAATCCAAAGAAACGACCGCATCGGGCACAAAAGCAAACAAAGTGTCCATCCCGTCGTGGAACAAAGGCAACCAATGTTCCATGCCTTGGAAACGACGCCCTTCGGAAATGCTTTCATACAAAGCGTCGCTGATTCCCGCCCCGAACAGCCCGCGATAATTCGTACGAAAACGGGAAACCGCTTCGCTGTCCAAAGCCACTTCGCTCATCGGCTTGAACACAAACGAAGACAGATTGCCGGTCGTTCTTTGTGTTAACGGGTCAAAAGTTCGGATGGTTTCCAGTTCGTCTCCGAACAAATCCAAACGCAACGGTTCGGGATGTCCCGGAGCATAAACATCGATAATTCCGCCGCGCACGGCATATTCTCCGGCTTCCATCACCTGTTCCGCGCGCACATAACCGTTGCGTTCCAAAAAAGTATGAAAAGCCGTTTCGTCAAAAGCCTTTCCCGCTTCGACGCTCAGCGACGCATTGAAAAAATCTTCGGGCGGGACACGTTGCAAAACGGCATTAACCGTCGTCAGAACCAAACGTGCACGGGGTTTTGTTTCCGTATGCAGGCGCGTCAAAGTTTCCAAACGTCTTGCGACAATGTCCGCATTCGGAGACACGCGGTCATAAGGCACGGTATCCCATGCGGGAAAAACCAGAACTTCGACGTCGGGCGCATAAAAAGCCAGCTCTGCCGACAAATCGGATAATCTGACGTCATCTCGGCAAATATGTAAAACATCGCCCGTACGTCGTGCCGCTTCTGCCAGAACGAGGGCGGAATAACCGTCGGGAACGCCCGAAAGCAAATGCCTTTCGGCTTTTTTTGAAAATTTCAGCATTTTTTGAACTTGCCCCAAGTCGGAGGTTAAGTCATAAATACAATATAGGCTTAAGAAAATCACTCATTTTTTTTTCAGGAAAACGCCATGCGTCCCGAAATCCTGTTCCCTTATTTTGCGGCTTTGGAAACTTTGCCGGGGATTGGCAAAAAAACGGCTGTTTTATGCGAAAAGCTTTGCGNNNGTTTTATGCGAAAAGCTTTGCGGTCCCGCCGTAATCGACCTGTTATGCCATATGCCGAACGGCTTTATTGACAGAAGGTTGAAAGTCAAAACGGCAGAAGCTCCCGACGGAGCAATCGCGACTTTGGAAGTCCGAGCCGTCGAACATATCCCTCCGTATTCGAAAAAAAGCCCCTATAAAGTCATTTGCGAGGACGATACGGGAGAAATCTCCGTTATATTTTTCCATGCGTTCGGCGACTATCCCGCCAAAGCCCTGCCGATCGGCGAACCGCGCCTGATCAGCGGAAAAGTAGAACGGTTCGGTGCTCAAAAACAGCAAATTCAAATGCTTCATCCCGATTACATCGTTCCCGTAACGCAATCCGAAAAAATCCCCGCCATAGAATGCGTCTATCCTTTAACGGCGGGAGTGTCGGGAAAAATCCTGAACAAAGCCTGCAGAACCGCCCTTGAAAAACTGCCGGATCTGCCAGAATGGCAGGATGCCGAAATGCTTAAGAGAGAAAACAGGGAAAGTTTTAAAAACTCTTTGAAAACCCTGCACATCCCCGAAACAGAAGAGGATATTGCAAAATATCCGACAGCCAAAGCTCGTCTGGCTTATGACGAACTGTTAGCCAACCAGCTGGCGTTATGTCTGGTTCGCAGAAATATGCGCCGTTTGCCAGGACGAAGCATTAAGCCTGCGGGAAATCTCAGAAAAGCCGCCTTAAACAGAATGGGCTTTTCTTTAACCCGTGCACAACAACGCGTCCTGTCCGAAATTGACCAAGACATGGCTTCTCCTTCCAGAATGTTGCGCCTTGTCCAAGGCGACGTCGGCAGCGGAAAAACGGCAGTCGCTCTGCTGGCAATGCTGAATGCCGCCGAAACGGGGGCACAGGCCGCTTTGATGGCGCCGACGGATATTTTAGCCAACCAGCATTTTGAAAAAATAAGAAATATTGCCGAACCGATCGGCGTTCGCTGCGTATTGTTAACGGGGCGTAACAAAGGGAAAAAACGAGCGGAAATCCTTGAATCCATCCGATCGGGAAATGCCGGCATCATCATCGGAACTCACGCATTGTTCCAAGACGACGTCATTTTTAAAGATTTGGCATTAACCGTCGTTGACGAACAGCATAAGTTCGGCGTTCAGCAACGTTTGGCTTTGTCATCAAAGGGCGGTGGCGCAGACATGCTGGTCATGACGGCAACACCCATCCCCAGAACGCTTGCTTTGACGTACTACGGAGATATGGAAGTCAGTCGTATCGACGAATTGCCGCCCGGCAGAAAACCGATCACCACACGCGTTCTTCCGTCTTCACGCTTGGACGAAGTCGCCCGAGCCCTTTCCCGCACCGTTGCCGACGGAAACAAAGCTTACTGGGTTTGCCCTTTGGTAGAGGAAAGCGAAAAAATTGATTTGGCGGCGGCACAAAAACGTTACGAATATCTGAAAGCCCGTTTCGGCGACCGTGTCGTTTTGGTTCACGGTAAAATGAAATCTGCCGAAAAAGACGAAGCCATGCAACGTTTTGCTTCCAATTCCGCCGACATTTTGGTGGCAACGACGGTTATCGAAGTCGGTGTTGACGTTCCTGCCGCGACCGTAATGGTTATCGAGCATGCCGAACGCTTCGGATTGGCGCAATTACACCAGCTTCGCGGACGCATCGGACGCGGGACAAAAGAATCTTCGTGCCTTCTTTTATACGGAGAGCCTCTGTCGGAAACGGCAAAAGCCCGTTTAAAGGTCATGCGGGAAACGCAGGACGGTTTTTTAATTGCCGAAGAAGATTTAACCTTGCGCGGAGCGGGCGAAGTTTTGGGAACGCGTCAAAGCGGGTTGGAAGAATTCAAAATCGCCGATTTGTCCGTTCACGGAGATTTGCTGAAAACGGCACGAAATGACGCCAAGTATATCGTGAACATTGATCCGGAACTGCAAACGCAACGCGGTTGTGCGCTGCGTTTGCTGTTGTATTTGTTCCGAAAAGACGAAGCCGTCAAGACACTTCGTTCGGGCTGATTTTAATATTCGGCACGTTCCGTAACGTCTTCGACGAACAAAAGCCGGGATGCACTGTCAGCGCACATCTTCTTTAATTCTCCGACGCCGATTTTCGTCATGGAAGATAGCGATTTCGTATATTCGCTTTTCCCGGAACCCGCTTCCATACGCAAGGCGTCATAATTTTTCAATATGAAACGGCGGATTTCTTTTTTTAACAGCTCTTCTTTTCTGCTTTCTTTTTCGTTGCGCATCATATTGACATAGTAACTATCCGGAGAATATTCCCAAACAGCTCCGGTAACAGCATCCGTCGTAAACCCCGTATAAGAAATCAAGTTTCCTAACGTAAACAGATTTAAGGAAGTTCCGACCAAAATGCGGGTTTCTTCATACCAGTTTTTACGTGCAATCAAAGTTTTTTCCGAACGTTCCCGAGCTAATCGTACCGTACAGGGCGTTTCGCACAGTTTCATTCCTCCGTCAAAGATTTCTACTCCTTTGACGTTGGAATCTATCGAAATGTTTTGACTGCTTCCGCCGACAAGGGTTCCGCATCCGCTTAATGCCAAAACGGAAAGCAGGCTTAAACAGGTTTTGTTCATCATTATTCAATCTCCTTTTTTTCAGAAATGAAAAACCGCCTTCTGATTAAAGGCGGTCGGGGAGTTGAACAATCATACACGAAAAAATGACCCCTCGGCTTTTAAGGAAAAAATCCCTCTGAACATAACCGAAGCTCCCCGACCGTAAATGATCGGGGATAGAGTTCCGTTCCTACGCACGGGCAGGACGGATGACGGCATTCTATCAACGCCGTTTCGTGTAAGAGCTGTTCAGGCTCCGAACCGCGTGGTTCTGACCTTTTTCAAGGCTGAGTTCATCATATAAAAGATTTTCAAGCCATTCAACGGGAATTTACGGCGTTTCCAAATATGCGATCGGATCAACGGCTTTTGTGCCGCGACGAACTTCAAAATGCAACTGCGCCTCTTTAACGTTCCCCGTCCTGCCCGCTTTTGCCATAACCTGTCCGCGTTTAACGGTCTGACCGCGTTTAACTAAAAATTCCTTGTTATGCGCATAAGCCGTCATCCATCCGTCCGCGTGCTTGACCAACAACAGATTCCCAAACCCCTTCAGTTCGTTTCCGGCATAAGCGACAACGCCGTTTTCCGCCGCACGGACATAAGTGCCTTCGGCAACTTTGATGTTAATGCCGTCATTATGGCGCCCTGCCCCGGCCGAACCGAAACGCGTAATGACTTTTCCCTTCAAAGGCCAGGCGAATTTACCCTTTGAACGCGACGGCGGCGCAGGAAGACGGACTTTGCTTTTACGGGCGGAAACTTTCGCCTTTTTGGAAGTCGTTCGCTTCAACGGTTTCGATGCCGACGATTTTTTCTTAGTAACAGCCTTTGACGGGACTTGTTTCCAAGACGTAACGGTTTGCTGTTTTGCCGTTACGATTGCGCCGGGCAAAGACAAAACCTGCCCCGGATAGATGCTGTACGGCCACGAAATTTTGTTGTGGCGGGCAAGAGAGCTCATATCTACGCTGTAGCGGCGGGAAATGCTGTAAATCGTATCCCCTTTCGCAACGACGTGTTCCGCCGTTTGCGGTAAACGCAGCTGTTGCCCGGGCGTCAGCAAAAAAGGCGGACGAAGACCGTTGATTTCAATCATCGAACGGATGGGAACGTTATATCGGCGGGACAAGGCGTAAACGGTATCCCCTTTGGCGACCGTTACCGAAGACGAGGAAGAACGGGCGACTTTCGGCGTTGCAGGTGCGGTTTCTTCCCGAACGGGAGGCGTATACTGCGGAGAATTTGCCGCGCGCACCTCTGCCGAATACGATGCGGGAATACGGCTGCGGGCGTACAAAGGAACGGAATAGCCGCACGCCGACGTTAAAAGCAAAGCTTCAAACGCCGCCAATATGCCGACCGCCCGCGTGTAGTTCATACGTTAGCTCTCCGTTTTTTTATAAATTTATTATAAAAACTCTTTGCTAACAAAGGGTTTAGAAAACTTTTTTGCAAAGAGTTTTTGTTTTTTATTCTAAATCAATATGTTGAAATAAAAAGTTAAATAAAAGTCTTATGTTTTTAACCCTTTATTTTTTAAGGATTTTTTTGTAAAATAGACAAAATTTTTTAAAACATCAGGATACCTAAATGAGCGCTCCTAAAACCGTTTACGCAAAAGATTATAAAAAACCCGAATATCAGGTCAAAAGCGTCGATATGACCTTTGAACTGGACTCGGAAAATACAAAAACGACCGCCGTCATGGAAGTCCGGCGCGAACCCGATACGCCCGAAGGCGCTCCTTTGTTCCTGAACGGCGAAGAATTAACGCTGACAGGACTTTCTGTTAACGGAAAGCCGTTGAAAGAAACGGATTACCTGTTGAACGAAGACGGGCTGACCATTCTAAATCCCCCCTCTCAATTCACTTTAAGCATTCAAACGGACCTGAATCCGAAAGCCAATACGAAATTGCAGGGATTGTATGAATCGGACGGCATTCTGTGCACGAAATGCGAAACTCACGGTTTCAGACGCATTACTTTCTTTCCAGACCGTCCCGACGTTATGCCCGTATGGCGTACAACGCTGATCGGCGACAAAGAAAAATTGCCCGTTTTGATTTCAAACGGCAATAAAGAATCCGAAACGGAATTGCCCGACGGACGACAAAAAGCCGTCTTTTTCGACCCGATCCCGAAAGCATGCTACCTTTATGCCGTCGTCGCGGGAAAACTCGACAGGGCAAAAGACCGCTTCGTTACCCGTTCGGGGCGCGATGTCGAATTAAACGTCTTTGTCGAAGCGGGAAAAGGCTCTATGAGCAAATACGCCGTCGATTCCTTAAAACGCGCCATGAAATGGGACGAAGACACGTTCGGCAGAGAATATGACCATGACGTCTTTAACATCGTTGCCGTCAGCAATTTTAATTCGGGCGCCTGCGAAAACACGTCGTTGAACATCTTTAACGACAAGTACGTCCTTGCCGACCCGAATAAAGCAACGGATGCCGACTATGCCAACATTGAAGGCGTCGTCGCTCACGAATATTTTCATAACTGGTCGGGAAACCGCGTAACGCTTAGAGACTGGTTCGATTTAACCCTTAAAGAAGGGTTGACCGTTTATCGCGATCAGGAATTTTCTTCGGATCAGCGTTCCCGCGCCGTTAAACGCATCGAAGACGTTGCTTCCCTTCGCGCGGGGCAGTTTCCTCAGGACGCGGGACCGTTAGCTCATCCGATCCGCCCCGATTCTTATATTTCGGTACGCAGCCTTTATACGGGCACCGTCTATAACAAAGGCGCCGAAGTCATCAGAATGATGGAACGTATGGCGGGAAAAGAAGCTTTCCGCAAAGGGATGGATATTTATTTCGAACGCAACGACGGAAAAGCCGTTACTTGCGACGATTTCGTCAAAGCCATAGAAGACGGATCAGGCTTGGATTTGCGGCAATTCAAAAACTGGTACCATCAGGCGGGAACACCGACCGTTACAGCAAAAGGCGTCTATGACGAAAGCAATAAAACGTATTCTCTGACGTTGGCGCAAAAAACGCCGCCGACGCCGGGGCAGCCGATTAAAAAGCCTTTTGTCATACCTTTGGAAATCGGATTGCTGGATAAAAACGGAAATGACATGCCTTTGAAAATCAAAGGAGAAAAAGACGATGAAAAAACATCAAAAGTCATCGTTTTGAATGCTCCGGAACAGACGTTCGTTTTTGAAAACGTCAAGGAAGAACCCGTTTTGTCTGCAAACCGTGCTTTTACCGCGCCGATTTATTTCAAAACCGAATATACGCCCGAACAGCGCGCGTTGCTGATGGAAAAAGATTCCGATCTGTTTAATCGTTGGGACGCGGGACAGCAGTTTGCCTCGGACATCATGCTGCAGATGGCAAACGACATCAAAAACGGCAAAGAAACGACCGTTCCGCCGGCATTCATTAAGGCATTAAAAAGCTATCTGAACGACGAAAATCTGGACAAGGCTTTTATTGCAAAAGCTTTTGCTTTACCGACGGAAAAATCCGTTGCGGCAAGAATGGACGTCATTGATCCCGATGCCGTGCATCAGGCTCGTTTGGAATTGCGCCGTCATATCGCCGTTGAATTAAAGCAAGACTTTGAAAAAGCCTATGCTGCAAATAAAACGCCCGGAGAATATGTCCCCGACGCGGCAAATTCCGGAAAGCGTGCCGTTAAAAACACGGCCTTGAGCTATTTAAGTCTGTTAGATGATTCTTTGGCGCTGAAACAGTATTATTCGGCGCAACAAATGACCGACAAAGATGCCGCCGTCCGTGTTTTCGCCGCCAAAGACACGCCGGAAGCCAAAAAAGTCATGGATGATTTTTATCAGACTTATAAAAAGGATTCTCTGGTCGTTGATAAATGGCTGACCATGCAGGCAACCGCCGCCAGATCCGATACGTTGGAAACGGTCAAATCCCTCTTAAATCATGAAAGCTTTTCCATAACGAACCCGAACAAAGTCCGTGCTTTGATCGGGGCGTTTGCCAACAATAACCCGACGGCGTTTCATGCAAAGGACGGTTCCGGATATGATTTCGTTGCCGAACAAACCTTGGCCGTCGATAAAATCAATCCTCAGGTGGCAGCGCAGATTCCCGTTGCTTTGGGCGATTGGAAAAAATATGATGCGGAACGCCAAAAACTGATGAAAAACGCTTTGGAGAAAATTATGAACGCCCCGAATTTGTCCCCGAATACTTATGAAATCGTTTCAAAATCTTTGGGAGTTGTCAAAGACCCCAAAAAAAACGAAAAGTCCGCCGCTTTTTTTAAGGACGCCTCTTTAAAAAAGTTTCCGAGCGGCGCTAAAACGGCGGCACCCAAAGTGCCCGTTAAAAATTTAATTCAAGGGCGTTATGAACGCTGAACTGCGGGATTTGATTTTCGTCGGCGCCGTTTGTGCGGCTTTGGGATTTGCCGCGGGGCAATCCGTCCCTTCCGTTTGGACGCCTGAAAACGAGCCACGAACGCTGATGCTCAGTTCGGAAGCGCAAAATATTCTGAATAATGCTAAAAATAAGGCAAAGCTTTCTGAAAAAGAAACGCTTGCCGCCTTATCTGCTGCCAGAATACGACTGATGCAGGATGTTTTTGAAAAAAAATACACGCCCCAACGCTTAAACGATGCCAATAATAATATTGCAGATTTGGCAAAAGCGTCAGGATTGTACTGGAATGATGTTTTAAGTGCCCTGCCCCCTTCCGACAGGCGCGTTTATCTGAAATGGTATGCGAAAAACAGGCGCTTTTTTGAAAATAAGCTGACGGAAGCTTTATTGCCGCCGGTTCCCGAGAAAAACGAAAAAGCTCCCTGAAACGGGAGCTTTTCTTTAAAATTTGTTGGATTTCGGGAAGCCTACGGGCGGCAATTTTCCGACTTGGGCTCGATGCCCCGTCCAACCGACCAGATTGGTTTCAATACGCGTCCCGTTCCCGCACGGATAAGCAAGACCGTCCGCTTTGTTAAACAGTTTGATGTCCGATACGCCGCAATTTTCTTCTTTGTATTTTTGCATAAACACGCCCTGCCCGCGTGTCATTTCGGGAATTTCGCGGATATCGAAAATCAAAAGCTTGCGGTTTTCGCCGACAACGGCAACCGTATCGCCCTGATACGGCAGGCAGAATTGCGCTTTATCTCCTTCCGACAGGTTCAATATGATTTTCCCGTTCTTTGTTTGGGCGATTAAATCGTCTTCTTTGACAACAAAGCCTTTGCCTTTCTTTGAAACGATCAGCCGTTTCGCACCCGCCTGATAAACGAACATGCAAACGATTTCATCGTCTTCGGGTAAATCGACGGACAAGCGAAGCGGTTCGCCGAAACCTCTGCCGCGCGGCAGCTTATCGGCACTTAACGTATAAAAACGTCCGTTCGAGGCAAACAACAAAATCTTATCCGTCGTTTGAACGTGCATGCCGAATTGCAAAGAATCTCCTTCTTTGAACTTGATGTCATCGTTCAGAGCAACGTGACCTTTCAAAGCCCTGATCCAGCCCTTTTCGGACAAAATAACCGTAATCGGTTCTTTTTCTATCATGGCTTCCAACGGGACTTCTACAATTTCGGGAGCCCCTGTCACTTCGGTACGGCGCTTGCCCAACGGCGTGTCTTGACCGTATTTTTTCTTCATTTCCTTTATTTCCGAAGCGACGGCTTTCCATCTTAGCGCTTCGTCGCCCAACAACGCTTCAAGCCTTGCCTTTTCTTCCGCAAGTTTGTCATGTTCGGTTCGGATTTGCATTTCTTCCAGCTTGCGCAAAGAACGCAACCGCATATTCAATATCGATTCCGTTTGCAATTCCGTTAAATTAAACCGTTTCATCAAAACGGGCTTGGGTTCGTCTTCTTCGCGGATAATCTTGATAACTTCGTCCAAATTCAGGTACGCTATCAGCAAGCCGTTTAAGACTTCCATACGGTTGTTGATCTTTTCCAAACGGTGCGTCGACCTGCGGATTAAAACGTCCTGTCTGTGATCCAAAAAGGCTTTCAGGACTTCCTTCAGGCTCATGACGCGCGGCACGCCGTCTTTGTCCAAAACGTTCATGTTCAGGTTAAAGTTGACCTGCAAATCCGTTTGGCGGAACAAATGTTCCATCAGTTGTTCGGCTTCTATCGTGCGGTTGCGCGGTTCCAAAACAATGCGCACGTTTTCTGCGGATTCATCGCGGACATCCGCCAAAAACGGAAGTTTCTTTTCCAATAAAAGCTTGGCAATTCTCATAATCAGGTCGGCTTTTTTAACCTGATAGGGAATTTCCGTTACGACGATCTGATACAGACCGTGAGAAAGTTGTTCCTTTTCCCATTTTGCGCGAACGCGAATGGCTCCGCGTCCCGTTTCATAGGCTTTTAAAATGTTTTCGGGGCGTTCCGTGATAATTCCGCCCGTCGGAAAGTCGGGACCTTTTACAAACTGCATCAGGTCTTTGACTTCGCTGTCCGGCTTTTTTATCAACAGCAACAAAGCGTCAGCCAATTCCGCAACGTTATGAGGCGCAATGTTCGTCGCCATACCGACGGCAATGCCCGAAGACCCGTTCGCCAATATATTCGGAAACGCTGAAGGCATAACGACGGGTTCTTCTTCTTCTCCGGAATAAGTCGGGCGAAAATCAACCGTGCCGTCGTTTAAATTTTCCATAATCGACAGAGCCACGGGCGTCAGGCGGGCTTCGGTATAACGCATGGCTGCGGCGTTGTCTCCGTCAATATTGCCGAAGTTTCCCTGCCCTTCGACCAAAGGATAACGCACGGCAAAATCCTGAGCCAAGCGCACCATCGCTTCATAAACCGCCGTATCGCCGTGCGGATGGTATTTACCGATAACGTCGCCGACGACGCGGGCGCATTTTTTAAATCCGGACGACGGATCCAGCTTTAACAAATTCATCGCATAAAGCAACCGGCGGTGAACGGGTTTCAATCCGTCGCGCACATCCGGCAAAGAACGCGATACTATTGTGGACATCGCATAAGCCAAATAGCGTTCGCCCAAAGCTTCCGCCATTTTGGTTTCTTTGATTTGTTCGTTTTCGCTCATTTTGTCAGCCTTTAAATCTTATCTCCTTCGCCGCCGTTGCATACGGCCGCGACAAAACGCGCCCTGACAGAAGGAATACGGCAGTCTAGCGTTTTTGAAAGGTAATTTTCAAGAAAAAAACCCGTTAAAGAAAACGCATCTTTCATCTCTTGAAGATTTTTCGGCGCCATGGCAGGGACTGTTAAAAATTCGGGCAAAGGCAGAAGACGGTCTTTCCAAGGTTCGGCCGCCGCCGCATTGACTGCCCGTCCGGATTTCGGAGAAACATAAGCCAAATTTTCCGTCGTTCCGCTTAACGCGCAGTGCGTCAAATCCATCCCGAAGCCTGATAAAGCCAGCAAATCCAATTCCCATCGGACATAGCGTTCTTCAAAACCGTCAAACGGCAACAGCACAATCTGTTCCAGCGTTTTTTCAAAAAATCCCGACAGATCTTCCCGTTCCGGCAACAAATCCGACATCGCGCACAAACAAGACAACGCCGTCAATCTGTGCGAATCATTCATGACGCGAACGGCATAAGCCTCTGCCAATTCGGCAAAAACCGTCCCCAAATGTTCTTCCAAACGGGCTTTCCAACGCAACTTTACAAGATTACCTTGCTGAAACGTTCCTGCCTGACGTTTGCCAAACGCCCCTTTGCACAATCCGGAATGTCTGCCGTGCGCAGAAGTCAAAAAAGAAACAACGGCATCGTTTTCCCCGTACCGCTTAACAGACAGGACTATCCCCGTATCCGCCCACTCAGGCATTAAAATCAAGCCCCCAATCCCGATATCTAGCAGGATCGTCGCCCCATTTTTCGCGGACTTTGACAAATAAAAATAAATGTATGCGGCTTTCAAACAGTTCTTCCAGTTCTTGGCGGGACTGAGAACCTATCTTTTTTATCATAGAGCCGCCCTTGCCTAAAATAATGCGGCGCTGATTGTCTTTTTCGACATAAATCGTTTGTTCTATCCTTGAACTGCCGTCCGGATTGTCTTTCCACATTTCCGTTTCGACCGTCAAAGCGTACGGCAATTCGTCGCGCAAATTCAAATAAAGCTTTTCTCGCGTGATTTCCGCTGCCAACAAGCGGTTCGGCAAATCGGAAACCTGATCTTCGGGAAACATAAAAGGACCTTCGGGCATTTTGGAAATCAAATATTTTTCCAAATCATTGATGCCGTCTCCGCTTAACGCGGAAACCATAAAGGTTGCATCAAAAGAATATAATTCGTTCAGCTCTCGCGACAATTTCAAGAGCCGTTCCCCTTTAACCAAATCGACTTTGTTTAAAACCAAAGACGCTTTTTCTTTGTTCTTTTGCAAAGAACGGACAATGGAACGCGTGTCGTCGTCCAGCCCCCGTTTCGCATCAACGACCAAAAGTCTGACATCGCAAAATTCCGCTTCGCTCCAAGCCGACGCAACCATAGCCCGATCCAGCCGACGTCGGGGCTTGAATATCCCCGGCGTATCCACCAGAACAATTTCACAGTTGTCTTTAACAAAGATTCCGCGAACTCTTGAACGCGTCGTTTGCACTTTCGGCGAAACAATCGACACTTTTGCGCCGACCATATAATTGACCAACGTCGATTTTCCCGCGTTCGGTGCCCCCAGCAACGTTGCAAAGCCGCATTTCGTCTCAGCCATCGAAATGTACCGCCTTTAACAAAGCCGCCGCCGCCGCACGCCCCGCTTCCGCCGCCGCACGCCCCGCTTCGCGCTTGGAGCTGCCTTCTGCCGTTGCGGGAGGATACCCCTTAACCGTTACTTCCATAACAAAAACAGGGTCGTGGTCGGGACCGCTGATGCTTAAAACCTTGTATTCGGGCAAAGGCAGCTTGCGTCCCTGAGCCCATTCCTGCAAAGCCGTTTTAGCATCAACGGGAGGCTTTTTGCTTTCCTTCATCAAGGGCGTCCAAAAACGTTCCACGAACTCTTTTGCCGTTTCAAATCCCCCGTCCAAATACAACGCCGCAATCACGGCTTCGCAAACGTCGGAAAGCAACGTCTTGGAATGTTTGTCCACGGAATTCTTTTCGCTTTTGGGAAAAATAAAATAATCGCCCAATTTCAATTCTTCGGCAACGACAGCCAAAGTTTCCGCCTTGACCAATTCAGAGTGGCGTTTTGCCAAATCGCCTTCGGCTTCCTTGGGATACGCATGAAACAGCATATCCGCAACAATCAGCCCTAAGACGCGGTCGCCCAGAAATTCCAAACGCTCATATCCGATAAAGTAATTTCCGAACCCCAGCGTTACGGCTTGCTTTAAAAGACGCTCGTCTTTAAACGAATATTTTAACGGAGCATAGAGTTCTTTGTAATCTTTGCCGAATATCATGATTAATGAATCCCGTTAAACAAGCGAGACCAGCGCACCGCCATCGGCCATTTCCATATTTCCCACCAGCGAGCCGTTCCGTCGTTCGAGAAAAACAAAAATTTCGCCCTGCCGACAAGATTTACGGCGGGAACAAATCCGACCTTGACCGATCGGCTGTCCAGCGAATTGTCTCTGTTGTCCCCCATCATAAAGAAATGACCTTCGGGTACCGTAAATTCTTCCGTATTATCAAAAGGCCCTTCGTCCGACATTTCAATAATCGGATGGCGGACGCCGTTCGGCAAAACTTCGATATAGCGGTCGAAACGCATGGCTTTTCCGCGTTCGTCGCGCATTACGAAATCTTTGTCCGCAATACGTTCTATTTGTTTGCCGTTAATGTACAGCCGCCCCTGTTTGACTTGAATTTTATCGCCGGGCATGCCGATCAGACGTTTGATATAATCCGTACGATTATCCGAAGGAAGCTTAAAGACGATAACGTCGCCCTGTTTCGGTTCTTCATAAAAAATCCGACCTTTGATCAAAGGCATGCTTAACGGTAAAGAATGTCTGCTGTATCCGTAAGACATCTTTGAAACAAACAGATAATCTCCAACCAACAAAGACGGAATCATTGACCCTGACGGAATGCTGAACGGTTCAACAAAAACCGTTCTGACAAATAAAGCGATCAACGCCGCATAAAACAACGTCTTTACCGTATCCCAAAAACCGGATTTTTCTTCCATTTCTCAGAGTCCTCTTTCAGAATTTATTCGGATATGTCTTCCGCGCTTAAAATCACAACAGCCTGCGCCATCGGATATTCATCCGTCATTGAAACATGAATCGCGGCACGTTTTCCCGCCGGCGTCAATTCATTTAATCGTTTTAAAGCACCGCCCGTCAACGTTAATATCGGTCGTCCTCCCGCCAGATGGGAATTTTCCATATCACGCCAGAAGACTCCTTTGGAAAGTCCCGTTCCCAAAGCTTTGGAACACGCTTCCTTCGCCGCAAACCTCATCGCATAAGCCGAAGCCCGTTTTTTTGCCGACTTTGCCCCTCTCGCATCGCACAAAGCCCGTTCATTTTTTGTGTAGATCCTGCGGCAAAACGCTTCGCCCGAACGCTCCAAAACGCGTTCAATCCGACGTATGTCCACTAAATCCGTCCCGATGCCGATAATCATCTTTAATCCTGTGAACGGCGAACCGAACTGATGCCGGGACACGCCCTTAATGCTGCCATGATATCATTTAAATGGCGGACGTCACGGACTTCTATATCCACGGTTAGCTCAAAAAATCCCGCAGTTCGGCTCAGTATCTTCAGATTGCTGATATTGCCGTGATTCTTTGCAATAACCGTCGAAAGTGTCCCGAGACTGCCGGGCTGATTTACCAAAACCAAGCGAATTCTGGAAACATGGCTTTCTTCCGAAACGACGTCTTCATTCCACGAAATATCCAGCCAACGTTCCGGTTCAGCAGAATATTTTTCCAACGTCACACAGTCTATCGTATGAACGGTAACGCCCTTTCCCGTCGTTACAATCCCTACAATCCTGTCACCGGGCAAGGGATGGCAGCATTTTGCAAAATTGACAGCCAATCCCGGAATTAAACCGTTAATCGGCATATTATCGTGTTTTTTATGATCGGGGACTTTGTCGCTGATTTTCTTTGCCGAACGCTTAATCGCATCAACAACGCGCACAAAACGAGACTTGTGTCCCGGAAAAACGGCGTCAACAACATCGGAAGCCTGTATCAACCCTTCTCCGACCGCCGCAATTAAATCTTCGACTTCCGTTTGCTTGAAATTCGACAAAACGTTTTCCAAGCTCTTGTCCGTATATTCATATCCTTCGTTTTTATAAGCGCGCTGTAAAATCTGACGACCGGCTTCAAGATATTGTTCGCGCTTTTGAGCACGTACAAAACGGCGTACTGCAGCTCTGGCTTTGCCCGTTACGACAAAACGTTCCCATTCCGGAGACGGATTTTGCGTCTTGGACGTTAAAATTTCCACTTGGTCGCCGTTATTTAAAATCGTCCTTAACGGCCGGATCTTGCCGTTAATCTTAGCTCCGACGCAACGGTTTCCCACCCCTGAATGAACCGCATACGCAAAATCAACGGGCGTAGCGTTTTTGGGCAGCGTAATCAAGTCCCCTTTCGGAGAAAAACAGAACACCTGATCCTGATACATTTCCAGTTTCGTGTGTTCCAAAAATTCTTCGGGATTATCCGCCTGTTCCATAATGTCCAACAGTTCGCGCATCCAACGGAACTGGCGACCGTCCGTTTTGTAATCCCCTTGTTTATAACGCCAATGCGCCGCAACGCCGATTTCGGCAATCTCGTGCATTTCCTTTGTTCTGATTTGTATCTCGATACGGTGCTTTTCAGGACCTATGACGCCCGTATGCAAAGATTTGTATCCGTTCGGCTTCGGCGTGGAAATGTAGTCTTTATAGCGCCCGGGAACCATGGGATATTTCGTATGGATTATCCCCAACACATGGTAACAGTCGGCAACCGTCGGCACAATGATGCGGAAAGCTATAATATCGGACAGCTGTTCAAACGTGGCGTTCTGACGCTGCATTTTGCGCCAAATGGAATAAGGGGTTTTTTCGCGCCCCGTGATTTCGACCTGAATACCAGAATCCTTCAAATCGTCGTAAAGGGCTTTAATAATGCGGGAAACTAAATCCCCACCCTGCTCGCGCAAAAAAGACAAACGGGCTTTGATGGATTCATAGGCTTCAGGATGCAGTTCTTTAAAAGCCAGTTCTTCCAGCTCGTTTTTCATTTCCTGCATGCCGATGCGCTCGGCCAGAGGCGCATAGATTTCCATTGTTTCCGTCGCGATGCGGCGGCGCTTTTCGGGATTTTTGAAAAAGTGAAGCGTCCGCATATTATGAAGACGGTCTGCCAGCTTGACCAGCAAAACGCGAATGTCATCCGACATCGCCAACAAAAGCTTGCGGAAATTTTCCGCCTGCTTCGTTTGGTCGGACTGAAGCTGAAGCTTGCTTAATTTCGTAACGCCTTCAACCAGCTTGGCAATTTCCTCGCCGAAGAGGTCTTTGATATCTTCATAGGTTGCGGCGGTATCTTCAATCGTGTCGTGCAACAAAGCCGTAACGATGGAAGCATAATCAAGCTTATATTCCGTCAGGATACCCGCGACTTCGACAGGATGGGAAAAGTACGGGTCTCCCGAAGCGCGCTTCTGAGACCCGTGCATTTTGACGGCAAAGACGTATGCCCGATCCAGACCTTCTTCGTCAACATCGGGGTCATAAGAACGGACCCGTTCGACCAATTCAAACTGTCGGAGCATCTTTGCCGCCTTTTTCTAAAAAGGTCAGGGTTCTTCGGAAACCTCGAAAGAACCGGCGGCAGCGACTTCCTGCTGAGCATCGTTCACATACGCAAATTGTTCGTTCAAAGCGGCCAATTCGGCTTCGGCTTCTTTGATTTCGTTTTGTTCGGAAGCCGTTTCTTCGGGTTTGACGAACTTTTGCATTCCGGAAATCAGCGAATTTTCCAAATTATCCAGATTGATCGTTTCTTCCGCGATTTCACGCAAAGCGACAACGGGATTTTTATCGCGGTCGCGATCAACCGTCAAAGGTGCCCCGGCGCTGATATCTTTCGCCCTCTGGGCAGCCATTAAAACCAATTCAAAACGGTTGGGTACTTTTAAAACGCAATCTTCTACGGTAACGCGTGCCATGTCTTTTTCTCTCGATAAAAATAAACAGATTCAGCCTTAGGGCATATTGCATATATCTGCTTTTTTTGTCGAAATTGCAAGCCTATTCTTTTATTATTTCCTGATCCGCGGGTAAAAGGCGAATTAATTCTGAAATGCTTTGTTTTAAAACGGGATGTATCCAATCCGGCGCAATCTCGGACATCGGGTACAGCACAAATGCCCGCAAATGCATCCGCGGATGAGGAACTATCGTTTCGGGCGGTTCGTTTATAATTTCTTCATTATACGCCAACAAATCCAAATCAAGGACTCTTGCGGCGTTTTTAACCGTCCTGACGCGACCGAGATCGGCTTCAACGCCAAGCAACGTCTTTATAAGCTCTTGCGGGCGTTGTTCCGTTTTGATCGAAAAAACGCGATTATGATACCAAGGCTGAGACGAAATCGGAACGGGTGCCGTTTTATACCACCCCGAACACTTCTCAATCAAACACCCCCGTTGTTCCAAAAGCTCAAATGCTTTGTCCAGCGTTCGATACACCGTTCCGAATGAACTGTCCAAATTGCCGCCCGTGCCGATAAGAATCATCTTGGATTTTTCCTTTTTTGCCGTTATCCTGTATTTCGTTATACTTATATAAACAACATATTGAAAGGAATAATTTTATGCGTTGTTATGCCGGCGAAAAAATCGCTTTGTTTATTGACGGTTCAAACCTTTATGCCGCCGCACGGGCGTTGGGGTTCGACATTGACTATAAAAAGCTTTTGGACTTTTTTTCCACAAAAGGACGTTTAATCCGCGCCTTTTACTATACCGCTCTGGTCGAAGATCAGGAATATTCGCCGATCCGTCCGTTGGTTGATTGGCTGGATTATAACGGATATACGATGGTTACAAAGCCGACAAAAGAATTTACCGACGCTCTGGGACGCAGAAAAATCAAAGGAAATATGGATATCGAATTGGCTGTCGATTTGATGGAAATGGCAGAAAACATAGACCACGCCATTTTATTTTCGGGCGACGGCGACTTTAGAAGCTTGGTCGAAGCCGTCCAACGCAAAGGCGTTCGCGTTACCGTCGTCAGCACGGTTCAGTCTCAGCCGCCGATGGTCGCCGACGAACTGCGCCGTCAGGCTGACCACTATACGGATTTGTCCGATTTGGCTCCGAATATTTCGCGTTCGCCGCAAAGTGCAAAGCTTGATCCCGCTGTTTTGAAAGCTCAAAGCGCTTTGTATGACGCAACACCGGATGAAGAAAATTCTGATTATGTCCCCTGATTTACCGCTTTCTCCTGACAAGAATTGCCGCTTATGCCCGAGGCTGGCGGCTTTTCTTGATAAAAACAGAGCTCTTTATCCGTCGTTTTGGAATGCCACCGTCCCTTCTTTCGGCAACTTAAATGCCGAATTGCTGATTGTCGGACTGGCTCCGGGATTAAAAGGAGCCAACAGGACGGGGCGTCCTTTTACGGGCGACTTTGCGGGAAACCTTTTGTACGGCATGCTGATTGAATTCGGATATGCGACGGGCGAATATAAAGCAAGCCCCGACGACGGCGTTGTATTGACGAATGCTAGGCTGACGAATGCCGTACGTTGCGTACCGCCCGAAAACAAAGTAACTGGTTCTGAAACAAATACTTGTAACCGTTTTTTAAAGTCGGAAATTAACTCTATGCCGAATTTAAAAGCCGTCTTGGCACTCGGAACGGTGTCTCACGGTGCTGTGTTATCAGCGTTCGGAGAAAAGAAAAGCGCTTTTAAATTTGCGCATGCCGCCGTTCACGACCTGACGTTCAAAGGGCGTCCCGTTAAGCTTGTCGACAGCTATCACAGCTCTCGTTATAACGTAAATACGGGAAAGCTGACCCCTGAAATGTTCAAAGAAATGTTTACGACTTTGGACAACGTTATTAAAAGCATGAGATAAAAAAAAGCCTCCTTTCGGAGGCTTTTCATCTTTTACGGTTCAAGATATTTAACCAGTTCTGACGGATAAGTCGTGCTTCTGATAATCGGAACAAGCTCGGACACCGACATTTTCGTCAATGCCGACAGAGCATCAAGTGTTTCCCCCTCTTCCGAAACGGCTTCCGTCTGCAATTTATCGTAATTCTTTGTAATAAACATGGCTAACTTGGTCGTTTTTTTGTTTTCTCCGATTTTTACCATATCAATATAAAATTGATTCGGCATATATTCCCAAAAAGATTCATTCGCTATATCCGTTGTAATTCCGGTTGTTCCGGAAATCGAAGCAACAGCAGAAACTATATCAAGAATCCCGCCCGAACTTACCGTGCTGTCCAAAGAAATAAACTGGTTATGATACCCTTCGGACTTTGCCAACAGACGTGTTGAATAGCGTCCTCGTTCCAACATGATATCGCACGGCGTTGTTCCTACAAGTTTTCCATTGTGATATATTTTTACGCCGGACGGTTGGCTGTCGATAAAAATTTTCTGCTGTTCTCCATGAAGAAGGGTGCCGCAACCGCTTAAAAGAAATAGGGCAAAAAACAAGAATTTCTTCATTTCAAACTCCGTTATTCATTATTTATACAGCTCGTCTGATAAGCTTTGTTTTAAATGGTGTTTTAATAGAGCAACGTATGCCTGCATTTCCGTTTTAATTTACTTAATCATTTCATAAAGAGCAATAAAAAAGCCTCCTTTTCGGAGGCTTTTCATTTATGAAATTCATTGTTTATGACCATGGAGAATGATCGTCCGAATTAACTTCTCCGAATAATCCTCCGGTGGAACGACGACGTTCTCCCCGCTCGACGGAAGATTCCGTTTTTCCCGAAGAAAGTCCGCTCAACGCCTCTATACGGGATGACAAAGGCGGATGCGTCGAAAACAATTCCGAAAATGACGGTAAATCCGTAATTCCGAACGCTTTCATTTCAGAGGGCAACGGTTCGGATTCCATGCGTCCGAGTGCCCTCAACGCGTCAATCATATCTTCGGGGCGTCCCGTCAGCTCTGCCGCGCCCGCATCAGCACGATATTCTCTATGTCTTGAAAAAGCACATGACAGAATACTTGCCAAAATACCGAACAAAATCTCAAAAACGGGAACAACAACATAATAGCTGAAACCGCCGATACGCCGTTCTCCGTCCGAACTGCCGCGGTTTTGCAAAAACAATGCGGCTACTCTGGCAAAAAAGAACACAAACGTATTCAAAACGCCCTGCAATAACGTCATCGTTACCATGTCGCCGTTGCGAATATGAGAAACCTCATGAGCCAAAACGGCTCGTATCTGAGGGCGCGTCATCCCCTGCATCAATCCCGTGGAAACCGCAACAAGCGCATCGTCTTTAAAGGCTCCCGTCGCAAAAGCATTCGGCGTCCCTTCATAAATCGCGACTTCGGGCATTTTTAACCCTGCTCTGTCCGACAAATCACGAACCGTCGAAAGCAGCCAAGCCTCTGTTTCATTTCGCGGAGACGAAATAACGGATGCCCCCGTCGTCATTTTGGCAATACTTTTCGACATCATCAAAGAAATAAACGAACCCGTAAAGCCGCAAACCGCCGAAAACGCCATCAATTGAGCATAATCAATCCCGTTCGCCGTCAGCCAGCGGTCAACGCCCAACAACCGAACCAAAACGGAAATCGTTATCAACACCACAAAGTTTAAAACTAAAAACAGACCGATACGCTTAAACATTTTCTTCCTTTTTCTGAGTTTATATAAAAATAAATAAGGTGATTCCGGCAAAATAAAAAGGGGAAGATTTCCCCTTTTTTTATTTTTTCGCATCCGTTTCGTTCGGTGTTTTGCTTTCAAGCTTCGGAATAACCGTTTCTTCGGGCGTTATCGTATAAACAATCGCCCCCAAACGTTGTCCGTCAATGCCGACGACGGGGAACGTCCCTCCCGTCAGATTTAATTCTTCGTAAGAAAAATCCTGATTTAAATCGATTAAAGACAGAATTTTCTTTTGCGTTTTGGGTTCAAGTTTTCTTCCTGATCCGATTGAGCTTAAAAAGGCTAAATTTTCCGCCGTGCACCATCCGGCTCCGACCGTCGGGTTTGCTTCGCGGCGGCGCATTTTAAACCACGCCATTTTGTTAAGACCTATTTTATCCAGAGCCGTATAAACTCTGACTTTTCCGAAACCGAAGAGCGTATCGGGCAAATTACCGACCATTCGGGGCAATGCTTTGGATATTTTTATGTAGCCTGACTTTTCTCCCTTTAGCTTTAAAAGAACGCTGTACACAACGTCATCCGAAGGCAGGCGTTCCCAAAAACAAGAAGAAGACGTTTCCGACAATTCCGCTGGAATCCTCATTCTGCCGCGATAATTCTTATCCCCCACTCTGACAAAAAAGCGCGTATTCGGATAATAAAACAGATATTCGGCATCAAAGTCTTTTGCCAAAATGCGTGCGTATTTATCCGCTGCTTCCATCATATCCGATGTATCACGTTCTTCAGACGCGCTTAAAACGGCGGGGTCTTTCAATATCGTCTGACGAGCGAACTTTTTAAGTTCGGAACAAACGCGGGATTCTTCGGAACGGATAAAATCCTGCATCGTTTCGGTCGCCGTTCGGGGCGTCGCAGAGCTTAAAGCTACGGTTTCCGCTTCGGTCACGACGACGGGTTGCGCCGCCGCATCGGACGCGGAAAAAGCGGAAGCGAAAAAAATGCAGGCAGCAATACGAAAATATGCGTTCATTTTTTATCTCTCCCGCGCAAAATCACAGATCTTTCAAACGCTTTAAAGCCTCTTCGACTTTTACGGCGGCCTCTTTGGCTTCCGCAAGTCTTGCCTTTTGCTCCTCAACCACGTTTGCGGGAGCTTTGGCGATAAAGCCTTCATTGCTTAAACGCCCCGCCAGAGAAGCAATTTCTTTTTCAAGCTTTGCTTTTTCTTTGTTCAGTCGTTCGCTTTCCTTGGCAACGTCAATAACGCCCGCCAAAGGCAACAAAATTGTCGCCGTACCGAAAACGCTTTGCGCCGCCCCTTTGGCATCGTCCGCAGAAGCGGAAATCTCGGCCTTTTCCAATCGAGCCAACGTCCGTATCAGCAAGTTGAAATCCTGCAACCGTTTTGCTTCAACCGAAGACGCATCCCGCAAAAACATTGTGATCTTTGCCGCAGGGGGGACGTTCATTTCCGAACGCAAAGAACGTATCGCCGTAATCAAGCCCACAACCCAATCCAAATCGGCTTCCGCTTCGGGATTTTCCAATCCGCTTAACTCAGGCCAAGGCGTTACGATCAGCTTTTGCGGGCGTTTGTCGCTGATTTTCCCCCAAAGCTCTTCGGTTACAAACGGCATAATCGGGTGCAACAGAATTAAAATCCTGTCCAAAACCCAAGCCGCCGTCGCACGCGTTTCCGCTTTGACGCTTTCGTCATCTCCGTAGAACAAAGGTTTGGCAAATTCCAAATACCAATCGCAGAACGTTCCCCAAGTAAATTGATAACCCGCATCGGCGGCTTCATTGAACTTGTATTCGTCCAAAGCAACCGTCGCCTTGCGTACTGCCGCCGCCGTTTTGGAAATAATCCATCGGTTCAGCGGATTCTTAACGGACTTCGGATCAAAACCGTCAACGGGCTTGCATTCGTTCATTTCGCAAAAACGTGCCGCATTCCACAGCTTTGTTACAAAATTGCGGTATCCTTCCACGCGGCTTTCGCTCATGCACACGTCGCGCCCCTGAGCCGCCATCGCCGCCAGCGTAAAGCGCAAAGCATCAACGCCGTATTTGTCCGCCAATATCAACGGATCAACGACATTGCCTTTGGATTTTGACATCTTGCGACCTTGTTCGTCGCGTACCAACGCATGAATATAGACCGTTCTGAACGGAACATCCTTCATAAAATGAAGGCCGAGCATAACCATTCGGGCGACCCAGAAAAAGATAATGTCAAACGCCGTAACCAAAACGTTCGTCGGATAATAGCGTTCAAGTTCTTTGGTCTTATCAGGCCAGCCCAACGTCGAAAACGGCCAAATCCCAGACGAAAACCACGTATCGAAAACATCGGGGTCTTGCTTTAATTCAACGTGCTTGCCGTAATATTTATCCGCTTCGGCTTGAGCCAGTTCAACGTTTTCTTCCACAAAATAATGTCCGTCCGGCCCGTACCAAACGGGAATCTGGTGCCCCCACCACAGCTGGCGCGAAACGCACCACGGCTGAATGTTGCGCATCCATTCAAAATACGTCTTTTCCCATGATTTCGGCACAAATTTCAAACGACCGTCTTCAACGACTTTAATGGCTTCCACAGCCAATTTCGGCGCATCGACAAACCATTGATCGGTCAGCCAGGGCTCAATGACAACGCCCGAACGATCCCCGTAAGGTATCGTCATCGGATTGTCTTCTTCTTTTACGAACAATCCTAAAGATTTGACGTCTTCCAGAACTTTTTTACGGGCATCCGCCGTCGTTAAGCCCTGATATGCTTCGGGAACGTTCTCGTTTAAATGAGCCGTCGCATCCAATATATTTATCATTGGCAGATTATGGCGTTTGCCGACTTCATAGTCGTTGAAATCGTGAGCCGGCGTAATCTTTACCGCACCCGTCCCTTTCGTCGGATCCGCGTGCTCGTCCGCAATAACAGGAATCGGACGATTGCAAATCGGAATAATAACGTTCTTGCCGATTAAATCTTTATAACGTTCGTCGTCCGCACTGACGGCAACCGCCGTATCGCCGAACAACGTTTCGGGACGCGTCGTCGCTATTGTAATAAAACGGTTCGGATCGTTTTCGACGGGATATTTAAAATACCACATCTTGCCGACGACTTCGCGCTGTTCGACTTCCAAATCCGAAATAGCCGTTTGCAAAAACGGATCCCAGTTGACCAAACGTTTCGCCCGATAAACCAGACCGTCCTTATATAACGTTACGAATTCCTGACGAACCGCACGGCACAGACCTTCATCCATCGTAAAGCGTTCGCGCGGCCAATCCAAAGACGCTCCCAAACGGCGCAACTGTTTTGTAATCTGTCCGCCCGACTTTGCTTTCCATTCCCATACTTTTTCTATGAACTTTTCTCTGCCCAAATCGTGGCGGGAAATTCCGTCTTTGGCCAACAGGCGTTCTACAACCATCTGAGTCGCAATCCCGGCATGATCCGTTCCGGGTTGCCACAATACGTCTTTTCCTTTCATGCGTTGATAACGAATCAGCGTGTCTTGAAGCGTAAACGTCAGTGCATGCCCGATGTGCAGATTCCCCGTAACGTTCGGAGGCGGAATCATAATGCAATACGGTTCTTTGTCTGAATTCGGATCACAGGCAAATGCCCCTGATTTTTCCCATTCTTCGTAACAAGACGATTCAACTGCGGCAGGGCTGTAATTCTTGTCCAGCATCGCCGTTCCTCCTTTTCATTTCAGTCATAAAAAAGATTTCCTCAAGCCGTTCGACTTGAGGAAATGCGGGGTTGTACATTTTATTTAAAATCAAGTCTGTCGGTAACGCGGGCGATTTCTTTGCGTACGACGCGTTCGACAATGTCGGGTAAATTCTGATCCAGCCATTCTTTCAACAGCGGTCGGAGCAATTCGCGAACGATGCTTTCCAACGTAACCATCGGAACACCGACAGCCGCATTTTTATCCGCAGCAAACATTTGCGTCAAATGGCTGAGCGAAGCGGCCGTCGCTTCTACCGCCGGCGCCGAAAGCAATCCGTCTTCTTCGCGAATCTTGTTGCCGATAATTTTGGGAATATCCTTAAATTCATCGGGAACGGGGTCGTTTTCGGCGACGGGTTTTACAACAGGTTCCGGCGTAAAATCGTCTTCTTCGGACTGAGCGTTCTTTCCCACGGGAACAATCATATCCTGCGTTAAATTTACCACACTTTCCGAAGGCTGTTGAACCGGTGCGGGTTCTTCTTTCGGAGCAGGCTGATTGTTTTGATAAACGGGTTGCGGCGCAACCGGTTCGGAAGCTTTTTTTTCTTCAACGGCAGGAGCCGGCGCAGGTTCGCCCTCTCCGTCCGCAAGAATGCTGCGGATAGAAGCCAGGATGTCTTCCATTGAAGGTTCGTTCTGATCTGTCATTGTTCGTCCAATTCTCATAAACGGTACTTTAATATACCATCTGAATCAAAAGGGGCAAGATGAGATTTAACCTCTTGCCCCAAAAAACCGTATTTTTTATCAACAAGATGAGCTTATGATTCAGAAACGTTCTTTGTTTCGGAAGGCGCCGGCGTTTGTTTTTCGTCGGCTTCGGATTTTTCTTCTGTTTTATCCTTATTTTCGACCGTTTGTTCCGCTGCTGCTTTTTTACGGCGATACCTGGACAAATCAAGCCCGAGACCCGACGGAGACATCATCCCCATTGATGACAAGAGCTGATATGCCGCAACGACCTGATCTCTTTTTGCCGTCACGACGCTGACGCGAGCATCCAACAGTTCCTGTTCGGCGTTCAAAACGTCCAAAACGGTACGGGTTCCGGCTTGTTCTTCTCTTTTAACGCCGTCCAAAGCAAGTTCGGAAGCTCTGACCTGTTCTTCCAAAGACTTCAAAGACGCTACCGAAGAATGATAATTTTCCCAAGCCTGGGTCGTCATTTGGGCAACATCCCGACGTACGGTATCAACGTTGATGCGAGCCTGACCCGCCAAATGTTTGCTTTCCCTTACTTTGGACGCGACGCTGCCCGCCGTATAAAGGGGAACATTCATAACCAGCTGAACATCGGAAGCATCGGCATGCCCTTTAAAAACCTCCCCGCTAAAATTCGTTTTGGTTTTTGCATGATAAAACGAACCTTGCAAATCCAACGTCGGATAATGTCCGGATTTCGCAACGTCAATAGAACTTAAAGCACTTTTTGCCGCCTGTTCCGCCGATGCCAGCTGAGGATTGCGCTTTTCGGAAATCTCAAGCGCTTCCGCCAAAGTTTGGGGGAGTTTCGATTCGGGAACGGAAGGCTCGTAAATTTTATCGGGCATTTTGCCTATGACTTGGCGATATGTTGCATACGAAACCTTTAATGCCCCTTCCGCATCGATTCGCGAAGCAACAGCTCCTGCCAAGCGCGCTTCTGACTGAGCAACGTCCGTCTTTGTCAATTCTCCGACGCGAAAACGATCCTGAGTATATTCCAACTGACGGCGTAAAACGGCTTCGTTGTTTTGCGTCAATTTTAACAGCGCCATGTCGCGAATCACATCCATATAAGCCGTCGCGGCGCTCATTAACGTGTTTTGTTCAACGGTCTTTAAATTCGCGCGTTCTGCCTCAAACTGAGCCTTTGCCGCTTTGACCGACGCAACCGTCCCAAAGCCGGAAAACAAAGGTTGCACGGCATTAACGCCTACGTTATAGGGATCGTCTTCCGTTTCCAAAAAATTCGGGCGCATGCGGTTTCGATCATAACTGTAGCCGTAGCTGGCTTCTCCCACGATTGTCGGTTTATAGCCCGATTGGCTCTGAACTATCTTTTCATAAACTGAACGTAAATATGCCCGTTGCGCCAACACCTGCGGATTCGCAACATATGTATATGCCAATGCTTCTTCCAATGTTTCCGACTGAACGGTTCCTCCCGCCAACATCATCACGGACAATGAAACCCCGGACAATACTTTTTTCAAATTCAGCATTGAAGTCCCTTTCCTGCCTTTCGGGTCATACAAACAACATCCGCATATTTATTCACGGATATAAAAACGATTCTCTTTTACAGTCAAAACCGCCCAAATATCAACAAATAACTTTATAAAACTTCATCAAAAACAAAATTTTTGTATTCCGAGAGGCGGATTTCGGGATTAAGAGCAATGTCAAAAGCAAACGTAAATGACAGCACACCGTTACGTTTTATGACTTTTCCGGCCTTTGCCGATAAAGATCCGGGTTTCGATTCAACATAAACCATCCGCCCGCCTTCCGAAAGTTGCGCAATTAGATTTTCGGGAATCTTCGTAACAATACCGTCTATATATATAACATCATACGGCGCCTGAGACGGAAAACCGAGATCGGGATTTTTATTTAAAACAGCCGCATTATCCGTTTCCAACAGAGTTAAAATTTCCTGTGCCGTCTCGCAAAAACCCGAATCCGCCTCAAGCCCGATAACGGCACGGGAAAAGTTGGACAATAATGCCGCCGTATATCCCGTCCCCGCCCTGACGTTTAAAACAACGTCGTCCGAACCGGCCTGAGCCAATTCCAATAATCGTGCCGCCGTCAACGGCTCGAACAAAAAAACGCCTTCGCGGATAAGAACGGGTTCATCGCTGTAAGCCAAGCTTTGCAAACGGTCGGGAACAAACAATTCCCTCGGAACGCGAGACATCGCTTCCAGTATCTTCGGAGACGAAACGCGATTCGGAATAAGTTGCCCCAAAACCATATTCTTTCGCGCCGATTCAAATGACGGCAATGATTGAAACAACGGCATGCTCCATTAAAATTCCTTTGAAAACATACTATATAAACCTTTAAAAAAGCAAACAACTTCACAAAAAAACGCGCTTTCATTTTTTTTCATTTTTTTATTGACCTGTCGCCAAATCAAATGTATAAACATCCCTGTCTTGAGCGGATCGCTTGAGGAACGGCTAAGGCCGAGTGGCAGAGTGGTTATGCAGAGGACTGCAAATCCTTCTATATCGGTTCGATTCCGGTCTCGGCCTCCAATCGTTCCATTCCGGAGTAGCTCAGCGGTAGAGCAATCGGCTGTTAACCGATCGGCCGGGGGTTCGAATCCCTCCTCCGGAGCCATTTAAAAAAGCCTGACATAAAGTCAGGCTTTTTTTTGTTGCTTCTTCAAAATAGACAAAATTGACAAAACAAAGATATATGCTATCTTATATATTTAAGTTATCACTATAAAAAAACAGGAGAATAAATATGCCTGATTCTTTACAGCAGCGTTTTGAAAATCCGTCTTCCATACCTCAGGCTTCTCCGATACAAAACAATGTGCAATCTCAAAATCCCAATGTCTTGTACGCTCTTGATCCCGAGGGAAACCGCCTGTTTCCTTATACTCTGGATCCTGAAATGGACAAATCTTTAGTCCCGCTTCTTTCAGAAAGCGTTAATCGTGCCTGTCTGTCAAAAACCGGACGCGACACTTTGCGCCAAGCAAGCGAAACGGGGCATTCTTTTTTGCTCTATGCCGAAAATGACGGACGCGGCGGTTTCTACAACGATGCTCACCGATTAATCTGTTTGCATGCAAGCGACGACAAAGACTTTATCTGTTCTGTTTTGGTTCATGAAGCGCGACATTCCATTCAGTTTGACCAAGTGCCGGAATTCCGCGAAACTTACAGAAACAATGACTTGAACTTTAAATCTTATATGATCGTTAACCGCGCCATTGAAGCGGATGCCGTCGCCGTACAAACAAAATTCGGGTATGAACTGGCTCAGCTGGGGGACTATGGACCGCTTAACGTCATAAAAAACGGATATTTCTCCGCCGCCGCCGAAGCCGTTGAACAAGCGGCGGAAAAAGGAAAACTTGACCACCCCGACACATTAAAAAATGCTGCAAATGCTTGGTATAAATCTTCGAGAATCATCTGTTGGTATGACGATTATTATTCCAAAGCAGAAAAAGCCCGTCTTGCGAAAGCGCCTCAACAAAGAAACCTGTCCGACCGACAACTGGGGCGTTTCGTCGAAACTCTCTTTAAAGTCAACGGCGTTTCCTATGCAGGAAATTCCGCCGATTATCTGAAATCTCCGGAAAAACTTTCTTTGTCAGAACAAGGGTATTTCAACATTCAAGCCGCCAATGCCGCTTACGGAAAAACAGACCGTTCCATTGATGATATGTTCGTCATAAATCCGAACACATATAAACTGATGGATTATACCTACGGGCAAAAAGCCGAAATGTCGCCGAAACAGGTCAAAATAATGGAAGGAAAAGCAAAGAATTTAAAAGAAGTGTTCTTGCGCGCAAAGCTGAGAAAATTTCAAAAAGCGCGTAATGCGAACAAAAAAAATTCATCCGTAAATATCTCAGAAATTATTCAAACTCGTGCCAAAAATTCCCGTTCTTAAGAAAGGCTAAAAATTTTATCATAGTTTTGTTGATCCTTTTTGTTCTAAGAGGTGTCTTATGGAATTTTGCGGTTTTCTCAGCGGACGTTTGGGCTCTGACAATCAAACGCGCGGTCTGATACTGGAAGCTGAAGCGGATAAAAAAGTCCCCGTTACCAGAAACAAAATGCTTCTATCCGTTGACGGAAAAATCTTGGACAGAGGGCTGTTCCCCGATGCGTTTTCTTTTCAAAAAGCCGTAAATGATGCTCTGGACACCTACTTAAAAGACAATCCGAAACCAAATGTCTTTGTCCTGCCCTTTAACCACGGAGACATGGAAAACGCAGGAAAAAACACTGATGCTTTAGCCGGCGCCGTTAAAGAATATTATAAGAACAATAACCTCGGAAACGTAACGACTCTGGTTCTGACCTCCGCTTATTTCGATTATAAAAACGCCGACATCGCAAACGTCCCCTACCACCTGATGACAAAAGAACAGGCAAACGCCGTCGAAAACAATCAAACCGGCATGAAATGCAAGGTCGTGCCGACTTTGGGCGTTGCCGGAAACTTAACAAAAGTACGCATCAATCAGGAAGCAAACTCTCCGAAATTTTCAGAAGAATTGGCTCAGTTCAAAAACGGCAAGCCGACAGCCTTCTTTTCTTTGGGCGGGCGCGTCGAAGGTCCCGAAATTAAATTCACGCTGAAAGATGCGGAAAATCTCTGGAAACGCGCTAAAGAATTCCAAGAAAAAGGATTTAACGTCGCTTTCGGAAACAGCCCGAGAACACCGACCGACGTTACTGACTTTTTGTTTGAAAAGTGCAGCGAAAATAATATGGCTTTTTACAATGCGAAAAAAATCGCTCAAAACGATAACGAAGCCGCCGATTTTCGCATGTATTCCGGAAAATACAAAAAAGAATTCGCCGAACAAAGCCAAAAAATCGGGAACATATATCCTGCAATACTTGCGCAAAGCAGTATCGTTATCGGAACCATGGACAGCTTTTCTTACACTTCCGACACGGCTGCCTTGGGAATAAAAACCGCCGTCTACGGCGATATGGAAATTGATCCGGAAAAACGTCCCGATTGCCACAGGCTGTTTAATGCTTGCAAAAACAAGTACGTTTTGGATTTAAACGATGACCGCGTCTTTGACACGGCATTTTCAATGCCCGTATTGCCGCAGACCAATTCAACAATCATTAACGCTGTCGATAAGTTTCTAAACGAAGAAAAGAAATCTAGATTAACGACGCTTAAAGAAACTTTTTACCAAAGCAAAAAGCAACAAACACCTTTGGTCTTAAAGACATTAAAATCGAAAAGCCGATAAAAAAGGAGGGATTTCCCTCCTTTTTTATATCCTGTTTTTTTTATTTTTCATCCGAAGAAGAATGATGATGAAAAGCCGAAGGCAATGAAAAATCTTCGGGACGTTTTTTGACGATAATCCCCAGAGAAATAATCAGCTTCAACCCTTCTTCAACGGTCATATCGACCGGAACGACGTCTTCTTTTTTAAACATCATCAAATATCCGGAAGTCGGGTTCGGCGTCGTCGGGACATAAACCGACAACATATCCTTGCAATTCAACGAGTGCTCGACTTCGTAAGGAGCATCCGCCGTCACAAACGCCAACGTCCAAGCGTCTTTTCTGGGGAACTCGACCAGAACGACCTGTCTGAACGCATTTGATTTTTTTGAAAAAACCGTTTCAAAGATTTGTTTGAATGCGCTGTATATGCCCGATACGAACGGCATACTTTCCCACATTCTTTCCCACTGGCGCATGCACAAGCGCCCGACAAAGCCCGTTGTAAAGGCGCCCAAAAGTATCATGGCGACCAAAACAATCACGACGCCCAAACCGGGAATGGCAAAAGGCAAATATTGTTCGGGATTATATTCGGCAGGGATTAAGCCTCTGACTTTGCTGTCGATAAAATTAACGAACAGGACGGCTAAATATATCGTCAGAGCCGGCGGAGCGGTAACGAGAATCCCCGTTAAAAAATAGTTCCGCATCCGTGCGGCAAAACCTTTTTTATTATTGTCTTTACCAGGAGTTTCTTCCGCCATTGTTTTTACCGAAAAATATCAAGCCAACTGAAGTATTCCTTTATCGATTGCCTTCAGCATAACGGCGATATCCCGCCACGGTGCAACGGGGCGTCCGTCATCCTGAAACAAATCAATTCCTTTTCTGAAGCAGTATTCAAAAATGACTTCGGGATCTGCTTCCAGCACTTCATCCCAAAGAGCCTCCATATCCGGATTGCTGTAATCGGGCAAGTCCCCGAAAATACCGTATAAAATCGTATCCCGATCATCCGAATAGAGCAAAGCCGAAAGCGGATCGGCTGCCGAGACCGCATTTTCCTGCTGTTTTTTCAGCTCTTCTTTTGACGGCAAAAAAGACGCGGCCCGTATCAAATTGTCTTCTTCCGCAAATTGATTAACCAAGACTGTTATCCTTTCAAATTTAAGGAATAATCGTTTTATATAGATTGCAAGGTTACGCGTTTTCTGTCAAGGGCGCGCAGTGCGAAAAAATGTTTTTTTTAGCTTGATTTTTTCGATTTTTATTTCAAAAAAAAATTATAAATTTCATAGAGTTGCAAAAAACAAAAGGCGGGTAACCTTACCCGCCCTTTGCAGTTGTTTATTTTAAACCGTTTTACATCCCGCGTGCTTTGCGGCGAGCCAATGCCGTAAAGGCAACGTTGGTATTGCTTTGTTCTTTGGACTGTTCCAACGGCATGAAACGATAGAACTTGTTCAAATCCTTAAAGCCGTTTTCCAACGTAACCATATGCTTGTCATAAGCCTTACCCAGTTCGGGATCATCCTTTTTAATGGATGCCAGCTGTTGCAAGTGACCTTCAACACCGATGGAGTAAGAAGCAATTTCGTTAATTTTGCCGTACATTCCCTTAACTTCGGGCAAAACTTCCGCGCCTTCCTTCTGCCAAGCAAACGAGCATCCGAGACGAACGGCACCGCCGTCGGAACGAATATTGTCGCCGACCATAACCGTTTCTTCGGGCTTCGCATTATGGCGATCCAAAATCCCCTGCATAACGGCAGGATTGGGTTTCCACATATCGGCAGAATTCATAACCAGCTTGTCGCCCAGCTTTGCCGCAAGTTCATCACGATACTTATCATACTTGCTGCCCTTGACCTGCATGGGGGCTTTCTTAAACTGAATCTTGCCGTCAACTTCTTCCGTCGTGTGGTCGGCACGGCAAACCATTCCGTCAATCAGATCAATGGGGAACTTCATATCCGCCAAACGTTCAACGGCACCGGCAATCGGGGCGTCCGTATAAAGAACAAATCCCGTTCCTGCGGCTTTGGCCTTGCGAACCGTCGCAATAACGCCTTCATAGACTTTGTTGCCTTCCGAACGTTCTTTTTGAATCTGGTGAATCAGCGCGGCATCATGTTTTTCCAAACGAGCGGCTTCTTCGGGAGATTTGCCTTCCAGGCTGAGCATCGGAGCTTCTTTTACCAACGCCGATATGCTGTGGAAACGTGCATAGCCCGATGTATTGTCGCGAATGTCCGCATACAACACGTCTTTGTCTATGCCGCGGCTGGCTGCCAGCTGTTCAACGGCTTTGTCCGTCGTCAGACCCCATACGTTAAAGAAGTCCGAAATCGTATTGTCGATATCGCTGACAATTAATTTGACCGGGGTTTTTTCTGTCATGATAGCCTCACTTAAAAAACATTTCCTTGTTAGATTCAGTTATACAGAACCTTTTTCTTTTTTTCAATACCTTTTTTGTCTATTTTTTCGATTTTTTTTCGTTACCCAACCTCAAAAATCATAAAATCATTATTTATCAATATGATATATTAAAATATTCCTTCTTTTTACCTTTTTTTAAGACGAAACAAATTTTAAAAAACGAAAAATAAATGCGGAATTTTCAAAAATAGACAAAAGACTGAAACAGGCGATTCACTTCGTTTTCAATCTTGCCAAACGACAATCTTGTTCTAATATAGGCTCTCCTGATGCTTTGAAAAGGACTTTTTGATGCTGTCTGCCGAAATTATTAATTTGGAATACGATTTTATCGACAACGGAAACGGCGATCTGATGATGTTAATCCAAGCCGTTCCCGATTCTCCCGCCGCCCCCGTCTTTTATTTCGACGGTTTAAATGCCGCTTTGTTCAAACGATCAGACAACCAACTCGCCCCTATCGCCTATATCCCAGCCAAAGTCAGAAAATTATTGACGCAAATCGAACAAATCCTTGTCGCGGAAATGAACGATGACGAAGAATTCGGCGAAGTCTATAAAGCGCCGGTCATAATCCCCGAAGACGGAATTCTGCCTTATCCTCAAGAGATGTTGGATGACGTTAATCCCGAAATTTTAAAAAACGGCGAAAACAATGCCTGATACGAAATCCGTTCAAGATTTGTTACATATCATGGAACGCCTGCGCGACAAAGAAAACGGATGTCCGTGGGATGTCGTTCAAACGTCGCAGTCCATTGCGGGATATACGCTGGAAGAAGCCTATGAAGTCTATGATGCCGTCGAACGGAACGATTATGATTCTTTAAAAGAAGAATTGGGCGATTTGCTGCTGCACGTCGTTTTTCATTCCCGCATCGCCGAAGAGAACGGAAAATTCGATTTTTCGGACGTTGTTCAAAGCGTCGTCGACAAAATGGTCAGACGCCATCCCCACGTATTCGGAGATGCCAAAGATTTGCCCAACTGGGAAGCGCTAAAAAAAGAAGAAAGAGAGCAAAAGAAACAATCGGGGATTTTGGACGGAATCGCCAAAGCCCTCCCCGCAACCACAAGAGCATATAAGCTGCAAAGCCGAGCCGCCCGCGTCGGATTTGATTGGGACAAGCCGTCTTTGGTCATTGATAAGATTGAAGAAGAAATGAACGAATTGAAAAATGAAATCGCTCAGCCGTCTCATGCCGACCAACGCGAAGACGAAATGGGTGATTTGCTGTTCGCTTGCGTCAATCTGGCAAGAAAGCTGGGCATAGATCCCGAAAAAGCCTTAAAACGCACCAATGCCAAATTCGAACGGCGTTTCGGGTATATCGAAAAATGTTTAAAAGAACAAAACAGACCTTTTGAAAAAACGTCTTTGGAAGAAATGGAAGATCTGTGGGTTCAGGCAAAATTAAAAGAGCGCCAAAAAAGTTAACGATCGTAAAATTTGCTCATCAAATTGCTTTCCCGACGAATGCGTTTTCCTTTGCCCAGTCGGCCGCTTCCAATAAAAAACAAGCACATTTCTATGGTCTTTTCTTTCTTTTGCAAAAAGAAATGAGGGACGCCGAGCGTTAAAAAATCTTCTTTGGCGTTTTTTACAAAAGCTTCCGAAACTTTTAAAATGCCGTCGTTGTCTTCGCCCATAAAAGGCAGATAGCCTTTGCCGTTATCTTTTCCGCTCATCAAAACGGCAAAATCGCCAGACATTTCAGAAACATTTTTTGAAACGAATTCGGGCGTAATATTACTTCCCATCTTCCCCAACAAAAACTTATACCATTTCTTTTCCGACCACTTCCCCGCCCAGGAAAAGCCTTTGTTCGGGACGGAAATCATGACGACGCGTCCCCAAACGGATTGCCATTCGGGCTTCATCATCAAAGCCTTCCTTAAAACCAACCCGCCGACACCGTGCACAATAAAGTGAAGACGTTTGATGTCTTTTCGCCTTTTCAACGCCGCATTTAACTTTTTCGCGGCGTCTTCCAAATCAGAACGAAGCTGGGGATAGCTGAATGACACCGCTTCGTACCCTTTGTCGTAAAAAGCCGTTTTCATGTCATCAAAAGATCCCGGCGTTTGAAACAATCCGTGAATAAAGACTACCGTTTCTCCGTTCGGCTTCGGCTCTTCCCATATTTTTAAAAATTCGGGCAATTTGTCCGAACAGGCTTCAAAAGTCCCCGAAAAACGACGTACATCATGCGAATCAAGCAATCGGCAACGATGCGTCCAGATGTTTTCCTGTATCCGCCATCCCGCATATTGATAGCGGTCAAACCACCAAAACATCCCCCCGCACGTTATAAAAGGTATTGTCATTCGCATTTTTTCCTTATTTGTCTTTATGTTAGATAATAGTAGATTTTTCATAAGCGAATCAAGTAATCTTCCAAAAAACGCTTTGTGCGGAGCTGTCATGAAAAAAATAGAGATATTTACGGACGGAGCATGCAGCGGCAATCCGGGAATCGGAGGCTGGGGAGCCGTCCTGCGCTACGGTAAAGCCGAAAAAGAACTTTGCGGAGCTCATGACGCGACGACAAACAACCGCATGGAAATGACGGCCGTCATTTCTGCTTTAAAAGCGTTAAAAGAGCCTTGCGAAGTCGATTTATACACCGACAGCCAATACGTCATGAAAGGCGCGACGGAATGGATGGACGGCTGGGTAAAAAACGGGTGGAGAACCGCAGACAAAAAACCCGTTCAAAACAGCGATTTATGGCAGGAAATTTTTCATTTAAAGCGGACGCACCGCATCATTTGGCATTGGGTCAAAGGACATGCGGGGCATCCGGAAAACGAACGGTGCGACCTGTTAGCCCGCACCGCTTTGCAAGAATTAAAAGAATCCTTAAAATAAACGTTACCGAGCGACGTAACCGGTTAAATGCGTCTTGTTTTCTTCATAGCTTTTAACAGCCGCGGCTATGACAGAAAAAGCTTCGTGCTGATCCAAAAAGCCTTCAACGACGACCGTCTTGTTTTCAAGCTTTTTATAATCTTCAAAAAAGCGTTGGACTTCTATCATTCGATGGGGCGGCAGCTCGTCTATCGAAGAATAATGCGCATATTCCGGATCATCGGCGTGAACGGCTATGATTTTGTCATCCGCTTCGCCCTGGTCAATCATCTTCATAACTCCGATCGGGCGTGCCGTCAAAATCGTCAAAGGATAAACGGGTTCCTGTCCCAAAACCAAAATATCCAAAGGATCGTGGTCATCACAGTACGTGCGGGGAATAAAGCCGTAATTTGCAGGGTAATGTACGCTGCTGTACAAAACTCTGTCCACCCTTATCAAACCGCTTAATTTATCCAGCTCGTATTTATATTTTGAGCCCTTGGGAACTTCAATAACCGCAGGAACGAACTGAGGAACCTTGCCGGCCAGTTCTACGTCATGCCATGGATGCATATAAAACTCCTAATCTTGTTTTTTCAAAATGATAACACCCTTGCCTTTACGAAGAAAGCTCAAAACGCTTTGCCTTAAAACAGTTTGCTCAAAAAAACTCAACGCGTTATACTCTTCTTTATGTTTTCAGGAGAAAAAATTTGCCCAAAAGACCCGAACAGGAATCGTTTTACGAAATCCATCTGAACAAACAAAACGAGGTAATGATTTCCCTGCGCGCCAGAGAAGAAGAACCTTCTTCCCCCGTCTTGCTGTACGACGGCGGCGAACATGCTTTGTTATACAGAACGCCGCAAAGTACGGTTCTTTTGGACTTTATCCATCCCGACGCCAGACAGGCTTTGTTTAACGCCCCTTCCGCATTAATCGCCGAAACAAAGAATTTCAAAGTCGTCCGCGAATACACTGCCGTTTGCAGACAAGTCAAAAGCCTGCCTCTTGACGGTTCGGGCATCAAGCCCCTCTTGGACGCCGATACTGCAAAAACAATAGACGAACGCCATTTATACGAATGAAACAATATCAAACCGTTTTCGCCGTCCAAACCGAGGGCGGGCATTTCACAAACATCACAAACGCCGTCCAAAACGCCGTTCGGCAAAGCGGCATTACCACGGGATTGATGACTTTATTCATCAAACACACTTCTGCCGCCCTGACCGTGCAGGAAAACGCCGATCCCGACGTCTTATACGATTTAAAAAACTTTTTTGACAGAACGGTTCCTCAAGACGATTCCTTGTACGTCCACACCTACGAGGGAAAAGACGATATGCCCGCTCATATCCGTTCAACGCTGACGGGCGTTTCTTTAAACATTCCCGTCTCAAACGGCAAAGCGACCTTGGGAACATGGCAGGCGGTCTACGTTTGCGAATTCAGAAATCACCCCAACGTCCGAAACGTCGTCTGTCATATTATCGGAGAGGAATAAATTCCCGCCATTTCCCGCCGAAACAACATTCCAACGGACGGTATTCGGCTTTATAAGCCATATTCGGGCATTCGCTTATAAAATACCCTAAATAGACGTAAGGCAATCCGCGTTTTTCCGCTTCTTCCACCAATTTTAAAATCAAATAGCGCCCCAAGCTTTTAAACGGTTCGGACGAATCAAAAAAGCTGTAAACCGCCGACAAACCGTCATCCAAAACATCCGTCAGCATCACGCCCTTTAGCGCGCCGGTTTGCGTATCTCTCGCCTGCCCCAAAACGGTTTCGACGGGAGAATCTTCTATCATGGCTCGGAATTCTTCGAAATACATTGAATTCATTTCGCTGCCCTGATGACGGGCGGACAAATAATTCCGAAACAAAGCATACTGTTCGGAATCGGCTACGTTCGGCAATATCGAAAAAGACAGCTCCGCATTTAAACGAAGAGTCTTTTTCATTTTTTTATTCAAATGAAATCCTTTTACGTCAATGCGGACGGAACGGCATGCCTGACATTCTTCGCAAACGGGGATATAGCAAACCGAATGACTGCGCCTGAAGCCCGCCCGAGACAAAACGTTTGCCCATCTTTGAGCATCGGTTCCGCTGATTTCGGCCGCAAGCTTACGTTCCGTCCTGTCCGGCAAATAAGGACAAGGAACCGAAACCGTCGTATAAAATGCCTTTAGCGGCAAAGCGTCCTGAGAATGCATTATTCCTCCGTTCAAAGGAAAGTATGCCCCTTATTTTTTAAAAAATTGATAACACTTTTCCGTCTTGACCCGACAAAAAAATTTCGATACTATAATCAGGTATTTTATTTAACCGACCCGTGTTAGGGCGGAAAATCCTGAGGTCTCCGTAAGGAGACCTTAGTTGTATCAGAGGACAACTTGGTCAAGATTTGTTACATTGACGAATCCGGTGATTTGGGAACCATGCCCGAAAATCCGCCCCCCGACGGAAACCATCAGCCCGTCTTGGTTATCGGCGGCGTCTTTGTTGACCACAATACCCTGTATGATCTGACACACGATTTCATAAAGCTTAAATACAGATATTATCCCGGATTAAACTATCCGACCGATAAATTCCTGGACAGAATCATCCCTGAAATCAAAGGCGCCGACTTGCGAAGAAACGCTTTGCGCGGTTCTAAAAAGCTTAAACGCCATGCGTTCGGCTTTTTGGATCGCATTATCGAGCTGTTCTTTAAATACAACATTAAAATCGTCGGCAGAATTTGGGTCAAAATACCGGGAAAAGCCTTTAACGGAAAAGCCGTCTACACTTCGTCAATTCAAAGCATCTACACCTACTTTGACCATTATTCCCGCAGCGAAAACGATTACGGAATCTGTATCGCCGACAGCCGAGACCAAATCAAAAACGTCAGCGTTTCTCACTCGGTCTTTACTCAAAAATTCCAACACTTGCACCCTTTGTATCCGAACATCGTCGAAATGCCCTGCTTCGGACACAGCAATAATTTAGCCGGATTACAGCTATGCGACATCCTGTGCTCAGCCTTTTTATTCCCGATTGCCAGCTATGCTTATTGCGCCGACTTTGTCCGAAATGTCCATGTGCAGGAAACCGCCTACGATTTCAGAGAAAGATACGGTCGCCCCTTGCGCGAATTGCAATACAGATACTCAAACCCGCAAGGATACAACATGGGCGGGATCGTCGTTTCCGACCCGATGCAAAAACAAAATGCCATAGCCATGTTCAAAGATATTCGCAAAGATTAAAAAAGCCTCTGAAAACAGAGGCTTTTTTTTATCGTTTCAAGCGAAAATTTCACTCCGCGTCTTTTTGATATTGTTCCATACGAGCCAACAATTCTTTTTGGCGTTCTTCCTGTTGTTTTTTGTTTTCTTTGATGCGTTCGACCAACTGAAGCGCCAAAGTCTGACCGTCTTTGATTTCCTGCGGCGTCATTGAACGAATCAAGCGTTCCAAATCGGGCGAAACCTGAACCAAATCCTGAGCATTCGGGAACATCGCCGACAGGCTGACCACCATCCACGCATAGGCTTTTGCCGAATCTCCGCGTTTATAGGCGTAAATGTCGGCAAGCTTTCTTTGCGCTTCGACAAAGCCTTCTTCCGCCGCTTTGTTCAGCCAATAAACCGCCTTTTCATAATCCAGCGGCACGCCCTGCCCCGACGCATACAAGCTGCCCAATCCGGCTTCAGCCTGAGGAATGCCCGCTTCCGCCGCAACCTTATACAAATCCGCCGCACGTTTATAGTCTTGCGGAATGCCTTCGCCCTTTTCCGCCAAAACCGCCAATCGAGCCGCAGCTTCCGCATTGCCCTGCTTTGCCGAAGCATCCAACCAGGACAAATCCGCATTCGTTTGAACGGCTTTGACATAGCCGTCTTTGACGTTCGCGTACAGGTTTTCTATCTGTACCATTGCCGTTTTCGAACCTTTTGCCGCCGCCATATCATACCAAATCTTGGCTTTGGACAAATCCTTGGGAATACCGCGCCTGCCGAATTGATAAATCTTGCCCAACATCAGCTGAGCTTCCATATGCCCTTGAGCTCCCGCTTTTTCCAACCACGCGACAACTTCTTTGTTCGGATGTTTGCCTTCGCGCGAAGCGTCATAAATCTTTGCCAAACGGTATTGAGCCTCCGCATCGCCGGCATTACCCGCCGCAAAAAACCATTTTTCGGCACTTTTAACGTCTTTTTTGACGTCCTGATAATATTTCCCCAAATCAGTCGCCGCGGCAACATCCCCGTTTGCCGCTCGCGCGCGCAATTCTACGGGATCCACCGCCGCCATCGACGGAACGCTCCACAAAAGCATCGCCAAAAATATCAGTTTATTCATTTTTCCCTTCCCCTTCCTTATTATCCTTTTCTTTCGTTCCTTGTTGCGGTTCTGATTTTTCCCCTTTTGATTCGGTTTTTGCGCCTTCTTTTGTTTCAGCCGAAGCTTTTTCCGTTGTTTGAGCCGGCTCTGCGGCTTTTTGATCTTTCGTTTCGTTCGAAGCGCTTAATCCTATCGGACGAACGATAAAATCATCCGAGAACGGTATCGTTTCGGTAATCGGGTACCATAAATTGACCGTATCTTTGATCACCCTGACCGTACCCGGTTTCCACCAACGCGGCCAAACAAGTTCTTCGGGCAGCTGATAAGGCATGAAACGGCTGACATTTTTTGGCAAAACCGTAAACTGGTCGACAACGGCACGGTCAAAACGGTTGAACGCATCGTCAACAATTGAACCCGACAAATTGGCTCCGCTCAGATTTGCCCCTCTGAACGTAAAGGCACGCAAATCCGAATTTGACAAATCAGCCCCGCGCAAGTCGGTTCCGGACAGATCAATGTCATACGACGGATATATTCCCGCCGCTGGATCCGTCAAAATAAACAAAGCCGTTTGAACTTCGGGTTTAAGCGGTGTGTACGGCTTAAACAAGTCTTCCGAGCTCCATTTTGAATTGCGGCGCACGAATGCCGCCAAAATATCAATTTGAGACGGTTCAAGCTTTTTATCATACCGGGCAATACATCCCATCGTGCACAACGCCCACATTTTTTCGTCAAAAGACGTATTCGGCGCATCAATAAAAGACATCGCCCTTAATGCCAGATTCGTATTCGACACTCTGCCCTTCAGGCGGTCTTCACACATTTTTTGAGTGCAACCGTAGGCTATTTCGCCTTTTTCTTCATACGTGTCGCGGAAAATATCAACATCATAAGACGCCGATTCAAAGTCTTCGGGCGGTTTGGGCAACTGCGTGTCGGCATCAATAAGCGTCAGGCGAAGCTGTTCCGCCGTCAATCCTTCAAAGAAGCGAATATCCGCACCTTTAAAATCCGTGTCGTAAATTTTCACTCCGCTTAAAACAATCGGCGGTTCGAAAACGGTTTTTGAAAAATTGGCGCCCGACAAATCCGCATTTTTAAAAGAAACCGTATTGAATTGCCCCTGATAAAACCAAGCATCCTGCGCTTCCGCCCCTTGAAGCTGGCAATCACGGCAAACCAGATTCGAAAAATCGGTGCCGTTGGCTTCCATTTTTTCAAACAGAACGTTGTTAAAAACGGCTTTGGTTAAATCGGAATCGCTGAAATCAATTTGAACGCCTTCAACGTCTTCCCACGCGGTGTTTGCCAGCTTTGCCTGAGAAAAATCTGACAAAACGGCTTTGGAACGTCTGAATTGTGTATTCGTCAAATCCGCCTGTTGGAAAAACGCCATGCTGACATCGGAATCGATAATGTGTCCGAAACGCATGCGAACGCCTTTCATATAGGCTTTTTCAAAAGAGCTTTCCTGAATTAAAACATTATCCATTTCCGCTTTTTGAAAAATCGAGTTTTGCATTTGGGCGTTCAGAAAAGATGCTTCGTTAAAATTGGAATACGAAAAATCGGCTTCGTCAAAATGCGTGCGGATAAAATCGTTCTTTTCGAAATTAATGTGAGTCAAATCCAGCGGACAAAACTTTGTTCCTTCGAAACGCGAAGACAAGACTTCAATAGCCATACGGACGATTTGAATGTTTTCGGGCGGATAATCAAACTTGTCCGGCGTATAGTAGTCGGCAGGCCACGGATAGCATTTTTGAAGGAATTTCGCGACTTCGCGCTTTATTTCGCAATCTGTTTTTCCCAACGGCTTTTTATCGCCCATCATGCGATACAGAGTCGCCAGGACAAAGGCCTTTTGAGACCCTTCGCACGTCTTGAGCTGGCGGAAAATCCAAGCCGGCCATTCCGATTCAAGATACGGACGGGGATCGCCGTCGTCGTCTTTTTCTTTGGCGGCAACCTTGACGGCTTCGGGGAACAAAGGCTTGTCTTCTTCCTTTTGTTCGACGGTTTCGACTTCCTTTTTCAAGTCGAGCAAAGGGAAAATGCGGATCGGTAACGGAACGACGCTGTCGGGAGTTCCTTTAACGGCTTTGCGATCTTTTTTAACCAAGTCTTCGGGCGGCAAAATCATGACCTTGACGGGAGCAAGCACGTTTTCCTGAGCCGTTGCCAACGGCGTTTCGCCCTTATCGTACAAAGAAACGCCGACGGGCGTTTTAATGCCGTGTTTTTCGTCGATTTTGCTTTTTTCGGGCAGATTGTCAGTCGTTTTTGCGATGACGACGCCTGTTTTGGTCGGGACGTATTTTGACGCATGAGGCGAATCGACGGAAGCGGTATCCTGCACGGGCAGAAAATAGACGATCACGGCGTTCGGTTCGACCGCCGCGATTGCCACAGACACAAAAAATGTCGTTAAAACAATGGGTAATAAATGTTTCTTAATCCGGTTTATGAGCATTTCTTTCAACCGTCGGCAACCCTTTCCGTATCCATTGCGACAACCCGTAATTCAGTATGGCAACGTCTGTGAACCCCTTTGAACGTAACGCCTGATACGCCAAAAAGACTTTGTTTTCATCACGTAACCCGATAATCACGATCGGCGTTTCCTTGAACCCTGCCAGCCTGTCCGCCGTTTCGTTCAATCTCAGCATAAACTGTTCAAACGGCAGGTTAATCGCGTTGTCTATATGTCCGAACATATCGTAAAAATTTTCCTTCGGACGAATGTCTATCATCAAAAGATCCGTCTTTGACGCAATCTTTTGTTCCAAATCCTTCGGATCAATATAAATAACGCCCGAACCGCGCATTAAACGGCGAATGTAAGGGATAACATACGTAAACAAACAAAAAACGGCGATAACCGCAATTAAAATATTCGTAAAATTCGCTTCCATGGCGCAATCCGTAAAAAAGTGTTATTAACGTCTTTGGTAAAAGGTATATTTTAAGATATACGATATGTCCGAAGAGCAAAAGACAAAAAAAGGAGTTTTTTCCCTATGAGCTTACGCCCCGTTACCGTAATCGGCGCCGGACTGGCCGGTAGCGAAGCCGCTTGGCAAATAGCAAAAGCAGGCGTCCCCGTCGTCTTAAAAGAAATGAGGCCGCGCCAAACCACGCCTGCCCATAAAACAGGCTTGCCGGCAGAGCTGGTTTGTTCAAATTCTTTGCGTTCGGATGACGCTTGCCATAATGCCGTCGGCTTAATGCACGAAGAAATGCGCCGGTGCGGTTCTCTGATTCTGGCGAGCGCCGATAAAACAAAAGTCCCTGCGGGCGGCGCTTTGGCAGTTGACAGAACCGCCTTTTCAAAAGCCGTCGAAGAACAGTTAAAATCAAATCCCCTGATTACTTTCGTCACGGAAGAAATTTTAAACCTTCCTTCGGAAAACGACGGACTGTCGATTATTGCTACGGGACCTTTGACGACGCAAAATCTGGCATCCGACATTCAAAAACTTACAAATTCCGACTCTTTGCACTTCTTTGACGCCATCGCCCCCATCGTCGAAGCCGAGTCCGTTGATATGTCAAAAGCATGGAAACAGTCCAGATACGACAAAGGAAACGGAGATGACTACATCAATTGTCCGTTGGATGAAGATCAATATAACGCCTTTATTGACGCTTTGCTGAGCGGTGAAAAAGTTGCCTTTAAAGAATGGGAAAAGAACACGCCCTATTTCGAAGGGTGCCTGCCCGTCGAAGTGATGGCGGAACGCGGCAGGGAAACTTTGGCTTTCGGTCCCATGAAACCCGTCGGGCTGTGCGACCCGCACACGGGCAAACGCCCTTATGCCGTCGTCCAGCTGAGAAAAGAAAATAATCAGGGAACGCTGTTAAACTTGGTCGGATTTCAAACAAAACTGACTTACGGCGAACAAAAACGCGTTTTCAGAATGATTCCGGGACTGGAAAATGCCGAATTTGCCAGACTGGGCGGCATACATCGCAATACGTTCATCCGATCGCCCGAACTTTTGGACGAGACTTTAAGGCTTAAAGCCCGCCCGAATCTGCGTTTCGCGGGACAGATAACGGGATGTGAAGGATATGTCGAAAGCGCTTGCGTCGGATTAATGGCAGGATTGTTCGCCGCTTGGGAAAGCTTGGGAAAAGATATCGTCATTCCTCCGAAAGAAACGGCTTTGGGCGCAATGTTAAAGCACATTACGGCGGCGGATCAGCCTGACTTGTTCCAACCGATGAACATCAATTTCGGTTTAATGCCTCCCCCGCCCGTCCCCGAAGGCAAAAAGAAAATCAAAGGCTTGGACAGAAAACGCGCGCAAAGCGAACGGGCGTTAACGGCTTTGGACGAATGGAAAAAAACGGCAGGTATCAATGGCTGAAATCAAACGAACAAAAAATGCAAATCAGGAAAATTTCCCCGTCGGTTCTTTTCTGATTCCTTCGGAATTAAGACCGCATATCTTTGCTTTTTACGATTTTGCCAGAACGGCGGACGATATTGCCGATGCTTACGGCGTTTCGGCGGCGGAAAAACTGGAAAAGCTTGACGCTCTTGAAGCCGTTCTGACCCAAAATGCTCATGCCGACGATGAAACTTTGTGCGCACAAAAGCTTTTTGAAAGCCTGAAAGAACGCAACATCACGGATCAGCACGCCAAAGACCTGCTCAAAGCGTTTCGCCAAGACGCCAAAGGGCATACCTATCACACTTGGGAAGACGTGATGGCTTATTGCCGCAATTCGGCGGGCAGCGTCGGACGTTTCATGTTGGATTTGCACGGCGAAAATCCGACGGCGTATTGGCCTTCGGATGCTTTGTGCGCCGCTTTGCAAATGAACAATCATCTGCAAGATTGCAAGGAAGATTATCAAAACCGTTCCAGAGTCTACATTCCCAAAGACTGGTTCAAAGCCGAAGAATTAAAATACGAAGCCTTGGACGACAAAACGACCTGCGCCGCCATGCAACGCGTCTTTAACCGCGTTACCGCAGGCATTGAAGGATTGCTGATCGAAGGGTCTTCTCTGCCTTTGGTCATCGTCAATCGCGGATTGAGAATGGAAGTGTGCGTCATTTTCCGTTTGGCGCAACGTCTGCTGAAGAAACTGAAAAAGAAAGATATTTTGAAACGAAAAGTCGAATTGGCAAAAAGCGATTGGATTTTTGCTTCGGCTTGCGGCATCATCGGCGGATTAAGAAGGAAGAAAATAGAATGTCTGAAAAAATCGGATCTGAAAACGCCGAACGAATAAAACAACGGGTCGAAGAAATCGTTAAACGTTCGGGCAGCTCTTTTTATCCCGCGATGCGTTTGTTGGGAAAAGAAAAACGTGATGCCATGTTCGCGGTGTATGCCTTTTGTCGGGAAATCGACGATATTGCGGACGAACCGGCTCCGTTGGAAGCCAAGAAAAAAGCTTTGTCCGTTTGGAGAGAGGACATAAAACGGATCTACGCGAATGAAACGCCTTTGTCCGACGTTGCCTTGGCTTTAAAAGACCCCGTAAAAAAATTCAACCTGCCCGAAAACGAATTTACGGCGTTAATTGACGGCATGGAAATGGATATTCCCGACGGGATGCGTGCTCCGACGATGAGCGAGCTGGAATTATACTGCCGTCGCGTCGCGGGAGCCGTCGGTATGTTGTCCGTATGCATTTTCGGCGATTTTTCGGAAACGGCTCAACGTTTTGCCGTTTCTTTGGGCGAAGCGTTGCAAATAACGAATATCCTGCGCGACATGGGCGAAGACATGGAACTGGGACGCCTGTATATGCCTGAAGAATGTCTGAACAAAGCAGGCATCGTCATTACGGACAATACGCCGTTGTCTGAAATTTTAAATCATCCGAATTTAAAAATCGCCAGGCAGGCTTTGGCGGAAAAAGCTTTGTTACGTTTTGCCCAAGCGCGGGAAGCTTTGGAAAAATTAAACGCAAAACAAATGAAACCCGCCGTCATCATGATGAAAGTTTATCAAAAGATTTTCGATATGATGCAAAAACGGGGATGGGATGTCATTGCCCCCCGTCCGAAACCGTCAAAATTATGGATGGCGGCAACGGCCGTGCGGATTTGTTTGTTCGGAAAATAAAAAATGACGGTTCATATTGTCGGAGCGGGTATCGCCGGATTGTCTGCCGCTTTTGCGCTGAGCCAAAGACATATTCCAGTCGTTGTCTATGACGCTTCCGACCGTTCGGGAGGACGGTGTCATTCTTTTTATGACGAACGGTTGGGTTGCGTTATTGATGCCGGAACGCATTTGATGTTGGGATCTAACACGGCGTTGTTGGATATGTTGGAAAAATGCCCCACGTCAACGCCGCTTGTCCCCGTTGAACACGATTTTTTATTCTTTAATGCCAAAACAAAAGAAACTTTTTGCGTTGACCCGCGACGTCCCTTGTCTTTTTTCGGACACATAAAAGAACTCTATCCTCTGTTTGCGGAATCCGTCATGAATACGCCGTACGGTCAGGTCGATTTTCGGATGCTGATGAAAACGGGGCTTAAATGCTTGGGCAAAAAGAACGGACAAGCGTATTTGGCGGTGCCGTCTTTAAAAGCTTGCATTATCGACCCCGTAGAAAACGAATTAAAACGGCGGGGCGTTGCGTTCCTTTTTCATAAAAAGCTGGTTCGAATACGCGAAAATATGCTTTGCTTTGCCGACGAAGATAAAATCATTCCCGAAAAAGACAAAGTCATCCTTGCCCTGCCCTCCGAAAATCTGAGCCGACTGGTCGTCGGCGCGGCGGAACAGCCTTGCAACACGATTGTCGGCATTCATTACAAAACTGATTCACAACTGCCCGAAAACAGGTTTTTTATCGGACTGACGCATTCTGTCGGGCATTGGGCTTTTAAACAAAACGGCATCTTGTCGGTCACGATCAGCGCCGCGGACGATTTGCTGAAAAAACGGCGCCCCGAAACCATCGCGGGAACCGTATGGCACGACATACAAGGCGCTTTGTCGGAAGGACACCGACTGCCCCCTTACCGTTTTATCGCGTCAAAACGGGCAACTTTGCACCAAAGCAAAGTCGTCAACGCTTTGCGTCCGCCCGCAAACATCGGCTCCGATCAAGTCTTTTTGGCCGGCGATTCGACCGACACGGGGCTGCCCTGCACCATTGAAGGCGCCGTACGGTCGGGCTTCCGCGCCGCCGCGTACATTGACTGAAAAGATATATTTACTTTCAGCCTTAAAAAGGAAATAATTTCTAAAGGAAAATAACCTTAAGGAGTACCTGATATGGCTTTTGAATTGCCTAACCTGCCGTTCGGCGGCGACGCCCTTGAACCCTATATGTCCGCCCGTACGCTGGAATTTCACCACGGAAAGCACCATCGCACATACGTTACAAACTTAAACAACCTGATCAAAGACACCGATTTATCCGCAAAAAGCTTGGAAGACATTATCCGTGCAACCGCCGGCGATGCTTCAAAAGCGGGAATCTTTAACAATGCTGCTCAAACATGGAACCACACGTTCTTTTGGAGCTGTCTGACCCCGAACGGCGGCGGTGCTTTGCCCGAAGGTTCCTTTAAAAATGCCGTCGTCAAAACTTTCGGCAGCGAAGAAAAATTTAAAGAAGAATTTAAAGCCGCCGCAATCTCTCAATTCGGCAGCGGATGGGCTTGGCTGGTTTTGGAAAACGGGGAACTGAAAATTACAAAAACTTCAAATGCCGATACTCCGATTGCTCACGGACAAATCGCTTTGATGACCTTGGACGTCTGGGAACACGCTTATTATCTGGATTACCAGAACCGTCGCCCCGATTTTGCTCAGGCTTTTCTGGATAATCTGGCAAATTGGAACTTTATTGCCGCCAGATACGTCGAAAACGTTTAATCCGTATACTAAAAAACGCCGAAGAATTTTTCTTCGGCGTTTTTTTCGTTCCTTTAAGAGCGCGTTTCCCTTAAAACCGCACATATCCTTTGCATACGTTCATCCGTTCTTAGTTCCTCTATCGTCTTTGACAGCTTATGGCGCCAGTTCGGATATTCCGTACTGGTTCCAGGAACATTCATTTGTGCCGTTTGTTCCAAAATATCTTCCAACTGCGGCAAGAACAGGCGGCTGGGAGTTGATGCCAGATATCGATAAACATACTCTACCATCTTTTTCGGCAATTCACGCCCGTACAGTTCTTCTTCAAAACGTTCGGGAGACATAAACCAACGCCCGACACGAGACAAAGCCTCTATAATCGCACGGCGTTCCAACGTCCTTGCGGCATACGCTTCCATCATTTTTGCCGAATCTTGGTATATGCCCAAATCATGGGCGATTTCGACATCGCTGCCCATCCAAAAACCGGGAAGCGTCGGCATATCGTGCGTTCCTGCCGCAACCAAAGCCAGCTTCGGATAGTGTTCGGGCGGAATATAGCTTCCGTCTTGATTTCGTTCATAACGGAAGACTCTGAACGACAAAATGCCGGCCTGCTCCAATGCTTCTCGGAAAAAGCTGGGAACAACGCCCAAGTCCTCTCCGACGACCAAACAGCGATTGCGGTGGCTTTCCAAGGCAACAATGCCGACCAAATCCTTAAACGGATAGGCAACATACGCGCCCGGAGCCGTCTTCGGAATCCAAAACAATCGAGCCAATCCCATGACGTGGTCGATGCGGACGGCGCCCGCGTTTTGCATATTAGCGACCAAAATCTTGCGATACGACGCATATGCTTCGCCCGTCATAGCGGCGGGAAGCATCGGAGCAACCCCCCATTCCTGACCGTTCGGATTGAAAATATCCGGAGGAGAACCGACACTGATTTCAGGCGGGAACAAATTTTGTGCGCTCCATGTTTCCGTGCTTTCGCACGCAACGCCGACCGCCAAATCCTGATAAAGACCGATGCTTAACCCCGCTTCGTCGCACGCTTTGGCGGCAGATTTAAACTGTTCATCCGCGATCCACTGCTGATACATAAAATATCCGACGCGGTCGGCATTTTTTTCGGCAAAGGCTGAAACTGCCTTATTATCGGGATGAGAATAATCATCGCCCCACGAACGGAACCCGCCTAAAACGCCTTTTGCGGCAAAGTATTCGGCTAACGCCTGATAAATTGCCATATTCTTTAAATCTTTGCCGCCCGCTTGGCAGAACTCCATCAAAGCCCTGCCGCGTTCTGTCGGATGTTCGACTTCGACATTATTCTTAATAAAATCGGCATAAAGAAGTTCCAGCGCTTTATTCTTGATTTCGCTGACCAACGTATAATCAACCAAATCGGAATCACGGGCTTGTTTTAATTTTTCTTTGAAGTCTTTTGATGCTTTGTATTTTTTCAATGCATCGCATTGAGCCGCTTCGGGAACGGCGTCAACGTCAATGTAAAGCGGATTTAAAAACAACCTGCTTGAAGAATAATACGGGCTGGCCGTTTCGGGTTTTGTGGCAAACAACGTGTTAATCGGGTTAATGCCGACGATGCCTGCTCCGAATTCAGCCGACATATAAACGGTTTGTTTCAAATCTGAAAAATCGCCGATGCCCCAGTTCTTTTCCGAACGCAGGGAATAAAGCTGTAAGGGAAATCCCCAAGGACGGTATTGATCGGTGATGAAATCGGGCATATAGCATTTCTGCGGCGCGACGACCAATGTCATTTCTCTGCCGTTTTCGGGCAATCCGTCGGCTTGCACAGCAACACAATGGTAGCCCCATTCTTGCGGGACAGGCAAAGAAAACTCTCGGCGTTCCATCATGCGGCCGTTGATTTCCCGCGTTTGCGACACAGGCATATTATCAACGGATGCAACGCCGCCGTAGACATGACCGTTTTCCATTTTTACCGACCAATGCAACATAACGGGAGAATCATGAGCGGCAATGCTCAAGGGAATACGGATTTCCCCGTCTTCGCAATGCACGACGGAAACCGCCGGCAACGCCCGTTCATAAGGACGGTTCAGCATAAGGGTCAGGCTGTGTTCGGCTTGCTGTTCCGTATCGGCAGGTAATCCCATCGCTTTCAGCAAAGCGCGTTTTGTTGCTTCATTTGTCTTAAATATTCCGGCATCTGCTTCGTATTCCGGCAAAATGCCCGTCAAATCAGCCAATTGATCCAACATTTCAGAATAGCTCAAAGACACTGTTTTCCCCTTTGCATTAAATCAGTTTGGTGAAACCTTCGTCCGTATCGTCGTCGAAATCGTCCGGCGTCGCGACGGGTCCCATCGGTCCGTACATTAAAAAGTCAAGCCTGTCCAGATCTTCCGGCGTCGCGACCAAACGTCCGGCCAAAGCTTTTTGGTTAAAGTTACCCAAAATCCCCGTCGCGCCCTGTTTCGCATGCAATTCGGCTTTTTCCTCTTCGGAAACGGGCGTGTCAAACAGCAAAAACGACCATGCCGGAACATTATAAAGGCTGCCTGCTTCGAAATTTTCGCCTTGCACGATGGAATTATCCCGAGACGTATCCAAAATCAGCCGCCACGGCATTTGCTTTTTCAGTTCGGGCAACGTCCATTCGATTTCTTCGTCATAGGCGTTTAAAATCATAAAAAAGTGATTGTCCGACGAAAACAAGCCTTCATCATTGCAAAAGCTGGCATTCAGCGCACCCGACAACAAAGCCGACAAACTTTGCGCATACGGTTTATCCCAATCCGAAGACGACATTTCCAAGCCTTCGGGCGTCATCCAAGTAATGTCTTTGATTTCCGTTTCGGACGATTTTTTGCCCGAATAATACCTCTTGCGGCGAAACACCCAATGTTCCGAACGCAGCTTCAGCAAAAACTTTACAAAATCCCGAAATGCCGCATCCTGTTCCGTGATATCGCCCCAATTCAGCCAGCTGATCGGACTGTCCTGACAGTAAGCGTTGTTATTGCCCTTTTGCGTGCGGCAAAATTCGTCGCCGGCCACCATCATCGGTGTCCCCAAAGACAATAAAAGCGTCGCCATCATGCCCCGCATTCGGCGCCGGCGCAAACTTAAAACGGCGGGATCCGAAGTTTCTCCTTCCACTCCGCTGTTCCAGCTGCGGTTATTATCGGTACCGTCGCGGTTATTTTCTCCGTTCGCCATGTTGTGTTTTTCGTTATAACTGACGACGTCGCGCAACGTAAATCCGTCATGAGCCGTAACAAAATTGATACTGGTCCACGGGCGGCGACCGCGATAGTTAAAAGTTTCGCTGGATCCCGTCAGTCGGGAAGCCATATTACCGATCTGTCCCTTATCGCCTTTCCAAAACAAACGGACGGTATCGCGGAAACGGTCGTTCCATTCCGCCCACCCCGGCGGAAAAGCCCCCAACTGATATCCGCCAAGACCGATATCCCAAGGCTCTGCAATCATTTTGACACGTTGCAAGACGGGATCCTGCTGAACAGCCGTCAAAAAGCCCGCATTTTGCGTAAAGCCCTTTGCCGTTCTGGCCAAAGTCGGAGCCAAATCGAAACGGAAACCGTCTATATGCATATTTTCGACCCAGTAGCGCAGCGAATCCATAACCAGCTGAGTAACTCGGGGATGTTCAACGTTAAACGAAGCACCGCATCCCGTCGTGTCATCATAATATCTCGGATTTGACGACTGCAGACGATAATAAACCGCATTGTCAATGCCGCGGAAACACAAAGTCGGTCCCATTTGATTGCCTTCGCCCGTATGGTTATAAACGACGTCCATCAGGACTTCGATACCGGCATCATGGAATACGCGAACCATATCTTTGACTTCGGAAATATTTCGTCCCGCCATGTATGACGGCTGAGGCGCAAAATAACAAAGCGGATCATAGCCCCAGTAATTCGACAAACCTCCGTCTTTTAAATGCTTGCCCGAAAAAAAAGCCTGTATCGGCAACAGTTCAACGGACGTAATCCCCAGACCTTTTAAGTAATTGACCGCCTCAGGAGCCGCCATACCGGCAAACGTTCCGCGGATATGCTCTTCGATTTCGGGATTTTTAAACGTAAAACCTTTTAAGTGCGTCTCATAAATGACTGTTTCGTTCCAAGGCGTTTGCGGGATTTTATCTCCGTTCCAATAAAAAGAATCGTCCACAACGATACACTTCGGAACAAACGGAGCACTGTCTCTGCGGTCAAAAGACATATCCGCCTTAGGGCTGCCGAAACGAAACCCCAGCATCGTTTCTTGAAAGCTCAGATTATCCGTGATGGCTTTGGCGTACGGATCCAACAACAGCTTGTTATGATTAAAACGGTGGCCGCGTTCTGGATCATACGGTCCGAAAACGCGATAGCCGTACAATTGACCGGGCTCTACGTTCGGCAAATAAACGTGCCAAACTTCGTCCGTCCGTTCGGGAAGCGCTATCCTTTGGACTTCGCGCGTCCCCGTCGGATCAAACAAGCACAACAAAACTTTTTCGGCATTTGCCGAAAACAACGCAAAATTAACGCCGCGTCCGTCCCATGTCGCCCCCAAAGGATAAGGCTTGCCGGGGAAAACGCGCATACCGGTATTCATCAGGGCAAAACTCCGAATTCAGCTTTAGCCCTGCGGCACCAATATAATTGTCGCCAAAGGCGGCAACGTAACAAAAATCGAATTCGGACGGAAGTTCCACCCTTCTTCCGAAGCTTCCACTCCGTTCGGATTGCCCATGCCGCTGCCGCCGTAAATTTCCGCATCCGAGTTGAATATTTCAACATACTTGCCCCCGTGCGGTACGCCGACGCGGAAGTTTTCGCGCGGAACCGGCGTAAAGTTGCTGATCACAACGGCGAAATCGTTCGGATTGTCGCCGCGGCGAATAAAGCTGAACACGCTTTCGTCCGCATTATCCGCGTCAATCCATTCAAAACCCGACGAATCAAAATCGTGCTGATACAGCGCAGGCGTTTCCCGATAAACTTTGTTCAGATCGCGCACCGCATTTTGAACGCCTCTGTGCATCGGATCGTTCAACAAATGCCACCCCAAAGAGCTGTCGCAATCCCATTCGCGGTCTTGGGCAAATTCGTTGCCCATAAACAACAGTTTCTTGCCGGGATGTCCGTACATAAAGCCGTAGTACGCGCGAAGGTTTGCAAATTTCTGCCAACGGTCGCCCGACATCTTGTTCAACAAAGACCCTTTGCCGTGAACGACTTCGTCGTGAGACAACGGCAAAACAAAGTTTTCGTTAAAGGCATAAATCATGCCGAACGTCATTTTGTTGTGGTGGTAGCGGCGATAGATCGGATCTTTGCTCATATATTCCAACGTATCGTGCATCCAGCCCATGTTCCACTTATAACCGAAGCCCAAGCCGCCCATGTATGTCGGACGGGAAACCATCGGCCATGCCGTCGATTCTTCGGCAAACGTCGCCGCACCGGGCGCGTTTTCATAGACAAGCTCGTTTACGCGGCGCAGGAAGGCAACGGCTTCCAAATCTTCGTGTCCGCCGAATTCATTGGGTATCCACTCTCCCGGCTTGCGGCTGTAATCCAAATACAGCATCGAAGCAACCGCATCAACGCGCAATCCGTCGATTTGATATTCCTTGTTCCAGAACAACGCATTGGAAACCAAGAAGTTATTGACTTCGCGGCGTCCGTAATTGTAAATCTTCGTTCCCCAATCTTTATGTTCGCCGCGGCGCGGATCGGCATGTTCATACAGCGCCGTACCGTCAAAATTGGCTAATCCGAAAGAATCCTTGGGGAAATGTCCGGGAACCCAGTCAATCAAAACGCCGATGCCCGCACCGTGCAAAGCGTCTACCAATTCACGGAATTCATCGGGCGTGCCGAAACGGCTGGTCGGCGCATAAAGCCCCGTCGTCTGATACCCCCAAGACCCGTCAAACGGATGTTCGCTGACCGGCAAAAATTCAACGTGCGTAAAGCCCATGTCTTTGACGTAATCGACAAGCTCTTTTGCCATTTCCTTATACGTCAAATAACGCATCCCTTCGTCGGGATTGCGGCGCCAAGACCCTAAATGGACTTCATAAATCGAAATCGGAGCCCCCATATCGTTAACGGCGCCGCGTTTCTTTTCCCAGCCCTTTGTTTTCCATTCATACTTATCAAGATCGTACACGACCGAAGCCGTTGACGGGCGTTTTTCCGCATAAAATGCAAACGGATCGGCTTTCAAGGGCAACAGATTTCCTTCGGGTCCCATTAATTCGTATTTATACATAACGCCTGCGGCAATATGCGGAATAAACAACTCCCAAACGCCGGAAGACCCGCGCGGACGCATCAAATGGCGGCGACCGTCCCATTCGTTAAACGTGCCGACAACGCTGACGCGGCGCGCATTCGGCGCCCATACCGCAAAACTGACACCGGAAACGCCGTCCAAAACAATCGGATGCGCCCCCAAACGGTGATATTCGTCAAGATGCGTCCCTTCGGACAAGAAATAAATATCCATATCCCCCAAAACGGGACCGAAACGGTAGGCGTCTTCCGTATCATACGAACCGCCGTTCCACAAATCTATGCGCAAACGGTATTTAAAAAAGTCTTTGACGTCTTCGCCAAACTCGTATTGAAACAGTCCCGCACTGTGGATTTTTTCCATCTGAGCAATAACTTTGCCTGTGTCGTATTCCAATATGTAGACGTTTTGAGCCTGAGGCTGAAACGTCCTGATTAACAGCGCACCGTCAACGTCTCCGCGATGCATCCCCAATATGGAGAACGGGTCTCCGTAACCCGAAGATACCAGAGCCTCGACAATTCCTTGATCCAAATAGTTTTTCATTACTTGCGTTCTCCGTTAAGGTCTATCAATCTCAGCATACCGTTTAAAGGAATAGCCACCCAATCGGGACGGTTTGCCACTTCATATATAACTTCGTACAGCGCTTTTTCCAAAACAAACAAGTCCAGGATATCCTGTGTCGTCTGTTTATTATCCGGCAAAGACGGACATCCTTGCATATTGTCGAAATACCCCTTCAAAAATGCCGATGTCGCACGTTCCTGCCAATCCGAAACCAGCGGCGTGATAATCGCCCGGTGTTCCGGAACGACAAACATCAATACGGCTCCGAACGCCGCATAATCAAACGAACGAACCATGCCCGCCACGTCTTTCAACACCGTGTGTTTGATTTGCCGTTCCATCAGAGGGCGCAACGGCTCCCCTTCAAAATCCAGAATATAAAAGTCTTTGTCCGCGACAACAACCTGTCCCAAATGATAGTCGCCGTGAAAACGCGTCTTCATCGCTTTGACGTTTTCGGGAACAAGCGCTTTAATCCTGTCGGTTAAAACGGACCAATGAGCTAAAAGGTTTTCCGTATTTTCCTTTATTTCGCCGCTCAGGTTGCCCAAGCCGTTCTTCATAACGCCGTACGTTTTTTCCGCCTGAGCCAAAACCTGTTCCGTCCAGGATTCCAAATCTCCCGCTTCCACGGGAACGGGCGCAAAAACGGCGTCCTTACCTTTGGCAAAAGCCTTATGCATTTCCGCCGTGCGCTTGCCCAAAGTTTCCACCATCTTTAAATAATCAGCGTGATAGTCTCCCCCCGCCTTTTTATCCAAAGCATCGGCAAAAAACTTCTTCAGGTAATCCATCGTATAGTTCCAACCGTCGCCCTGATTCGGTACGAACGCCTGCAAAATGCCCAATGCCATCGGACGACCGGCCTTCAACTTCAATTCAATGTCGCCCAAGTACGCCGGCGTGTTTTTAAATCCGGCTTCTTCGGTTAAAAAGCTCGTCGTCGCAATTTCGGGATGATTGCCCACGGCAACGCGACGATACATCTTTAATATTATCTTTTTGCCAACGACAATCGAGCTGTTGCTTTGTTCAACGCCCAACAGCTTTTGAGACGCGCCCTCTACCGATTTAATCAGTTCTTTACCCGCCTTTGTCGCCGAAGCCGCCAAAAAAGCTCCGTCACCGACATCCGTTTCGGAATCTTTGCACATCAAAGACAAAATCGCCGTCGCAAAATCTTTCGATCCGACCGCATCATAAACAATGCCGAGCTTTGTCCCGTAACATACCGTCGCAATCACCGACTGAGGCTGGGCTTCAAAAATCTTCTTTGCGCCGTCCTCCCACGCCAAACGAACGGGAATAGAATAAAACTGTTTCTCCGCTTCCTGCAACGACACGCGCACAATCAAAAAGAACGTATCTTCCTCATCATTCAGCGAAAATACGTTTTCAATCATTACGGAATTGATAACATCATCTTTTGCTCCGTACCATCTTTTCGACGGTAAAAAATGGGGCATATGCGAGCATAAGGCTTCCTTAAAAAGCTCGCTTTCAAACAACTTGGAGAGTTTGTCCGAATCTACAAGGATAATCTCTCCCGCTTTCAAACCTGATACCATCAGCTTTCCCTCAAACGTTCGTCGGAACTAAAGATTTCATAGTATGGCGCACCCGTTAAAAATAAGAAACTGTTTTTTGTGTGTTTCATCACTTTTTAGTGCGCCGTACCTTCTTAATACCCGAAGCGGTCAATCGGCGTAATGCGATATATCTCGGCTTGGTTGCCCGCAGGATACAGATTGACCCACATTTCCGAACCGCGAACTTCATATTGGCGACCGCTTAACAGCTCTTCAACCCAAAAACGACCGCCGGGAGGCACTCCCATATCTTCGGACGGGAACCAAATCCTGCCGGATTGCCCCTGATGCGGGTCAAGACTGATCGCCGTAAAGATCATGTTTGAACGATCGTCCGTCATCTTGCCGTAAAACATGATGTTCGGATTTTCGGAACCGTAAAAACGAAGGTTTTCGTATAGTTGCAAAGCCCGATTCTCGCCGCGGATCCAGTTAATCTTGGCAATCAGGTCTTTGATGTTGCCTTCTTTGTTCCAATCGCGGACTTTGATTTCGTATTTTTCGGAATGATCAAATTCCTCTTTGCCCCACAATCCTTCGTTCTCGCACAATTCGTAACCGTTCAGCATCCCGTACGACGGAGAAAGCGTCGCAGCTAAAATAAAACGGATGATAAACGACGCTCTGGAAGCATCGTGCAAATAAAACGGCATAATATCCGGCGTCGTCGGAAACAAATTCGGACGCATGTATTCTTTCATGTCCGACTGAGTCAGTTCGGTCATGTATGCTTCCAAATCCGCACGGCTTTCGCGCCAGGTAAAGTAAGTGTACGACTGTGAAAAACCGACTTTTGCCAACATCTTCATCATCGGCGGTTTTGTAAACGCCTCTGCCAAAAAGATCGTGTCGGGATATTTTGTTTGGACTTCGCGGATAACCCATTCCCAAAACGGAACGGATTTCGTATGCGGGTTGTCTACGCGGAAAATGCGTATTCCTTCGTCTGCCCAAAACAAAAACGTATCGCGCAGTTCTTTCCACAACGATTCTGATTGCGCACAATAAAAATCGACGTTCACGATGTCCTGATATTTCTTCGGCGGGTTTTCCGCGTATTTAATCGTGCCGTCGGGACGGAAATCAAACCATTCCGGATGTTCCTTGATCCACGGATGGTCGGGAGAACATTGAATGGCAAAATCCAAAGCGACTTCCATTTCCAATTCGCGTGCACGGCGTACAAAAGAACGGAAATCGTCCATCGTGCCCAACTGAGGATGCACGGAACGGTGTCCGCCCTCGCTACTGCCGACGGCGTACGGGCTGCCGACATCTCCGGGTTCGGCAACCAACGAGTTGTTTTTGCCTTTTCTGTGAGTATAGCCGATAGGATGAATCGGCATCAGATAAACGACGTCAAAGCCCATTTCTTTAATTTCGGGAAGACGCGCTTCACAGTCTTTGAACGTGCCGTGAACGCCGGGAACACTGCCCTGAGAACGGGCGTCCATCTCGTACCAAGCCCCGAAACGAGCCCGTTCGCGATCAACCCAAACTTCCAGTTCGCGATCGTAACGGCACGACTTTTCCCTGTCCGGCCAACGGTCCATCGCCGCCACGACGGCTTCGGACATCAAAAGGTTCGCACATTCGTATTCGTCTTCGGAAGCATCAAAGCGGGTCAACACGTCTCTGAGCAATTCGGCATCCGTCTTTTGTGCCGCGGGATCGCGCACATCAGTCATACTTTCTAAACGTTCCAAAGCCTTGCGGACGATATTTGCCCCTTCGACCAATTCCAAAACAACGTTTTGTCCGGCATTACGTTTTTTTGTCGTCCCGTCCAGCCATGTCCCGTATTCGTCAACCCAAGCCTCTATCGTGTAGATATAACGGGTGTTTTCGTTAAAATAAAGCGTTCCGCCCCAACGCGACAAGCCGGGATTCAGTTCGACCATGGGAACTTCCCACCAGTCCTGAGAATCAGCCCTGCGGCACATAACGACTGCTTTGAGCAAGTCATGGCCGTCTTTAAAAATATTGGCATAGACGTCCATCGTATCGCCGACTTCGCGCTTGACGGCGTAGCGTCCCGCATCGATCTCGGGTGAAACGGCTTCTATCGTAATCGGAGAACTGGACGAATAATCCATCGGATGATTTTTGCGTTCGCGCAAAACCCACCCGCGCTTGCTGAGATTTTTGACGTCGCTGCCCGAAACGACGGGCGTTTTTTTCGGCTTTATTTTTCGTTCCTGACCCATTGGACTGCTTCCCGCAATTAAGTTTTCGATATGCTAAAAATACACAATCGTTCCGCCCTTTTCCAGTCATAAATGATTTAAAAGACATTGCCGAGCCAAAAAAAATCGGTTAAAAATTTTTCAAGAAAAAACTGCGCGCTCCCCTTAAGGAAAGGATAAAACGGATGGCCTCGGTTACCGGCGGAATTTTCCCGAACGGAACGTCTTTGGAAAGCTTGCTTCCCGAAGGGTGCGACGCTGATAAAATCCGAAAAGAAGTCGAAAATCTGTTCGAAAAAAAGACCCGTTTCCTGCATTCGGAAAAACGCCCCGTCCTGATTAACCTGTCGGGATTGCCGGCTTCCGGGAAAACGTTCCGTTCCAAAAAAATCCGGCGCAAGCATCCGGACTTGCTTTATATCGGCTTTGACGAAATCATGGAATCGCTGGACGAATACAAAAAAGACTTTGCCCGCGACCCCAAAAAAGCTTTTGAACGTTGGGAACTGCCCGCCAGATGGATCGGATACAACCTGCTCGACAGAGCCGTCAACAAAAAATTTCCCGTCTTGTTCGAACACAGCAACGCCAATCCGAAACATTTGGATTTATACCGCAACATCATCAACGAAGGCTACTTTGTCGAAATGCGTTTCATTGACGCGCCCCCCGAAACGGTGCTGCCCAGACTGAAAAAACGATCCAGATATTTCCCCGAACAGCAGGTTACCGAACGTTGGCAAGTTTTACAAAAATTGTTACCCGACTATAAAACGGCCGTTTCAAAGTTCATCGTTCTTAAAGGCAATATCCCTGATCCGAAACGGCAAAAACATTTAAAAAAATACCCCTTGCCGCCCAAAAACATACGCCCCGAACGATACAGACGAAGAGCTCACTTTTAAATAAAAAGGCTTTACTCCTTCTTTTTTACGGAGCCTTGCGCGAAAAAAAATTGAATTTTCCATAAAAACCGCTAAAGTATAAAGTGCGTGAGAAGAAAAACAGCTCTGCAACAACGAATTAAATATTCTTTTGGGAGAAAATTGAATGTCAAACGAAGATAAAGTCCGCGAAGCAGCCTACTTTATTTGGCTGAACAACGGTTGCCCTGAAGGCGTCGAAATCGACTGCTGGCTGGAAGCCGAAGTTCAGGAAGGCGGCAAAGAAGGCGAATGCAAGTGCGCGTGCGAAGAAAAGCCCGCTAAAAAAGCTCCGGCTAAAAAAGCCGCCGCTAAAAAGTAAGCTGACTTTTCATTTCCATAAAACGGCTTTGATTTTTCAGAGCCGTTTTTGTTTGAATAAAACCATGTCAAAAATTCTGCTTCTTTCCTGTTGCGCCCCTTGTTCGTGCGCCGTAATACAAAAGTTCGCCGAAGAAAAAAAAGACTTCGCCGTCCTGTTCTATAACCCGAACATCCATCCGTTGCAGGAATATCTTAAAAGAAAAGAAGAAAACGAAAAATTTTGCAATTCTTTGGGCGTTCCCTTCATTTCTTTGGAATACAATCCGCAAGAATGGTTGAATGCCGTCAAAGGGTTGGAAAACGAACCCGAACGCGGGAAAAGATGTTCCGCCTGTTTCCTGATGCGTTTGCGCCGCGCCGCTGATTATGCCGCAAAAAACGGTTTTGACACGCTGACCTCGGTTCTGGGCGTGTCCAGATATAAAAATCTGGAACAAGTTAATTTAGCGGCAAAAACCGCTGCCGACGAATTCGGCATCGTTTATGACGATACGAATTGGCGAAAAGGCGGATTGGAACAAAAACGCCAACAAATCGTCAAAGAAACAAAGATGTATGCCCAAAATTATTGCGGCTGCACGTTCAGCATGTCGCGCTTGCAAAGCCGGTCATAAAGTTTTTCTTTATGTTTCTTTTTCAAACGCTTTGTCTTTCGGCGCAAGTCCTTTGTCAGCGCAATAAAAACAAACAACGCCAGCGGAACGTTCGCAACGGGATACGCCAACCAAATCCCTTCTGTCCCCCATTTTAACGGTAACAACAAAACGAACGGAACCTGAATAAACAAATTCACGCATGAAACCGCCGTCGCCGTCTTTGCATTGTCCACCGATTGAAAATAAACCGTGCCGACCAAAATAAACGCTTCCAAATAACATGTCAGCAAATGCAAACGAAGCCCCGTCAAGGATGCTTTATGCAGTTCGGGATCTTTAGAATTTACCAAATCGATGCAAAAATCCGGAAAGATATAAATAAATGCCATAAAAACGGCCGCACTTATGAACACGACTTTTAACGCCATATGCAACACGCGCCTGACGTTATAATATTTTCCCGCGCCGTAATTATAGCTGACAATGGGTTGAATACCCGCAGACAACCCTTCGGAAAACATATAATACAGTCCCGAATAATACCCAACCAACGCATAAGCGGCGACGGAAACCGATCCGCCGTATTTGTCAAAAACATAGTTGTAAAGGGCTCCCAAAAAACTGAAATAAACGTACATAAAAAAGCTGGAAAAGCCCAAAACGGACGTCTTTACGGTCGCTTGCAAAGAAAACCTTAAATCGTTAAGTTTCAGGCGCAGGTTCGCTCTGCGCGAAAAGAAATGTCCTAAGGAAATCAAGGAAATAACGCCTTGAGCCCCGACCGTTGCCAATGCAGCACCTTTCATCCCCCACTCTAAATGAGCAACCAACAACCAGTCTCCGACAATATTGGAAACCGCCCCTGCCAGCATCAGCTTTGTAGCCAAATTCGGATGGTCGTCGTTGCGAATTAACAAAGGAAAAGCCGTCGCCGATACCGTAAAAACTCCGGCGACCTGCAACACGGAAACATATTCCATGCCTTTGGCAAGGACGTCCGGAGCGTCTTTTATCTGCAGGTTAAGCACGGGCAAAGCGGTATAATGCAAAAAGAAATAAACAAATATGCCCGACACGACCAGCAAAATGATGCTGTTCCCGACATAGCGGCGCGCTTTTTCAAAGTCGCCCCTGCCTTTCTCAATCAAGCACAATGCGGCACCCGCCGTGCCGATCATCCCGCCCAACCCCAAAAGAACGCCGAACAACGGCCAAATCAGGTTAATTGCCGCCAAACCGTTCGTCCCGATATACCTGCCGATAAAAATACCGTCAACCATAACGTACAACCCGTTTATGACAACAGCCGCCAATGTCGGAAGGACGTACTTCCAAAACAGCCTGCGGACGGGTTCGGTCATTGAAATATTTTCGCGGGCAGACGACAAAACAACCTCCTTTTATTTTTCAAAGGCTTACAGGATACCTGTTCCTGTTGGTTTTACCAACGAAAAAAAGCGCCGTCTTTTAAAAACGGCGCCTTGTTTGTTTATACTGTATTTTAAGGCGTATAAAGCGGCTTTAAATCTGCTTTAACCGACTTTTTCATGGTTACTTTGGCACCCAGACGCTGGTACTTATAAGGTTGTTTGCCTTTGATGCACGGCGGGCAGACAACCGCGCCGACATAATAAGAACCGGGCTTTAAGTCCGTAAAACTGAAATACCCCTGAGCATCCGTCTTGACCGTGCGGGTGTGTTTGCGCGCTTCGGGCAGAGGCGGTTCCAAAAAAACGCCCTTTGACCAATGGCGTTCAAACCATTCCGTGGAATAATCCGTAACGGGGTTCGCAACGATCAGCTGATTTGCCAAACATTTCTTTTTGCCCGCCGTATCTTTAACGCACAGGCGTCCGTTGATTTTTGCCGTCCCCTGCCCCGCATACGGAGCATATTGTTCGGGAATGAACTTTGCTTCCCTTTTGACGGGAGGGGGGCATTTTGCAGAAGCAGGTTCGGGTTTCGGCGCCGAAGCGCAGGATGAAAGAACGCAAATACCGGCTAACAGAGCTATATATTTTTTCATCTTTGTCCCTTTCTTTGTTCAACCTTTTATATAATTAGAAAGCTTTTGGATTTTCCTGTCAACCGATTGAAAAAAACTGTAGGCGTCTCCGAGTATTTTGTATAATCTGATAAAATTAAAAAAAGAGGTCGGACGATGCGATTATGGCTTTGCGTTTTTCTGGGATTATTCTTGTTTGACAGCGCCGTCATCAGCAATTTTCAGCCGTCCTATGCCGCAACGCGAAGGTATAAAAAAGCAAAAAAAAAGCCGGTAAAAAAAGTTAAGAAAAAAACTCCCGAACAAATCAAAGCGGAAGAACAACAAAAAAAAGATTTCAGAAAAGCCGAAGCCGACCTTTACGCCAAAAAAACGGATGCCGCTTTGCCCGAATTGGTCAGGCTGTGCAACGCAGAATATTTGCGTGCCTGTTCCATGCTGGGATTTGCTTACGTTTCGGGACGATACGGCGTCAAGGAAGACTTTGACGAAGGCGTCAAGTGGTATCAAAAATGTGCCGACAAAGAAAACAACTTCTTTTGCCACAACGAACTGGGACGTTTGTATTACAGGCGCAACGAATTTGACAAAGCTTTCGATTTTTACCAAAAAGGCGCAAAAGCCGGAAATTCCGTCGCGGAATACAGACTGGGACGGCTCTATCTGGAAGGGAAAGGCGTTCCCGCAAACGCCGAACGCGCTTTAAGATGGTTGCGCCGCGCCGCTCATGACGTTAAAAAACCCAGCAAAGACGCTCAATGCGCTTTGGTCGAAATGTCTTATTACGGCATCGGTATGCGACCGAGCGCAAAAGATACTTCTTACTGGCTTAAAAAGTGCGACAATAAATTCATCAAAGCCTTGCGCCTGTTTTACGGACACGGCGTCAAAAAAAACAGAACCGCCGCTAAAGAAATCTTGGAACAAGCTCAATTAAACGAAGCTTTGAACGATTGGAACGATTTTATCGGCAATTCAAAACCTTCCGTCGGAAAAACATCGGTTCGCGATATCGCCATACCCGAAGACTGCTCTCCCAAAGAACTGTTATTCGGCACGGGAAGAAAAAATCCTAAAATTCAAACTTATGCCGTTAAAATTTTCCATCCCGACTATTACCGTTCCTTTGATGTCAGAGACGGCGTTTCTTCTCAAGGAACGGACGGAAGAGATCAGGTTTTTGAGGCTTGCGGCATCACTCTTTATACAACACCAGAAAACAAACGCCTGTTGAACAGAGCCTTACATCAAAAAGCCGTTATTAAAATCAGCGTCTATAAAAATGCTTGTCTGGGCGCGGAAATGACCGGCGTTTGCGATTTGAATCTTCCGTGGCAGGAAAAACGGGAGGATAAAGAATGAAGTTGCTGATTCTTGCCGTTTTTTGCTTTTCCGCTCTGATTGAAAATCAGGCTTCTGCTTATTCTTATTCGTATGTACCGAAAGTATCGGCACCCGTCATTTATAATTTTCTGTACCGGCGCAGGGAAAAGTGCGAAACGGGAAAAAAACACGAATATCCCGGAAAAAAATACGGCGCTTGCCTGTCTTGCCGCGGAAAATCCGTCTATATGATTGACGACATCAAAGACAAAGCAGGCTGTTTCCTGTGTCCGGAAGGCACGCTGATCGTCAAAAAAGACGGCTATCCCATGTGCCTGAGCAATTATCCCGTAACCGACGGTAGTGCACGAAAACCGGACGGCGAAAAAGTTTCCGACGAACAAGCCGCCCTTATCGCAAAACGCCTCAGCGCAAATTACAAGACTTTACTGCCTCCGCCCCCGAAAGAAGAAACCTTTCAAAACAAAGTAAAGCTGAAAAACGTTTGTGAGACTTCTTATCCGAACGACGACAGTGCCGCCAGACAGATCGCAACCTGCAAAAAATTAGCCGCGACAAACGACTTTTTATGCCCTTATGTTGAAAAAGACGCTTCGGGGAAATGGGCTTGCCGGGCGTGCCCCAAAAACGCTCCGTACAGAAAAGCCGACGGCGGTTGCTTTACCTGCCCGTACGGAGAAGAAATGGTGTCTTTGGAAAACGGAGAAACCGTTTGCGCGTCCAAAGCTCCGAAAAAGAAAAAAACAAGCTATCTGGCAACACCCAAGAAAAAAGCCGCCTCAAAAACAAAAAGGAAAAAAACTAAAAAACGCCGTTAAAAACGGAAATAAATAAACGGATTGTATGTTGAGCCTGCCAAAGACAAAAACGTCAATCCGTACAGGAATAACAACCATACGTTAAACAGCATATTTCTGAACTTTGTTTTTAACGCCCAATCCCATATCTTTGCAAATGCGCCCATTGCCGTCGGTATTCCCACGACAAATGCCGCTGTAAACAAATTATCCGCATAGAACAAAGCACCGTTATTATCAGGACTTGTTTGCATTATGCCGAACATAACCTTTAAATAATCAAACGCGTATGTAAGGGTATCCGAACGAAAGAGAACCCAACCCGCCAAAAACACAAAATTGGCATAACACAGCCTTAAAAAAGAGCTTAATTTGCCGCACGGATCTTTATTTAATCCGAAAAAACGTTCGGCACAAACCAAAACGCCGTTCCACATCCCCCATATAATGAAAGACCAGCTTGCCCCGTGCCAAAATCCCGTTACCAGGAAAACAATAAACAGGTTAATATACGTCCGCCCTTTGGATATGCGGTTGCCCCCCAAAGGAATATAAAGATATTGTTTGAACCATGTTGATAACGAAATATGCCATCGGCGCCAAAATTCGGAAACAGATCTGGACAAATAAGGATAATTAAAGTTTTCCAAAAACTTAAATCCGAACATATGCCCCAATCCGATAGCCATATCGGAATATCCCGAAAAATCAAAGTAAAGCTGAAGAGCATACGCAATCGCGCCCAACCATGCGGCAGAAACCGAAATTTCAGAAACAGGCAAAGCATATATGGTATCGACGGCGGCACCCAACGTATCGGCTAACAGTACTTTTTTTGCCAACCCCATCACAAAGCGACGAATGCCGTACATAAAACGTTCAAAAGTTTCCTTACGGGAATTGATTTCTTCGTACACGTCATAATATTTAACGATCGGTCCCGCAACCAGCTGAGGGAACAATGAAATATAAAGAGCCAGCTTATAAAAATTATGCTGGGCTGCAACTTCGCCCCGATAAACGTCAATCAGATAGGAAAGCGCCTGAAACGTATAAAATGAAATGCCTATCGGCATAATGACTTCAATGAACGGAAAATCAAAAAAGTCAATTTTGTTCAGATTTTCAAGAAAGAAATTAAAATATTTAAAATAAAACAAAAATCCCAAATCGACCGAAATCGTGCCGAACAGAGCTGTTTTCTTTAAAACGGAAGTCTGAGATTTTTCAATCAGCAACGCACCGACATAATTGACAATAACGGTGAACAACATCATTGCCAGATAAAGAGGTTCGCCCCAAGCATAAAATATAATGCTGGCAACCAGCAAAACATAATTGCGCATCCGAACCGGCGATAAAAAGTACAACGCCAGAACAGACGGCAGAAAAACATGCAAAAACGTCAGCGAACTGAATAACATTATCAATCCTCGTACAAAGATTTCAAAGACGGTACATACGCGTCGTAAACTTGCAAAATCAAAATATCGGGACGGTATTTCAGAATGTCGTTTTCATAAAACGGCATATAAATATTTTCATTTTTCCGACGTTCTTTGATTTCTGCATTATAGCGCCGTTTTTGAATGTCTCTAAATGTGTGCCCCAAAAATTCCATAAAATTCTCGCCTTGAGAATCTGTAATATAAAATACTTTATACGGTGCCGCCTTGTCATTACGGGCAAAACTTTGCGCTTTACACTGATCGTCAATCTTCAAATCGGACAAATGCTTATGGTCATAAAAAACATAATCCAAATCAAAAAGACTTTCGTCATGATACGCCAATGACAAATATTGCGTCCCTTCATTAAAGTTTCTGTCGCATTCGGCGCGAACTTTGCGCCCCGTAGTACGCACATATTCAGAAAGAGACACGGGCTTAACGGACGGAAAATCTTTTTCAATCAGCTCCATCAAAGCGCGATACCCCGTATATGCGCCTTTGTCCGTCCAATGATGATCCGTCTTAAAATAAAGCCAGTCTTTGCTTTTTTCTTTTTCGTCCAACAAAGCTTTCTTGAAATAAACAAATTTCGTATCGGGAAGCTCGCGAATCAAAAATTGTTCCAATCTGTCTTCTCGGTCAACATCGTTTGGACGTTTAACCTCTTCGGGATAGAACTCTGGATAGATGTGATGTTTATAGGGAGAAACGGCTATATAAAGTTTTATTCCGTGTTTGTCGCAAAAATTCTGCAAGCGAATCAAATTATCTTTTATCTTTTGTAATTCCGCTTCGGAAAAGGCATCCGTCCCTTTGAAATTAGAAAGCCGCCCGTGAAACATCCAACCGTTTTTGCCGATAATTACGCCGTGGCGTTCAAAATGCTTATTGAACGTATTTTGAAACGAATTATACAGGTCAATGATTTTATTTCTTCCGGCGAATCTGTCTTTAAACCATTCGTCAAACTGACGACCGAAAGAAACGTTTATCCGCCCGTTTAAAAATATTTTCGCCGCAGGAGCCAGCCGTCGGTTTTCACGGCTGACCGACGATGAAAAATCTATATCCGAAACAGGATAAATCAAAAAAGCAAAAAATATCGCCAAAAACACGTAGTCTGATTTATACGGATGGCTTTTAAGCGTTTCACTGATTTTCGGAAACTTTCTTAAAAGAAAAGAAAGCAGTCTGTCAAAAAACAGAAACCACAGAACGGACAACGTGAAAAAAGCAGGAAAAACAAAATGAATTTTGCCTTTTTGCGTTTTATTCAAGAAAAACAGCAAGACGGCATTTTTGTTCGCTTGACCTGATATCGTCGCGCCGTTCTCGGAATATGAGGCGATATTTTCAAAAAAAACACGGATATCTTTTGACGGGAAAATCAGCTTGTTTTTTCCGTCCAAAACCACATTTTTTATTTCAAAATCAGTATCATTGCCCGTTATTGAAAGATTAATTCCCGTCAGTTTGCGTACGGGCACGACATAAGAAATCGTCCGAAACGCCGTATCGGGATCAAGGCTGCGGCTTGCTTCAAACTCTCTGACGTTTTTTCCGAAAGCCAAAACATCAAATTTCGTTTTAGCCGAAACCTTTGCGTCAAAAGAAAACAAAATTTCTTCGTTCACGCAAAAGGGGCGGCATATCCAAACGCCGAACAAAGCCAACAGGCAAAGAAGAAAAAAACGTTTAACCGTCATCCGCTATTTCCGCGTCAAATCTGCCAACACGCCGTGCAAAGTCCGAATTTCCTGCGACGTCAACAAAGTACGGGCAAAAATATTTCTCAGATTCCGCATCATTCGCGGTTTTTTTTCAGGGATTCTGAAGTACCCCGCATATTCCAACTCCGTTTCTAAATGTTCCATAAAATGTTCGATTTCGTCTTTGTTTGCAGGTTCGGTATTCGGCATGACCAAACGTTCGCTTTCCGTTGTATCGTTTGTTTTAAACAGCTCATATCCTGCCAGCAAAACCGCCTGAGCCAAGTTCAAAGAACAATGTTTCGGATTTAGCGGAATATTCACGATGGCATCGGCCAAAGCCACATCGTCGTTTTCAAGTCCCGTCCGTTCGGGACCGAATAAAATACCGCATTTTGCGTTCACCGAACGGATATCTTTTGCCATCCCCTCTGCCGTAAAGACAGGTTTGATCATATCGCGAGAACGTCCCGTCGTCGCATAAACTTTATGCAAATCTTTGATTGCCTCCGGGACTGTCTTGAACACTTTGGCATTATGCAAAATTTCATCGGCGCCCGAAGCCGTCGCCAATGCTCTGGAACATAAATGATCGTCATCGGGATCCACCAAACGCATATCCGTCAAAGCACAATTCATCATGGCGCGGGCGGCTGAACCTATATTTTCCGCCAGCTGAGGGCGGACAAGGATAAAAGCAGGGGAAAAATCCTCTTCTTGCAGATCGGTTGTCACGTTTTATATCCGTTCTTATTGTTGAAAGTCTTCGTTATACATCTGCTTTGCTTGTTTTTCAAGCAAAAGGCGAAAATCTATGCCCGTCGCATCTTCAGCCTTACGGATGGCGTCTCGGCGGTATTTCGCAACATCTTGTGTCGTTTTGATATCCAGCGGTTTAATGTTTTTCAGCGCATCCTGCATCAATTTCGATGCATTTTTAGGATCTTTTTTCATTTTCTTTTCCAGATCCTTCGGCATTTCAATACCTTGCGTACGCATCATGTGAACTGCGGCAACAGCCTCATCCGTTGACATCGATTGATAAACATTGCTTTCGTTTGCCATATTCGCCGATGCAGAAACGTCCAAACCTTCGGGAACAGGCTTCAGCATCAAAAAGTCTTCTATTGATAAATTGCCCAGCTGATCAACCTTTTGCCCCGTCTTGAGAGCATTTTTTTCAAGTTCTTGTTTTTTCTTATTCTTCTTAACCAGATACGCCGCCCGATCTGATATTGAAAGCTGAGGCGCCGATTGTGCTTCCGTAACAAAAAAGATTAACGCTAAAACGAGGCACACTGTTGTTTTTAATTTTATCATTTTCGGCATCCTCTGAAATTTTTTACTTATTTCACAATAGCCCAACTTTACGGCGTTGGCGACAAAAAAAGAAAACGCCGCCTGCATTTTGCAAGCGGCGCTTGAAATTAAAAAAATTACTTCGCCGAAAGAAGATCCAAAGAATTGCCCAAAAGGTTATCAAAGGACAATCCGGTTTCCTTTTCAAACTGATCCATCAGGAAATTTGCGCCTTTGTAGACGGGATTTTTGCGACTGCCGCGCTCGATCGTCGCCAAAGAAGCCATAATCCGCTTTTTAACGGCTTTGGGAGCCTTTTTGAATTTTTCCTCAAATCCAGACGGAATGTCATATCCCATCGCGCGCAGATGACGTGTAATCGACAAAATATTATGCATATTGACTTCCGGCGCCGTCGCACGCTGTCCGTAATCTTTGCCCCAAGTAGTTAATTCGCCCGTAAATTCAGGCATTTTTGTGTTCCAAACATTATTTGCCCCGCCTTCATACGTCGGCTGATAGGGCTGAGAGCCGTAATAAACCGGCGTCCCCTGACCCGGCATAACGACCTGCTGATAAACCACCGTCGGCTGTTGTTGCTGATAAACAGGCTGTTGATATTGTTGCGGATACTGTTGCTGTTGAACGGGCTGCTGTTGAGCCGCCCACGGGTTGGACGGCAACGACTGAGACCGAGCTTCAAAACTGCCCGTCGCCACTGCCAACGCGCCAAAAGCCAAACAACGCAAAATCTTCTTATATTCGGTATTCATTTTTGCCTCACCGGATAAAATCCACCCTGCTTATTATAGAATACACGTTTTATCCCAAAAGCGATAGTTACAAATATGTGTCGTTTTTATAACACGCTTTGTATCACATTGCTTATTGGATCAGGCGCGCTTCCATTGCGTCCCCGTCGGCGTGTCTTCTATCAATATGCCGTTGTCGGACAATTCTTTGCGAACCGCGTCTGCCGTCGCAAAATCTTTCGCCTTGCGCGCAACGGCACGCTTTTCAATCAGCGCTTCAATGGCTTCTTCGCTTAATCCCTCTTCCGACAAGCTTCCTTTGAACCATTCCTCGGGCGTTTTATACAAAAGCCCCATCAAACGCCCCGAAGCAATCAGACGACGTTTATAAGATTCTGCCTCTTTCGCCGTCGGAGCTTTGTTCATCTCGGAAACCAGATAATGCAAATAAGCTATGGCTTTCGGCGTATTTAAATCGTCCTGCAAGGCGGAAACGACTTCGGAAGCCGGCTCCGCATCCTGAAGATCCGCAGGCGCCGTGTTGCGCAATGCCGTATATATACGATCCATCGCCTGCTTCGACTGCTTCAATCCTTCGTCCGTCCAGTTCAACGGCTGATGATAATGCGTGGACATCATATAAAGGCGTACCGCTTCGCCGGGGACTTTATCCAAAATCTCACGAATCGTAAAAAAGTTCCCGAGAGACTTGGACATCTTTTCGCCGTTAACCATCAAATGGCCGTTATGTATCCAGTATTTCGCATAAAAATCGTGTCCGAACGCACAGCATGACTGGGCGATTTCGTTTTCATGATGCGGAAAAATCAAATCTTGACCGCCGCCGTGAATATCAAACGTTTCCCCCAAATATTTGCTGCTCATCGCCGAACATTCCAAATGCCAGCCCGGGCGACCGAAGCCCCACGGACTGTCCCAGCCCGGCTGATCGTCAACGGAAGGCTTCCACAGCACGAAATCCGCAGGATCTTTTTTATACGGAGCAACCTCAACACGGGCTCCGGCGATCATTTCATCCATCGATCGCCCCGACAAACGACCGTAAGACGGCATCTTGGACACGGAAAACAAAACATGCCCCTGCGCTTCGTACGCATAGCCGCGATCCACCAAACGTTTAACCAGATCTATCATTTCCGGAATATGTCCCGTTGCACGAGGCTCTACATCCGGAGGCAATGCATTCAATTCCGCTATGTCTTCATGAAACAGACGGGAAGTCCGTTCCGTAACCGAAGAAATCGGTTCGCCGCTTTCTTTTGAACGTTTAATGATTTTATCGTCCACATCCGTAATGTTGCGCACGTATGTAACCTTCGGATACATCAGCTTCAACAAGCGGTACAGCGTATCGAAAACAATTATCGGACGCGCATTGCCGATATGAGCGCGATCATAAACCGTCGGACCGCAAACATACATCCTGACGTGATTGGCGTCCAACGGAACAAATTCTTCTTTTCTGCGAGACAGCGTATTGAATACGGTCAATGCCATTTTTTTATCCCTGCAATCGTTTTAAAATTTCTTCGCGCCCCAGTACGGGCAACAACGTCTTTAATTCCGGCCCCTGTTCGCGTCCCGTCAATGCCAGACGAAGCGGATGGAACAAATCTTTGCCTTTGCGCCCCGTTTCGGCTTTCAATGCCGCAGTCCATTCGGAAAATGTATCTTCTTTAACGGAACCTGCCGGAAATCTCGCCGCGGCAAAACGGCAAAATTCGCGATCAGCTTCGGGTATGTCAAAAATATGCCCCGCAGAACAGATGTCCTGCCAATCCGCCACATCATCTATTTTTGTAACGTTCGGAGACACGGCATGCCAGAATGCCGGTGAAATTTCCGGTTTTCCTTTTTCCTTTAAACGGCTGTTCACTTCATCCAAAGGCATTTCATGCAAAACGCGGGGATTAAGTTTAAAAAGTTCGTCGGGATCGAAATGCGGTTGTGCACGTCCGAAGCGGGATAAATCGAAAATTTTTGCCAATTCTTGCAAATCATGACAAATGACGACCGGCTCAGGTGTTCCCAAACGAGCCAACAAACAAGAAATGGTCATCGGCTCAATTCCTTCGTCTCTTAATTCGCGAGAGCTCAAGCTTCCCAATCGTTTTGACAGTTTGCCTTCGCGTCCCGTCAACAAAGGCGGATGCCCGAAAACGGGTATTTTTCCGCCCAAAACCTCGAACATCTGGATTTGAACCGCCGTATTGGTAACGTGGTCTTCGCCGCGAATAATATGAGTAATGCCGAAATCCATATCATCGATTACGGAGGGCAGCATATAAGGAAAAGTTCCGTCTTCGCGTACAACGACGGGATCGCTTAAATGTGCCCCGTTATAAGCGCAATGACCGCGAACCATGTCGTCCCAAGACGTTTCTTTGTGTTCAAGAACGAAACGGTAATGAGGACGGCGACCTTCGGCTTCATATTTGCGTTTTTGTTCTTCGCTCAGACGCATCCCTTCGCGATCATAAACCGGCGGCAACCCGCGCGCACGCTGACGGCGGCGTTTGTATTCCAGTTCTTCCGCCGTTTCATAGCACGCATATATCCGACATTGAGCCTTCAAGTCTTCGACAACCGCCCGATAACGATCCAGCCGTGCGGATTGGTGTTCAAGCCTGTCCCAAGAAATGCCCATCCATTTTAAATCTTCATAAACGGCCTGTTCATATTCGGGTTTGGAGCGTTCAACGTCCGTATCATCCATGCGCAGAACGTACGAAACTTCTTCTCCCGTTTTGAAATGAAGATTGTCGGCAAACAAGCGGTTTAACAAAGCCGTGCGCAAGTTGCCGATATGCATATAGCCCGTCGGGCTGGGTGCAAAACGAACACAAATCACTTTAATCAGACCTTCTTGGTAATCGGGTAGTTCCAATCGTCGTCAAACGAGCGGCGAGACAGTTTTATTCCTATCGCGCCCTGTATACGCTTATATTCGGATCGATGCAACAGCGTATAAACTTTGCGGACGGTTTCGGGATCGTGCCCCGCATCGATGACTTCGTCAACGCCGGCATCCTGTTCTATCAGCATTTTCAAAATCGCGTCCAGTTCGGGATAGGGCGGCAAAGAGTCTTCATCTTTTTGATTCGGGCGAAGTTCTGCCGTCGGTGCTTTTGTTATTATGCGATCCGGCATAATACGGTCGATATTGTTTTGTATCCAGCGCGGACGGTTTTCGTTACGCCATTTTGCCAGAGCGTAACCGTCCGTCTTGTACAAATCTTTCAACGGAGCGTAACCGCCGCAAGAATCTCCGTACAACGTCGCATAGCCGACGGCATCTTCCGATTTATTGCAGGTATTAAGCAGCAAGTCTCCGAATTTGTTTGACAAAGCCATCAACAAAACGCCGCGCAAGCGTGCCTGAATATTTTCTTCGGTCGTATCGGCTTTTAAATTTCCGAAAACAGGCTTGAGCAATTCGTCAAAAGCCTTCATCGGTTCGACAATCGGCAAAACGTCGTAACGGATTCCCAGCATTTTTGCCGTTTCTTCAGCATCTTCCAAGCTTTCGCGCGACGTATAAGGCGACGGCATCATAACGGCGCGGACCTTATCGGCACCCAAAGCATCAACGGCGATCGCCGCCGTCAAAGCGCTGTCAAACCCGCCGGAAAGCCCCAAAAGAACGCCTTTAAAGCCGTTTTTGCGCACATAATCGCTCACGCCGACCGTCAAAGCACGCCAAGTATTTTCAGGTTCTCCCGTCCAAGGGAAAGAAACCGTATCAACGCTGGCCACGCCGGGTTCCCACAAAGGAAGACATTCGACAAAGCCGCCGTCCATATCCAGCATGAACGATCCGCCCGCATAAACGCAGCTGTCATCCCCTCCGATCAGATTTGTATAGACCAGCGGCAATCTGATGCGCGATGCAAACGTACGTGCGTGTTCCAACGTATCCGTCGCCGTTCCCGTACGGTACGGACGGGCATCCAAAACGATCAGCTTATCGGTTCCTTCGACGTTCACGGGTTCAAAGCCGACGGAAATTGCAACCGTTCGTCCGGCTATTGTAAAGCGGGTTCCGTAATAAACTCCTTTAGAATTTATCAAAACGGGTGTCGCACCTCCGGCACCGTCGGGTATGGCGGTAATCATTTCGCGACCGTTATGGTACATTTCCGGCAACATGCCGTGAACTTTTGCCATAAAAGACTTGGAATACGCCAAATCGCCCAAAGGCCATCCCGTTAATGCATAAGCCGGTAATATAAGCGTTTCCCCTTTGGCCTGGGGGCACTGTTCCGCCGCCCAATGGATTAATTTCAGGTTGCCTTCCAAATCACCGGGTGTCGGGTTTATCTGTGAAATCAGCATTTATCTACCTCTAAAGAAAAGATTTAATTGGAGACAGTTTATATCCGTTTGCTCTATAAAAAAAGAAGAATATCAAGATAAACGGATTTCCGCCGCCCTTCTTAAAATTTCATCGCGGGGCGGCAACGCTTCCTGA
>HF994935.1:506683-562044 GCA_000434295.1 Acetobacter sp. CAG:977 | reverse complement strand
CCCGCTTTTAAGCAAGCCAGCCCCGCCGCCGCGCAAGACCGTTTCAAAATGTCCGTCATATCGCATCCGGCTTCAAGATTCGCCGCAAACGTCCCGACAAAAGCGTCCCCTGCTCCCGTGGTATCCACGGGACGAATATTTAAAGCGGAAGCCTCCAAGACTTCCCCGGCGTTTGCCGATAAAGCGCCTTTGCCTCCCAGCGTCAAAACGCATGTCCCGCCCGTCTTTTCGGACAGAGCGCGCGCAGCAAAGCGGGCGTCCCGAGCTTCTTTACCGAAAAACGATCCGTAAACGGAAAGCGCCTCGATCTCGTTCACGATCAAAACATCCGCAAGTTCCGCCGTTTCAGGAGGCAATTCCTTTGCCGGCGCAACGTTCAACAGGCATTTCATCCCTTTTTCTTTGGCTCGACGCATCAATTTTATGTTTTCCGAAACGGGCGTTTCCATTTGCATGACCAAAACGCCGCCTTTTGCCAAAAGCGTGTCCGGCACTTTATCCGCCGACAAATCGCCGTTCGCGCCTGAAGCGACGACAATGCTGTTTTCCGCCGAAGAATCCACAAGAATCATCGCCATGCCCGTCGGTTTGTCGGAACGTTGGACATATGAAACGTCAACACCTGCTTTCTTTAGTGCGCTCAAAGAAACTTCCGCCAATTCGTCATTTCCCGCCGCACAGACAAAAACCGTGTCGGCACCCGCACACGAAGCTGCTACGGCCTGATTGGCACCTTTGCCGCCCGGCTTGACAAAGCTGGACGATGTCAGAACGGTCTCTCCGGGTAAAGGAAAATGCTCTACGTTTAAGAAAAAATCGTTGTTCATTGAACCGAAAACAATAACCATGTTCCGAAACCTCCGTTAAAAATTAAGCAATATTAACCTGATACGGATTAATACGTGAAGGATTTTGTTTCTTTTTCGGGCAAAAAAAGGTATCATCCTAAAATTAAAATATTTTGAGGAACGCCATGTCCGGACAAAAATCCTTTGAAGATACCTTCGACCATGATCCAAACGCGGTCTACGAGGAGGAAGAAGAAGAAGATTTGGGGCGCGATGACGAATTCAAAGATCTGCCTTTGCCCGAACCTCCCCCCGAAAAAGAACAAAAAAGCTCGTATAAAATTAACAGAAAAAGAAAACGCTCAAATGCGGAAGACGATTCTGCCGCGCCTTCCGTCCCCGGCGGATTGATGAAATATGTCTTATTCGCATTGGCCGTTACTGCCGCATATTTATATATGCAAAGCCCGGATGAAGTCAAAAAAGCGGCGTTGCAAACCGTCCGAAAAAACATCATAACCGAAACCGGCGATAAAAAAGATTTCTCTGCGGACAGTACGGTCGCACAAACAAAAAATACGGCTATGCCCGATTGGCTGAAAGCTTATGTCGCCTCAGAAACGAGTCACCAGAAAAATATCGCCAAAGAAGAAACGCCCGTTTCGGAAAAAACCCGCAGATTAACAAAAGATTTGACGGCAGGCGAAAAAGTTTTAAAACCGACCTTTCCGCCTCCGCCCGACAAAATCAAAGAAGAACCTTCCCTTCTTTTGAATTTGCCCGTTGCGGGAACGGCTTTACCAAACTCAAAAGCCAGAGGTTTGTTGCCTTCCTTGTCCGCCGCCATGCAACAAAATGACGATTTGCAACAAACCGTTAAACGCATTTCTCAAATGACGCTCAATGAAACGGACATCTTCCGCGACGCCGTCAAAAATATGATTTATCAGTGGGCGGATGTTGACAATATTCCCGATTCCGACAGCGATTATTCAAAGCGTAAAACCGCAATCGTTGACATTATCCGTACAACGCCGCCGAAAATGATTAAAGTCTTCCAAGGCAATAAAATGGTCGACGTCGTTGATGAAAGCGCTCCTTTGCCCGAGCCGCCCCCTGCCCTGACAGATGAAGGCGTCGCCGAAGAATGGAACAGATTTTCAAATGAAATCTTTTACGATGTCTTTGCTCAAAGCATCCTGAAAAACAGCGGCGTCAAATCTGCATATTTTGAAAATGCCGGAAAAGTTTCGTTTGAAGAATCAACTTTGCAAATCATGGCGGATTTGTACCCTTTGCTGGAACAAATACTGCCTTCCAAACCGAACAAAAAAGAAAAAATGAAAACAATCGAACCTGTTTCTTCTTTCCTGTTAAAATCATGCGGTTCGGACATGGAATGTTTGGCGTCTTATGATATGCTGATGGAAACGTTGGGGTTTTCACCCGAAGACTTGAAAATTTTACAGGACAAGCCGCTTAGCGTCTATGACGATTAAAGGAATTCGGGCGTGCTTAAAAACTTTATATCAAAAGCAATTGCCTTTTTCCCCGCGGATTTAAAAGATTGGCATTTAAAATCCAAAACGGATTTTTATCGCCTGTCTGTTTTCATTGTCCTGCACTGCCTTGTCTTCGGAAGTGCGGCATACCTGTTTTATTTTCAGGCAAACGACGCTTTCGTTTATTTCAGATACGTTTCAAATGCCCTTAAAGGCTACGGTTACGTATGGAATTCAGAACCCTTCGCCCATGCGGACGGCTATACGGGAATTCTTTGGGTGTTGTTGTTGCAGGCGTTCGCAACAATAGGAATAAGCATCCCCGTTGCGGCAAACATTCTGTCTTTTCTTTTTTCTTTGGGAAGCGTCGGAATGTGCTTTGCTTTCCTTAGAAGAATGCCTTTGCCCGATTTAGACCGCCGCAAAAGCTTCTGCATATTCTTAATCGTTTGCTTTATCCTGATAACAAATACGACTTTTGACGCCTTTATGTCATCGGGAACCGAAGCGGCTCTGTTCAATTTTTTGGTACTGTGGTGGTGTTTTGAAGCTTCCGCAGCAGACAGAAACCCTGTATGGATGACGGTTTGCGCCTCTTTGATTGCCGTCACCAGAACGGAAGGCATCGTCTTTATTCCCGCGTGTCTGCCTTTCCTTATCTTGTTACAGACGGAAAGAAAAAGCCGAAAGAATGCCGCTTATACGCTGTTAGCTTTTTTGCCCTTTGCGGCTTTTGCCCGTTTTTTGTTTTGGCGCAAAAGTTTCTACGGTTCTTATATCCCAAACGCTTTTTTAGCCTCATTCGAAGAAACGTTCCCCCCGTTCGCCTGGGATTATCTTCTGTCGTTCGCCGTTGAATACGGGCTTTATTTCTGGGTACCCGTGTTCGCTTTGTGGACATTGATGTTTTGTTTGTTCAAACGTTTTAAAATGTTCATTATTCCCGTGCTGTTGGCTTTGCCTTTCGTCGCGTATGTCGCATGGCTGGTCTTTTTAACGGGAGCAGATACTTTGGAATACAGGCTGCTCGGGTTCTTTATCCCCTTATGCCTTTTGGCGGGTATTCGCATGATTACGCAAAACATCAGCGCGACATTCCGATTCTTATGTATTTGCTTGGGACTTTACTGGATTTGTGCCTCGCCCATTCCGTGGACGCATTATTTCCTGACCCGTGATTTAAACACAAGGGCTCAGACGGCTTTTTTGTATCAGCCGGTATCCAAAACTTTTGAATGGCTTTTCTCAGACTTTTGGGACGAAGCTCAAAAACGATTGATTTCCCAAGGCATCGCCTTGCGCCGACAGGAACACAAAGTCTTGACCGAAGAATTGCTGAAAAGCTTTCCGTCGCGCAAAGACGGCGAAAAAATCAAAAAAGAACACAGCCGCTTGTTCGCATGGAGCTTTGCTGGCGTCCCCGCTTGGGTCTTTCCCGAAGCGTACATCATAGATTTATCGGGACAAAATGATCCCGTCATTGCCCGTATGCCCGTACGCAATCTCGCAAACAGAAAAATGGGACATGACCGCGTCGTGTCTCCCGGATATCTGATTTGTTTTAACGGCGGCGCCAACATAAAAGTAACTCCGTTCGACGGAAAGCCTGACGTAGCCTATCTGGCTTCCGCCCCCTTAAACGAAGCCGTCATTCGGGGATGTGAAGCGTTTTGGCGTTCAATGGTAAAAGAAAAAATAGATTATCCCGTCCGATTAAAAAATCCGGACGAACAAAAACGGATTTCAAAATGAAATCCGTTTTTTTATTAACGTCGTTAAATTTCCGTCAGCTTATCAAGCAGGAATTCGCGCCCGACCTTGACGCGTTTTTCGCCGTCATAACTGATAATATCGGCTGTTCCGTAAGTTTCCGTCCATTTTTCGGGCAGATAAGACCCCGTGCCGACGACATCAATCGGCGCATTTGCCAAAGCCATGACATGGCATTTTTCTGGAGAAAAGCCGCTGGAAACGACAATTTTGACCTTATCAAAACCTGCGGCGTTCAGGCTGTCGCGCATATGCCAGACGGCAGCGGCGGAAACCCCCGTTCCGATCAAGTGGCGCAATTCGCGTTCTTTGCGATAGCCGCGAATGCTTTCGGGAGCATTCTTTTCCAAAACGGCATAAGATTTCGGGGTATCCAACCCTTCAATAAAACGCCCGCCGTGCGTATCAAGGCGCAGTGAAATTCGCCCCAATGCCGCCAATTCCGGAAAACGGTAACAAACGGCAAGACCGTCGGTAACTTCGCGCCCGAAATAATCGACCAGAACGGACAAATCCTGTTGAGGAAACGTTTCATGATACATTTCGGCGGCACGAACCGTCGATCCGGCATAACCGATTAATGCATGAGGCATCGTTCCTAAGCCTTCTTTCAATCCGAAGAACGAAGCCGTTGCATCGTTTGCGGTTCCCAAAAAGCCTTTTGCGCCGGTTTTCTTTGCCGCTTCGGAACCGACGGACGCCGCATAAGCCATCAGCTCCGCCATTTCCGCTCCGGCGCAGTGGCGGGCATCCATCGCCAGAAAAATCGCATTCGGCAGCTCTTGACACATGGACAAGGCATTATATGCCGCAACGCAGGCTGCACCCAGTTTTTGCAACAAAATCGTTTCTTTTTCGACTAATGCCGTGAATTTTCCCGTGATGTACATCATCGGTTCGCCGGCACCGACCCAATCGCCTTCTTTGTAATTATATTTGATTTTTACCGTATGTCCTTCGGCTTTCAATACGCTTTCAAGCCAAGACACGGCCAAACGCGGCGCAAACAAAACGGGACGTCGCAAAAATACGGCATAAGTGACTTCTTTGTCGCCGAATTTTGAAACGATGGCTTTCGTTCTGGTAAAGTATTTATCCGTATAAGCCGGAACGTCTTCCGCCGTCGGTATCGCATTGACTGAAGGCTGATGAGTATCTGTCATAAGGTTTCATTCTCCATATATCTGAACAGCGGTTTTCCGTCGGCTGTTTCCTTCTTTAAAATCTCGGCCACCAAAAATGCCAATTCCAAAGATTGGTTCGCGTTCAGCCGAGGATCGCAAAGCGTGTTGTAACGTTCTGCCAAAATTTCTTCCGTAATCTCCTGTGAACCGCCGACGCATTCCGTAACGTCCTGTCCCGTCATTTCGAAATGCAATCCTCCGGCGTAAGTGCCTTCGGACTTATGAACGGCAAAGAACGTTTTCACTTCTTCCAAAATATTATTAAAGTCGCGGGTCTTATACCCGTTTGACGCTACTTTGGTATTGGCGTGCATCGGGTCGCACGACCAAACGACTTTGTATCCTTCGCGTTCGACCGCACGAATCAAAGGAGGCAGATTTTCCGCTACTTTATGAGCCCCCATCCGCACGATAACCGTCAATCTTCCGGCTTCGTTCAACGGGTTCAAAACATCGCAAAGCCTGAGTAATTCATCGGGATGCGTTGTCGGACCGACTTTGACGCCGACGGGATTGCAAATTCCTTTGGCAAATTCGACATGAGCCCCGTCCGCCTGCCGCGTCCGTTCCCCGATCCACAGCATGTGCGCCGAACAGTCAAACCAGTCCCCCGTCGTCGAATCAACGCGGGTCATGGCTTCTTCAAACGGCAAAAGCAATGCTTCATGCGACGTATAAAACGGCGTTTCGCGAACGATGGGCACGGCTTCCGCCGTAATGCCGCAAGCCGCCATAAAATCAAGCGTTTCGCTGATACGTGCCGCAAAACGGCGATAATGTTCGCCCTGAAGCGAATTTTCGACAAAGCCCAAATTCCATTCCTGAACTTTGTTCAAATCGGCAAAACCGCCTTGAGAAAACGCACGCAACAGGTTTAACGTCGCAGACGCGCGATGGTATGCCTGTAACATCCTGTCAGGATTCGGCGTTCTGGATTGCGGGGTAAAATCTATGCCGTTGATGTTATCTCCGCGATACGAAGGCAACGTAACGCCGTCAATCGTTTCCGTCGGCGAAGATCTGGGTTTTGCAAACTGTCCTGCCAAACGCCCGACCTTGACGACGGGACGCGACGCGCCGAACATCAGCACGACGGCCATCTGCAATAAAATGCGAAACATATCGCGAATATTATCTGACCCGAAATCCGCAAAGCTTTCTGCACAATCGCCGCCCTGCAGTAGAAAAGCCCGTCCGTTCGCCACTTCTGCCAAAGATTTTTTTAAACGCAGAGCCTCTTCCGCAAACACCAACGGCGGATATTTGCGCAATTTTTTTTCAACGGCACTTAAATGCGCCGAATCTACGTATTCCGGTAAATGAAGGGCGGGCTTTGAACGCCAGCTGTCAGGCATCCATTCGTCCATCGGCATCCTCTGTTATTAAAAACCTATGCTTGTTTATAAGACTTATTTCTCTTTTTGACGAGTCAATTCATCACTTTTGTTGCCGCTTTCTTCGCCGTTTGTCATCGTTTCAAACAACATTTTTTTGAAACGCCGCTGTTCGGCTTCAAAAGCTTCGCGTTCACGGCGCAAACGCAACATCAATTCGTTTAAATCTTCGTCTTCTGACGTACCGTCTTTTTCTGCCTGAGCTTCGATTTGTTTCAGTTCTTCGGTACGTTTTGCCTGATGTTCGTCGGAAAGAAGGCGTTTGAACACTTCCTCCTGACGTTCGTCGGTCGGATCGGGAACAAAAGCAGGTTCCTCGCGCATCAAAGAATAATGCAACGTTTCAAGATCGCAACGCGCCGTATGATAAGAACATGCCCCAGTCGCCCGTATCCGTTCAAAACCGCCCGCCGTTTCGGGAATGTCTTTGATACAGCGCACCAGCATATCGGAACAGTATTGAAACGTCCCCGTCGGCAAAGAAAAAGCCAATCCCAAAGCGCCGGCAATCAGAAAAACAACCAACGCGGCAGGAAGCCATACGGACAGGCTGCCGAAAACGCCGCGCCGCGCAAGCCGTCCGAAACGCTTTATCCTGTCCGCCCAGACGCTCATATTATTCAACCGTTACGCTTTTTGCCAAATTTCTTGGCTGGTCAACGTCGGTTCCTTTGGCTACCGCCGTGTGATACGCCAAAAGCTGAACCGGTACGGCATACAAAATCGGCGCCACAAAAGGATCGACTTCGGGCAAGACTATCGCCGCCGCAGAACGGTCGGAAACTTTTGAAACGCCTTTGCTGTCGCCGAAAAAGACGACTTTTCCGCCGCGGGCAATCACTTCCTGCATATTGGAAACCGTCTTGTCAAACAGTTCGTCCGAAGGCGCAACCACCACGACGGGGACGGTTTCGTCAATCAAAGCAATCGGACCGTGCTTCATTTCGCCCGAAGCATACCCTTCCGCATGAATATAAGAAATTTCCTTTAATTTCAAAGCGCCTTCCATCGCTATCGGAAAACTGCTGCCGCGCCCCAAATATAAAACGTCACGCGCATCGGCAATAATGTCCTGAGCAATTTTTTCAATGCGTTCGTCATTATTCAACACGTCCGCAACGCGAGACGGAACTTCGACCAAAGCTCGGGACAAGCGCACTTCTTCGTCGCGGGGCAACGTCCCCTTCGCCCGCCCCATCGCAATCGCGAAACACGCCAAAAGCGTCAGTTGCGTCGTAAACGCCTTCGTTGAAGCAACGCCGATTTCAGGTCCTGCCAAAGTCCTTAAAACGCAGTCGGATTCCCTTGCCATCGAGCTTTCGGCAACATTGACGATCGAAACAATTTTCTGTCCGTGTTCTTTGCAATAACGCAACGCCGCCAGCGTATCCGCCGTTTCGCCCGACTGAGAAATAAACAGCGCCAACCCGCCTTTGTCCAAAACGGGAGAACGATAACGGAATTCGGACGCCACGTCTATGTCAACCGCGACGCGGGCAATCGTTTCTATCCAGTATTTGGCGACCAAACCCGCATAGTACGACGTTCCGCACGCCACAATCGTCATCCGCGTTACGTCCTTTAAATCAAAGGGCAAATTCGGCAACGTAATCGTATCCATATCCTGATTGATCATCGTATTCAGGGTGTCGCCGATAACCTGCGGCTGTTCGTAGATTTCTTTAAGCATAAAGTGGCGGTATTCGCCTTTTCCGATCATGGCGCCCGACGTTGCCGACAAAATGACTTTACGTTCGACTTTGCAGTCGTTTTCATCATAAACGGTAACGCCGTCTCTGGTTAAAACAGCCCAGTCGCCGTCTTCCAGATAAGAAATCTTTTGCGTCAAAGGCGCTAACGCCAAAGCGTCAGAGCCTAAAAACATCTCGCCGTCCCCGTAGCCGATCGCCAAAGGAGACCCCTTGCGCGCCCCGATCATCAGTTCCTGATGCCCGGCAAACAAAATCCCCAAAGCAAACGCCCCTTTCAAGCGTTTCAAAGATTTTGAAACCGCTTCTTGCGGCGTGCACCCTTCTTCAATTTTCTGGGAAATCAGATGAACGACGACTTCGGTATCCGTTTCGCTTTCGAATTTGTGTCCCAATTCTTCCAGTTCGGCTTTTAATTCGCGGTAATTTTCTATAATCCCGTTATGCACGACGGCGACATATTTCGTCGCATGCGGATGGGCGTTGGCTTCGTTGGGAACGCCGTGCGTCGCCCAGCGCGTGTGACCGATGCCGATCGTTCCGGGAAGCGGTTCTTCGGCAATCTTTTTTTCAAGGTTGACGATTTTACCTTTGGCGCGGCGGCGTTCGATTTTGTCGCCGACCAACGTCGCTACTCCGGCCGAATCATAGCCGCGGTATTCCAAACGTTTTAACCCGTTGATTAAAAGAGGCGTTACTTCTCTGTTGCTGATAATTCCGACAATACCGCACATAGCTTTTTATCCCTGTTTTGAAAGATTTTCTTTTTCGGATTTTTTCTGTTCGCGAAACTTTGCCGCCCAACCGCCGAAAGCAACCTGTTTGCCGCGTCCGACCGCCAAAGCATCGGCTTCGACGTCTTTGGTAATAACGGAACCCGCCGCCGTCATCGCGCCGTCACCGATTTTGCACGGTGCAACGATTACCGTATCCGAACCGATAAACGCGCCCGCGCCGATGTCCGTTTTGCTTTTAAAATATCCGTCGTAATTGCAGGTAATCGTGCCTGCTCCGATATTCGTTTTGGCTCCGATACGCGCATCTCCGATATAAGACAGATGGTTGACTTTCGCTCCGGCTTCGATTTTGGATTTCTTGATTTCAACGAAATCGCCGATATGGCAGTTTTCGCCGATATCCGCTTCCGGACGCAGGCGGGCAAAAGGACCGACCTTTGCCCCAGAACGGATATGCGCGCCTTCGAAATGGCAAAAGCCTTTTATTTCCACGTTATCTTCAACAACGCATCCCGTTTCAAAAATAACGGAAGGCTCTATCACGACATCGCGCCCCAAAACGGTGTCAAAGCTGAAATACGTCGTTTCGGGATCAACCATCGTAACGCCCTGATCCAAAAACTTTTTGCGCAGACGGTTTTGTGCCGTCCGTTCAATCAAAGCCAAATCGGCACGCGAATTAGCACCCGCCAATTCTTCTTCCGACCCTTCGACGACGGCGGCTTTAAGCCCGTCCGCGCGTGCCATCGCCACAATGTCCGTCAGGTAATATTCGCCTGCCGCGTTGTCGTTTTTCAATCGGTCAAGCCATCCGAGCAACCTTTTGGCATCAACGCACATCACGCCCGAATTGCACAGCCCGACGGCACGTTCGGCTTGTGAAGCATCTTTGAATTCGACGATTTTTTGCAATTCGCCGTTTTCGACGATTAAACGACCGTATTTGGCAGGGTCTGCGGGACAAAAGCCCAATACGACGACGGCGGCGCCGTTTTCGCGCGCTTCGATCATTTTTTCAAGCGTTTCTTTGGTAATCAAAGGCGTATCGCCGTAAAGAATCAATACGTTTCCGTCAAAGCCTTCCAATTCGCTTTTTGCCGCTTTGACGGCATCGCCCGTGCCTTGCTGTTTTTTCTGGACGACCGAGGGATGAGGCAAAACCGTCCGTGCGACCGAATCCATATTCGGACCGACGACGACGACGGCTTTTTGAGCGTTCAATTCATCAACGGTTGCCAACAAATGCAAAACCATCGGACGACCGGCGACCTTATGTAACACTTTGGGCAAATCCGATTTCATGCGCGTGCCTTGTCCGGCAGCCAGCACTACGGCGCAAAGGGGCTGATGCATCATAAAAAATCCTTTCATACACCTTTTTCTTTGAAGTGAAATTTGGCATACTTGCGAAAAAAGTAAAATAAAATATTACAACGGTTTATTACGGGCGGTAAAAAATGGAAAAAAAGTATGTGATTTTCGACCTTGACGGCACTTTAATCGACAGCATCCCCGACATGTGTCGGGAAATCAGCCTGTTGTTAAAAGACTGCGGTCGCCGCCCGTTAACAAAAGACGAAGCCGAATCCGTCATCGGACACGGCGCAAAACATATGATTGAAGGGGCTTTTGCTTTAACGGGAGAGCCGTTATCCCCCGAACGGTGCGAAGAAATTTTAAAAGTTTGGATCAATCAATATTCTCACGCACAAATGAATTTGACCAAACCGTGGGAAGGAGTTCCGGAAACTCTGCAAAAGCTGAAAAAAGACGGATACCATATGGCTGTTTGCACGAACAAGCCTGCGGCGCCGACGACCGCCATTATGAAAAAGCTGGATTTGGAACAATACTTCGAGGTTGTGTTGCATGCCGATTCCCTTCCCGTTCGCAAACCGCGCCCCGAACCGTTGTGGGAAGCCGTCAGGCGCATGGGCGGCACGAACGACCAAGCCGTTATGGTAGGCGACAGCGAACCTGATGCCGAAGCGGCAAAAAATGCGGGATTTCCCGTTATTTTGCTGTCTTTCGGATATGCAAGAAAACCGATGAAAGAAATCAATCCGACCGCCGTTATCGACCGTTTTGCCGATTTGCCCGACATTTTAAAAAAAGTGTAGAATTTTTCACTTTTCAAACAGCGCAACCAATTCCGTATGCGGCGAATATATAAATTGGTCAACAGGCGTCAGCCGTTTCATAACGTATCCCCCGCGCGATAATATTTCCGCATCGCGGGCAAACGTTGACGGGTTACACGACACGGCGACAACAACGGGAACAGATGAACGGGCTATCTGTTCGGACTGAGCCTTCGCCCCGGCGCGCGGCGGATCAAAAACAACGGCATCATACTCGTCCAGTTCGTCCGAAAAAAGCGGCGTGCGAAATAAATCCCTGCATTCCGTCTTAATACGCCCTTCCGATGCGCTTTCCAACGCCTTTAATGAAAAAGACGCCGTGTCCACACCGTAAATTTTCCTTTTCTTTTCCAAAAGCGGCAACGAAAACGTCCCGGCGCCGCAAAATAAATCCGCTACCTTCTTTGATTTTCCGACGTATTCACGCACTTTGTCCTGTAAAGCGCGTTCTCCTTCGCGGCTCGGCTGTAAAAAAGCTCCCGCAGGCGGTTTTAACGAAAAACCGAAAACATCCAAAACAGGCGCCCGCCCCACAAAAAGAGGTTCCGGAACATCCCGTTCCCCTCGCCGCCACGATATGCGCGCAATGCTTAACTGATGTCCGATTTCCGACACCTCCTGACGCCACCGCAAATCGGCTTCAAACGGTAACGTTATCAAAACGTCCGCTCCGTTATCCGCCCATAAAACGGAAACGTCTCCGACGCCTTTTTTCGTCCCGAACGACAAAGGCGCCTTTTCAAAAAAATCACGCAACGGAACGATTAACCGTTCAAGTTCTTCGGTCAACAAAATACACCGTTCGACGGGCACAATCCTGTCGCTTTTGGATTCGTTCAATCCGAAACGGCGCATCTTTCCGTTCCACATAACTCCGAACGTTACGCGCCGGCGCGTCCCGTGCGGAACGAATATCGGATCTTCAAAACACGAAAAATCAAAATCGGGCGGAAACAACGCCTTAAACGAATTCAGTTTAAAGCTTTTATAAGTCTCAAGCGACATATGTTGCAAAGAACATCCCCCGCAACGCCCGAAATAAGGGCATAACAGTTCCGCACGTTCTTTACTGCAAGACAATACCCGAACCAATCGCCCGCGTTTTCCCGTTTCATCGGGTTCAAATTCCACGTTTTCGTTCAAAAGGCAGCTGGGAACATAATATCTCTTTCCGTCCGATTCGACGATGCCGTCCCCCGCACTCCCCAATCCGATTACTTTTCCTGCAGGCATTTATCCGTCCTCTTGATTGTTTTTAGAATGACTTTTTAACCCGATTTGAGTAAACTGTAAACGGTTTCAAAATAGCATAAGACGCCAAAAAAATGTTAAGAATACTGATTGCCGACGATCATGAATTATTTCTGGACGGATTAAAAATGGCTTTGTCTGATTTGGACGACGACATGACCATTGATGTCGCCCATAACCATACCGAATTACAGGAAAAAGCCGACGGAAAAACACAATATGACTTAATCTTAACCGATTTGGCCATGCCCGGAATGGCTTGGCATGAATCTCTGCGCCTGTTAAAAGAACATTATCCAGATACCCCCGTCGCCGTCTTGTCCGCCGTTTATGACAGAGAAATCGTCTTGCAAGCCGTCGATATCGGCGCCGCAGGCTTTATCCCCAAAACGTCATCAAATAAAATTATCCTCAGTGCCATACACTTAATCCTGTCCGGCGGACTTTACCTGCCTTCCGAGCTCTTGGGCGATTCAAACCAAAAAGTAACAACGGCATCAGGCGAAGTCAAAAGCCTGCTTACTCCCCGTCAATTGGACGTCCTGCGCCTGATGGGTCAGGGAAAGCCGAACAAAATTATCGCAAGAGAATTGGATTTGTCCGAAGGAACCGTCAAACTCCACGTAACCGCCATTTTAAAAGCTTTGAACGTCATTAACAGAACAGGCGCCGTTATCTCCGCCAGAAATTTGGGGCTGATCGAATAATGAAATCCAATGACGCAGGTTTATTTTCTCAGCTGTCGGAAACGTTAACAAAACTGCAGGCCTTGCCCGTTTCTCATATCGAACAGCTGGTCTTGCCGGAATTGTGCAGGCTGTGCAGCGTCGAAACACTCCTTGTCTTTCAATCCGTACCGGGGGAAAATTGGGCAAAACGCATATTGGGCTATTCTCATGATATGCTGCACCCCTTAATGCAAATGTTCCGCTTTGAACGAATGAGCCATTTGTGCTATCGCCCCTGCCTGATCAAAGATAATATCACTAATCCGGAAGTGCGCGCCACTTTGTTAAAACAGGGCGACGTGTCCTTTTTTATTTATCCCGTTCATTTGGAAAATGCCGGAACCGTCTTTTTTTATTTTTCCTCAAAAGACAAAAAACACAGGTGGAACGAAAGCATCCTCGCCGTCGTTTCCAAAACCGTCGCTTTGAGACTGTGGGGCGAAGAAGAAAAAAAAGCTCATAAAAATGATGCCTTCCTGCTTTCTGCCGCCAGCCATGAAACAAGGACACAATTGGCGGCTTTTCTGGCTTTGACCGAAAGTCTGGAAAATAAAAATTTGCCCGATGACGCCCTCGCCGACGTCGGCTTGTTGCAAAAAACCGCCGAAAACATGCTCCAAACGCTAAACGGCATCCTTGATTACGGAAAAATCAAATCAGGCAGAATGCGTTTAAATCCCGTCGCGTTCAATATCGGTGAATGCATCAAATCAATCATCGAAATCTTTACACCCCTTGCTCAAAAGAACGGAACCGAACTTTCTTGCGATTTAAGCGGCTTATCGGCTCCGTCCATTAATATGGATCCCGTGTTGATTAAACAGGTCGTCTTTAATTTGTTGAATAATGCCGTCAAAGTCGCCCCGAACGGAAAAATCCGCTTAACCGTTTCTTCCGATGATGATAAACGGCTTATCCGTGTTGCCGTCGCCGATACGGGTCCCGGCATTCCCGAAGACATCAAAGAAACACTCTTTGACGCTTATGTTCAGGCAGACCCCATGAAATCAAAAGGAACGGGGTTGGGATTGACCATATCAAAAAACATCATCAGCTTTCTCGGCGGAACAATCAGAGCCGACAACGCCCCCGAAGGCGGAGCCGTTTTTTCTTTTTCAATTCCCTACGAACCCGCCGCACAAAAAGACACTGCCACATTGCCGCTGAACATATTGTTGATCGATGACGATCAAATGAGTTTGAAGCTGACCGAAGCCTATTTGTTGAAGCTGAACCATCATGTTTCTTTGGCTGACAGTGCAGAAAAAGGGCTGGATATGCTTAAACGCCACCATTATGACGTCACGTTCGCCGATATCCATTTAATTGACCTTGACGCGTTGGAGCTGTTGAAAAAAATTCGCGAAATTCCGGAACGAAACGAAATGCCCGTCTATGCCTATACCGCCTCGGGAGACCCCAAAGAAAGAGACGCCTGTCTGAATGCCGGATTCAGCGGCGTTCTGATTAAACCTTTGCCGAAAGACGTCTTTAAAAACATCCTTGACCAAATCGGAATACTTAAAAAATTCAGGTTCTCGGATTCTCCGCTTGAAAATTCATCATTCGATCTGAAAACCTTGATCGCATTCAAAGACGCCATCAACCCGGAACAGTTCGACGTCCTCGTTTCCGAATACCTGTTGCACAGCTATACCCTGTTCAACGAAATCAACCGCGCGTTTATGGAAAACAACCCTTCGGACTTGTACAGGTTCGCCCATAACCTGAAATCCGCTTCAAAAACGTTCGGCTTGAAACTGTTGTCCAAGTGCGCGGAACGAATTGAAAAAACCGGAAAATCGGGAATCATTCCCGCCGAAAAAACGGCAAAAAACATTAAGTTGTTGGAAAAAGAATATAAAAAATCTACAATGTTGTTACAGCAATATATACAGGAAAACAAATGACGCGTCCGATTAAAACGGCAAAATCGTACTCTACGGCTTTGGCGGCAGTTAACAACCCCGCCGAAATCCCCGCTTATTTAAAAAAAATTTACCGCTTCCAATACTTAAACGAAAAATTTTCCGAATTAATCGACGGAGAATGGATGGCTAAATTTCAAACATTCTTTTTCGATTCAAAACTGACAAAATGCGTCACCGACGAAATCAGAGAAGATATGAACGTGTTGCAGTTAGGTGTCGCTTCCGGAAATTTCGAACGCGAAGTCGCCGCAAAAATGAACAGTACGGGGCTGTATCGCATTGAAGATCTCAGTAAAGTCCGGTTGGAAGCCTGCCGTAAAAAACTGGCGCCGTGGACAAACGTCCTGTTGGATCAGCAAGATGTCTGCGTGCTGACTAAAAATCCGAAACGATATGACGCCGTTATTTGCTATTTTATGCTGCATGAATTGCCGGACGTAAGAAAAAAGGCTTTGGTCAAAAAGGCTTTTGATTCCCTTTTACCGAACGGTTGCGTCGTATTCGTCGATTATAACAAACCGCATCCTCTTAATCCTTTGGGATTTTTCGTCAAGCGCTTTAACCGCATTTTTGAACCGTTTGCCGAAAGCTTATATTATCATGAAATACAATCTTTCGCCGACAGTTCTGCCCCTAACCTGATTTGGGACAAAAAAACGTTTTGCGCGGGCTTGTATCAATGCGTCATCGCCCAACGGCACTAAGCGCTTAATTGTAATGCCATTTCTGCAGGCGAATCACAAAAGAAAGAGCTTACTCCCCAACTTTGCAGTTCTTTGACTTTTTGTGCGTCATTTACCGTATACGCCAAAAGAGCATATCCGTCGTCCAAAATTTCGCGAGACAATTCCGGCGTTAACAAATCGGCGTCGTAATTGATTGAGTATGCCTGCGTTTTTTTCGCCGCGGGACGCCAGTCGGGAGAAACGTCTTCAACCAAAACGCCCCTTCTGATCTGCGGCGCCAAAGCAAAAGTTTCTTCCAGCGCCGACCATTCAAAGCTTGAAAACAAAAGCCTTTCGGAATCGTTAAATCCGTGTTCGCAAACGACCTTCCATACTTTATTTGCCGTTTCCCGAGCCAATGCGGGACGGGACGGCTTGATTTCAATATTGACGTTTGTTCCGTAAGAATTCAGCAAATCAAGGACTTCCGCCAAAAAGGGAATCCGCGTTCCGCCCTGAAGTTCGAAAGATTTTAATTCCTTTGCCGTATAAGCGTCCAATCGCCCCAGATCGCGGCCGCACATCCGATCCAATGTTTCGTCATGAAAGACCATGACTTCTTTATCGCCCGACAGCATTGCATCCAGTTCGACCCATTTAACGCCCGAACGGCATGCATATTCAAACGCTTCCAACGTATTTTCCGTTTTGACGGCTCTGGCACCGCGATGCCCGATAACCAAAGGAAGATTAAACCCCATTTTTTATCGTGTTTCCCTTTTGTATTTTTAAAAATTGCGTATATGATGCAATCGACTATAGGATTTTGGGGAAAAGATTACAAATGCGATTTTTTCATTCTTGGCGAAACGTTCCCGCAGAATATCAAAATGCCGTCGTGGCCATCGGCAACTTTGACGGTTACCATAAAGGGCACCAGCGCATCGTCGAAGAAGCCGTCAAAATCGCAAAAGAAACAAACCGTCCCGCCGTCCTGATGACTTTTGAGCCGCACCCGAACGCTTTTTTCAGACCGAGTGCTCATTCCGCCTTTCGCCTGACCCCCGTCAGAACAAAAGTCAGAGCGATTTCCCGATTGCCCATGTCGGCATTCTTTGTTTTTGCATTCAACGCTCCGTTTGCCAACATGAGCGCCAAAGACTTTGTTCAAAACGTCCTGATTGACGGATTGCACGCTTCGCGCATCGTCGTCGGAGACGATTACGGATTTGGAAAAAACCGCGAAGGCGATATTGAATTTTTGCGCAAAAATTTTCCGAACCTGCCCGTTACCGCCGTTACAAAACTGCGCGACGAACATGATGAAATCATTTCTTCGTCCAGAATCAGATCGTTCATTCGCGACGGGCGCGTCGATATCGCGGCAAAGCTGATGGGACGCCCTTTTGAAATCGAAGGGCGCGTCATTCACGGTTTTAAACGCGGCAGGACTTTGGGGTTCCCGACCATCAACATTGACCCGAAAGATTCAATCACGCCGAAAAACGGCGTTTATGCGGCTCAAGTCGAAATTGACGGCGTGTTTCATAATGCCGTTGCCAATATCGGCACTCGTCCCACCGTCAACGGCGAAGGCGTCCTGTTGGAAGCTCATATCATCGGATACGACGGAAACCTGTACGGCAGAAGATTGCGCGTCAGGCTGATTCGGTTTATCCGCCCCGAACGCCACTTTTCCTCTTTGGAAGAACTGAAACAAAATATTTCTTCCGACACTCAAGAAGCTCAAAGGATCTTGCAAAAATGAAAAATATGAAAACAGCTCTTTTCTGCGCGCTTGGCGTCATTATCGCAGACCAAATCAGCAAAGCCGCTGTCCTGTACTATTTTTCAAACGGCGGGCATACCGTAGAAGTCGCCCCCTTTTTTAATATTGTTTTGGCGTGGAATAAAGGCGTCAGCTTTTCCCTGTTCCATTCCCAAGCATTGGCTCCGTGGGTGCTGACCCTTGTCGCTTTGCTGATCTGTGCCGTCATTTTACATTGGATAAGCATGGAAAACGACCCGAAAACCAGAAACTGTTTCGGATTGATTTTGGGCGGTGCACTCGGAAACGTCATCGACAGAGTAATACACGGCGCCGTCGTCGATTTTTTGGATTTCCACGTCGGCATTCATCATTGGCCTGCTTTTAATATAGCCGATTCGGCTATTTGTGTCGGTGCTTTCTTTATTTTATTTTGGAACATCTTTATCCTGTCCCCCGATACGGCTCCCGCTTCAAAAAAGGAAAACAAAAATGACTCTAACCCCTAATTCTCTGCGCGCCTTGACCGGCATCCCCGACATCGAAAAAATTCACAGGAAAAAAACCGCCCTGATCATGACCGGTTTCCAAATGGAATTTTTTACGGGTCTCCTGCCCGTCCCCGACGCCTATAATCTGGTCGAACGCGCCGTCAAAATTATGGATTGGGCAGATAAAAACAAAATCAAAACAATCCATATGCCGAAAACCGCAAAAAGCCCTGCCAGCCCCGTCTATGCCCCGAACAGCGAAGGTGCGTCTTTTCATCCGGAACTGACTCCGAGACAAAACCATCTCATGTTCCCGAAATACGGTACCAGCATCTTTGCCGGAACCATATTGCACGGGAACCTGCAGGCCGACGGTATCGATACTTTGATTTTGGCAGGAATGACGACACCGCTGTCAATTATGATTTCCGCCCACGATGCGTGGTCTTTGGGGTATAAATGCCTCGTTCTTGCCGATTTGACGGCGTCCAGAGATTTGCTTTCTTGGGATAAGACAAAAGTCGTTTCCGCTTCAAAAATTCAGGAAGCCTGCCTTGCCGCCATAGAAGACCGTTTTGCTCAAGTCATTTCGTTCGATTCTCTGACCGCTTTGCCCGTCAGCACCGATTAACGGAGTAACCGCTTATGAAAATATTCGTCTTACCGCTTATTTTAACCGTTCTGGCAGGATGCGCCGACAGATATGCTTTGGATAACCGCGGCCCCGACGCGTACTCGGTAACGGCAAAGCCTCCTTTAAGCTTGCCGCCGGACTTTACTTTGCGCGCGCCCGTGCCCGCAAAGAAAAGCCCGTTGCCCGAAACGCCCGATGCCGAAAAAATCCTGACGCAAGATTCCGGCGTATCGAAAAGCACTGACGAAAACAAATCCGAAACGCAAAAAGAAGAAAAATCGGAACTGTCCGAAAGCGAAAAAGAGCTGTTAAAGCAAGCCCCCGATTCCGATGCCGCGAACATTCGCGAACAGCTTGAAAAAGACGCAAAAACGGAAGATGACGACAGCCTTTATTTGGAACGGAAAATCAAAGAATGGCAGGAAGAAGATGCCGAAAACCTCAATGCCGAAAAAGAAGCCGAAAGGCTGAAACAAAAAGGCATTAAAACAACGGGTGCCGTAAAATGAAAAAGCGCCTCTTCTTCGCCTGTTTTTCGGTTTTCTTTTTGTCTTTTTCCAAAGCGGACGCTTTTATTCCCGCGACAAGCTTCGTTTTGGACAACGGGCTTGAAGTCATTGCCGTTGAGAACCGCCGTTCCCCCGTCGTCACGCACATGGTTTGGTACAAAGCGGGCGGAACGGACGATCCGTTGGGAAAATCAGGTCTGGCGCACGTTTTGGAACACATGATGTTCAAAGGAACCGCAAAAATCCCCGACGGTGAATTTTCAAAAATCGTTTTCCGCAACGGCGGCGAAGAAAATGCTTTTACGGGACCGGATTACACCGCCTATTACCAAAACATCGCCCGCGACCGTTTGGAAACCGTCATGTTTCTGGAAGCCGACAGAATGAAAAACCTGCGCCTGAGAGAACGGGATTTTGCTACAGAGCTGGAAGTCGTCAAAGAAGAACGCCTGATGCGTTATGACAACCGTCCCTTAATGCTGTTGCAAGAACGCAAAAACAAAGCCTTATGGGGCGATCATCCTTATTCCAGACCCGTTATCGGATCTCTCAAAGAATTAAATTCTTTGACGTTGGATGACGTTAAACGGTTTTACGAAGAACATTATTCTCCCGACAACGCCGTTCTTATCGTCGCAGGAGATATTTCCGCCGAAGAACTGAAACCCTTGGCGGAAAAATATTACGGGAAAATCCCTCCCCGCCGCGGCGCCGTTGAGAAACACACGCCCAAGCTTCCTTATCCCGTCAACGCGCGTCTTGAAATGAAACATCCTCAAGCCAAAATATATACTTTGACCAAAGAATACGCCGTTCCTTCTTACGCAGACGGCAATGAAAAAAAAGCCCGCGCCTATGACGTTTTGGCAGAAATGTTGGGCGCCGTCCACGTCGGCGCATTGTACCGCCGCTTTGTCGTCAGAGAAGAAATCGCCCGCTCCGTCGGCGCTTATTACGACGGCTTGTCTGCGAAACACTCGACCTTTCTGATTTCCGCCGTTACGGACAATCAAAAATCGTTAAAAAAATTGGAAAACGATTTGAATGAATTCCTTTCTTCGTATGCCGTTACCGAAAAAGAAATCCGAAAAGCAAAAAAGCGTCTTTCCGCCAAGCTGGAATACGCCAACGACAACCCCGAAACGGCGGCAAATTTTATCGGCAGACTGAGAATGACGGGGCTTTCCGCCGACAGCCTTAAAACTTGGAAAGCTGATATCGAAGCCGTTACAAAAGAAGACGTGGAAAACGCTTTAAACGACATGCTTCACGCCTCTGCTTGTGCCGTGACCGTTTTGATGCCGGAGGACAAATAAATGAAACGTGCCGTTTTAATAATTTTGATGATGGCTGTTTTTCCCTTTGTTTGCGCGCAGGCGACGCAAACAAATCCCGTCATCAGGAAACCCTCTAAAATCAGGGTATTGCCCAAATCGCAAGCGGAACTGCCGAAAATCAAACCCGTCGAGTTTCATACGCCCGACATAAAGGAAATCACAACGCCGAAAGGCATAAAAGCATGGCTGGTTGAAGAAAAAGACGCGCCGCTGTTTTCCGTGTCCGTCATATTTCGCGGCGGACAGGCGTCAGATCCCGAACGGCTGACCGGATTGACGGAGCTGGCAGTGTCTTTGCTGGACGAAGGAGCGGGCTCGCTGAATGCCAAAGAATTTCAAGAAAGGCTGGCTCAAAACGGAATAACCGTTTCTTTTGACGCAACGGCGGATACGGTTACCGCATCTTTGACGGCATTGCCCGAACATAAAAAAGAAGCCTTTGATTTGTTCAGGCTGGCATTGACAAAGCCCAGATTTGACCGAAAAGCCGTCAAACGCGTCAAAGAACAAATGTACGCCGTCATCAAAGCCAGAAAAGGCCGTCCCGAAGACATGGCTCAAAAACGTTGGAACGAGCTGGTATTCAAAGGGCACCCGTATTCCCGCGTCCTGCCGACCAAAGAAGGCGTCGAAGCCGTCGGACGGTCAAATCTGAAACGCTTTGTCAAAACGCGCTTTGCAAAAGACAACCTGATCATCAGCGTTGCGGGCAACATTTCCGAACAGGATTTAATTCCTCTGTTGGATGACACGTTCGGGGATCTTCCCGAAAAATCGGATGTCCTGCCCGTTTTGCCGTTTTCGCCGCAACGCAAAAAGGGAATTGACGTCTTGACCATGGATATTCCCCAAAGCGCAACGGTTTTCGGACACAAAGGAATTGCCAGAAACGACCCCGATTTTTATTCGGCGTTGGTGTTAATGCATATTTTCGGCAGCGGGGGTATGTCTTCCCGACTGTTTAACGCCGTTCGCGAAGAAAAAGGACTGGCGTACAGCGTAGGCGCCGGATTGTCCGTTCGCCCGAATGCTCCCATGGTTATCGGAGCGGCGGCTTCCGAAAATTCAAAACTTTCCCAAGCCATCGAAATCATCAAAAACGAATGGAAAAAAATGGCAGAAGACGGACCTACGCCTCAAGAATTAAAAGACGCCAAAACTTATTTGACGGGGTCATTTCCGTTGACTTTTTCATCAACCCCATCCATGGCCGCCTTTCTGTCCGGCATGCAATATCACGGCCTGTCGCCCGATTACTTAAAACGGCGCAATTCCCTGATCGAAGCCGTTACAATCGACGACGCCCGCAAAACCGCCAAAAGGATTATGGATCCTGAAAGTTTGTTCTTTGTTGTCGTGGGGAAACCTGCTAATCTTTAGAAAATCTTTATTTTTCGGAGTATAAATCATGACACTGACCGATTTGAATGCTTGGAAAGCACTGGAAAAAAATTACGCTGCCGTCCGCGGATTGCAAATGCGCGACATGTTCGCCGAAGACCCTGAACGCTTTAACGAATTTTCCGTTTCTTTGGGGGATTTTCTGGTCGATTATTCCAAAAACCGCATCACGAAAGAAACCATGTCTTTGTTGATTGAACTGGCAAAGGAAACCGGCGTCGAAGCCATGCGCGAAAAAATGTTCAACGGCGAAAAAATCAACGTTACCGAAAATCGCGCCGTTCTGCATACCGCTTTGCGCAACCGTTCCGACAGACCCGTTTTCGTTGACGGCAAAAACGTCATGCCTCAAATCAAAGCCGTCCTTGAAAAGATGAAAACCTTTTCGGAAGCCGTCCGTTCGGGCGAGTGGAAAGGTAAAACAGGCAAAGAAATTACCGACGTCGTCAATATCGGTATCGGCGGTTCCGATTTGGGTCCCGTCATGGTCGTCGAAGCTTTGAAACATTACGGAAAAGACGGTCTGAACGTTCATTTCGTTTCAAACGTTGACGGAACGCACATGGCAGAAACTTTAAAAAAACTGACTCCCGAAACGACGCTGTTCATTGTTGCGTCCAAAACTTTTACGACGCAGGAAACGCTGACAAACGCAAAAACGGCGCGTGATTGGTTGGTCAAAGCCTTGGGCGAGCATGCCGTCGCAAAACATTTCGTCGCGCTGTCTACCAACACCGAAGAAGTCAAAAAATTCGGCATTGATCCCGCTAATATGTTTGAATTCTGGGATTGGGTCGGCGGACGTTATTCTTTGTGGTCGGCAATCGGATTGTCGATTGCGATCGCCGTCGGTTTTGAAAATTTTGAAGAATTGCTGAACGGTGCTTTTGAAATGGATGAACATTTCCGTACGGCGCCGCTAAACGAAAATATCCCCGTCATCTTGGGATTGCTGGGCGTTTGGTACCATAATTTCTTCGGCGCGGAAGCCTATGCCGTCCTGCCTTATGACCAGTACCTGCACCGCCTGCCCGCTTATTTGCAACAAGCCGACATGGAATCCAACGGTAAAGGCGTTACAAAAGAAGGAAAACCCGTCTGCTACACCACGGGACCGATCCTGTTCGGCGAACCGGGAACAAACGGACAGCATTCGTTCTATCAGCTGATTCATCAGGGCACGCACTTAATTCCGTGCGACTTTATCGTTCCCGCGGTGTCTTTGAACGAAAGCGGCGACCATCACCCGATTTTGCTGTCAAACGTTTTTGCTCAGGCCGAAGCGTTGATGAAAGGCAAAACAGCCGCCGAAGTCCGCGCCGAATTGCAGGAACAGGGCTTAAGCGCAGAAAAAATCGAAGCCTTGCTGAACCATAAAATCTTTCAGGGCAACCGTCCTTCAAACGTCATCGTCGTTACGCGTTTCGACCCCAGAACTTTGGGAAAACTGATCGCCATGTACGAACATAAAATCTTTGTCCAAGGCGTCATCTGGAACGTAAACAGCTATGACCAGTGGGGTGTTGAACTGGGCAAACAGCTGGCGAAAAAGATTCTGCCCGAAATCAAAGGCAATAAAACGGTTACGACGCACGATTCTTCGACGAACGGCTTGATTAACGCCGCCCGTGCTTTAAGAGAAGGTCTGTAATCTTATGACGATCCGCCTTTTACCGCCGACGCTGGTCAACCGCATCGCTGCCGGCGAAGTGGTCGAACGACCCGCCGCCGCGGTAAAAGAGCTGGTCGAAAACGCTTTGGACGCCGGCGCAACAAAAATCGACGTTGTCCTTTCCGAAGGCGGTAAAGCCGCCTTATGCGTGTCGGATAACGGCAAAGGAATGAGCGCCGACGAACTTTCTTTAAGCGTGGAACGCCACGCAACGTCAAAATTGCCGACAGATGATTTGTTTTGCATCAACTTCTTCGGTTTTCGAGGCGAAGCTTTGCCTTCCATCGCGTCCGTTTCCAGAATGACGCTGACCTCAAAAACAAAAGAAGCCGATACGGCTTGGTCTTTGTCGGTCGAAGGCGGACAAAAAGGTGAGCCTGAGCCTGCTGCCGCTCCCGTCGGAACAAAAGTCGAAGTCCGCGATTTGTTCTATGCCGTCCCTGCCCGCTTAAAATTTTTAAAATCCGCTCAGACCGAAGAAAATTATATTGCAGATATTTTAAAAAAATTAGCTTTGGCACATCCGGACGTTTCTTTCAGCCTTACCGACGAAAAAAAAACGCGCCTGAATTTTAAAGCCGTTGCGGAAAACCAAAAAATCGAGCGCGTCCGCCAAGTCTTGGGCAACGAATTCGCCGACAACTCCATACAATTAACCGCCGAACGGGAAGACATTCGTTTAAACGGTTATGTCGGATTGCCGACCTTAAACAAAGCAACTTCTGCCGACCAATATTTTTATGTCAACGGACGCCCCGTCCGTGACAAACAGCTGAACGGCGCCGTTAAAGCCGCTTATCAGGGATTGTTGGCTTCCGACAGGTTTCCTTCCCTGCTTTTGTTTTTGGATATCCCGCCGACCGATGTCGACGTTAATGTCCATCCCGCAAAATCAGAAGTCCGTTTCCGTTCGCCCCAAACCGTCCGTGCACTGGTCATTACCGCCATTCGTCAAGCGTTGACGGAAGCAGGACACAAAACATCCTCCTCTTTGGCGACAGAAGCCCTCAACATCGCGGAAACGGGAGCTTATCCCGTTTCGGAACCTCAGCCCTTCCCCGTTTTTAAACGCTCCTATGATTATCCGAACCCTGTCCGCGCCTTTCCGTCGAGAAAACTGCCAAAATCACCCGTCGCCGTCAATTACGGACTGTTTGAGCAATCCGAAACTTTTTCGGTGCCGACGCCGCAATATGTTGAATCAGCCTCCCTCCCCCCTTATGCAAATACAGGGAACGAGGAAACTTTTCCGCCTTTGGGACTGGCTCGGGCACAACTGCACAAAACGTATATTATCGCTCAAACAAAAGACGGAATCGTCATCGTTGACCAACATGCCGCTCATGAACGCCTGACGTATGAGGAAATCAACAAAAATTATCAAACAGGAAATGCGGCTTCTCAGTATTTGCTGATCCCCGAAGTCGTAGAAGTCGGAAATGAAAAATTAAACGCGTTAATTCAAAAAGCTCCCGAACTTCAAAAAACGGGATTGTTGCTGGAACGCTTCGGAGAAGATGCCGTTTTGGTGCGCGGAATCCCCGCAGTGCTGGGCGAAACCAATGTCCGAAATTTAATTACCGATCTGGCAGATTCCCTTTTGGAATGGGGCGAAGCCGTTTCTTTGAAAGACAAAATCAAAGATGTCTGTGCCACAATGGCTTGCCACGGTTCCGTTCGCGCCGGAAGAAAATTGGACGTATCGGAAATGAACGCTTTGTTACGTAAGATGGAAGCCGTCCCCTTTTCCGGACAATGCATTCACGGCAGACCGACCTACATTGAACTAAAACTGAAAGATATCGAAAAACTGTTCGGCAGACGGGAGTAATTCTGACATGAATAAAAAAATTTCCGCTTTATCCTTCCTTTTACTTTGCGGTTGTTCCGTCACTTTTAATTTCGGACCGCAATCCTGGTATGAAGGGGGAAATTTCAGTTCAGCCGCGCCTCAGGCAAGCGAAAAAGATTCTTCGTTTGATACGGCAAAATATGTCGCCATGCTGATAAAAGCCGGCAAAAAAAATTCTCCCGCCAATACCGACCTGACCGAAAAACAAGAAAAATCCGTCTTGTTCAGATTAAAGAATTTAAAATGTGCGGGATTTGAAAAAAACGTAAATATAAAAGAAGCCGCTCTTATCCGAAACGCCTTAAAATCCGTAAATAAAAATTTGGAATTTCCCATGAACTACGGAAAGTTTTTGGCAGTTCAATATCAATTTGCAAAAAATGAAAATTCGAAAGCCGCTTTTTCTTGCGCTTCTAACATCAGCGGTTTTGAAAACAGCCTGTCTTTTTCGTATCAGCTGCCAAATGCTCCTGAAACAGGATTGATCTTCAAAAATGACGGAAATAATTTAACTTTGGCAGGCGTTATTCGCGGAAACGAAAAAAATGCCTGTTCGGAAACGAATTGCGATCTGTTGTTATTGCAATACTTGATTACCGGTTCCAATGACGATGTTTCCGATATTCTGAAAGATTTCGCCGGTATTCCCTAAAATAAAAAGGCTGCCTTTCGGCAGCCTTTTTAATGTTCGTTTTTTTAGCGTCGCGCCGCCATATTTGATTTGACGGACAACAGTTCTTCCGTTGATAAACGTTGCTGCGGTTTGCGCTGTGCAGAAGAATTATTTTGTTCCTGCCCCTTTTCGGATTGATAACGGCGTTTGCGTTCCTCAATCTTTTGACGGCGTTCTTCATGCGTCTTTTTAAATTCTTCCGTTTTCTGAATATCGCGCTGTTGATGTTTTGAAGAAAACTTCGCCGCGATAATGTCATAAGCGTGTTCTTTAAAGTATCCGCTGTTTGCCAAAGCTTCATACAACGCAACAATACGTTTCGGATCACGCTGTTTTTCTTCCGTCCGTCCGGGGCGTTTAAATTCGGGGACTTCGGGATTTTTAACATTTGAATTTTCGTTACCGTTTTTACGATATCCGTTCAAAATCTCGGAAATTTCCTTAAAGACAGGAATTTCTTTGATTTCATTGACTTTGACATGCATTTTCGGGCGCCAGTTTTTCCAAGGGATACGGCTGGCTCCATCGGGTTCAAAGACTTTTTCCACAGCAGAGCTCTTGGAAGCGTGACGTTGACGCGTTCCGGGAATATTGCCCATATAGTTCGTGCGGAACATATCGCCGAACGGGAACAGCAACATTGCTGACCTTGCCTGTCCCAAATAGTCGGCGACAGCCTGTTCGAATTTCGGCGGAACAGATTTTGTATCATGGGCGGGATCCCATACGGCCTGTGCGCCGACACGCTGCCAGCAGCCTTTTTCATTCAACGCATAGTTCAAAGACATACGTTCGGTTTCGAACTGACGGAAATCTTTATTGCGCTGTTCGTCACTTTCGTAATAGCCCAAGTAATCCTTCAAATGCACGTCGCGAGCCGTCCATTGGCTGGCCAGAGACGGCGTATCGTGAGTCGAAGGAGCCGCCGTTGAATACTGCGGATATTCTTCGGGATGACGGAAAGCATTGTTATCGCCGCCGTTCAGATACCCCCATTCGCGTTCAAAAGGCAACACGCGATATGACAAAATGCCGTGATCCATCAGCTTATCCTGGAAGCCCGGAGGCAACTGCCCCAAGTCTTCTCCGATCAGCATACATTTGTTTCTGTGGCTTTCCAAAGCGGCAATCGCCATCAGATCGTCAACGGGATAATAGACGAAGGCACCTTCTTTTGCCGTTTTACCGTGAGGAATCATATACAACCGTTGCAGCTGAAGAACGTGATCCAGACGCGTACAGCCTGCTGTTTGCATATTGCTGCGCAACATTTCGATAAACGGCTGATACTTATGTTCTTTCAAAGCCTTAGGCTTATATCCCATTACTTCCCAATTTTGTCCGTTCGGGCTTAATACATCGGGAGGCGCGCCGGCAGAGGCCTTCATAAACCAATCTTTACACCCCCAGCCTTCGTATCCGTACGGTGCACTGCCGACGGCGATATCGGTGTACATACCGATTTTCATGCCGTTTGCGTGGCAAACTTCCTGTACGTTTTCCATCTGGCGCAATGTTTCCCATTGCAAGTAGGTATAAAAACCTATGCGTTGCTTATGCGTTTCGGCAAAGGCTTTTACTTCGGGAGTATGAGGATCCTGATATTCTTTCGGCCAATCGCGCCAATCGGGCAGTTTCGGATCGTCTTTGCAGAAATGTTCCGACAATGCCTGCCACAATGCAAAATTCTTCAGACGTTCGCCGCCTTTTTCAACGAACCGACGGAATGAATCGTGGCGTTCTTTGTCGCCCTCTTTGACGAACGTCGCATAGCATTCTTCCAAAATCGGCATTTTCAGTTCAAAAGCGGCCGTGTAATCGACATCGACTGAATCTTGAGCGGCGCGCCGTTTCGCCTGATATTCCGGAGCGTCATAAATCAGTTTTGCATTCTCGCTCTTATCGAAATCGGGAACCGCCGTCACGTCCAAATACAGATGATTAAAGTAGGTACGGCTGGCAGGAGAATACGGGCTGGCTTCTTCGGCGGCATTCTGGAACATCGCATGCAACGGGTTCACGCCCAATATGCCGGCGCCGTGCTTGCCGACCGTATCGGCAATTTCCGCCAAATCCGACAAATCGCCGATTCCCTGATTTTCATCAGAGCGCTGTTCATAAAGTTGAACGGGAACGCCCCAAGCCTTGCCTCCGTGCGCGATATCAATCGGGTCATAGCATTTCGTCGGGGCATAAACCATTTCCGTCTTTGCCAAAGGCTGACCGGGAATCGCCATTTCCAATGTATGATAACCGATATCCATGTCGGCAGGCATATCAAAAGAACGCTTTTCATATAAAACGCCGTCGACTTCGCGGCGCATCAGCTTGCCTTCCATATCATAAACGGGCTGAGTGTCGGAAATGCGTACCTGACCGTTATGAACCTGACCGTTTTCTTCCGAAACCTTCCATGAAAGCGATTCATTTTCCTTGCCGACCGGAACGACAAACTCAACCTTGCGCTGGCGATCCTTGCGCAACACACAAATCGGAGGAAGCGGATTTTTGTATAAATCGTCCAAAGACTTGTTCAAAGTCTTGTTTATAATTCCCGCATATTCCTGATCGGACATGTCTTTTTGTTCAGGCAACACATCCAACGCAATCAATAACGACTTTTTGTTTTCTATCGTAGCATGTTGCGCTATCCCGGACATAACCGCCAACAAATGCAGTTCGTATTCATTCAAAATCGCCATTACGTCACCCTTTGATATTGAAGTGTTTCGATAAAATGCTAAACTTATTTTTAATATATGACACTTTATTCTTCCTTACCAGACTTTTTTTCCGAAAAAAAATTTTTTTCGGAAAATTTTTGGAAAAAGAAAAGCTTCTTTAAAAACTCTACAGGAAAGAAAATGTTAAACATCAAAAGGATATTCTTTCTTACATGCTGTTCGGTCTGTCTTTTCGGTTCCGAATACGCTTTTGCCCTGGGACAAAAACCCGTCAGAGATGCTTCCTACTACATTCAGGAATTAGGCTTGCCCGAACAAACGGAGGATGATTTCGTTCTCCCCGTACCCGAAACAAAAATCCTGGCAAAATGCGGAGAAAGCGGATTTGGAAACGAGGCCGTCGGCATCCTGATTACTGATAAAGGCGAAGCCTACGGGTATTCGGGACAAACTCCGATCAACAGCTTTAAGCCCTCCGTCCTTTTAGTGAAAAACAAGGAAGATATAGACAAAATTTTAAAATACGCCGACAGCATCAAACTGGAATCCGTCTCCTTTAAAAAATATCCCGAATCCGCCACCGTCTGCGGTTTGGACTATCTTAAAGATTTCAGTGTCCACTCCACGGCTTGGGCAAAGCACCCCTATTTAAGGGAATCAGACCCGCCCCCTCAAGAGCTGATTACCCTGTTCGAAGCCATTAACAACGTCGTCAAAAAACAGCCGCCCTTCCCCGATAAAAAACAGGCAGAAAAACAAAATAACGAAAAAAGCCCGACCGGCAATAAAACCAGCGACAATAAAACCGATATTGAAAAAAGCCCCGAATAACGGGGCTTTTCCTTATGCCGCGTTTCGGCTTATGCGTTCTGACGCGTTGCCGAAAACGTAATCTTTGGGTAATCTTCCGCCGTCTTGTTTAAATGCCACGCGTTGCGCGCCAAAAATACGGGCTCGCCGTCGTGGTCTTCCGCAACGGACGCCCTGTTCGAATCTATAAAAGCCTTTAAATCCAAAGAATTGTCCGCCTTGACCCAACGCGCCGTATAAAGAGACGTCGGTTCGAAAATAACGGGAATCTCGTATTCCGTCCTGATACGATCCGCCAAAACGTCAAATTGCAAACTGCCGACGACGCCGACAATCCAATCCGTGCCGATTAACGGGCGAAAAACGCTGGCACCGCCTTCTTCCGCAATTTGTTGCAAGGCTTTGCCCAAATGCTTGGCTTTTAACGGATCCACAGACCTGATTTTTTGCAGCAATTCCGGTGCAAACGTCGGAATGCCCGTAAAAACAAGATGTTCCCCTTCCGTTAAAGAATCGCCGATACGCAAGTTACCGTGGTTGGGAATGCCCAAAATATCTCCGGGCAGAGCCTCTTGCGCCAATTCGCGTTCTTGAGCCAAAAACATGACGGGATTGTGAATCGGCAAATACTTTCCGCTGCGATTGTGCAACAGCTTCATTCCGCGTTGGAAATGCCCCGAACACAAACGAACAAAAGCAATCCTGTCTCGGTGTTTCGGATCCATATTCGCCTGTATTTTAAAAACAAACGCGGAAACTTTGTCTTCATCAGGCATGACTTTTCTGGTTGCCGTCGGTTGCGGACGCGGAGACGGCGCATAGCTGACCAACCCGTCAATCAATTCGCGAACGCCGAAATTATTGACCGCACTGCCGAAAAAGACAGGCGTCATGGAACCTTCCAAATAAGCATTAACGTCAAAAGCAGGGCACAATCCTCTGACCATTTCAACATCGGAGCGCAGTTTTGAAACGGCATCCTCGGGCAACAAAGCGTCCAGCTTTGCGTCATCCAGTCCGTTACAGGTTTCTGCCGGTTGCGGAAGCTGAGATTTATCGGCATTTCTGTCCATCAAAACCAAACGATCGTTTAACAAATCGTAGCACCCTTTGAAATCGCGCCCCATACCGATCGGCCAGCTGGCGGGAGAAACGTCCAAGGCAAGCGTCTGTTCGATTTCTTCCAACAAAGCGAACGGGTCTTGAGCTTCGCGGTCCATCTTGTTGATAAAGGTAATAATGGGAACGTCGCGCATACGGCAGACTTCAAACAGCTTGCGCGTCCGATCTTCGATACCTTTGGCGGCGTCAATGACCATCACGGCGGAATCGACTGCCGTCAAAACGCGATAAGTGTCTTCGCTGAAGTCTTCGTGCCCCGGCGTATCCAGCAAATTAAACGTACACCCCGCATATTCATAAGTCATCACGGACGAAGCAACCGAAATACCGCGTTCGCGTTCCACTTTCATCCAGTCGGAACGCGCTCTTCTTTGTTCTCCGCGAGCCTTGACCGCGCCTGCCATCTGAATGGCGCCTCCGAACAGCAACAGTTTTTCCGTCAGAGTCGTTTTCCCCGCGTCAGGGTGAGAAATAATCGCGAATGTGCGTCTTTTTGATATTTGTTCCAAATCTTGAGCCGTAAGCATGCCGTCGTACCTAAAAATAAATTGATGCGGCATTCTACAAACGTAAAAAAAACTTTTCAAGAAAGGTTTTCCGTTTGCAAAAAAGGCCGCATGAAGCGGCCTTTTCTTTTTAAAATCTTACGGACACGGACACAAACTTTGCGTCGTCTTCTTCTTTGCCGTTGAAGACGTCTTTTTCGCCGTTGTTTTCCGTTTGGTCGTCGTTTTCTTTTTTGAAGCCGTCGTTGTTTGCGGGCAAACAACCGAAGGCGTATTCAAACATTTCGTGATGCATGCCGATGCCGCTTTGGCATTTATGCCTTTGTTCGCATCAGTCATCCCCAGTTTTAAATAAACCAGTTTTTCAATGGCTTCCTGTTCTTGTTCCGCTTCCGCCGGCGTAATCAGCCCTAAATTCTTTAACATTTCGATACGGCGCAAGGCGGTCGCCCCTTCCAACATATTCACGGGAGGCGGAACCGGCGTCATACGACGCTGAGGATTTGACGGCAACAAAGCTTCCAAAATCATTTCCCGTTCGACGGCATGTTCGCGCGGCGTGATGGAGCGCAGTTCCAATGCCGTTTTTAACGCGTTCAACCGATCAATAATCGTTTCGGCGGACGGCACGGGCAAATCCATACCGAGCCCAGCGGGAGCCAGCGTATAAGGCAACAGCCCGCCCAAATTTGCCGCTCGGCGTTCTTCAAATTCTTGGCGTGTTGCCAGCTGTTCGTCCGTTAAACGCAAAAACGTCAAAAAACGCTGAACAATATTCCGTTCACCTTCGGAAAGCATATCAAGCCCGCCCTTTATCGGCGCGACGGTTTCGGCAATTTGCATGCCTTGCGGCGAAATTTGCCCCGTTACGGCAATTTCTTTGCCGTCTTTAAAAGCGACTTCGGTAAAATCCGCCGTTCCCGTTTCGGGATTGACGGCGGCAAAGGGGCGTTTTTTATGTTCCATAAAGGTCAAACGTCTGGCCGCCGTTTTGGTCATTTCTTCGGGAGGAACGGGCTTAAATGCTCCGAACATGGAAATTTCCCCGCCGTTCATTTCCAAAATATCTTCGTAATAGCGGCGCGATTTATTCGGGAACCCAAGACCTTCAAACGCCAATCCCGCCACCATCATCGCATACGGATCGGACGGATCGTCTCTTAATGCCGACACGGCATAATTTGCCGCATTCTCATAATCGCCCGCCGTCAAAGCCAGCGTCGCATTGTCCGTCATCGTTTTGGCGCAGCCGCCCATAAAAAGCAAGCCTGACAAAGCAACGGCACTTCCCGTTATTTTCAGCCTTTGACGCAATTTCATTTAAAGCCCCCCTTCTTTATTCCGTCCCCACTTTTCTTTCAGCATACGGCGGTTCAGCATAAACCATTGCAAAGAAATAATCGTAACGGCATTGTTGATTTTCCCGTCTAAAAGAGCCTGTATCGCTTCGTCGGCGTCCCAGACCAAAACGCGGGTGTCTTCGCCTTCGTTTTCCAGCCCCGCCTCAACGGCGCATTTCGAAGAATCCGTCTGACCGCAAAAAACGTACAGCGTTTCGCTCATCCCGCCCGGAGACGAAAAATACCGGCAAATCGGAATGATTTCTCCCACTTCGCATCCGCTTTCTTCGACGGCTTCGCGGCGGGCGACGGCTTCGGGCGTTTCGCCCTGACCGATAATTCCTGCAACGCATTCGGCAATCCACGGGTTTTCGCCCGTCAGATAAACTCCGACACGAAACTGTTCGACCAAAACGATTTTTTCCCGTTCGGCATCGTACAGCAATACCGCCGCCGCGTGACCGCGTTCCATGACTTCTCTGGAAACGGTGCGGCTCATCGTCCCGTCATAGCGCGGGTATCTTAAAAAATATTCGTCCGCCTTGAAAAAACCTTTATACAACGGCTTTTTTTCAAGGATTTGCACGTTTTCTGCCGTTCTTTCCACCATAAACGGATACTCCGAAACAAAAATTTGTTATATGATATTCCCCAAAGATTAACAAATATCAAACCACGGGAGAATACTCTTGGAAATACTGACCGCTTCCCAAATGTATGCCGCAGACAAAGAAACCGTTGCAAAAATTATGCCGGAATTTGAACTGATGTCAAACGCAGGCTTTGCAACCGTGTGCGAAATTTCCAAAAGATTCAAAAAAACACCCGCTTTCATCCTGTGCGGCAGCGGAAATAACGGCGGAGACGGCTTCGTCATCGCAAACCTGCTTCAACAACGCGGATGGTCGGTCGAAGTCGTCTTTACGGGAAACCTGCCCGATTTAAAAGGTGCCGCTTTGAAACATGCTTCTCGCTGGAAAGGCGTCACTTCACTGATGAATCCGAATTTAATCAAACGCCTTTTGCAAAAAAAAGCCGTTCTGATCGACGCCATGTTCGGAATCGGACTGAACCGCCCGATGCCCGAAAATCTGCAAAGCTTTGTCAAAAAGGTCAACGAAACCGACGTTCCCTGCATCGCCGTCGATCTTCCGAGCGGCGTCGCGGCGGATACGGGGGAAGTTCTGGGGGCTGCCTTAAAATGCTGTCTTACCGTTACGTTTTGCCGTCCTAAACCCGCTCATTTCCTTTATCCGGCAAAAGAATACGTCGGCGAAACCGTCGTGTGCCCCATCGGCATCCCCGATGAAATCGTCAAAAACCAAAATCCGCGATTTTTCATAAACGATGAAACTCTGTTTAACATTCCGCCTTTAACGGCTCAAACGCATAAATACACCAGAGGCGCCGTTTTGATTTGCGGAGGTTCGGAAATGACGGGAGCCGCTCGTCTGGCCGCCCGTGCCGCACGCCGCGCCGGAGCAGGATGGGTCTCCGTCAGCGCCGACAAAAACGCTTGTCCTGCTTATGCCGCGGATTGTGCCGAAAATATCGTCTTTCCGATAACCGCCCCCGAAGACTTTAAAGACGTCGTTCAAAATCCGAAAATCCGCGCAATCGCCATAGGATCCGGTTGCGGCATTTCACAAACGACAAAAGAACGCTTAAAAATCGTTTCGGACTCTCAAAAACCTTTTGTCGCCGACGCCGACGCCATTGCTTTTGCCAAAGACACCGACATGAAAAACGCCGTTCTTACCCCTCACGGCGGAGAATTTTATGCTTTATTCCCCGAACTGAAAGGTTTGGACAAGCTTTCCGCCGCATTAAGCGCCGCAAAAACGCTGAATTGCACCGTCGTCCTTAAAGGCGCCGATACCGTCATCGCCTGCGCCGACGGACGCGCCGCCGTTAATGCAAAGACTTCGTTTGAGCTCAGCACCGCCGGAAGCGGTGACGTGCTGACGGGAATAACCGCCACCATGCTTTCAAAAGGCTTACCCCCCTTTGAAGCCGCCTGCGCCGCCGTATTCCTCCATTCCGAAGCCGCCGTCAAGGCAGGAAAAAACATCATTGCCTCGGATATTGTCGATTGCCTTTGAAAATCTTCGCCGCCAAAGGTAAGATATTGTCATGTATCTGTTTTATTTGTTGCGACATAAATTCTGGGTCATGATTTTCTGCTTTAAGCACGGATTGTTTTGGCGGGGAATTGTTCATGACTGGGATAAATTTTTGCCGTCCATGTTTCGCGTTTATGCGCGCCATTACCCTCAAATCCGCGAAATCAGAAGCAAAACGGGACACTACGACCCTTTACAGGCTACACCTGACTACCGCATTGCCATCATGGAACATTTCAACCGTGCAAAACACCATTGGCAACACTGGGTGCTGTTGAACGGTGTTACTCAACAAGCGCAAGATATTCCCGAAAAATACGTTCGTGAAATGATTTGCGATTGGGCGGGCGCAGGACGGACACGACAGGGAAAAGACTGGCACAAAGCTAAAGTCCGCGAATTTTTTGAAACAACGCGCAACAAAATGGTGTTGTCCGATGAAACCGTCCGCTTGATTGAAAAAAATCTCGATAAAATGGGATATTGATTTCAGACTTTTTTTCAAAACAGGCGTAATGAAAAAGGCTCCGAAACGGAGCCTTTTTTTAATGTCCGATACCTGTGTATTCAAAGCCTTGAGCTTGTGCGGAACTTTTATCGATCAGATTTCTCAAATCCACGATTTTCGGTGTCCTTAAGGCTTGTTTCAACCGAGCCAAATCCAAAGATTTAAAATCTTCCCATTCGGTCAACACAGCCAAAACGTCGGCGCCGTTTGCCGCATCATACGCATCCGAAGCATATTCCAGCTTGTCTGCGACCAATGCCTTTGCCGTTTCCATGGCTTTCGGATCATAAGCGCGGATTTTGACGTTATGCTTTAACAGTTCGGCAATAATATCCATTGCGGGAGATTCGCGGCAATCGTCCGTTCCGCCCTTGAACGCCAAGCCCAAAACGCCGATCACGGGATTTTCAATTCCTTTGACAGCCGCCAAAATGCGTTCCGCCATTTCCGTTTTGCGGGCGTCGTTTCCTTTGATCGTCGCTTCGATCAAAGACATATTCACGCCGTAACCGCGCGCCATATACGCCATCGCGTTGGTATCCTTCGGAAAGCACGAACCGCCATAGCCCGGCCCCGGATTTAAAAATTTGTTGCCGATCCGCGTATCCAATCCCATGCCTTTGGCGACTTCATACACATCGGCGCCGGATTTTTCGCAGAAATTAGCCATTTCGTTAATATAATGTATCTTCATTGCCAAAAAAGCGTTTGAAGCATACTTGATTGTTTCCGACGAACGGCGTTTGACAAACAACATATGAGCTTTGTCGCCGAACGGCTTATAAAGTTCCTTAACGACGTCTTTTGCCTTTTCGGTATTGGCACCGACGATGACGCGGTCGGGATTGAAAAAGTCATGAACGGCGAATCCTTCGCGCAAAAATTCAGGCAAAGAAACGACATCGAAATCCGCCGTCGGATTGATTTTGCGGATTCTCGCTTCGACATCGTCGCCCGTTCCGACGGGAACGGTGGATTTGTTGGCGACGACGGTATATCCCGTCAAATAGCGAGCCAATTCTTCCGCGGCGGCATGAATGTATTTCATGTCGGCTTCTTTTGTAACGGGATGCGGAGGCGTTCCGACGGCGATAATCACGATATCCGCGCCTTCGACGGCTTTTTTCATTTCGGTTGTAAAAGAAATTTTTCCGGCATTCAGATTTTTACGGAACAAATCTTCCAACCCGTCTTCGAACAGAGTGATTTTTCCGGCCTTCAGAGCATTGACCTTTGCCTGAATGGCATCGACGCAAACGACGTCATGTCCCAATTCGGCGAACCCCACGCCCGTCGGCAACCCGACGTAGCCCGTACCGATAATTCCGACTTTCATAAGAGCATTCCTCAGAAAAAACAAAATATAGAACACATATACTTTATTTCGGGCATCGGGTACAGATAAATTTTACGCTTTTTCAACAGCGTTACCCGCTTTTTCTGGGTTAGTTTTTGCCAAGAGGAGTCATCTTTGTTTCCTCGAAATCAAGAGCTTGCGAATTAATGCAATATCTGTCTCCCGTTTCGGTCGGACCGTCTTTAAAGACGTGTCCCAAATGGCTGCCGCATCTGGAACAAACGACTTCGTCGCGTATCATAGAGTGGCTGAAATCCTTTTGAATTTTGACGGCGCCCGGCAAAGGTCTGTCGAATCCCGGCCAACCGCACGATGTTGCGAATTTTGATTTTGACGAAAACAGCGGTTGTCCGCACGCTCCGCAACGATAAGTTCCGTTTTCGTCAAAGACGACATACTTTCCGCTGTAAGGTTTTTCCGTTCCTTTTTCGCGCATAATTTTGTAGCGCTCTTTCGAGAGTTTTTTCTTCCACATTTCTTCGTTTTTATAAGTGTGGCATTTTGCCCCAGTTTTTTGGAAATACTTTTGATGATATTCTTCCGCCGGATAAAAGTCGGTCGCGGGAAGAACCTGAGTAACGATCGGTTTATCGAAATAAGGGGCATATTCTTTGATTTTGTTTTCCGCGGCTTTTTTTTGTTCTGGGGTATTATAAAAGATTGCCGAACGGTATTGAGTTCCGACATCGGGTCCTTGTCGGTTCAAAGAGGTCGGGTCGTGAGAAATAAAGAAGACGTCCAGAATTTCATCCAAAGAGACCGTATTCGGATCGAAAGAGACTTTAACGGCTTCGGCGTGCCCCGTTTGTCCGGATGACACGTCTTTATAAGAGGGATTTTTAAGATTTCCGCCGATATATCCGACTGTTGTTTCGCGGACGCCGTTTACGTTATCGAAAGTTGCCTGTACGCCCCAAAAGCATCCGGCAGCCAGAATGATTTCCGCCAACATATTTCCCTCCCATAGTTTAGAATTGATTTAAACAATATAACAAGCACATAAAAACAATTCAATATTTATTAAAAAGAGAATTTGACGCAAAGTAATTATCTGCTATAATTGGCGAGACCGGCTTTTCAAAGCGACGCAAGTTGCGGTTTGACGCAAAGTAATTATCTGCTATAATCATCCGCCCAACCTTCCATCATATTCTGATGTTGCGGTTTGACGCAAAGTAATTATCTGCTATAATTGGCGAGACCGGCTTTTCAAAGCGACGCAAGTTGCGGTTTGACGCAAAGTAATTATCTGCTATAATCATCCGAAAGCCGTTGAAAATCAACGGCTTTTCTTGATTTTACCCTTCGATTTTTTAAAATTATCAACACCTTTTCCTCACACTTTTTTCAAAAATCCTTATCAAAAAAGCGTCAATTGATCCGGCGTTTCATGCATCAATACCGGTTTGCGATTGCATATCGTAATAATATCGCCAAACTGTTTATCCGTAAAAAATAAAATACTGATTTTCCCGTCTTGCGGAGCATTGCTTCGTATACGCTTCACAAACGGAAGCGCTTGTTCCCGCGTCCCGCAAAAACGTAAATAAACCGAAAACTGGCTCATTTCAAAACCGTCATCCAACAAAAAATTTCGAAACGCAGTTGCCCGTTTCCTTTCTTCCGGCTCTGTTACGGGCAAATCAAACATTACCATCATCCACATTAAATTGTATCCCGTAACCGACATCTATATTCCCCACAATGCCAAATCGGACATAGGAGACGGAAAATTCAGCGTATCCGATTCGCCTCGTGCGCATTTTGCCAACGAAACGGCAACATCATTGATGACATAGGATATTTCCCTGCTTCCCTTGTCCGTCGGCATTGAACACGACAATACGCCGACCAACCGTTTTTTGGCGTCCGCCGTTACGCTGTCACATCCGTCGCCGACCAAGCGTCTGACACAAAAATCTATCATCGGACGAAACGGTTCCATCAAATCATCAGCCAGACACATCGGATTATATTGATTGCAATGATGCAGTCCCAAAGACGGATGCAAACCTGCCGCTACGACACTGCGAATAACGGATGAACGCAAAATCGTATAACCGTAATTCAAAAGAGCATTTATTCCCGTTTGCGTCCTGTCTCGGCGAAACGATTTCCCGAATAAAGTCTGAAAATAATATCGTGCCGCCTGCCCTTCCATATTCTCGGAATCTCCGCTTCTGACCTTTAAAGCCATTGATTTAAGAATTTTGGATTCCAAGCCGAACGCATCCAACACCGCAGCCTGTTGTCGGATTTTCGCCCGCACAACCTCTTTCCAATACCGATTCAAGGTCGTTTCCTTCATTGCCGCCTGAGCCGACATTATTGAACTTTGCAAATAATTGCCTTCCAGAGGCAATAAAACGGAAACAGGAACATGATTCGCCCCGCAAATAACCAAAGGGGCTTTTTGTTCCGCAAGACGGACAAGAAAATTATTGGAGTACGTCAAACCGTGTGCATTGGCAATCACGGCGCCAATCTGATCAAAAGGGACGCGCCCGATTTCTTTGCCGTCTTCGAAAACCGCCATAAAACCGCGTTCAACGGCTAAATGGCGGTTATTTGACGTTATTTCAATTATCCTGTCCATCTGTTTCGTTTTGTGTCATGGGACGTTTCGGATCGATAACACGACCCAAAACATCAACATATATTTTACGAAGATTCGCCGACTGCATCCCTGAAACAACAGCCTGCCAACTTAATCTGTCTCCCTCTTCTTTCGCTATCAGATGATTCCGAAAAACAATAACACCGTTCCCTCCCATCTTTTTGACCCGTGCTATTACAGTTTTCCCTTCTTTTTCATAGGCAACCATATCGTTTCTATAAAGCCGCATAATCAGTTTCGCATGGGCGTCCGTGTGCCGCCATTTCGGAATAAATCCCTTTTGATGGGCACAATAGTTCGGTATGATTTCAACCTGCCACTTACCCGCATTTTTACCCCTGTCCGGACAGTATATTTCCGCGTACGCATTGCTGCCGTATACAGCATAGCGATACAGTTTTCCATCCTTGTCCTTAAACGGTAAAATAACGTCTTTGTTGCGTTCACGATATGTACGAACTTTATGTGTGCCGCGACGGGCAAAATACGACGCAATAATTTGTTCCTGTTCGGATTCTGAAGCCCCCACAAGCAATACACGAAGCGGGTTCGCCGTCCCTTTTTGATCAATCAGGCAATCCAAATCAGATGCTTTCTTGATTTCGGAGACGGGAATTCGCTGAATCAATTTCCATGTTCCTTTTTTGCTGCCTTCTCCGCCCATACCGTAATAGGTTTCTTCATGCAATTTCGCCACCGTCCCGCCTTTGAGTATCGCCGCACGCGCATTTCCCCTGTCGGGTTTATGCGAAACGATAATTTCGTCAAAAACCCTCTTAATATCGGACAATCGAAAGTCCGCAAACGGAATATGCGGCGCTTTTTCCGACGGCATTTCCGGTTTGGCATAATCCCGACGCTCGGTTGAATACTTTTGAAGCGTTCCCCGATCCGTACACGCAACAACAAAAGCGTCAATCGCATGATGACGATGATCAGAACGGTCCTTTTCCTTTTGATCGCTTAAAATCGAATTCAGCCCCCAATGTTCGCGAAGCTTTGCAGTTAATTGTCCGGGAATGCCGTACACCTGATTCGGATTCGCCGCACAACATAAATAACGTCGCGCTATCCGTGCCATATATTGCGTATCAGTCATCATACGCGCCAACAAGTCGCCGTCGCGCTCAAAACGCGACATTGCATCAGATGCAAATTTCCAACGTTTGTTTTCCGGCAAAGATTCAACCCGCCCCATAATGGCATTCCAGCGTGTCGAATCATTCCCGAATGCTTCAAACGGCGTTTTGTTCCCCTTTTCCCTGTTGCATCGACGACAGGATAAAACCTTGTTCGAGCGTCCGTCCATGAAAGAGCGTGAAAACGGAATCAAATGTTCAATTTCAAATTCTGGGCTGAATATATCCTGTTGCGAAATTTGTTTTCCGCAAAAAGGACAGCTTCGTTTCGTAGGATCAGTCGACAGATCTTCCCACAGCTTATATTTCATTCGGTTGTCATAGTTGTTACGAATATCTAACCGTTCAAGTTCTGCCCCTATCCGCTTGTTTTCCCTTTCGTTCAAAGCCTGTTCTTTGGCTATCGCATCCTTTTGTTTTTTGGAAAGTTTCAAATCCCTTGCCATTTCAACGACAATTTTGCGAGGATGACCGTATTTGGCAACCAGAGAATTAATCAGCTTTCTTAGCTGATTCAAAACAATATGAACCGTCGGATTGTTTATTTTGCCATAGTATTTTTCGGGAAAAAGTTTGTTTTCTTCACTGGGAACGCCGCCTAAAACATACCTTCTTAAAACTTGACCGTAATACGGCAATTCATCAAAGCATTCCCCGCTTTCGGGTTCAATGAACGTCTCATACTTTTCGGGCAACACTCCTTTAAACGAACTGGAAAATACATATCCTGCTTGTTTAACGGCATCATCATAAAGCATCCCTTCTTCCAAAAAAGGAATCAGTTTTTTCATTGCTTTTGCGCTTAACGAAGCGACCCCGTCGGGCAAAGAAACGTTCGCCGTATTTTTTGCCCGTTCATCGGACAAGCCATACTTCGTTTTTAATTCGGCGATAAGCTCTTCTTCTTTTTCAGCTCCTGTGATTAAGGCAACGATTTCTTCCTTTTTCGCATCACTAAATGAAAACCATTCCCGTCCGAAACACGCCGCATTTGAAAGTTTCCATGACGTCACATCGGCGTTTAATCCCTTGCGACGTTCACTTTCCAAATTAAATTTCTTTTTCTGCAATTTTAACAAAGTCCTGACCTTTGCCCATGTCAAAAGCCCGTTCTTGTCCAAAGCTGAAAAATCCTCTAAAAGGAAATGTTTCAGAATGTCTTTTTCCTCTTTTGTTAAAGGACGGCGTTCATAATCGTCCTGAACATAAATTTGGTTAATTTGTTGCAACGCGCGGAATTTCTGAAAAACGACAGAAGCCGTATAAGCGCGACGTTCTCCGTCTTCAAATTCGCAAAAGCCCAATTCGACCGGCTTTAACGGTCTTTGAAAAAATATTGTATTAAAAATTTCCGTTTGCGCTTCGGGGCTTAACTCTTGCTGTTCAAAGATTTTATGCACTTCGTCTTCATACATCGCGCGGTCGGGATACATCTCGTACACCGTCTTGTTTTTTTCCGAATGGGAACGCATCCGTACGGGGACATATTCTTGCGTGCTGGTCTTGTCTTTATTCAAAAAATATAAAAACTCGCCCAAAGTCCGCGCCCCAGAGGCTTCCATCTTGGCGCGCGTTTTTAAAATCGCCTGTTTCATTGCACCGCTTTCGGAATCTTTTCGATCCGTCTTCATATTGCTTTTAAATCCGCGCCGTTGGTTAATATGAAACAGCACTCTGCCCAATTCATACGGCTCCAGCTTTCTGTCCAAAGCCTCTGATCGCAGTCGGTAGGGGTTTAAAGCCTGCAATTTTTTGCGTTCCTTTATGTCTTCCGGCATCAGTCCGTACTTTACCAAAACATCCGTCAATCGAATACGGCGATGAATGTAACGGTCGCGTCTGCGCCTTAACCCGCGGGCAATGCGACGCGCAACGGACAAAGGTTCGTGGGACTGAGCATCCCTGCCGTCCGAACAGATGCGTACTCCCAGACGTTCCAAATGTTCGGGAACACCTTCGTTCAGCCGCACAACGCTCCATCCTATTGATGTTTCCCCTAAATCCAATCCGAGAATATATTCAAAATCTTTCGCCATCTGATAAACCTTCTAAAAAATGAAAATATTTAAAAAACATCTTGCAATAAGATTTATAATGAGGCAACATAAATAATCATTGTAGCAGATGATTACTTTGTGCCTTTCCGCTAACAAGCCGAAATATGCACAAAATCAGGGGGCGTTACCGCGAGTATGCCCCCTTCTTCTTGATTATCTCGCTTGCAGAAACGAACGCCAAAGTTTAAACTCTTCCTAATTCTGTTACTTGATAAGGAAACGTCCTCATGCTCTATAAAAACGTCCTTTGCGCTTCTTTGGTCGCCTGTCTGTTCTTATCACCGATCCGGGCAAACGCCGCCGAAGCTCAAAATGCTAAAAACTCCGAACCGCCCAAAAAAGAAGAAAAAGGCGAAACTCTCGTTACCACAAAAAACAGAAAAAATTTAAACCTCGTCGTCTATAATCAAAATTTCGCTCTGGTCAACGATACCCGCACAATACCGTTCACAAAAGGCATTAACAGTATCGCTTTTCAAAACGTGTCTTCGCAAATCAAACCCGAAACCGCCGTCTTTAACGGTGACGGCGTCCGCGTCTTGGAACAAAATTTCAATTTCGACCTGCTATCCAGAAACTCTTTGCTCCAAAAATTCTTGGGCAAAGACATCCGCGTCGTCAGCACTAACCCGGCGACGGGAAAAGATACCATCGAAAAAGCAAACGTCCTGTCCGTCGATGCGGGATTGGTCCTTAAAATCGGATCCAGAATCGAAACGGATTATAAAGGGCGTCTGATCTTTCCCGACGTACCCGAAAATTTGCGCGACAAGCCGACTTTGGTTCTTGACGTCTTCAGCCAGCACGGCAGAAACAAAGATATCGAATTAAGTTATCTGACTTCGGGACTGTCTTGGCAGGCAAACTATATCGCAGAACTGAACAAAGACGAAAACGCCGTCAGTCTTGACGGTTGGGTTACCGTCACAAATACTTCGGGCGTAGACTATGAAGATGCCGACATCAGCTTTGTCGCAGGCAAACTTAATCTCGTACGCCCCGCTGTGCGTCCTCTTGCCAGATACGCCGCCGCAGGCGCCATGATGGATGCCGCCGTGCCGCAAAACGCCATGAGCGAAGAAGAATTGATGGATTATCACTTGTATTCTTTGGATCGCAAAACGACCGTCTTGTCAAATCAGACAAAACAGCTGGCATTGTTGTCCGCAAAATCCGTCAAAGCCGAAAAAGAATACCGCATTGACGATTTGGTCGCTTCTTACTTCCAAGAAAAAAATATGCCCGAATTCGACCCGAAAAGCGTCAATGTCGCTCTTTTGTTCAAAAACGACTTAAAGGCAGGATTGGGCGTTCCCCTGCCCTCCGGCACCGTCCGCGTTTATAAGCAAAACAAAAACGGAAAACCCCTTTTCGTCGGAGAAGACACCATTCGCCATACGCCGCGCGACGAAATGATCCGGTTGGAACTGGGCGAAGCGTTTGACGTAACCGCCGCCGGAAAACAAACAAAACGTTTCGACATCACGGATAAAATCTTTGAAGCAACCTATGAAATGACCTTCAGCAATAAAAAGGACGTCCCCGTTACCGTCTTGTATTATCAAACCGTGCCCATGAGCTGGACTATTTTAACGTCCACCATTGATTATACAAAACCCTCCGCCGGAAAAGTCATGTGGAAAATCCCCGTTGTCTCAGGGGGAAAAACAACGTTGATTTATTCCGTGCGCATAAAGCTACCTTGATATGAAAAAGCAGGTGCTGTTTCTTTCTTTATCGCTTTTGTTTCCGTTTTTTTCCGCCGTCGCGGAAGAAAACGGGAAATGGCAGCCGTTAAAAGCCGATCCGGCTCTTGCGGTTTCCGCTTTATCGGGCAACGACGACGGAACAGAACTGCAAGAACGCGGAAACAGCTTATCGCGGCTTATTTCAAGCATCGGGAAAAGCCTGAAAGAAAGAAATCGCGAAGTCAAAGCCTTGTCTCCCGAAGAAACGGTTTCTTCCGCCATTCGCGACATGATCGAAATGTCTTATCCGGGCGGTGTCGAAGAACTGAAGCGCCGGCAAAGCAAAGCCGAAGACGATCTGTATAATTTAATCGTCAGTGCCCCGAAGTATATTTATCAATATTTTGCTCCGTTTTTGCATACGTTGCCTTACATGCCGGAACGCATCCTGAATATTCCGGGCATCAAAGAATTAAAAGGAAAATTCCCGACCCGCATTGCGCCGCAGATGAAGGAATATGCAAAAAAATACGGCAAATATATGTCGCCTTACCTTTATATACTTCTGATGCCCGAAGCTTTTCCCTCAAAAGATCGGGAAAAACACGTCTGGAAAAGCTATTCCAAAGTCATTACCATTGACGAAAACACCACGCCCGACGATTTCTTTTACATCAACAATAAGTCATTACTTGATAAGCATAAAATGCTTTCGCCCGAAGAGTATCGGTCGGGGAAATTCGCGTCTAAAGCCAAACAGCCTCAAACGCCCGTCGATAAGGTTACGGAAACGTCTCCCGTGACCCGAGGCGATATAGAAGCTTCGTTAAGCGCCGTAAAAGAGCTGAAAGCCGAATTCGGCACCAACCGATTGGACGAGTTCCATTCCTTAATCCGCAGAATGGCGTTGTTTGAAAACAATCTGCACGAAGAACTGTTGAACCCGTTTCAAGTGTTAATGGACAGGGTTGAACGCATGCCCGAAAAATACAGGGATAAAATGCGCACCGTTCTGGCAAAGCACGGTTTTACCCCGAAAACGTTCGGAATAACCATGGATAAAATCCTCAAAGCGCACCGAGTCGCAAAAATGACGCCGGCGACGGCGCTTAACCTTGCGGCATGGAGAGGATTAAAACGTCCGCCCGAATCTTTTGACGTCTTTTCCCCCGAAGATAAAGCGGAAGCTTGGCGCAGCATACAACTGTTTTTAAAAATGTATTCGACTTCTCAAGAAAACCTGCTTGCAGTCAAAAAATATAGTGGTAATATCCGTGATGCTTTGGGCATCAAAGATATGACTTTTATGGAAGCGCCTATTTACGGCATTTAACGCAAAGGAACTTATTATGGGCTGGACGGACGAACAGGTTGAAGAACTCAAACGCCTTTGGAACGAAGGGCTGACAACGGGCGACATCGGAAAAGCATTGGGCGTTTCCAAAAATGCCGTCGTCGGAAAAGCGCACAGATTGGGATTGAACAGCCGCCCTTCCCCCATTCGCCGCGGTGAAGAAGAAATTAATGCCGTTGAGGAAGAAGCTCCCGTCGTTGAAGCAAAAGAAACGAAAAAAAGCCCTAAAAAAGTTGACAAAGCCAAAGAAAAATTGTTCACGGTCAATGATTTGACGTCGACTTCCTGCCGTTGGCCCATCGGGGATCCGAAGGATGAGGATTTTCATTTCTGCGGCAAAGAAGCTTTGCCCGGAAAGCCTTATTGTCTGGAACACGCCGCCGTCGCCTATGTTTCGGCAAAGTCGGTCAGATAAAAACGTTTGATAAAAAAGAAGGGGGATAACATTCCCCCTTCTTTTTTATTGCGGATCTGGATAACGCCACGTTTCGCCCTCAAAATTCTTGAATAAGACGAAATCGCCGTCGCGTCCCAAATAATGATCGGGCGTTAAAATAATTTTTCCGCCGCCGCCGGGAATATCAACCGCATACGTCGGGACGGCATATCCGGACGTCCGGCCGCGCAATGCGTCAATCAGCTCCAGACCTTGTTTTATCGGAACCCTGAAATGCGAAGATCCTGCTATCGGATCGCATTGAAACAAATAATAGGGGCGTACGCGCACTTTTAATAACGCGTGCATTAAACGTTTCAATGTTTCGGCGTTGTCGTTAACCCCTTTAAGCAAAACGGTCTGAGACCCCGACGGAATGCCGGCATCGGCGATTTTTTCGCAGGCTTTGTTCGTTTCCGCCGTCAATTCGCAAGGATGCGTGAAATGAAGGCTGAAATAAACGGGATGATACTTTTTGATAATCTTTAACAGGCTTGAAGTCATTCTCATCGGCAAAACAGCCGGCGTCTTTGATCCGATGCGTATCATTTCGACATGAGGAATGGAACGTAAATTCGACAGCAAATATTCTACAGTTTCATCGTTTTGCGTCAATGGATCGCCGCCGGAAACCAAAACGTCTCTGACTTCTTTATGATTGCGAATATATTCAAACGCCTTTTCCCATCTGTCTTTTCGGGGCAGACATTTTTGTTCGTGCTTTGCCACCAAACGGGAACGGGTGCAATATCGGCAATACGAAGAACAATAATCGTTGACTAAAAATAAAACGCGGTCAGGATAACGATGGACAAGCCCTTGAGAAACCATGCAAGGTTCTTCGCCCAAAGGATCCAGCGTTTCGCCTGCGGAAACCGTCCGTTCCGCTTTTGAAGGCAGAACGGTACGCCTGATTTCAGGGCAATCAGCCAAAAGCGACGCATAATACGGCGTTACGGCAACGGGAAAAGCCCCTTTTCGGGTCATTTCTTCGTTTTCTTCGGGGCTCAGATCCAAAAACGGCAAAAAATCGGACGGCTTGGTCAAACGATGAGCCAGCTGCCATTTCCAATCCCGCCAGTCCTTTAACGACACCCGAGGGAAATATTTTTTGCAAAACTGTTCCGATGCGCTCAGCATATAAAACCTCTTTCATCTGCTTTTCGGTTTTAGTACAATTATTTTCAGAAAATAAAGAGTTTTTTCGGGGGAAATCATGAAAAAAAAATCTTTTTCGGCAAGCCTTATTCTTTTCGCCGCTTTTTTGCCTGTTTGTGCAAATGCCGCCGACATCAGAAACGTTGATAACAAACCTTATACCCTTATTGTAAAAAGCAATACCGAAAATTTTAAAACCGTTATCGAAGCCAACGGTTATATCAAAGATTTATGTTCCGACTGCACTGTCGAAGTCGAAGGATACAGCATTTCCGATATTCAGGACGGCACGTCTTTTCGTTTGGCGAACGGCGTTTTGACAAACGCAGATTAACTTAGCCCCTGCGTCCGCGGTTTTTCATTTTTTGTTTTAAAAGCGTCCGAAACGCCGCTTTGATATTTTTCTTTGTCTTGTTTTTCAAAGCCTGCTTAACCGCATTTCCCATGACGGCGTTTTTGATTTTTTGAAAAGCCTGAACCGTATTTTTGGCATCCAGCTGTTTCCTGTCGTCAGGAGTAATTGAATCCCATATTTTTTGCAGCTTTTGCGCCGAATCAAAATGTTCGGGCTTAAAAAACTCTTTAAACTGGCGGCGTTCCGAAACAATATCCAACAGCGTGTCTCCGCGATTGTCGGGACGGAAAAACATTTCCGCCGGCAAAATACGTCCCTGCTCTGCCAAAGACGTCATAACATCCGGCAAACGCCCGCAATGCGCCGCACGCATTAAATAATCAAAACCGGACATTTCTTCGCACGGCGCCGTTTTTAACGATGCGCCGATTTCTTCAAAATCTTTGTTTAAAGCGGCATCACGTTCCGATTTTAACGATTTTTCCTTTGCTTTGTTTGATTCTGCAGCCTTTTGAAGCATCTTTGTCAAAAGAGAAGATACCCCCGCCGTCTGTTTTTCGCCTGCCGAATGAAACAGACCTAAATGAATTTTAGAAACGCGGCAATCAGGATGTTGCAATGCTATCAATAAATTCTTTCCGCCTTCATCGGAAAAAGAACAGTTAAACAAATTCAAGTCGGTTATTTTTGTTTGCGGCAACACTTCCGACAAAGATTTTATTCCTCCGTTGCCGACCGCATTTCCGTAGACGGCAAAAGTTTCTATATTTGTATCCGGCAAAACTTTTGCCAATTGCGAAACACCGTCTGCCGTTATGTCGTTTGTTCCGAGATTTATCTTTCTTACAAAAGTATGAGGCAAAGCTTTTGCCAAAATTGCCGCACTTTCATCCGTTAGGCGTGTCGTTGAAACATCCAAAAACTTGACTTTAGAACCGCAAAGTCCCTCTGCCAGCCCTGCGGCTCCTTCTTTTCCCAAAGCATTATGCCCCAAAATAAGCGATCTGATTTCCGTTTGAGGCAAAACTTTAAACAAAGCTGACGCTTTGTTTCCTTCAAAAGAATTTCCCTTTAAAACCAACCTTCTGATTTTTGTCGCGGGAAGGATTTCAGCCAAAAGAGCAGCGTCTTTTCCCCCTAATCCGTTCACGGAAATATCCAAAGACATCAGGTTTTTCATTTTCGGCAAAGCAGTCGAAAATGCTTTCAAACCTTCGGAATTGAAAAAGCCGCAGCTGAGCTCCAAGGAAACCAACGGACGTTTTTCCAACATCTGAGCCAAAAAAGCCCCGTCTTCTTTATTTTTGCATCCGACGGCGGCAGAACGCAATGAAAGTTCCGTTGCATCGCTCGGCAAAGATTTTAAAACGGAAGAAATATATTTTTGAAAATCGGACGACATGGGAAAACCCCTTCCTTATTGCAAGCAGATTATACGCTTTTTAAAAAAAACGGCAAGACTAAACGAAAAAAAGCCCACTGACCGCAAAAGGTCATGGGCTTGTTTCGAGGCACAAAAGCTTATGCCGTAAAATCCGCCGGCAAGGGCAGTTTTGAAACGTGGCGAACCGACGCCGTATATTCGCGCACAATGCCGCGTTGCGGATTTTCATCCGTTGCATCGCTGAATTCGGCAACCAGAACCGTAGAAACTTTGTTTAAAGCGTCTCTGACGTCGACGTGAATATAATCAAGAACGATCATCTGATCCGCCGTTCTGTAAAACAAGGCGTGATCTTCGCCGCTATAAAGAATTTGAGGGCGTTCGGGGCTGCCTTCTCGAGCTTTCAAACAAAACAACAATTCCCCGTCTGAATTTTCAAGAATATCGTAGTAAGCTTCCGTTTCAACTGCAGTCTGATTCATCATTTATCTCCGTCAGCCTCGAAAGAGGCTTTGACTCTTGCCTTTCGCAAAAAATTTCGCATTAGTGTAGACGCATAACTTCCGTTCTGGCAAGAAAAATTTATTTATTCATAACGACATCCGTTGTCTTTGTGCGCGTATTGTAACGGCAACGATAAGAAATCTGTGTTTTATTGCCGTTCGCATCAATCAGCTGAGCCCGATCGCCGCTTAACGTAATCATATCGTTCAACACGTCAACCTGATAATTCGTAAATTTATAGTCCTGCGGAGAAACCGTCCATTCAAAGCGGGAAGTAATTTCTTTGGCGACGGCATTCTCGCACGTAGCCATGGCTTCGGCTTCGTGTTGAGCATAATAGTCATTTTTTTTCATATTCATGCGCTTGCATTCTTCTTCCGTCGTGCACGCCTGAGGAGCTGCCGCCCCGGAAGAGAAACCTTCTCGCATCGCCTGAGCCTGTTCTCGGCGTTTTTGTTCCGAATACTGGCGGATGTATTCCATATTGCCGTCAATCGTCATGCGGATAAAAGCGGACTGGGTCATCGTAAAAGCGCATACAAGAACCAAAGCGGCCAAAACAACCTGAGAAACCGCCCAATTTTTTTCCTGAAATTTCGGCTTCATCGCGATACACCCGCCGACGGCGCCACCCAAAACCAAAAACAACAAAAATTGAGACGCGCCCGAGCCTTCGGAAGTAATGTCCGAAAACATCGACATAACGACCATGCCCAACAAAAAGCCCGCAAAATAAAATATGCCGGGTTCTTTTGTCGCCTGAAGCGCGGCTTCTTTTCCGATTGCGGCGCCAATCGCGGCAATGACGCCGAGAAAAAGCATCATCAAAATCAGCTTGAACATTCCGCCGAACACGGAAAACAACAGCAAAAAGATCATGACGGCGGCAAGAAATGCCCCGTAGACGCTTAACGTCCGCAAAGCGCCTTCCCTATTTCGGGACAACACGGTTTTAAAATCGCCTTTCAGGACGGATTGTGCATCTTCGTCCGACAACAACAAGGCGTCTTTCAATTTTTCCTGCCAGTTTTGAATTGCCATTGATCCCCTCAACCCAAATAAAAATACTGTCCTATAGAAAAACATAAAACAAATAAAATTGCAACCGCGCAAAAGGCTGTACAATCATTTACCCGCCTTTGAGCAGGCGGTGTTTTTCACGTTCCCAATCCCTTTTTTTGATGTCTTCTCGCCGGTCAACCGTGTTCTTTCCCGTCCCGAGCCCCAGCTTGACTTTTGCTTTGCCGCGGGAATTAAAATAAAGAGACAGCGGTACCAACGTATAGCCTTTGCGTGCCACGGCTCCGATTAAACGGCGGACTTCCTTTTTATGCAACAACAGCTTGCGCGGACGCGTCGCTATATGTTTCATATACCCGATCGATCCGTATTCCAATATTGATGCATTAAGCAAAAACAATTCCCCTTCCTGCGATGCCGCATACGCTTCGTTGATGCTGGCGTGCCCGAGACGAAGGGATTTGACTTCCGGTCCGGTCAAAACTATGCCTGCTTCTATCGTTTCTTCTATCGCATAGTTAAAGTTCGCCTTGCGGTTCTGAGCAACCGTGCCTTCGGAAATCATTGTTTTGCGTTTATGTTCCGCCATGCTTCCTTCCTTATAAAATCCCCAGAGAGCTCAAGGCGTCCCTGACTTTTTGCTTTGACGATTCGGATATTTCCCACAAAGGCAAACGCACGGAACCGTCTCCAAACCCCAGCAAAGCCGCCGCATATTTGACGGGACACGGATTGGTTTCCACAAACATCGCTTCGTGCAAAGGCAACAATTCATCTCTTAATGTCGCCAGCGTTTCAAAATCTTTTAACGCCCAGGCATTATGCAACGCTCGGCACAAACGCGGCGCCACGTTTGCCGTAACCGAAATACACCCGTCGCCGCCATGAGCCAAAAACGCCACAACAGTCGCATCTTCCCCCGAAAGAACGGAAAATTCTTTTTTTACCGCCTGTCTGATTTTGATGGGGCGCAAAATGTCGGGCGTCGCATCCTTAATCCCTTCAATTCTCGGCAATTCCGACAAACGACCGACGGTCTCGACCGAAATGTTAACCCCCGTACGTCCCGGAACGTTATACAATATCAACGGAATGTCCGTTTCATCATGAATGAACTTGAAATGACGGTACAACCCTTCCTGAGACGGTTTGTTATAATACGGCGTCACAAGCAATGCGGCATCGGCACCGAGCTCTTTGGCTTTTTGCGTCATACGCAACGTCTTTTGCGTATCGTTCGTCCCCGTCCCCGCAATAACGGGAACCCGTTTGGCAACCGTCTTGACGCACAACTCTATCGTTCGGGCGTGCTCTTCGGGCGTCATAACGGCGCTTTCCCCCGTCGTCCCGCAGACAACCAAGCCTTGCGTCCCTTCCCGAAGCTGAAATTCTATAAAACGGACAAAAGCTTCTTCGTCAATTTCCCCTTGGCGAAACGGCGTTATCAATGCCGTCAATGATCCTTTTAACATGACGATTTCCCTTCTCAAGAAGAATAAATATCTGTTAAATTAACCTTATCTTAAAAAAATGCCACAAGAATCGTCAACAGCAGACTTTTTTCGGAGATACGGCTTTTGTTCAAACGGTTCATCCTTTCCGTTGTCGTTTTTGTATGCGCGCTTTCTTTCGGAGCTCAACAGCTCGGCGCCTACGCAAAACCCCGTATGTCCGAAGACAACTCTGCCCTTTATAAACAAGCCGTACAAACCGCTTTGGACGAAGACTACGCCAAAGCGCATTCTTTGGCCGTCCAAACAAAAGATCCCGGACTGATTAAAATTATCGAATGGATTCGGCTGACCGATACAAAAAATATCGCTTCTTTTGAAGATTTGACGGCTTTTATGAAAAAAAACAAAGACTGGCCCCGCATCTATGTCATTCGCAGAAACGCCGAAAAAGCCGCCGTCAATTCGGGCGATAAAAAACTGTTGACAAACTGGTTTAAAAAATATCCCCCCGTATCCGCCGCCGCCGTAATGGCTTATGCCGACATGATGCTTGAAAAAAAAGAATGGGAAGTCGCTTTGCCGATGCTTCACCGCCTGTGGATCAACATGACCCCGAGCGAAGAAGAAGCCGAAGAAGCAAAGCTCATTGAACAAAAACTGGCGTTCATTCTCGACGAAAAAGATTACGCCGAAAAAACAAAACGCCTTCTTGACAATAAAAAGGTCAACGAAGCAAAACAGCTGTTGCCGAAATTATCTCCGGAAGCCCGCAAAATCGCCGAAGCCCGCATTGCTTTAATCCGAAACGCAAAAGACGCCAAAGCCAAATTAAAAAAAGCTCCCGACGCCGTTCACGAAGACCCCGGCTTTATCTTTGACCAAATCCGCTGGTATCGCCGCAACAAAAAATACGATCAGGCCGTAAAGCTGTTAAAACGACAGGTGTCAGGAAAAAGCGACGCCTCGAAATGGTGGGCGGAACGTTCGGTCATCATCCGCCAATTCTTGAATGACGGACGGTTTTCCGATGCTTATAAACTGGCAGAAGACCATCGTCTTTCTTCCGGAGAACAGTACGCCGACGCCGAATGGCTGGCGGGATGGATTGCGTTGCGTTTCAAAAAGGAAAAAGAAGGCGCCGTTTTTCATTTTTCAAAAATGCTTGCTTCCGTAAAATCTCCCGTCAGCATCGCCCGCGGAGAATATTGGCTGGGACGCACGCATGAAGAACTGGGAAACCCCGAAGACGCGACCGAATGGTATGCCCGCGCCGCGAAAAAATTCACAACCATTTACGGTCAGCTTGCCGCCGAAAAAAGCAAAAAAGACAAATTGCCCGACTTGCCCGAAAACATAAAGCCGACAGAAAAAAATTTGCAGAAAATCCGCAATAACGAGCTGTTTTCGATTATGCAAATCCTGCAAAAAGCCGAAGCTTACGAATTATCCGAAGTTTTTGCCTTGCGCTTGTACGCTTTGTACCAAAAACCCGAAGAAATCGTTGCGCTGGCTCATTTGATGACCGAAGAAGCAGGACGCCCCGACATGGCCGTGACCATCGCGCGCCGCGCCCGTCAAAACGGCATTTATCTGGGATCTCTGGGCTACCCCGTTTTGGACATTCCCGAAGACAGCCCGACGGAGCAGGCCGTCCTGTTGTCCATTATCCGTCAGGAAAGCAGCTTTTCCTCCCACGTCGTCAGCCCCGCCGGCGCCAGAGGGTTAATGCAAATCATGCCTTCAACGGCAAAACAGGTCGCTCAAAAAAAGAAAAAGAAATTCGCTCCCGAAATGCTGACGGAAAATCCCGAATTCAATATCGAAGTCGGCAGCGCTTATTTTTCGGAAATGGTTAAACGTTTCGGAGGATCTTACATTCTGGCCATTGCCGCCTATAACGCCGGCCCCACGAACGTCAGACGTTGGATCAAAGCCATCGGGAACCCCGAAGACGAAGACATTGACCCTATTGACTGGATCGAAATGATTCCCTTTAACGAAACCAGAAATTATGTCCAGCGCGTTTTGGAAAACCTGCATATTTACCGCAGGCATTTGAATTATCCCGAAGCAAAGCTGAGTTCGTGGAAAAAAGATTAAAGTACGTCTTTAATCTTCGGTTTTTTCATGTAATGTATTGATAATTTCCATGTTTTAGCGGCTTTTTGGCTCATCGGAGCGTCGGGATTAACAAAACGCCATCCCGCTTTTAACATTTTCTTTGCACGCCATTCGTTGCCTTTAAATCCCAAAACGACCGCCAAAATCAACGTAATCAGACCGATAAAATCTTCAAAGTTACTTGCAGGATTAAACGCAAATAAATCCTTGTACGTCGTAATTTGAACGGCTTGCTTCATCTTTTGAAAAGAAATGTAATACTCGGCACTGCACAGCGCAAACATCGTCCACGCCCATTTCCACATTCCCTTAAAAAACAAAGGAAGCCCGAACAGTCCGGAAAACAATAAAAACTGAAAGTTAAAGCCGATCCTTAAAACGTCCCGTTCTCCCGTTTCCGGCAAAACGATTTCGGCGCCGGGTCCTTTTGAAATTCCGAAAAAAATCAGTTTTAAAAAATCTTTCATTCCGTTCCCCGTTTTTTAAAAAAGCCTCGCGGCTTATAATCCTCTGCCCGCTTACCGTCGTGATCACGGGCTTCGGGATCGGCGCCAAGCTTTAACAAAGCCTTTTCCACGCTTTTGTTCCCGCGGGCACAGGCTGCCATCAACGGCGTCGTTCCCGATTTGTTGGGATGATTGACGTCAAAACCGTATGACTTCGCCAAATTTTCAACAACGCCGGGATTGCCGCAATACGCCGCAATATGCAACAACGTCGATCCGTCGTCTAATGTTAAACGAATATCCGCTCCCTTGGAAACCAGAAAATCAAAGACATCCGTTCTTTTAAAAGACAGCGCGGCAGCCAATAAAGGCAAAAAGCCCGGTTCTCCGTTTACATGAGCGCCGCTTTCCGCCAAAACCCGAACGATACCGATCGGTTGGGAATGCGACAACGCCGAATAAAGCGGCGGCAATTCTTTGCTTTCAAGATTGTACGCGTTTACGTTCGCGCCCCCGTTAATCAAAGCAAGCACATATTTTTCGGGGACACCCGACAAGCATAACAATCGTCTCAGGGCTTTCGTTTTATCTTTTTTGCGCAGGATAAAAAGCATCCTCAGCCTGTTTATTCCCCAAACGCAAAAATAAGCCGACAACAACCAAACAAAAAGCTCAAACAATATTTATTCCTTTCCGAAACGGAAAAAAGAATACCAAAAAAAATAACGAAAAAAAAGCTGTCGGCACATCTTCCCTTTAAATTCAATTCGCCTGCTCTTTTTGCTTTAAAGGTTTTATTCGGATAAAAAAAGAAGGCTCGTAAGAAACGAGCCTTCCTTGTTTGTTTTGTTTGAAACGAGATTAACGTTTCGAGAACTGGAAGCTGCGACGAGCTTTGGCTTTGCCGTATTTTTTGCGTTCGACGACGCGCGGATCGCGGGTCAGGAAGCCGGCATGCTTCAAAGCGGAATGCAGTTCGGGTTCGTAATTGTCCAAGCAACGGCTCAAGCCGTGACGGACGGCGCCCGCCTGACCGGACAA
>HF994935.1:506411-506657 GCA_000434295.1 Acetobacter sp. CAG:977 | reverse complement strand
GCCGGAAACGGAAACCATAACGTCGAACTGACCGACGCGGTTCGTAACGGCGAAGGGCTGATTGATAATCATGCGCAGAACGGGACGCGTAAAGTACTGTTCGATATCGCGACCGTTCACCGTGATTTTGCCCGAGCCCGGCTTAATCCAAACTTTTGCCGTAGCGTCTTTGCGACGGCCGGTTGCATAAGCGCGGCCGAATTTGTCTCTTTGGGGTTCGCGAACGACGGGAGCAACCGCGACAAC
>HF994935.1:453416-506357 GCA_000434295.1 Acetobacter sp. CAG:977 | reverse complement strand
CAGTTCTTCAAAAGATTTGATTTCGACCATAATTAACCGTTCCTCTTATTTTTCGGGTTCAAAGCCGCAACATCCAAAAATTCGGGATTCTGGGCTTTATGGGGATGTTCGGAACCGGCATAAACGCGCAGGTTCGTCATTTGCTTGCGACCCAGCGGGTTGCGCGTAATCATGCGTTCAACCGCCTTGATAATGACGCGTTCGGGATGATCGCCGCCGATGACTTTTTCAGCGGTAACATCCTTGATACCGCCGGGATGTCCCGTATGGCGGTAATAAACTTTGTCGTGCATCTTTTTGCCCGTCAGGTGAACCTTTTCGGCATTGATGATGACAACATAGTCACCGCAATCAACGTGCGGCGTGAAACAGGTTTTATGCTTGCCGCGCAAAATCTTCGCGACCAAGCTTGCCAAACGACCCAAAACCAAATCTTCGGCATCAATCAGATACCACTTCTTTTTGACTTCGGCCGGCTTAACGGATAAGGTCTGCATTACTTTTTCCTTAAAGTTAGCGTTAAAACTGGGCTTGAGTATGCCATATCTTTTGCGCGTGTCAACTCTTTTTATAATAAAAAAAGTTATATAAATCAATATGTTATAATATAGGTATTATTTTACCTCATCTAAACGCAAAGAAATTCCGCGCTCCGTCGCCTTTCTTATAAATAAGATTGAAAACCTTGTCGAAATTCAATAGGATGAAATTTCGGTTTTGCTCTTGTCTGAATGTGACCCCCATGAATACGGAAAACGAAAATACTTTGTCGATTTTTGCCCCCGGCGCTCCTTTTGACGCCGAAAAAGACGTCCCCTTTATGGTGCCTTACCATATCGATTTGGACGACAACGGCGGCGCAACGGACATGAAAACCTTTTATGAAGCCGGCGTCTGGGCTTATCAGGAACTTAAGGCTTGGCGCGACATCATCGGACAGGAAACATCCGACAAGCCCTTTATTCAAAAGATTATCGACGCCCAGTTAAAAACGCCCCGTTCAATCTATTCCGCCGCGGAATCGGTCTTAAGCGGCAGAATGTCCGCAACCGAAGGCTTTACCATCATCAGAAAGGATTTAAACGCCTATCTGACTTATAAAAGCATCCATTCCCGCGGGACTTTGGGAAAAATGGCGGCCATCATGTACCGCTATGAACCCATGCTGATGGGCATTTTAGCCGGCGCATCGGGCTCTGCCGACCTGTCGGACGCCAGAAACTTTAGCACGTCGGCAGATGCGGAATCTTTTACGTTCGGCTATGCCTTTACTTTGCAATTCCGGGTCAACGTCCAACCCGAAATGTTGGACGGGCGCATTTCCGAAACATTGCGCAAAATCAACGCCATCATCCGTCGCGTCGAACATGCCGACAAGATATTAAAGCCGTTGGAATCGGAACAGTTTAATTTACAGCAAGCCATTGAAGAATCCGCAAAGCAGTTGCAAGCGTACCGTACTGAGGTTGAACAGTGTCTGACCCGTTTGGTCAATGAGACACGCCAGACTTCGGACGCCGCGGTTAACGAAATGTGGAACCAGCTGAATTTGATTCAGGCGGATCACGAACGCCAGCTGGCATCTTTGCGTCAAAGCGTCGCCAGCAGAATACGTTACGGCACGGCGTTGGATTATTGGAATTCCCAATTTGCCATCAATCAGGGGAAAACGAACCAAATGACGGCGTGGTACGTTATTTCAAGCCTGTTTTTCGTGTTGGTCGTTATTTTAAACACCTTTATTTATATGAAGACGAACAGCGCCGTTATTGCGGGATCGGCATTCGGGTTGGCGGCTTTGTTGGCGGGCGGGTTGATTTATATGCTGTTGCAGACGCGCACCCGCTATGAAAAAGCCGCCGCGCAGGCTCAGGAAAAAGTTTCAATGCTTGAAACTCTTGCCGCTTTGGAAACCGAAGGGAAAACCAAGGACACCGACAGAGAAGCCGTTTTGGAAAACGTCTTTAAAACCAGCTTTACGCCTCCGTCTCAGGCTGTTTCGGCACCGTCGGCGGAAGAAGAAAAATAATTTTATACAAAAAACAAAAAAGTTTGTCCAAAACCCTTGTTTTTGTCAATTCACCGTGATACCTTAATAACGTGATATTGGCTTTATTATTGTGTGCGGACGACCGATATGAATGAAGTTTTGAATAACAACCGCGAAGAAAAAAAGATAGCGACCATTTTGTCCTATCCCATGAATCAGGTTCGCTTCTGGGCTTCCGAACAGTTCGGGCAAAAAAAATTCAATCCCGACACGTTTGAAAAGCTGGTCGAAAAAATCCGTCCGCTGGCTCAAGACGCCGATTTATTTGAAAACGAATTGAAAAATGTCCGCGCCGCTTTGGCGACGGGCGAAGCTTCGCGCACGCCGAATCTGTCCACGCCGCAAAACCAGCTGTTATGGGGCGGCGCTTTGGCGACCATTGCCAATACTCCGATGCTGATGAAGGGGTGGAAGCCTCAAAACGTTTCCAGAAGCATGACCGATATGCCGCTGTGGTCTCAGGTAGCCCACTGCCCCGATGCCCGTTCGGAATTACGCGAAAATGCTTTTATTCTGGCGACTTCTTTGAAAAATCCGCAGACCAGAATGCGCTGGGGAGCGCCCGACAACGGATATCCCGACGTTTCTTATTATTTCAACCGCGACAAAAATATGATCAATCTGGACTTGGTCTGGAGCCTGATGATCGGCATGGAACATTCCCGTGCGGCGAACTTGCACGAAATCGGGCATTCTCAGGGAACCATCCATTTCCCTCAGGCGGTCGACAAAGCTTATGCCGACATGATTGACGCCTATAAAAAGTCCAGAGACAAAAACCTTTCCAAAGAGGAACGCAAAAAATACCGCAAAGAAATGCGGGCAAAGCAAATCGATTATAAAATGAGGTTCCTGATTTTTGACGAAGCGGAAAACAATTACGCCAACCGTTTCGCCGTTAATCAGTCTCAACGTTCGGCTCAGGATTTCGGCGTTGCCGTCAATACGTTGGAAACGACGCTGTGTTTGCCGTTAATGGGAATGGTCAGCGCGGACGGCAAGCCCGTTGAAAAGACCGGCGAACCGAGCGCGATGGATCGTTTTTCAAATTTGAAAAAAGTCTTACGCTATTCTTTCTATATTAACAACGGCATGGCTGACGATACCGATGCGGGGTGGGCTTCCATCGGCATTCGCAAAGACTGGCTGTTCGGTGTTGACAAAAACGGCAACAAGATTGATGCCGAAACTTCCTTTAAAGAAATCCGCCGCATGTGCACGGAGCTTGAAGCGTTACAGCCGACGTCCCGTGACCGTTTGGGCGGACAGAATTTCTACAACAAAAAAATGGAAGACTGCTCGGTCAAGCGTTGCGATTTGATTGACGAGTTGTATGAACGCTTTGTTTCTCCCTTGATTCCCGAATTGGTTCAGGAACAGGAAAAACAAATGGAGGAACGCAAGAAACAGCAGCAGCAACAGCAGCAACAACAGCAAGGCGGACAACAACAGGATCAACAGGACGGCGAAGGCGGCGAAGGACAAGGAGAAGGTCAGCAAAGCGACCAGTCTCAGGGGAACGGGTCTCAAAGCGGACAGCGCGGAGATTCGTCTCAAAGTTCGTCTTCGGGCGGCGGCAGCATGGGCGACATGGACGACTTTGACGATGACGACGAAGGCGATGCGTCCGAAACCGAAATCCAAAAACAGATTGACGACATGGAACGCCAGATGAGCGAAGCCGTCAAAAAGCTTAAAGAAGAAGCCGAAAAACAGGGCGAAGAAGAAAACGGCAAAGACGGCAAGGAAAACGGCGAAGGCAAAGAATCGTCCGAAGACGGCGATAAAGAAGGCAAAAAGGCCGGCAAAGAAGGAAAAGAAGGGAAAGAAGACAAGGATTCCAACAAAGACCAAGGTGAATCGTTGGAAGATTTGGTCAAAAAGCCCAACAATTCCGAAAACACGAAAACGACGAACGAATCGGAAAGCAAAGCCGGACAACAAACCAAAGAAAACAACAAAGGCGAACGTCAGGAAATCTGGAAAGGCAATCCGAAGTCTGCGGGCGGGAAACCGACGATCAACGACTTTATGCCCGAACGCCTGCGCGAAGCGAACGAATACAACGACATCATCAACCGTCATCAACAAACGACCAAGCGCGTTAAAGCGCTGTTGACGCGGTTGCAGAACGAATATTTCGGCAAGGAAGTTGAATCCCGCCGCCGCACGCTTGTCCCCGAAGACAACGATTTGGGCAAGTTTGATTTGGATTCGTATATCGAACGCCGCAAAAAACTGGCAACGGGGCAACAGGTTGACGAACGCGACTTTGAACATTTCAAGGTCAAGGGCGAAAAAGAAAAAATCCCCGCGCCGATCGATATTGCGATTTTAATTGACCGTTCCGGCTCTATGGGCAAAGGCAAAGGCAGCAAGTTGGATACGGCTTTGTCGACGGCTTGCGTGCTTTATGAAGCGGCACGCAAAAATCCGTACTTTAACGTTTACATTACGGCCATGGGCGAACCGAAAGCGCTCAGCGTTGCAGAGCCCGGACAATCCGAAGCGGAAATCGCCAAAAAGATTATGACCGTCCAAGACATTTGCGGCGGTTGCCAAGACCATATGCAAGACGCCATCCTGTCCACGATGGAACGGATAAAAGGCAACAAAAAACAGGAGTATTCGGGCGTATCGCATTTCTTTGTCATTTCGGACGGGAACTTTGGCGACGAACGTTATTCCGTACCGACCGTCAAACAAATTTGCGAAAGTTCGAAGAACATCACGTTCAACTTCATTTTGACGGAAAAGAACAAAAACATGATTGAAGCTTTGTCCGACGAAATGAGCAAGGGCTTTGGTTCGCAACGCATTGACCGCGTCCATATTTCCGGCGAAACGGGAATAGACACGGCGCTGACCAGCATGCTGAACCGCCGCATGGTCGAAATGAAAAAGATACCCGCCCAGCGCAATACTCAAAAGAAAGCGCAAATGGGCAAATTGCTTGACACGCTGAATGCTCAGCGCAAAGACAGGCGATAAAAGGTTTTAAACCGTCCCGACGCCAAAAGGGGCAGTTATGTTAAGGAGAAGAAAACTATGGCAGAAATGAAAAAAGTCTATTTCGGATTGGAAGAAACTCCCATCCCCGCCGGATATAACAAAAACGGCGAATTCGAAACGTTGGCTTCCGAAGATTCGGCGCTGGAATTTAAAACGTTGCGCTCTGACGTTGAAGACATTCCCGTCGGCGAACGTTTGTATTTTGAAATGATGCGTAACCTGCCTTCCCGCAGCGTTCTGCCTTACTTTGTCAACGAATTGTCCCGCGGTGATTCAAATCGTACCGACCACGACCAGCAAAGCTATATTTCCGGCTTTATCGGCGCACCGTCCATCGGTAAAAGCTTTGCGTACAAAACGCTGGGAAAAATGACCCACCCCAAAGGCGCGTTGATGCTGAACTGCAAAGACGTCGACATGGGATCCATATTCTGCGAAACGGTGTTTGACACCAGCGCCGCCGACGCCGAAAAAGCAGGCATCGACGCAAAAATCATGCTGGGCAACAAAAATCCGGAACAAGGCTTAAAACCCGAAAGCATTGAACTTCTCCGCAATGCTCTGGGCAAAGCCTTCAGCGAAGAAGATCGCGACGGTAAAAAAGTCTACTCCATCGACTGGAACGGCATTCAGGTCAAAGGCGATACCTTTGAAGAACAAAATTATCAAAAACAAGTCGTGGCTTCCTGTCTGACCCAAGTCTGCCAACAGGAAGGCATCAAAACCAACAACGGCGCCCAAAGCATCGGCATTACGACCCGCGACGGCATCGCCATTCGCGTTTTGGATCCGAATTCTCCCGATTACGGCCGCCGCCTGTTGCTGGACGAAATCAACCGCTGTAAACCCGGCACAATGCAGAAATTGTATGAATATGCCGCAATGCTGGCGGATCCGAACGTCGAAACCTGCGAAGTCATCGGCGGCGGAAACCGTCCCGTAACGTTGCGCCGCAGCGCATTCCCGCCCACGTTCCGCGTCAATTTCACCGGTAACCCCGCCATCGAAGGCATGGGGTCCGACGACATGGACAGCCCGTTCATTTCCCGTTTGGGTAACGAACTGGACTTGATGAACCTGCCCGACCCGACGGAAAAAGACATTGCCGACCGTATCGCGGGAAAACTGACGGGCGTTCCTTTGATGCAGATGTATTACGCTTATGAAGACGATTTCAAAAACGATCCCGAAGCGTTTACGGAAACAATGATGGCATTCCGCAAGGGCGGTTTGACGAAAAAAGAACAAGCCGCCATCCCCGAAGAACAGCTGATTAACATCCGCAACGCCAAAAACACCATGCAGGTTGCGGAACAGATGTCCGAATTCTTTGCGGAAATCCGCCAGCTGACGAACCCGAATTCCTCTTTGTACAAACAGTCGGGATTACAGTTGTCTCAGGAATACGAAGCGTACCTGAACAGCTTGGAAATCGACTTGCGTTTGGTCACGAAGTTTATGGAAAACGCCAGCGTAGAAAAACCCAAACCCGTCACGAAACCCAAATTGGGCAAGCTGATGGGCAAGCTGGGCAAACAACGCGAAAGCACAGAAGCGAAAAAGCCCGACATGAAAGAACGTCTGGCAACGCGCGGCGACCGTTTGGAAGAATACATCGAAGGCTGGATGGAACGTATTTTCATGCCCGGACACGGCGAAACGCTCGGTATCCAGCATGACGAAATGAAAGAAATGTACGACATCGCCAAAAAGATTGCCGCAAACCACGGTATCGGCGAACCCATCTTGGTCGAAGGCAAAATCAGCGGTGCGAAACGCATTAAAGACCTGTACAACGCCGACGTTTCCATGTTGCCCGACAAACAAACCGACGTTATCCGTAACGAATTGGCGGATTTGTTGGAAAAGAAACACGGCATCAAGTTGGAAAATCCCGAAGAGGCTTTACCGACGTTTGCAATCAATGCCGCTTTGGCGCGCGTCAAAGAAGCCGCGAACAAAGAACCCGAAAATGCTCAGGTTCGTTCGATCCACGTTTTGAACGACAATGCGGACACGGTTGCGGATACCCCGATCGTCGAAGCCGTCCTGACGGATGCTTCGGTTGCGGAAATGCCCGAACCGAAAGATTTGGCTCCGCACGACACGTTCATGGGCGCTTTGGCCATCCCCGTTTTGTCGGATGCCAACATCAAAGCGTTGTGGAACCATTCTTTGTCCGCCATGGAAGCTTTGGATCCTGACGACGAAACCGTCAAAATTGCCGAAAACCGTTCTGAAACGGGTATCGGGCTGACGACGTTGCTGACCAACGACAAAGGCGAAGCCGTCGTTACGCACGTTTTGACGGATGCTCCGAACAAACGTACCGTCATTATCAGCGAAGACGTTGATAAAAAGGTACAAGATATGTTCGCACGCAACGGCATAACCTATATCGACAGGAAAGACCCGAAAGCGGCGGATAAAATCAATAAAGAAATCGAATTTATGACGGTCAGCCGCCCCAACCCGCAAGAAGTCATGGAATGCATGCAAGGCGCTTTGATGCTGCGCGACGCATCGGCAGGCGATACCTTGGGCGAAGCGTTGGCGGCGTCTTCGGCGGAAACGGTTCATAATCCGATTTTCGTATCGCACGTTGAACGTCCGCCCGTCATCGCGAAAGAAATGCTGACGCCGACGCGCAAAGCGGAAAAAGCCGCCGAAACGAATGCAAGCCCTTCAGCTTCGGTTTCTTTTGCCAAACCGCGCGAAGTCATGTCTTATGCCGCAACGATGCGCGCTAAGAAAACTCGTTAAGGAGGTTCCCGATGAAAACCGAAAAAACGGATATTAATCTGACCCCCGAACAGGCGGAAGCCATGTTGCCCGAAGTTGCCATGCAGCTGGCAACCCGCTATCAGCAAGACCCGATTGAAGGTTCTATGGTCTTTCAGTTGACCGAAGCGTGGCAGGAAAAAGTACTGGCGGAAACGGGGTATGCCGAAATCGCCAGAACCCCCGCCGAATTGGAAGGGTTGTTGCAGGACGAAATGCCCGCAAACGTAATTATCCCCGACGATGCGGCGATTACGACCGAAACGTTACGCGCCGTATTGTCCAGAAATTCCATGACTAAAAATATTCTTCTGGGCGTTCGGGAACCGGTCGAAAACACGAAATAAACTTTTATTCGGGCGGAGGAAATAATATTTCCCCCGCCCTTTCAGACTTTGAGGAAACGGACGATGCCTTCTTTGTTTAAACGGGCAAACGATATGCGAAAATTATGCGGAGCCGGCTTTACGGTTGCCGAAGCGCATGCTTTGTTAAGCGATTTCTATGCCGGGAAAGACACTCTGCGCATCCCGCCGCACCTTGTAAAAGTCGCAGAGCGCTTCATTAATGATTTACCGCTGGACGGTAGCACGAAAATCGAAAAACAACGCCGTTCCCTGCCCTCTAAACTCAAAGAAATGAAAAAGCTGTATTCCTACGGATTTTCCGCGACGGGTGCCAGAGATTTTGTTTCTCAAATAAGAGACGAAAAAAACGATACGCTTAACCTGTCCCTTAACGACGTCCCGAACGATACGAAATTTTCAAAAGAGCTGATCGGACTGTTAAATCAGGAACTGCATATTTCGCGATTGAACATTGAAAAAGGGCTTCTGCCGAAAGAACTCTTCCTGCTTGATTTTATGAAAAATTTAAACGCAACGTTTGTTTCAAGCCTGACCCTTAAAGATATTCCGGCGTTTCAATATGAAAGCGTCAACCTTCAAAACGTCAAGGAATTGAAAATCATTGAAGGATCAAAGCCCTATGCCAGCTTGCCCGAATATACGTTTTTAAAAACGGCAGACTATATCTCAAAGCTGTCTTTGGCTCCCGAACGGCTGTACAAGGAAGATTTGACGGTCTTGAAAAACGGATTGCCGCCGAGATTAAAGGATTTTTCCCTTTATGTCGGGAAAGCCCGTTCCGTGCAAACGGCGGAAATCGTCGAAGCTCTGCCCGAAGGGTTGGACTCTTTGACTTTGGACAATTTGAAGTTCAAAAATTCGGACGATGTTCTGAAATTGCATAAACCCGTACGCTCTTTAAAATCTTTGGCTTTTCATAATTGCCGTTTCGAAGAGCCGGATATGCAGGCAAGATTGATTACGCGCCTGTTAAAAGATACGCCCGTTGAGCATTTGACCGTATCGGGGAAAGAAACGGGACTGACCGACGCACAGGTCAATACGATGCTTGAGGCGTTTGAACAGCCTTCTTCCATGATCGTAAAGCTGGATTTTCCCGATATCGAGCTGTCCGATGCGACAAAAGAACGTATCAACAAACTGGAAGAAACGCGTCAAAAAATGACGGGAAAAGTTTCGTATAATCATTCCGACACAAAGCCCGAAAAATCAAACGAAGAAACGGCGGCGTCCCGTTCTCCCGAAGAAGAACGCAAGTTCACGTTGTTCAAAGAAGCTTCGGCAAACGGCGACATTAACAAAATTTATGACGAGCTGGCGAAGGAAAACAAAACGCTGGAAACGTCCGATTATCAATTAACCGACGGGAACGGCAACAGGCTGATTGACGCTTTGGCGTATTCGAAACAGCTGAACAAAGTCTTTGCGCCGCAACATTGGAAAAATGCCAAAGACATGCAAACCGTTTATGATTTGCTGCCGGATATTCATAAGGCTCAGCTGGACGGCAAAGACGGGCGCCCGAATTTCAAAGTCTTGAAAAATCAGGTCATGGCGAATGCCGTGCGCCGCAACGTTACGGTCAATAAATCATTCGAACGGTAATTGGTTAAAATTATCCGAAAATATTGACAAAAAACGAAAAACGTTTTATTCTCCGAACAAGGTAAAAGGAGAGTTGCAGATGCCCGGTTTTTTGTCATCATTGTTTTCTCAAAAAACAAAAGAAACCGCCCCTGCCCCGAAAACGTTGGAAGAACGTTTGCTGGATGTCGGCGTTACCGAAGAAGGCGCCAAACATTTCGCCGAAATCATTGAAAACGGCGGCGAATTCGTTTTCGATGCCAGAAAAGAAGCCCATTTCCCTCACCGCAATATCGCGATTAACGCTTTGGATTGTTTGCTCAAAGCTGCCGACGGAAAAACGTTCAAGTCCTTTATCCTTGTTTCTTTGAACAACAAAATCTGTTCCGAAGATCCGTCGAAAATTACCGTTACCAGAAAAATGCCCGACGGAACGCTTGTAAAACAAAAAGCGGAACCCGGAATGATCCGCCCTTATGATTTGTCGTTACTGACCGAGGGAAAAATAAACGTCAGCACGGATTGTTTCGGCGTAAAAAAATGTCTGCTTGAAGATAACGAAGCCGCAGGATTGGCAGGTTTTATGGAAAAAACGGCTCCTTCCGAGCTGGATTTTAGAGAAGTCGACATTAACCCGTTTATAAAAAACGCCAGCAAAGGATTGGATGAAGGAAAAATTACCCGATTCAGCGCGGATTTTTGCGAGCTGAGCGAAGAAAATAAACATGACCTTGCTCTTAGCATGGAACGATCAAACCTGACGCTTTTCCATATGCAAATGTTAAACAAAGGCGTCGGAAAACCGTTAACCTGCCTGATTGAAGCCTTACCCCCTTCCGTAACGGATCTGTCTTTGGACGACAATATGTTCACGGATGATGAAAAAAAAGCGTTAATAAAAAAATTACCCGACTTAAAAGCTTTACGCCGCTTGAGCCTGGAAAGCTGCGAAATCAGAACGTGGGACATAAAAAAAATGGCTGCCGCTTTGCCGCCGTCGCTGGAAACCGTCTCTTTAAAAGGCAATTCGCAAATCATGGATGAAGGGACAACGGCTTTGATCCATGCCATGGAAACCAAAAACCGCCTGTTACATAAGACCGCTTTATTCAAAGACGAATGGGGTGACGTCGGATTAACGGGCAATTCCGTGCGTGCACAAATGGCAAAAACGGAAACTGAAAATAAAAATTTTTATATGGAAAAAGCTCAACGCGACAAAGCTGAAAAAATTGCTTATCTGCAGTCGGGAAAAACGGTCGAAGAAAAGTTAAATGAAGCTAAATCTCCCGAAGAGGTAAAAGGGTTAATTTTCGAGACTTACGCCTTCGGAAACGTCGGCGACGCCTTAAAACGCATGCAAGAACTCAAAGCAACGTTCACACCCGAAGACTTATCAAAAGAAAACAAAGACGGATTAAGAGTTATTGATGTCCTTTCCGTTTCACGCAAGATTCCCGACCTGATTTCCGACAAACTGATTGCCGGCACAAAAAACCTGACGGCAGCATTCAATATGTTGTGCGATACGGACAAAAAACTGTTTGACGGGCAAAACGGACGTCCGACTTTTGCAAAAGTGAAAAATGACGTTATGGCCGCCGCCGTAAAACAAACCATTGCCGCCAAACGTTTTGAACGCAAAGGGATGTAAAATGGAAAAAAATTCCCCTGTCTTTGTCATCAGATCTTTGTTTGAACACGGCTATTCCCCCGCCGAAGCAAAAGATACCGTCGACTTATTCCTAAATCCTCCCAACGACAATCTGATTTTAAATGCCGCTTTTTTCAGCGGTATCCATAAAACGTTGGAGGACGAACACGTTAACGCCTTAATGGCTTTAACCCCTGCCGAAAATATTGAACTGGAAGCCATTCCGTCACCGACCGCCGTACCGGCATATTGGCTGAACGGTGCCAAAAAAGCGCCAAATCTAAAAAATTTGACCGTCCGAAATATGAAAATGGAAACGGAAGGTCGCGCCGCGCTGATCAGCCTGATCAAAGAAAAACCGTTAACGGGGCTGACGGTGGTCAATACCGACATTGCTTCCGAACAAATCGGCTTTTCGAACTTTTGTTCCGCCGTGTCAAAATGCGGCACGCTGACAAATTTATGCGTATCGTATAACAGAGGGCTGTTTGCTCCGATGATGGAAAATCTGACCGGCGCCTTAAAGACGCTAAGCTTAAAAGAGTTGGATATAAGCGGTCAGATGTACACGTCTCGGACATTTGAAGGATTGCCCGAGACTTTGGAAAGTTTAAGCATCAAAGATATGTCTTATTCTCATTTTCCGCAGACGGATTTTTTGTTCGCTCTGACGGATCTGCCGAATTTAAAGTCCGTCAACGCCGCCGGAGATTATTTGTTTTTCGATAATTTTGAAAAGCTTTGCCGCGCTTTGCCGGAAACCAAAATAGAGCGCTTAAATTTGCGTTGGGCAAAAGAGTCTTCTGCCGGAGAAAAGTTATCCGACAAAACTGCCGATGCTTTGATTAACGCGATGAAACAAGAACACTGCGTCTTGCACGACACGGGGTTGACACAACCGTTTGACCACGATATTTCGCCCAAAATGATAAAAGAAATCGCGTATTGGGAAAATTTTAACGCCGATAAAATCGAAATTTCAAAAAACAAAGCCGCCATGCGCGACAAATATGAAAACGGCGACAGATCCCTCTTTACGCTGGCGGGAACGGGGCGTTTTGAAGAAGCTTTTCAACGCGCGCGTCTTGCCGTCGATGATTTCAAACAAAAAGACACGGCAGGAAAACCTTTAATCGTCCGTATCGCCGAAAGCAATCAACTGCCTTTGGTCTTTACGCCGACCCGTCTGAAAAGCGCAAAAGAAATGGGCGAATTGTGGGCTTTGGTTCCCGACAAATTCAAACCCCAGATGGACGGCAAAGACGGGCGACCGTCCTTTATGAAAATCAAACAGCAAATGATGCTGAACGCCATTAAAAACGCTGCCGTCAAAAAAAGTGCCGAACGGTAGAAAAAAACGTTTTTTTTGTCCAAAATTATTGACTTGAGGCTTTGTTTCTTTTACTTTTGTAATAAGGGTAAGTTTGTCTGAACAAAGGGAAACAAAGGTGTCTGTTGTTCAATCGGACGGCATAAAAAAAACGGATACGGCGGCTTTGAAACGCGATTTGGAAGAAATCGGCGTTTGCGAAGACGGCGCCGCACATTATGCTTCTTTGTTTGCTTTAGATGTGCCGTTTGACTTTGTGTTTACTCCCAGAAACCGCGAATATTTTAAAAACGGCGAAATCGCAGGAGAAGCGTTTGAACGTTTGTTGCCCGAAATAAACGGGCGCCGGTTTTCGTCGTTTTTCGTCGAAGATATCGGACACAGAATGAAATGCCCCGATTTCATAGCCGGAAAGTCCGTTTCCTTTCAAACGGATTCTTTAACCGTCAGGTGGTCAAAGGTTCCCGAAGAAAATTTAAGCGGTTTTCTGGACATGGTCGGAAAAACCGGAGCAACACGGTTAAACCTGCGTCAAACAAAGCTTATCCTTAAAGATGATGCGTTCGTTTGTTTCCTGAACGACAAAAAAATCGAAAGTTTGACCTATTCCGTGTCAGACGACGGTATGGACGGCTTTTTGGAAAAGCTGGGCGAAACAAAGCTTAAAAAATTTGACATGTCTTATTCCGACGCGCGCGAAAAAGGGCTGTCTTTGGCGTTCAGCCGTTTGCCGCCGACGTTGGAAGCTTTGGGAACCGAATGCAATATTATCGGAGAAGGGGCGGTTTTGGACGCTCTGTGCACGGGAATTCGCCCGTTGCGCTTAAAAGAACTGAACCTGCAATGCTGTTCTTTGACCAATACGTCGCTGGAAAAGCTGATTGAGGCTTTTCCGCCGGAATTGGAATCTTTGAACATCGGCAACAATACCAACATAACGGATAAAAGCGGCAATCTTTTATTAAAGCGATTGAAACGTCCCGACTGCATTATCCGCAAACTGGACATTGACGGAATGTTCGGCATGTCAAAAGGATTGCAAAAAGAGTTGCGCGAAGCCGCTCAGGACAACGATGACCGCTATATGCAAAAATTACAGTGCCAAAAAGCCGAACAAATCGCCAAAACAAAAGAAGGCCTTCGCATTAAAAACGCCGTTAAAAACGCTTCAAAGGAAAATATAAAAAGCCTGTTGCACGATGCTTTGGAATACGGTGCCGCCGATGCGGCGTTTGATAAAATGCGCGAAACGGGTGCCGTCTTAACGTTAAAAGACGCCCTTGCAACAAACAAAGACGGAAAAACGTTATTGGAAGCTTGTCGCGACATGGGAAAGCTGCCGCAATTGATGGCGCCCGAAATGTTCGGAAACGTCAAGGATTTCAAAGAAGTGTTTGACGCTTTGTCCGAAAAAGACAAACGCCTCTACGACGGTAAAGACGGACGTCCGACATTGCAACAGGCAAAAAACAAAATCATGGCGGAAGCGGTCAGACGTTCTCTCGGTCGCCCGTCTGGAAAAGGGAGGTAACCGTGGGATTTTTACAATCCGTTTTTGAACGCTTTATCCCCGACAATATTTTGTTTGCCGAAGCCTTGGAAGCACGCGGCGTTTCGGATACGGGCGCAGTCAGGCTTGCCGAAGCGGCGGTTCCCCTGCCGAACAGACCTGCGGTTTTGACAATAGACGCCGGTTCCAATATGTTCGGAAAAGATAATGCCGTCGCCGTTAAGGCTTTGGATTACTTGCAAAAGAAAATCGGACGATACGATTATGTCGCCTTCGAGCTGAAAAATTTGTCGTTCGGAACAGCCGAAGAAGAAAATTCGGGTGCCGTCCTGAATCCTCCCGAATTTCGCGCCAAAAAAATGGCTCTGTTCAACTGCAATCTTTCAAAAAAGAATTTAAGCAATTTCCTGAGCGGCGTTGATAAAACGGCGGCAACGGCATTGGAAATCGAAAATACGAACTGTTCCGGCGTTTTCAATGCATTGACGGTTTGCGGCGATTTTCGAGATCTTTCTTTAAAAAACGCAAATCCCGACAAAGACGATTTGAATGCTTTGGCAAAAATATTGCCGGGCACTGCGTTGACCCGTTTTGTTTTAAATGAAAAAAATCCGTCCGAAGAAGGATTGACAAACATCATAAACGCTTTGCCTTCAAGCTTGTCGGTTCTGAACCTGTCCGGTTGTTCCGTAAATGATTCGGTCGTTGATGCCTTGGCAAACAAGTTGCCCAAACTGAATCAGGCTGAAATCGTAGATTTGTCCGGATGTGCCCTAAGCGCAAAGAACGTCGAAAAATTGGCAAGCGTGTTGCCCCCTTCGGTCAGAAAGTTTAATTTAGAAGGTGCGGAAATTTCGGACGATGCCCTGAACGCTCTTTTAAAATCGGCGAAACGCCCCGAAAGCATGCTGTATGAAACGAATATCGTTCCTGCGATTACTTCCGTTGCACATCCGGATCCGCGCTATTCCCAGCCTTTGGGTGCCGAATTGACAATGTCAGAGTTTGCCAACAAACAAAAATACATAAAAAAAACCGCACGGGAAAAAGCCGCCGTTATCGCGGCACAAAAAAATTCCGTTCCCTCAAAAGCGCTTTTCGGTTTGACCCGACGCTTACACGGGGTTGGGCATGATCTTTAAAGAAAGGATATGAGTATGGCTGAAATTACGGGACCTCAAAAAAGAAAAGATACCTATTACGCCTTATGTTCCGCCGCCCACGCTTTAAACAGAAGGTTTCATCGCTATATCAACGAATCTATTATTGACGAAAAAGCCGCACGCTTAACCGATCAAATCCTGTCTTCAACGGCCATGCCGGTTGTTGATGCCGGACTGTTCAGTATGAGCGATGCTCTGGAAGTTTTGAAAAAAAACGATAAAGACGCTTTAATCGTCGAAAATGTCGCGTCGGGATATAAAATCCAAACGCCGATTGATGACAGCTTGTCAGATCCGAAGGTCGGACTGAAAGATATCAGAATCAGAAACTCGTCTTTGGAATACTCTGACTATATGCCCAAAACACGTTACGTCGGCGTCGAAAAACTGGCGTTTGAAAACGTCGCCTTGAACGGCATGTTTTCAAAAAGCATGCCTTCGGGAACCATTACGGACTTGACGATTGAGCGGTGTTCTTTGGGAAAAGTCCCGACGTATGATCCGACGGCTCCGCGCTATATGACGATTTGCACGAATGCTTTGGAAATTGCCTCCAAAAACCCGCTCAAACACCTTTTCCTTAACGAGATGAGCCTGACTTCGGGTGAACCCGACAAAGAACCCGCCCCCGCCGACTGGTCAAAACTGCCCGTAACGCTGGAATATTTAAGCTTGGAAAAAACGGACATCATGCGCGCAAATTTCGACGGATTGATGAAAGCTCTGCCGAATTTGAAAAATTTAAAAGTCTTGGATTTGGCGTCCTGCGGACTGACGGACGAACACGGACAAAAAATCAAACAAGCATTACAGGCATCGCAAGCCACAATCATTAACCTGACGGGGAATCATTTTTCAGAACCTCTTAAAAATGAGCTGGAAGCCATAAAAGGCAAAAACGTTTCAGCATCATGGGAATATATGCACACGGATAAAGAACGTACATTAAGAGACCTTGCCAATGAACGCCCCATTGCCGCTTATTTAAAAAGCATGCACTCTAAAAAGGACATTCTCGAAAGCGATCTGTTACCCGCCGCCGTCAAAGGACAAGCCTTTCGCGACGTTTTGGACGCCGTAAAAAACTGCGGCGAAAAAATGGTTCCCGCCGATTACGACAAAAAAATCGATTCACAACAAACTTTGCTGGGAGCCTTAATTCAAACAAAACAGCTCTCGGACGTCTTTGAACCGAAATATTGGGACAATCCGAAGGAAATGCAGACCGTATGGGACAAAGTCCCCGAAACCGACCGTGCTCAGCTGGGCGGAAAAGACGGAAAAGTCGCCTTTGTAAAACGTAAAAATCAAGTAATGGCAAGTGCCGTCAAATCCGTTTTGTCCCAAAGAACAAAAAGAACGAGGTAAAAAATGGGCATCTTGTCAGCCGTATTCGGACGGAAAAAGTCCGAAAACACTTCAACGGACCGCTATAAACTTTATGATGCGTTAAAAACTTATGCCCGCATTGAAAGCTCTATCGCCGATCGTATTTCAAAAAGCATCGAGGAAGGCGGCGACGTGGTTTTTTCCGACGCGGAAAGAGGTGCCAACGCATCGGAAGCTTTCAGAATTTCAAAAGATTTCCTGAACGGAAAGCCGTTAAAATCTTTAACTCTGGATTACATTCACGAAAAAGATCCGTTGATTTTCGGTACGGACATTCGCGCAGAAAAACTGATTATAAACCGGACTTATCTGGCGGAAGAAGATTGGGATAAAATCGCCGGCTTTATCGAAAAAGGCAACATCAAAAGCCTAACGGTCAGTGACGTTGACAAAGACGACAAAAATCCTTACCCGCCGTTTAAACACCTTAAATCCATGCAAGGTTTGGAAGAATTGTGTTTCGAGGATTGTTCGCTCAGAGATTCCGACTTTACGACTCTGGCAACGGAACTGGTTTCAAAATCCGCTTTAAAAAAGCTCACTCTTCCCCAAAATTTCGCAAGAGGTAACGGCCTAAACGACATTATCCGCGCCCTGCCCGACACGATTGAAGAATTCGGGTTACGCAGAACGCCGCTCTGTGCAAAATACGGGGCGAAAGAAACGCTTGAAGTTTTGGCAGACAAAGTCGAAAAAATGCCGAATCTAAAAGTATTGGATTTGTCGGACTGCGATCTTGATGCGGACAGTTTAAAAATCCTGATGCCCAAATTGCCGCCGACATTAAAAGTTTTTAATCTGGCAGACGACATCAGAATGGATAACGAATCGTTAACCGTCCTGATTGACCATTTAAGAAATCCGAATTGCCACGTTACGGAAACGAACGCTTCAACAGTCTTTTCAAGCGATTGTTCGGAAAATTTAAAACGTCAGTTAAAAGAAGCCGAAGAATCAAATGCGGCCGTATCTTTGATAGACATTCAAAAACAAAAGGCGGACGAAATCGCCAAAGCCAAAGGCGAAAAAACGCTGAGCGAACGCATCAAAGAAGCCGACGCAAAAACCGTCAAGACATTTCTGCACGCCGCCGTTCAAAACGGTTTGTTGACCGAAACGTTTAACCGCATGGCGGAAATGGGCGTTACGTTAAATACTCAGGATTTAAATGCAACAAATAAAGACGGCAAAACTTTCGTTCAATCGTGCATCAAAATGAAACAGGTTGAAACTCTGATGCGTCCCGAAATGTACGGCAATGCAAAAGACTATCAAAACGTTTATAACGCTCTGCCCGATTCCGGAAAAAGAATGTTTGACGGACAAAACGGACGTCCCGCTTTTTCAAAAATGAAAAATCAGGTCATGGCGAACGCCGTCAAGAAAATGGTCGCAAATAAATCTGTCCGCCAAGCATAAAAGGATATAACCATGACGACGGACGCATTAAAGAGGGATTTGTTAAATTTAGGCGCAACAACGGCTTGCGCCCGATATTTTTCAGACCTGTTTTCTTCAAAAAGCATTGACAGCTTTTCTTTTACGCCCGTCCAAACGGCTTTTTATCCCGATCAGGAAATTGCCGAACGCGTTTTTCGCCGCCTGTGCACCGAAATCGACGGTAAAAATTTCAAAGAATTTGAATTAAGACTGATCAAAACAGATTCGTTTCATACGGACTTTTTTTCAAAACACGCTCCGAAATTTACCGCGGACAAGCTTACTTTTTCCTTTTGCAACCTGTTTGAAAAAGAAGCTCCGTTTTTAACCGAACACGTCAAAAACAGCGGCGCGACGCAAATAATATTATCCGATATTCCGCTTGGCGACCAATTGCCGGAAATCGGAAAAGCCGTCGCAGCCAACAATGTTTCCGATTTGTCTTTATCGCTTTATCAACCCCATACGGGCATTTGCGAATTTTCCGAAAGCTTGAAAAAAACCCGTTTGGAAAAGCTTTCTTTGTCGTTTTTCGGTCTTCGCCCGACGGAAGCTCAGGCTGTCGGCGAAAACCTGCCCTCTTCCTTAAAATTGCTGAGCCTGTCGAACCTGTTGCTGAACGACAGCGCGGAAAACGTCGCAAATTCCGTCGCCAAAATGGAAAACCTGTACCGTATCAACCTGATGGGCGGCGAATTAAAGGACGCGGGATTGCAAAAAATAATGAAATCCATGCCGCATTCCCTGAACGGACTGACCGTTTACAAGCAGCCCGACGTTACCGACAAATCCGCAATAAGCGTTCTTGACTTTGTTTCGTTTAAGGACGTCTTTACGACGTCTGCCAGTATGCGTTCGACCGGCGTTTCCGAAGAAATGCAACGTAAAATCACGGATGCGGCGAACGACAGCAAACGAACGCTTGAAGCGCTGGAAACCGCGCGAGAAAAGTTTAATTCTCCCGAAGGCAAACGGGTGCGCGAAGCATTGGATCGGGCAAAAACAGTCAGCGAAATCAAAGCCGCTCTCCGCGGTGCGGCGGAAATCGGATTGCTGACCGAAGGGTTGGATAAGTTAAAAAAAGTCGGAGGCTCTTTAACGGCTTATGAACTGAATGAAAAAGACGGGCTTGGCCGTTCGGTTTCGGGAATGGCCGTTGAACAGCGCAAAGCCTTTGAATTGTTTGATCCGCGTCTGCTACCCGATGCAAAAGAAATGCAAAAGCTTTTTGATGCGTTAAACGCCTACGGAAAACGCCAACTGAATGCACGTTACGGATATCCTTCGTATCAACAAGCCAAAAACGAAATGATGACCGCCGCCGTTAAAAAAGCTCTGGCGGCAAAAGGTCATTCCAAATAATAACAGCCCTTTCCTTGCGTTTATTTTCTTTTTGTATTACAAGTTGAAAGATAAAACGCCTGAAATACAAAGGGAAAACCTGAAATGACGTTTGTTGAAGAACTGCTGGAAGCCGGAGTTCCCCTCGAAACCGCCCGCGAAACCGTTGACCGTTTTATCCCCGATGCACAAGGACAAAGCACGTTGGACATCGGCATTTTTGCCGAAAACAAGAACGCTTTGCCCGTTTTTAAACGACGCCTGTTCGACGTGAACATCAAAAGCCTTTATCTTCATTTGCATAATTACAAACTGCGCGAAGACGAAAACATACAAAAGAACCTTGCCGAATTATTGCAGTCCGTCGAAAATACAAGCATTTCCGCTTTGAAAATCAAAGGCGTTTATTTGGGGCGCGACGGGTATCTTGCTTTGGATCGGGCGTTGACGAACGGAAAAATCGCTTCGTTAAACCTGCAATCTTCGGATTTGTCTCAATACACGGATTTGTTCGCCGCCGCCGTTAAAGATACGTTGCTTTCCTCTTTGTCTTTGCCGGCAAACCAGCTGGACTTGGAAAGTCTGGAAACGTTGGGCAAAGCCGTCGGCGACCTGTCGTCTCTGGAATATTTGGATATCGGCAGAAACGTCTATCTGGCCGGGTTTGAGTGCGTTTTGGAAAATTTGCCCGAAAGCCTGAAAACGCTGATTTTGTCGGAAACGACGTCGCCGTTCCAGGATATGGGATTTTTGGCACGGCGCCTGCCAAAGCTGGAATTGTTGCAAACGTTGGATTTGTCTTTGTGCCGTTTAAGCGAAGAAAGCATTATTACGTTGTCTTCCGTTTTGCCGCAAACGCATTTAATCCGCGTCAATTTGTCGTATAACCCGATGACGGCGGCAGGCATCAAGGCTTTGGCGAAAGCATTGTCCCGTCCCGATTGCTTAATTTTTGACACGGGGCTGACCAACGAAGAAAGCGAACTTGACCCGAAAGACATTGCGGAAATTTCGCGTTTGGAACGCTTAAACCGCGCCAAGATAGATACGGTTTATGCCAAAGAAGTCAAAGAATACACGGAATTTCAATCGGCGTTAAAGAACGCGGCGCAAATAAAAAAAGCCGTCAAAACGGCAGACGAACGTCTGTTAAAGGACGGCGGTCTTTTGTTCGCGGCGGCAAAAGCCGGCGAAATGAAAGCCGTCTTTGACAGGTTAAAAGAACTTGGAACCCGATTAAATCCGGAAGATTACTTTTCCGAAGACGGATTTGGAAAAACATTGGCATATCTGGCAGGCAACGCGCGCCAGTTGGATTTGATTTTCGCGCCCGAAAACTGGAACGACCCGAAAAAGATGCAAGACGTTTTTGACGCCCTGCCCTCGCGCATGAAAAAACAATTAGACGGAAAAAAAGGACGCCCCGATTTCAGAAACATGAAAAATGAAGTCGTCCATAACGCGGTTTCCGTATCGAAATATGCTCCGTTATGTTAAAATTTGCCTTTATTTTTTAGACAAAAATATCCTTGCCAACACGGATTAAAACGGCTACCCTTATATTAACATACATTTTATAAGGATAGTCCGATGGCTCCTTCTTACACATTTACGCCGCTGTCCGTTAAGGATAAAATTTCTTCGGTTTTAGACAAAACACCTGCCGACAGCGATTCCATTCGATTCAACCTGTTTCCCCAAGACGCCATGACCGAAGACGATGCCGTCTTTCTGGGCGATCGCATCAAGGATTTAAAAGTTTCTTCTTTGGAAATCAGCGGAAACACGCTGAACGGCATCGGTTTGGAAACCGTTGCGCCGTATTTCACGGAAATAAAAAATCTGACGACGTTGGATTTAAGCGGCAACGACTGTCCGGGAGCGGGCGTTCCCGCTTTGGCAAAGGTGTTGCCGAAAACAAAAGTCGACACGCTGAATTTAAGCGGAAATACGCTTTATTCGTCTGCAGGATCTTCTTTGGGCGCCGCATTGCCCGCGACATTGATCCGTTCTCTGAATTTATCCAGAAACGAATTGGGCGACGCCGGTCTTGAAGCTTTGGCGGGATCAATGGAACGTTCCAAGCTTGAATCTTTGCAGATTCGGATGAACGGCATTACCGACAAAGGTTGCGAGAAACTGGCTGCCTCCTTGCCGAAAAGCCGGATGAAAGAATTGGATTTGTCCTCGAACAAAATTACCGCCAAGGGGGCGACGGTTTTGGCTGAAGCCGTTGCAGGGACTTATGTGGAAAAGCTGTCTCTGGCAAACAACGATATCGGAAACGACGGAGCCAAAGCTTTGGCAAAAGTGTTGCCGAATTCAAAAGTCAAAGAGCTTGACCTGTTTGAATGCGGCATTACGGACGAAGGGGCAAAACATTTACTGATTGCTTTGCAAAATCCTGACTGCCGCGTTTCAAAAATCAACGTGAATGCGACGGAACGTTATGTTTGCGGCGAATTGGACACGTCGCGCTTAATATCGGCAGAATTAAAAGGCATGATATTAAAAGCGGCGGAAAACAACAAAATGCGTGAAGACGCGCGCGAAAAAGCCATAGAAAACGCTACAAAAGAAAATACGTCCCAAGACGTTAAAGCAGAAGCGTCAAAAATCGAAACGGCAAAAGAAGCCGTTGAAAACGGAATGTTGATAAAAGCTGCTTATGCGGGGTGTCTGCCCGATGTTGTTTCGTCGTTAGCGGCAAAGGGACAAACGCCTTCTGCCGAAGCATTTTTAACGCCTGACGAAAACGGATGCACGCCGTTGTCTCTTGTTTGCGAACAAAAGCAACTGGCACAATTATTGACGGCGGATAATTTTAAAAACGCTCAAGACGTACAAAAACTGTGGAATGCCGTTCCTCCCGAACACAAAGACCAGATGGACGGCAAAGACGGGCGCCCGAACCTTCAAAAAGTTAAAAACGCCATTATGGCAAACGCCGTACGTTCCGCAATGCAGGCAAAAAAGAAACAGCGCTGACGTGATTTTCTCGAATAAAAAAAGCGGACGCAACACGATTGAGCTTGTTTTAAAACGTCTTTTTGCAAAGTATCCGTAAAAAAAGCCCCCGTATTCGGGGGCTTTTTTTTCTTATCCTGCCTTATTTTTCGTCAGGCAGAGGATTTTTCTTAATCTTTGCATCGGCACGCAGTTTCTTTAATGCATCGGCGGATGCCGAGCTGCGGTACGACTGAATCAGTTCGCTTTCGACTTCTTCATACGTCGGCGGTTCAATCATCTGGCGTTTGCCCGCCTTGATAATATGATAACCGTACTGCGTCTTTACGGGTTTGGTCGAAATTTCGCCTTCTTTCATCGCAAACGCCGCATCCGAAAATTCGGGAACCATCAATTCGCGCGTGAATAATCCCAAGCTGCCGTCAGGCGCCGATTTATCAATCGAATATTCGCCCGCCAACGTTCCGAAATCTTCTCCGTCGTTCAGTTTCTTGATAATTTCCTGCGCTTCGGCTTCCGTCTTGACCAAAATATGAGACGCCGTCATTCCTTCTTGCGGCGGATTGTCGCGGACATATTGCTCATACAGCTTTTGAAGCTTTTCCTTCGTCATATTGTCGTTCACCGTCTTTTCCAAATACGATGCCGCCAAAATCTGATGCTTCATCAGTTCCAAACGTTTTTCCACCTTCGGATCCGCGTTCAGCTTTTCCTTTACCGCCGCATTGTACGCCAAAGTCGTATCAATGACATTGTCCAACAAAGGATTAAACAAATCCTTTAACGGCAACCGACTTAACTGAGGATGCGAATCATGCAACATCACGACATCACCGTAATAAATCGGCTTGCCGTTTACCGTCGCGACAACCGTCGTTTCCGTTACGGCATCGTCCTTTGCCGATTCGGCAAAAGCCTGAAACGGCAACGCAATGCACATCGCAACCGCAGCTGTTTTTAAAATCTTCATGGACATTCCCTTTTTGTTTTTGTGAACAAATTTGAATACGCTTATCATACGCACCTTTGTTTTTCAGGTAAAGCAATAATAAAATAAACGCCTTTTAAAGGACAGAAACATTGACACAAGACGCCGCTTAGGCTTAACTTTGCCTGTCTAAAACCACTAATAGCGAGGATTGGGTATGATCGGCGCATTGTTGCGTAAAGTTTTCGGATCCGCAAATGAACGTTATGTAAAGTCTTTGCAAAAATATGTCGCAAAAATAAACGCTCTTGAACCGGACGTCGCCGCGTTGTCGGACGACGAACTCAAAGCCAGAACCCCGTGGCTGAAACAACGGCTGGCCGACGGAGAAACTTTGGACGATATCCTGCCCGATGCCTTTGCCACCGTTCGCGAAGCCGCCAAAAGAACGATCGGACAACGCCACTTTGACGTCCAGCTGGTCGGCGGTATCGTCCTGCACCGCGGGCAAATCGCAGAAATGAGAACCGGCGAAGGAAAAACGCTGGTCGCAACGCTGGCCGTTTATCTGAACGCTCTGACGGGGAAAGGCGTTCACGTCGTTACCGTCAACGATTATCTGGCAAAACGTGACTCGGAATGGATGGGGCAAATCTATCGATTTTTGGGAATGAGCGTCGGTTCCATCCTGCACGGTCTGGACGACAACCAACGCCGCGAAGCTTATGCCTGCGACATTACCTACGGCACAAACAACGAATTCGGATTTGACTATCTGCGCGACAACATGAAGTATTCCATGGAAGACATGGTTCAGCGCCCGTTTAATTACGCCATCGTCGACGAAGTGGACTCTATTTTGATTGACGAAGCGCGTACTCCTTTGATCATTTCGGGGCAAGCCGAAGATTCTTCCGAAAAATACGTTCAAATCGACGCGTTGATTCCCAAGCTGAAGCCTCAGCACTATGAAAAAGACGAAAAACAGCGCACCGTTACCCTGACCGAAAGCGGCACGCTGTTCATGGAAGAACTGTTGCAGGAAGCGGGATTGATCACGGGCGCCATGTACGATGCCGCCAACGCCCCCGTCATCCATTACGTCGATCAGGCGTTGCGAGCACACAAAATGTTCCAGCGCGACGTTGATTACATCGTTAAAAACGGCAAAGTCGTCATCATTGACGAATTTACGGGGCGCATGATGGAAGGACGCCGTTATTCCGACGGATTGCATCAGGCTTTGGAAGCCAAGGAACACGTCAAAATCGAACCCGAAAACCAAACGTTAGCGTCCATCACGTTCCAAAATTACTTCCGTATGTACCCGAAACTGGCGGGCATGACGGGTACCGCCATGACCGAAGCCGAAGAATTCGGGGAAATCTACGGATTGGAAGTCATTGACATTCCGACGAACCGTCCCTGCATCCGCATCGACCACCAAGACGAAATCTATTGGACGGAAGACCAAAAATACAAAGCCATCATCAAGCTGATAAAAGAATGCGCCGAACGCAAGCAACCCGTACTGGTCGGCACGACGTCGATTGAAAAATCGGAAAAGCTGGCGGAACTTTTGAAAAAATCGTCGGACATTAAATTCAACGTCTTGAACGCGCGCCACCACGAACAAGAAGCTTATATCGTTGCACAGGCAGGCATGCCCGGTGCCGTAACCATCGCGACGAACATGGCGGGACGCGGAACGGACATTCAGCTGGGCGGCAATTTGGATATGCGCGTTGCTCAGGAATTGGCGGACGTTACCGACGAAAAAGAACGCGAAAAACGCATTGAACAAATCAAAGAAGAAATCGAACGCGGCAAAGAAATCGCCATGAAAGCGGGCGGATTATACGTTATCGGTACGGAACGCCACGAAAGCCGACGCATCGACAACCAGTTGCGCGGACGTTCGGGACGTCAGGGCGACCCCGGCGCTTCCAAATTCTTCCTGTCTTTGCAAGACGATTTGTTGCGCATTTTCGGCGCCGACCGCATTGAAAAAATCTTAAGACCTTTGGGCGGCGTCGAAGAAGACGATGTCATTACCAGCCCTTGGATCAGCAAAACTTTGGAAAAATCTCAAGCCAAAGTCGAAGCCAGAAACTTTGACATCCGCAAAAACCTCCTGAAATACGACAACGTCATGAACGATCAGCGCAAAGTCATTTATGACCAGCGCAAAGAGCTGATGATGGCGAAAACCGTTACGGATACCGTTGACGACATGCGCGAAGAAATCATTACCGCAATGACGGAAACGTATACTCCGGACGACATCGCGTCCGAAGAATGGGATGTCGATGCGCTGGACGAAGAAGTCGTCAGAACTTTGAACCTAAAGCTTCCTTTGCATTCTTGGATTGAAGAAGAAGGCATCGGAACGGAAGAACTGACAAACCGCATCATAAAAGCCGCCGATGAAAAAATGGCTCAAAAACGTGCCGACTTCGGCGACGATCTGATCAATATGATTGAAAAAAATCTGACGTTACAGGTCTTGGATCAGGTTTGGAAAGAACATTTGCAGGTTCTGGAATATATGCGCCACACCATATTGTTGCGCGCTTACGGGCAAAAAGACCCCTTGAACGAATACAAACGCGAAGCCTTTTTCCTGTTCCGCGATATGTTGGGAAATATGCGTGAACAGGTAACGCGCCTGTTAATGCATATTGAACTGGCGCCTCAAACGGCGGAAAACATCGCTGCCATGCAGGCAAAACGTCAGGAAATGATTGAACGGCACGACGAACCCGAAGACGCTTTCGGCAGGCAACCTCCCGCTCAAAAAGAAGAACCTCTGGATCGCAGTCCCTTCCGGTACAACAAAGCCGATGAAATCGATCCGAACGATCCTTCAACTTGGGGAAAAGTATCCAGAAACGCCCCCTGCCCCTGCGGATCGGGCAAAAAATACAAACATTGCCACGGCGCGTTGCAGTAACCGCAAGGTCTTGCCCTAAAAAACATAAAAAGCGATTCTTTTTTAAGAGTCGCTTTTTTGTTTATATTTTTCAATATGTTAAAATCTTTTAACTTTATTTTCACTTTTTTTCCTAGACGTTAAACACCTATATGATATCCTAAAAGAAATCAGAAAGGCATTGGAGGTTTCCCGTGGATCCGTCCGGAATAGCAGCTCAGATCGTTGCAATGCAAAACCAAGCGCTACAGGCATCCTTGGCCGTTGCCGCGACAAAGCAGGCTCAACAACAACAGCAGGCCGTCGTCGATTTGCTTGTCGAATCAACACGTACCGTCGCTGCTACAAACGGAGCCCGCGGAAACGTCGTTGACGTTCTTGTTTGATTTTCTTAATTCTCCTTGTTGTAAAAGAAAGGGTTTGTTATAAAAAAATAACAAGCCCTTTTCTTTTTGTTCTGAAAACAAATGCAAAAATTTTTATTGCCCTTCTTTATTCTTTCGCTTGCTTCGTGCAGCACGTTTTTAACCGGTGCAAAACAGCAAATCGTCGTACGATCCAACATTAACGGTGCCGAAGTCTTCTTAAACGGCGAAAAGGCTTGTGAAACGCCTTGCACCCTGACCGTCAAGAAAAGAAAGAAAGCCTATCCGATCACTTTAAAAGCCGACGGGTGGAAGGATGTTACCGTTGAATTGCATTCAGCCGTTAATGCCATGCTGACTTCAAATTCCAGCAACCTGTCCGTCGGTTCGCTGACCGACCTGACAACGGGGGCTTTCTGGGCGTATAATCAAGACACGCTTTACGTCGTGCTCAGCCCCGTTAAAGGAACCCGTAAAAAAGAAAAAATAACGGCTCTGGAACTGCAAAAATATGCTTTTTCGAACTATTCTCACATTCAGTCCGAAGCTTTGGTCGGGCATGACAAAGGCGAATATTCCATGACCTTGTCGAAAAAGACGGGGCTTCCCGTCGAAAAAATCTGGGAGATTTTGAAACAATCAAAAACCGCCGCAGATTTTTCCGAAGAAATCGCCGAAAAATTTAAAAACAGATAGCCTCAATGCGGGAAATAAAGCATTGCGGAAAACGGCACCCCCGCTTCCGAAAGCTTTGCACGCCCGTTCAAATCTCCGATTTCCATTGAGGTCACGGCTCCGACGACATTGCCGCCCAATTTACGCAAAACGGCAATCCCCGCAGCCAAAGTTCCGCCCGTCGCCAAAACGTCGTCCATAACGACCAAGCGTTCCGATACGTCAAAATCTTCCGCACGGCATTCCAACGTATCCGTACCGTACTCCAGTTCATAAGTATAGCGTTCGGTCTTGCCGGGAAGCTTTGATGCTTTGCGAATTAAAGACAAACCTATGCCCAGATGTGCGGCAACGGGCGCAGCAAACAAAAATCCCTTGGAATCTATGGCGAACAAACGGTCGGGACGGTACTGTTCAACCAGTTGCGTCATTTTACTGACCGTCAAAGCAAAGACTTCCGGATCTTTAAACAGCCCCGTAATATCATAAAAATTAACCCCCTTCTTGGGAAAATCGGGGTATGTCGGAATAAAAGACGACAAATCAAATTGTTTTTTCATTACTGCCTCTGAAACGGTAAAGTTAATCCAATTCGGGAAAACCGAAATTCTTTTTGCGCGCCGGGCTGGCTTCATACGTGCCCAGCACCTGAACGCCTGCGGAAACGGAGCGCAATTCTTCCAACGCTTTTTGCCCCGTTTCGTTAAACTGGTTCATGGCAACGTCAACATAAAAAACGGGTTTTGAGTGGTGGCTGCCCGTCATGTATGTTTCAAGCTTTGTCATATTCAAATTGTATTTTTCAAAGACTTTCAACGCTTGGACAAGGGCGCCCGCAACGTGTTTTGTCTGGAATACCATCGTTGTGATGGCGGGACCCTTGATTTCTTCGGCCGTCAACGGCGTCTTGCGCAAAAACAAAAAGCGCGTCGTATTGGAAGAATCGTCTTCCACGTTTTCCCGAAGAATCGTCATGCCGTAGCGCACCGCTCCGGCAGGAGCCAAAACCGCGACGTTCGGTTGGGAATCCTGAGACAAATCCCGCGCTGCACCCGCCGTATCCCATGTTTCACGCAACCGCGCATTCGGCAGGGCTTTCATTAAAAAATTACGGCACTGAGCCAAGCCTTGAGTATGGCTGCGCACTTCGACAATACGGGAAACCGCCCGATCCAAAACGTCCTGATCGGGTTCGCGGCGTTTCCATTCCAAAAGCTGTTCTTCGGTCAGATTTTGCGGAGGCAATCCCCGTACAAAACGGGTCGGCATCATCAAACAATGGTGAATCGGCAAAAAATATTCCCCGATAATCGACAATCCCGATTCCGGAAGAATATTATAAACTTCCATTACGCGCCCTGCCGTAGAGTTTTCAACCGGAATAACGGCAATATCCGCCTCGCCGCTTTGAACGGACTGCATCGCGTCCCCGAACGTCAGGCTGCCGCGGCAATCCGCTTCGGGAAAACATTGTTCGCAGACCATCGATGAAAAACACCCGATGACGCCCTGATATGAAACTTTAGTCATTTTTGCCTCGTTGTTTTCTTTAAAAGGAGCTTTTCGTTTTCAGGCTGATCCTGATGCGCTTCGATAACGCGGCGCCTGATATTGCGCGTGCGGCGGAACAATTCTTCCAGCTTGTCGCCTTCCTTGCGGCGAATTGCCCGCTGAAGCGCGGTCAAATCTTCCGTAAAGCGTTGCAATACGTTTAAAACGGCCTCTGAATTATTCAAAAAAATATCCCGCCACATCACGGGATCAGAGCCCGCTATGCGCGTAAAATCGCGGAATCCGCCCGCGGAAAACTTTATCACTTCTTCTTTGGTTTCTTCTTCCAAATCAGCCGCCGTTCCAACGATCGTATAAGCAATCAAGTGCGGCAAATGCGATACCAACGCCATGATCGTATCATGACGATCGGGCGTCATTTCTTCAACTTTCATGCCTGCCGTTTCCCAAACTTTGCGCACCAGAGAAACCGACGCTTCGTTTGAAGAGGATACCGGCGTCAAAATGCACCAACGCCCGTCAAACAATTCCGCAAAACCGTTTTGAGGTCCGGATTTTTCAGTCCCCGCAACGGGATGAGCCGGCACAAAAAAAACGTCTTCGGGCAAAAAAGGCTGAACGGCGGAAATAACGGATGCCTTTACGGAACCGACATCGGTAACGATACAGCCTTTTTTCAAAGCAGGCGCTATTTTTTCAGCCACCTTTCCGACGGCACCGACCGGCGTGCAAATAAAAACAATATCCGCGTCCCTCACCGCCTCTGCGGCATCGTCCGTCATTTCGTCGGCAATGCCCAAATCCAAAGCCGTCTGACGGTTTTCCGAAGAACGGGCGACCCCCGAAATTTTCCCCGCAAGACCGTTCGCCTTTAACACGCGCGCCAATGACGACCCGATCAGCCCGACGCCGATAATAACCGCTTTGTCAAACAACCGTTCCATGACGACTCCTTTTTCACGATTATTATATAAGATTTATGCTTTCCGAAACGAATTTTTGAGTTAATCTGAAAAAACATCGCTTAATTAAACGGAGATCCCGTATGGAAAGCCAAAATGAACTTATCGCCGTCATATCGGCGTTCTGCATCGTTTCTTTTTGTCTGTTTTTTACAATCCCCTTCTTTGCCAGACGTTACGGAAAATTTATGCCTGCAGACGCGGGAACGGCTTTGGTTCGGTCTTTCCATATTCCCCGCTTTGCCGCACCGAACGATCCGACGCGCAAAAAAATACGACGCCTGTTGTGGGCTAAGCTGTTTTGTTTTGCCGTGTTGTGGGGAACATTCGGTTCGGTTTGCGTTTTTGCACTGATTTATTTCGGATATTCTTTGGCTTTTCTGGTTATGCTGTGGATTTGTGCCCTGCTCGCCTGCATCGACGAAAAAATCCGTTTGCTGCCCGACGTGTTAACCGTTCCGTTGATGATTACGGGATTTTTGTTCGCGGCACTGAATGCGACCGAACTGACCCCTTTGGCATCGGCGGGCGGCGCGCTGGCAGGCATATTGTTACCGACCGTTGCAAGCGCCGTCATGACGCCCTTCCGTCCCAGAGCTTTGGGCGGCGGCGATTTTAAAATGCTTTCGGGAATCGGAAGCTGGATCGGATTTCCGCTGTTGGCCGTTACCATATTTTTGTCTTTTCTGTTTTTTGCCGTCATCGCTTTAATCAGAAAAAACAAAGTCGGTCCTTACGGAATGCCGCTCTTGGCGGCAGTCATTGCGGCGTTGATTTTACAGGCTTGCGGTTTGACGGATTCACTCTTCTTCGTCGTCTAATTCTTCAAAGACGGCAATCTTTTCAAAAACAAGAGGTTCTTCTTCAACGGGGGCTTCTTCCAAAATGTCGTCCAGCCAGTTTTTCTTTTCTTCCAGCTCGCGTTCCAGTTTGGACAGCGTTTTTTCCGCATGATGCAAATTGTTGTTGGCAACGGCAGCCATTCTGTCCGCCCCCATTCTGTTATAAACGGCCAAAGCACCCGAAAACACCTCAACCGCGCGTCTTAATAAATCCGAGTTGTCCGTTTTTTCAAACAGCATAAACAAAGCCGACGCCAAATTATTACTGGCGGAAGCCCATAACATCGGAAAACGGTCTTTGTCAATCACGGACAGTTCGCGTTCATAAAGCTCGACCGATTTTTCCAACAACGTCGTTTTCGGGCTGTGAGCACCGAATTCTTGCATCGTTCGCGCCAAACCGTTCACGGCATCAGCCCATTTTTCAATATGAACCGACGGCTTCAGCCGCCCCAATGCTTCTCTGTAAGCCGTCATCGCCGAAGCAAAATCTTCTCCGTTCCCTGTTCGAGACGCTATTTTCTGACGCACGTTGCCGATACGGATTTTCAAATCTCCCCATGTTTCGGGTTGAACCGAAGGCGATACCGACGAAACTGCCGCAACAAACGTTTCTTCCGCTTTTTTCAAACCTTGTATGTCTTGTTTTTTTTCTGCCGCAATTTGATGCAAAAGCCCCAGCTGACGATTAACAAAAACATACTCGGGCGCCGTCGGCGGCATTAAATTCAACGCCGCCTCATACGCTTCGGACGCCCGGGCGCGATCTTCGCCTGTCGGCTTTAAAACTCCGGCTAAAGACACTACGGTTCCGAAATATGCCAAATTCGCCGCCTGTTCTTCCGCATTCAAACCGACCATCGGCTTGATCGCATACGAAAAAACCTCTTGAACGGCCGGAGGCAAAAACAATCGCAACAGCTGTTCATGTTCCAAACGTGTCGGCACAATCGCCGCTATCGTAAAAATTTTTAACAAAGCACGATGTTCTTCTTTCATGTCAACAGGCAGATAAAAACGACTGCCTGCCTTTAAAAAAGAAGAACGCGGATCATTGGGCAACGCCGCACGGACGGCATGAAACTCCATCAGACGACCCGCCGCATCCAGCGTCGCGTATATACCGACGTCCGCCGAATGCTGCTTCATCCAAGAACGCATCTTCATCGCCGCTCGTTGCGGATTGGTATCGGTAACCGCCTCATCAACCACTTTGATTTTTAAATCCGGCACTCGGCACAAAACGTCGTAAATTAAATCACGGCATGACGAAGATTCATCTCCGGCAACAGAAGCCAATAAAACAACCGAACCGTATGACGGCGGTTCTTCCACCATCCCTTCCAACAACCATTCTCTGATCGGCGTTCGTTTAATATCCGCCGGAAGAATTCTGGGGCGCTCCGATTTCGGAGTCTGCGGTAAGGAATGACGACGTTCGACTTTGACAACGGCTTGCTGCGGAGGCTCGCTTTTTTCTTCGCGTTCTTCACCGTAAGCTCCTCCGCGATTTTTGGATAACGAAAGAGCTCTGCCCGTCGGGCGGCGCACGGCAGAAACAGGTGGCGCTTCGAAATCCGACGAAGAAGACTCTTCCGAAAAATCGGCGTCAAAATCAAAATTAAATTCACTGTCTTCATCTTCGCCTGATTCCTGGGCATCCGAAGAAACATGCGTACCCGAAATCGGAGAAAGCTCTCCCGAACGCTGAAGCTTCGCTATATATTCGTCAGCCCCCTGCACCGATAAAACGACATTGTTGACGGCTCGGGCGCTGGTATCGTACGCGCCGTCCAGAACACAATTCGCTCCGAGCATGTCATCTTCGGTCTTCGTGGCTAAAACGCGCGCTTTCCCGGAAACCTCGTAGTACATTTCCACGCGGCCTTCCAAAATCGTATAAACAAAGCGGCAAGGTTCCCCTTGCTTAAAAATAACTTCGCCCGCCGAAAATTTTTTTTCTTTCTTTGGCATATGCGCCTCTGTCGTGCTAACAATATCTTTAACAATTATTGCCAGTGTAAAAGAGCTGAAAGGCAAACGCCATGAAAAATGCACTTTATCCCGAAATTAAAATGAAGCCCGGACACAGCCGCCGCATCAAAGCAGGCTCCCCTTGGGTTTTTTCCAACGAAATCGAAATGTCTCCCGAAACAAAAAGCCTGCCCGACGGGACTTTGGTCGTCTTAAAAGACAGCGATTCGACTTTTTTGGGCTTGGGCACGTTTAACGCACACTCGCTGATTTCTTTCAGAAAAATCGCCAACGACCCCAAAGCCGTCATTGACAAAGCCTTTATTGCCAAACGCCTGCGCGCTTCCGTCGCCCTGCGCGACGTCCTGATAAATTCGCCGTTCTATCGCCTGATCCACTCCGAAGCCGACGGATTGCCGGGGCTGGTCATCGATCGCTTTGACGATATTATCGCCTGCCAAATCAATACCGCCGGCATGGACAGGCTGAAAGACGAAATCGTCCGCGCCGTTGATGAAGTCTTATCGCCCTCTTGCATCGTATTGCGTTCCGAAAACGCCTCCCGCGCTTTGGAAGGTCTTGAGCCCCTTTACGAAGTCGCCAAAGGCGAATTGCCCGACGTCGTCAGCGTTCGCGAAAACGGCATCTATTTCTTTGCCGATTTAAAAGGCGGACAAAAAACAGGTTGGTTCTATGACCAACGCGACAACCGCGCCTTTGTCGGACGCATGGCAAGAAACAAACGTGTCATCGACTTTTATACTTACGCCGGCGGGTTCGCTCTGCACATGGGAATCGGCGGCGCAAAGGAAATCATCGGCGTTGACAGATCCGAAGCGTCTTTGGAATTGGCTAAAAAAGCCGCCGAAAAAAATAACCTGTCCGAAAAATGCACCTGGCTGAAAGACAATGCTTTTGACGTTCTGGAACGCATGAACAAAGAAAAAGAAAAATTCGATATCGTCGTGTGTGATCCCCCAGCCTTTGCCAAAGTCAAAAAAGACATTGCCGCAGGTTTGCGCGGTTACAGAAAAATGTCCAGACTGGCGGCAGGGCTGGTTGAAAAAGGCGGGATTTTGGCTTTAGGTTCATGTTCGCACCACGTCAGCCCCGAAGAATTTATGCGCGAATGCTGTCGCGGCATCAGCGAAGCCGGACGAAACGGACGCATCCTGCTGCAGGCAGGAGCCGGTGCCGACCATCCCGTTCATCCGCATTTGCCCGAAACCGCTTATTTAAAAATGCTTGTTTTACAGCTGGATTAGGGTTTTCCTTATTAAAAAGCCCGCCGATACAAAATCTGCGGGCTTATTTTTTTACCGATAAAAAATCATATAAAAAGGCGGCTTTAATAAAAGCCGCCTTCATTTTCCCGAAAAAAGCCTAATCCAAGCCCAGCGCGTGCTTGTACGTATCCAGAATAAATTCTTCTTCCTGACGATCGCTTTCGTCCATCTTGCGCAATTTTAAAATCTTTTTCATCGCCTTGATGTCAAAGTTCGCCGATTTGGCTTCTTCAAAAATTTCTTTGATATCGTTTTGAAGAGCTTTCTTTTCTTCTTCAATACGTTCAATGCGTTCTATGTATGACAACAAACGTTCGGCATCAACACCGCCGACATTTACCGTTTCTTCCGACATCATTCGCCTCCTTGCCGTTATTCTTCGTCAGCGTCTTCCACATCAAAGGGGACGTTCGATTTTTCCGCCGTCGCCTCTGCCGCGGACACGGCCTTTTTTAAATCGGCTTCCGTGCACAAACCAAGCATAACGGGATTGCGTGCTTTGATATTCGCCATATTCCAATGCGTCCGATCACGAACCGCATCTATCGAATTCTTTGTCGTACCCAACAGCTTGCGAATCTGTGCGTCCGACAATTCGGGGTGATGCTTTAACAACCACGCAATCGCATCGGGTCTGTCCTGACGCTTTGATACCGGCGTATAGCGCGCCCCCTTTGAACGCGGCATTAACGGCGGCAAATCGGATACGCTGCGCGTCAGAACCGCCGTCGGATCCGCTTCGCAACGCGCAATTTCTTCCTTCGTCAACTGACCGTTCGTAACAGGATTCATCCCCATCATCGATGCCCCGACGTCTCCGTCGGCAATCGCCTGAATTTCCAACGAGTGCATCCCGCAAAAATTCGCAATCTGTTCAAACGTCAACGACGTGTTTTCAACCAGCCATACGGCGGTTGCTTTCGGCATAAGTGGTAACGACATAATATCCCCTCTTAATTCTAAATAAAGAAAACGTTGAGCTGAGAATAGCTTAAAACCACCTCTCAGGTCAAAACGTTAATCAAAAAAATTCAATCTCTTTAACGCCCTGCCACAAATCTCCGGGATTACCCGCCCGCATACCGCTGAAGATTTTTCCCTGACAAGACAAAAGACCGCTTTGTTTAAAAAACGGAATATATGCTCTGAACGCCTCTTCTTTTTCGACCGTTAACGGTAAAAAAGATTCGCCCTGATATACATAAACATTTCCGTCCAACGAAAAGCCGCGCGGGCGGTTTTCTATTATTTCCTTTGCCTGACTTTCGGAAAATCCGCTGTCTTTCAACAAATCGAAATGCGATCCTTCAAAGCCTTCTTCTGCAATAAGAATTCCCGCCTTCAAAACGACAAACGCCGTTCGCCGTCTGTGAAACTCCTTTTCCGAAGACATTATTTCGCCTTGTTATCGTCGCGGGCATCCGTCAGCATTAAATCCGCAGGAGCCTGTTCCGCCGGAATCGGATCGTCCATATGCCGGCAATGACCTTCCAAATACGCCCCCGGTTCTATTTCTATGCGTTCGTGCGTAATATCACCCGTTACTTTCGCCGACGTCGCCAAAAATACCGACCGTGCAAAAAGCTGACCTTCCACGCTGCCGTGCACTTTTGCCACATCCGCCTGTATCGATCCGACAATCTGCGCATTCACGCCGACCAACAACACGCGGCAACGGATATCTCCGTCAACACGCCCGTCAATATGGACTTCGCCTTCCGAAACAATGTCTCCCGTCAACGTTAAATCCGAACTGATAATCGAAGGAGACGCCGGACGGCGGTCATTATTGGATACTTTTTTTTCTATGTCTTTATGAACTTTGGAAAACATTCTTCTTCGCCTTGATAAAATTCATCGGATCTACGGCATAGCCCCTGACGCGAATCTCATAATGCAAATGAGCCCCCGTACTGCGACCCGTACTGCCGACGCTGCCGATCCTGTCCCCCGCACGCACGGTTTCTCCCTTGCGTACGAATATCTTGTCCAAATGGGCGTATCTTGTTCTGATGCCCATACCGTGGTCTATTTCAACCATATTGCCGTACCAGCCCCACATTCCGGCACGGACAACCTTGCCGGGAGCCCGAGTATACACAGGTTCTCCCGTAAATCCCCTTAAATCCACCGCTTCGTGACGGGCGGGCATTCCCTGAAACGGATCTTCGCGCGCACCGAACGGAGACGTAACCCGTATCCGCTTTATCGGCTTGCCCAGCGGCAAAGCGTTTTGAAGCGCCGTCAGCTCCGACCACCTGTCCAAACGCGTATTTAAGCTGGCCAACGAAATGTTCAAATTCGAATTCGGCACCTTCGGCATCGCCGCAGGAATAAACGGACCGCCCATCCCCCCGGATTTCTTGTCCCGCCGAATCCGGCTTAACAGCGAATTCATCCCGAGACCCGCCGTCTTTAACGTTTCAGATATGTCGGATAAGCCGTCCTCTATCGCCGTTATGTTCCCGTCCGCCAAAGACGCCATCTTTTGAAATGCCAAAATCTGCGTATCTTGCATTTCGGCAATCATTTCTTCCAAATCCTGAACCCGCTGTTTTAACTCCCGCGCTTCGGATGTCGCCAAATCCCTTTGCAACAAAGCCGTCTTAAAAGAAACGGCGTCTTCTGCAGGACGAAAAGCCGATACCGCCCCGCGCGCCAGCGTTGTCAGGCGTTGTCTGACATATGAGGCTTGAGCCTTTAAAAAAGAACGCTCCTCTTGCAAACGTTTAAATTCTTTTTCTTCTTCACTTTCTTCGGGCAATGAAAAAGGTTCCACCTTTTTAACCGCCGTTTCAGAAACCGATTCTTCACGCGCGTTGCCGTCCAAAGCCAACATCTGCCGATGGTTCTCATCCAGCTGTTCTTCTATGCGCAACGCATAATCTTCGTAAGCCGCCACATTCTTCAAAACATCCTTGTACGCGTTTTGAAGCAACGCAATTTGTTTGTCCTTCGCATCAACGGAACGGTCGTAGCGGACATAAAAAAACGAAGAAAATAAAAGCCATACCGCACACAGCGATAAAACACAAAAAATCAATGCTTGAGTGCGAGTCGACAACGTAAAATAACGAACATCGTCCTCATGCCTGATCAAAAAATCGCGCGGAGGAAAATGTTTCGCAAAAAAACCTTTCTTTCCATTGGCTCTTTGCGTCTTTTCGTTCAAATTTTCCGTCATACGCGACACGGCGGTTCGTCCTTTTAAAAAAACTGGTTTTTTAATCACATCTTTATAGAATATATGACATTATTCTTTTTTTCGCCAACCACTTTTTTATATCGAGCCGTCGGAGGTGCGATTATGTCCGCAAAAATTAAAACCGCTTTTATTCTGGGTACTTGGTTCGGTTCGGGAAAAGCCCCCGTCGCTTCGGGAACGTTCGGCTCTCTCGCCGCTTTGCCTTTTGCTTGGGCGATGATGTATTTCGTCGGATGGCCTTTGCTGTTGGCGGCAACCGTCGTTGTTTATTTCATCGGCGTTTGGGCGGCAAAAATTATCATGGATGAAACAAAAACCGAAGATCCCGGAATGATCGTCATTGACGAAGTCGCAGGTATGTGGACAACCCTTTTGGTAACGCCTCTCGACCCGTTCAGCTATATGTTCGCATTCGCCTTTTTCCGAATCTTTGACATTACAAAGCCCTTCCCCGTCGGTTGGGCGGATACAAAATTGAAAAATGCAACGGGTGTTATGCTTGATGACGTCTTTGCGGGAGTTTACGGATTGATTTGTATGCGCGCCTTATTGCTTCTTATGCCCGAAGGCGGTTGGACGGCTTTGGCAACGCAAGCCCCTTAAAAGCGTCATTCCGCGTCAAAAATAACGTAATCCCCTTCTTTGCCCATATTCAACAGGCTGCGCGCCGATTCATCAAGCATGTCCATATCTATGCTGTCCGGCGAAAGCTGGCGGACTTTACGTTCCATTTCCGCCCGACGCGCAGAAATTTCTTCCGCAACCTGAGAGGCTATCTTGATTTCCTGACGCAATTCAAACAAACGTCTCAATCCGCGCTCGCCGTTCACAGCATGGTAGCCGAAATAAAATGTCAGAACCAACCAAAACAACGGCGGTAAAATGTGTCTGAAACGACGGCGGATTTCCAAACCTAAACGCATAAAACTTCTGTGCCTTCTTTATTCAAGTCTTTATACAGTCGCCTTTTTAACATTTCTTTGCAACAAAAAAAGGGGAGAATGCGTCCCCCCTTTTTTTTCATTTAAACATCTTATTTATGGCAGCCGCACGTGCAATGGTCGCCGCAGGAACAACGTCCGGCAAAAATCGAACGACCCGCATACGTCGCCGTGTCGCCCAGTTCTTCTTCTATGCGAATCAGCTGGTTGTATTTTGCCAAACGATCGGAACGCGACATCGACCCCGTTTTGATTTGTCCGCATCCCGTTGCAACGGCAATGTCCGCAATCGTCGTGTCTTCCGTTTCGCCCGAACGGTGCGACAGTATCGCCGTATAACCCGCACGATGAGCCATATCAACGGCTTGAAGCGTTTCCGTCAACGAACCGATCTGGTTGACTTTGACCAAAATCGAATTCGCGACACCTTTTTCAATGCCTTCCGCCAAACGCGACGTGTTCGTTACGAACAAATCGTCTCCGACCAGTTGGACTTTGCGTCCCAGCGTCGCCGTCAGCAAATCCCAACCTTCCCAATCGTCTTCGGCACAGCCGTCTTCTATCGATTTGATCGGATATTTTGCGACCAAGTCTTCATAATACTGAACCATACCCGACGAATTAAATTTCTTGCCTTCGCCTTCCAGAATGTATTTGCCGTCTTTGTAAAATTCTGACGAAGCCGCGTCTATGGCAAAGACAATGTCGTCTCCGGGCTTATAACCTGCCGTTTCGACGGCTTTCATAATATAAGACAACGCTTCGTCGGCACTCTTCAAATTCGGTGCGAAACCGCCTTCGTCGCCGACGTTCGTGTTCAGCCCCGCCTGCTTTAAATTCGATTTCAAAGCCTGAAAAACTTCGGATCCCATCCGCACCGCTTCCGCAATGCTGGGAGCCGAAACGGGCATAATCATAAATTCCTGAACGTCAATCGGATTGTCCGCATGTTTTCCGCCGTTCAAAATATTCATCATCGGCACAGGCAAAACATGCGCCATCGTTCCGCCGATATAACGGTATAACGGCATGCCGAAATCTTCCGCCGCAGCCTTTGCCACTGCCAAAGAAACGCCCAGAATCGCGTTCGCCCCAAGCTTGCCTTTGTTCGGCGTTCCGTCCAAATCTATCATCGCCTGATCGATTTCCATTTGTTCGGAAGCTTCATAACCGCAAAGTTCTTCCGCCAAAACGTCATTAACGGCGGCAACGGCTTTTTGTACGCCTTTACCGTTATAGCGATCCTTGTCCCCGTCGCGCAATTCGACGGCTTCGTGCACCCCCGTCGAAGCCCCCGAAGGAACCGCAGCACGTCCGAACGCACCGGATTCCAACAAAACGTCAACTTCTACCGTCGGCGTGCCCCGGGAATCCAAAATTTCGCGCGCATGAATATCTATAATTTCTGACATATTCGTCTCCAATTCTTAATAGTTTTTCATCAGTTTATCGATGCTTTTCAGCGTTGACAATACATCCTTTAGATCAGCTAGCGGTATCATATTGGGACCGTCGCTGGGCGATTTGTCGGGGTTTTCGTGCGTTTCGATAAAGACGCCCGCAACACCCACGGCAACAGCCGCACGTGCCAAAACNNCAGCCGCACGTGCCAAAACAGGCGCAAATTCGCGCTGACCGCCCGTGCTGGTTCCTTGACCGCCGGGCTGCTGCACCGCGTGCGTCGCATCCATGATAACGGGGCACCCCGTCTGTTGCGCCATAATCGGCAAAGAACGCATGTCAACTACCAGCGTGTTATAACCGAACGATACGCCCCGCTCCGTAACCATCACATTCGGATTACCCGCCGTTTCCGCTTTGGCAACAACGTTCTTCATATCCCACGGAGCCAAAAACTGACCTTTTTTAATGTTTAAAACGCGCCCCGTTTTCGCCGCCGCAACCACCAAATCCGTTTGACGGCACAAAAAAGCGGGAATTTGTAAAACATCAACAACCGGAGCGACTTCTGCACACTGATACGGTTCATGAACGTCCGTTACCACGGGACAGCCGTAGAGCTTTTTGATTTCCGAAAAAACATCCAAAGCCTTTTCCAAGCCTATCCCGCGCGCACCCGTCGCCGAAGTCCGGTTCGCTTTGTCGAACGAGGCTTTAAATATATACGGAATATCCAGTTCTTTGGCGATTTCATAAATCTTTCCCGCCAAGCCGATTGCATGATCCTTGCTTTCTATTTGGCACGGACCGCCGATCAAAACAAACGGCAAATCATTGCCTGCAGTTACATTTCCTACCGTTATGCGGCGATTTGTCATATCTTCTTTCCTTAACGCTTAAAAAACAAAGAAGGAGACCCGAGAGCCTCCTTCAAAAATTACTTTGATGAAACGGGAACGACCGGAACTGCGGGAGCCTGCGTTTCGTTTTGCGTTACCGCCGGACGATCCAAAAAAGACTGTCCCGCTTTTGCCGCTTCGCTTTTGCTCATAATCGCCAGCGTCAGGCTTGTAATCATAAAGCAGGTCGCCAATATCGCCGTCGTGCGCGTCAAAACGTTCCCGACGGAGCGCCCCGTCATAAAGCTGTTCATTCCGCCGCCGCCCAAGCCGCCCAGCGCACCGCCTTCGGAACGCTGCATCAATATCACGGCAACCAGGCAAACCGCCAATATGACATGAATGGTCAATATAATCGTATGCATCTGCAAACCTCTTGTTTCAAAGGGGGGTGATTAAATGTCGGTTTCGATAATCGCCCAGAAATCGGCGACCTTCAAGCTGGCTCCGCCGACCAGTGCTCCGTCAACGTCAGGCAACGCCATCAGTTCGGCGGCATTCGCGGGCTTTACGGAACCGCCGTACAGCAAACGCATTCCGTCGGCTTCCTTTTGTCCCAATTTCGCGGCGATTTCCGCACGAATGGCCGCATGAACCTCTTCCACGTCGGCTGACGTCGGCGTACGTCCCGTGCCGATCGCCCATACGGGTTCATATGCGATTACCGTGTTTTCCGCCGTCGCATTCGCGGGAACGGAACCTTGAATCTGGCGGCGGCAAACGTCTATCGTCTTGCCGGCGTCGCGTTCGGCTTCCGTTTCGCCGATGCAAATAATAACCTTCAGACCGTTCGCAATAACCGCCGCGGCCTTTGCCTGAATCTCGGCATCCGTTTCATGATGATCCGTACGGCGTTCGGAATGACCGACGATAACATAAGAACACCCCGCGTCTTTAATCATGCCGACCGAAGTGTCCCCCGTGTGAGCGCCCGATTCGGCCGCATGGCAGTCCTGAGCCCCGACTTCAATGCGTCCCGCCGCAGCCTGAACCGCCGCAGGAATCAATATCGAAGGCGGACAAATCAAAACTTCACAGTTCGGATCCTTGACTGCCGCATATTTCTCGGCAATGCCGGATGCCAGTGCGGCCGCACTTTCCCTTAAACAGTTCATTTTCCAGTTTCCGGCAATCAAAGGACGTCTATTCGCCATTTCTTACTCCATACGTTTTAACAGCCATAATTAAAAATTATGAACAGGTGTACCACAGGAGCAAACCGAAAAAAACATTTAATTTCGCTTAATCGCCCTTCTTTTTAATAAAAGTCTGTTGCCTTCGGCGAACAGGGATTTTATTATCTGTTCGGTTCTTTTATAAAAAATGGGTTCCCTGATGTTAAAATTTTTCCGTGATCAAAAAGACAGTTGGTTCGTTAAAGGTATTCTTATCCTGACCGCGTTAAGCTTTATGACTTTGTTCGGCGTCAGTTCTTCGGGATTGAGCTTTGACAACAAAACCGTCGTGTCCGTCGGAAGCACTAAAGTTTCAACTCAGGAACTGATGGATAAATTCCGCAGAAACGTCGATGCGCTCAGCCGCATGACCGGCGGACAGTTCACGTTAAAAGACGCCGTCGAACGCGGCATGCTCATTTCAACCCTGCGCGAAACGGGATCGCGCGCCGCCATGAACGAAACCGTCAATCATCTGGGGCTGGCCGTTCCCGAAGACGCCGTCAGACAATCCATCATGAACGAACCGATGTTCTCGGGGCTGGACGGAACGTTCAGCAGAAGCGCGTTTAACGAATTTCTGAAAAACACGGGACAGAACGAAAAAAATTTCGTCGCGGACACCTTTTTGGACATGAAATACGCCCAAATCGCCGAAGCCGTCAAAGCCGCCACCGTTTTACCGCCCGAATTCGCAGAAACGGCGTACCGTCTTGACGCCGAAAAACGCGTCGTCGACGTTTTTAAAATCAATCCCGAAAAAATTAAAATCAAACAAAAGCCGACTCGCAAAGAACTGGAAAAAACTTACGAAGACATCTCCGAAAGCCTGATGGCGCCCGAATACCGGTCTTTTACGGTAATGTCTTTGTCTTTGGACGACGTCAAAAAACAAATCAACGTGTCCGACAGCGAATTGCGCGATTTGTACGAACAGGATAAAAGCGCCTATACCGTTGAAGAAGTCCGCAACGTTGACCAAATGCTCTTTGATACTCAAGACGCCGCTCAAAAAGCGTTTGATGCCGTAAAGAAAGGCGAAGATTTCTTTAAAGTCGCTCAACGCGAAGCCGGACAAACGGACGACATGACTCAGCTGGGCGACATTACTCCGTCCACCGCCACGGCAGATTGGAGCGAAGCCGTCTTTAACGCCAAAAAAGGCGAAATCGTAGGTCCCGTACAGACGTCTTTCGGTTGGCAGATTCTGCGCGTCAATAAAATCACGCCCAAAATCGAAAAGAAGTTCGCCGAAGTCAAAAAAGATTTGGAAGAAAAAGTCAAAAACGCCTTGGCTTTTGACAAGTTAACGGAGCTGTCAAAAACGCTGGACGACCGTCTCGGCGCCGGAGAAAAGCTGGAAACCGTCGCAAAAGATGCGAAACTGCCCGTAAAATCATATAAAAACATCGATTCCGCAGGAAACGACGAAAACGGAAATAAAACGGCTCTGCCCGAAGACATCGTTTCCATGGCTTTCCTGTACGAACAGGGACGCGACACGCCCATGACCGAAAACGGTTCGGGATATTTCGTGTTGCGCGTCGACGAAGTCGTCGAACCGACGATGAAAACGTATGAAAAAGCTTTGCCCGCTTTGAAAAAAGCATGGACGGAACAAAAACAAAAAGAAGAAGCCAAAAGCATCATCAAAAAAATTGAAAAAGATTTGATGAACGGCGCAAAGCCAAAAGATGCGGCAAAGAAATACAACGTTACGTACGAACGCATCCCTGATTTGACCCGTCGCAAACAAATGTTGCCTTCCAATGCCATGTTTGCTTTGTTTAACAGACCCGTCGGAGAAGTTGTCAGCGTTCCCGCCCCCAACGGCTATATCGTAACCCGTGCCGTCAAGGTCATTCCCGCCGATCCGAAGAAAAACGTTCTGGACGTCGCGCAGTTGCGCCGGCAAATCGTTGAAGAAAAAGCCGCCGAACGCACAAACGCCCTCTTAAACGCTTTCGGCGAAGAATTCGATTTGACCATCAACGAAGATGCCGCCAACGAAGCGTTCGGCGCAATGACCAAAAATCTGGAAGAAGATTATTACTGATAAATCTCTTAAAAACAAAAAGTCTCCGTTTTTCGGAGGCTTTTTTATTGTTCCCGAAAGCTTATAAGACGCCGTTCTTTTCCAATTCCGAACGAAGCGCCCGTGCCGAAACAAAACGGTGCGTCCGAAATCCCAAACGGGTTGCCGTCGCAATGTTTAATTCCGAATCATCGGTAAAAAACGTGCTTTCGGCTTTAAGCCCGTAACGTTGCAATAAAATACGAAAAATCGGTTCTTCCGGCTTGGCTTGTTTTTCAATACCGGAAACGACGATCCCGTCAAAAATGTTCATAAAATCGTATTTCGGACGGACGATCTTGAACTTTTCCGCAGACCAGTTCGTCAATCCGTAAACGGGAAGTTTGGCGGAAACTTCTTTTAAAATGCTGACGGTGTCTTCATTGACCTTGCCGATCATTTCTTCCCAGCGTTTGTCAAACATTTCTATTTGTTCGGAATATTCGGGATGTTGAGATTGCAATTCTTTGACGGAAAGCTCAAAGGGCTTTCCCTTGTCCATAAGCCAATTCCATTCGGACGTGCAGATGTTTTGCAAAAAATATTCCGTTTCTTGGGGCGTCTTAAAGACCTTGTCGTATAAATAACGAGGGTTCCAATCTATTAAAACGCCTCCGAAATCGAAAACGACCGCTTCAATTTTTTCCATACCGTCTCTCCTGCAAAAAAAGAATGTCAGAATCTTTTTTTTTATATAATATAACTTTAGAAAATTGCTTAACACTTATCCCCTCAAAAATGTTAAACACCAGCAAAATACCGAATCTGCAACCCAACGTAAAAAATCCTGCTCCCGACAAGCGGCATGGTTCCTTGTTCGCAGAAATGCGCGGGGCTTTCGGGAAAAAAGGTTGGCAGTTGCTGTTATTGACGTTGCTGATGATGTATTTCGCCGTTTGCTGGCAGGGCGAACGAGTCCTGCGTGCCCGAGTTTTCAACTTTTTTAAAGAAATCGGCGCAAACGGTTTCGGAGTTTCCTACAAAGAACCTAAATCCTCTTTTCTGGCGTTGCAAAGCGGTTTGTACTTGGACGACCTGACCGTTACGGCACCAAAAAGCATGGGCGGATGGCAGTTTAAGGCAGGGCGCATCTCGATTACTTTAAATCCTTTGGCGCCGCGCAATATTTCATTTTCCATGAGAGGAACGCATTCGCTGAAAACCGAAAAATACGGCGATATCCGTTTTATAGCCGACGATGCTCGCGCCGATATCAATACCGGGTCAAAGCTTTCCCCCGCTTCCGTTAAAATATATATTCAAAACGTCCGTTCGGGGACTCAAAACGCTTTGGCTGGGTCAGCTTTTGAACGCTTATTCTTCCGCTTAAAAAAGATTCCCGCAAAACATGACGGGCTTGCATCATTTTCTTATTCGTTTCAAACGGAAAACATTGTCTTGCCGGCAGGAAAACACCAAAGTTTGCCCAAAACCGTCGAATACCTTTATCTGTCGGGAGAAATCGACGGCATTTCTCATCAACGCGAAAAGCCGCTGTTAAAAGATTGGCTGGACAACAGCGGTACCGTCGAAATTAAAAAAGGCGAAATCATTTGGAAGCCCTTGATGGCTGAATTTTCCGCCACGGCCGCTTTGAACGGCGCGTTGGAACCGACCGTGGCAGCCACCGCAAAAGCTTACGGCTTCTTTGATATGCTGGAAATTCTGGAAAACGAACATATCATCAGTTCCGGGAATTTGTCCGTCGCAAAAGTCGTGCTGGGACCGAGATTAACCGTCGAACACGGCGAAAACAGACCGTCTTTGTCGACGTCTTTCAGCTATCAGGACGGCAATTTATATGCAGGACAGATCGTCCTGATCGAAAAAAATACGGGCGATGAACCTTAGCCCCGCCCGTAATCGCGTTTCGGATATAAAGCTTAACCCGCCATAAATTCTTTCAGCGCCGACAACAAAGCTTCGCTTTCTTCGTCGTTTCCTATCGTCATTCTTAACGAATTCGGGAATCCGTACGAATTGACCGCTCTGACGATTATGCCTTTGGAACGCAAAAATTCGTCGGCACGTTTCGCCGTCTTTTCCCCTTCCGTCGGAAAATCAGCCAAAATAAAGTTCGTTACGGAAGGCGTAACCGTCAGCCCCAATCGCGGCAATTCCCGTTGAAAAACAGTTTGCCATTTTAAATTATGCTCAAAGCTTTTCTTGACGAAATCTCTGTCTTTCATCGCCGCGACACCGACCGCCTGAGCTATCGAATTAACGTTAAACGGACCGCGTACACGGTTCAAAACATCGGTAATTTCCTGTGACGCATAGCTCCATCCCAGACGAATACCGCCCAGCCCGTAAATTTTAGAAAATGTCCTGAGCATCACGACATTCGGATATTTCCCGACAAACGCTTCGCCCGCGTTAAAATCGGACGCAGGAACATATTCCGCATACGCCGAATCCAAAACAACCATGACGTTTGACGGCAAACCGCGACATAAACGGTCAATTTCCCGAACGTTCAAATATGTTCCCGTCGGGTTTCCGGGATTGGTTATAAAGACTATTTTCGTTTTGTCCGTAACGGCATTCAAAACGGCATCAACGTCTATCCGTCTGTCTTTTTCCATGACGGTAACGGGGACGGCTCCGCATCCCAAAGCATAAAGGCGATACATCAAAAACGCGTACTGCGTCACGATGACTTCATCACCGTCATTCAAATATGCGTGGCACAACAAACCTATCAGTTCGTCGGAACCGCACCCGCAAACGATACGGCTTTCTTCCAACCCGTGAACTTCGGCAATCGTTTGACGCAATTGCACGGATCCGCCGTCGGGATAACGGAACATTTTGTCCGCCGCCTTTTTACACGCTTCGACAACCGTCGGATTCGTTCCGAAAGCCCCTTCATTCGAAGAAAGCTTTATAACCTTGGATACGCCTTGTAAAGACGAGGCTCCTCCGACATACGCAGAAAGCTCCATAATGCTGTCATGAGCGGGGACGGGATATGTGTTCATTTTATTCTCCTGAAAAAATCAGCTCAACGGAACGGGATAACCGCCGATTACCCTTAACATGGTAATTTTACCGTTTTCTTTTTCCATAACGCGCGCCAATCGGTCGTCTTTTTCGGACAGATAACCGTCCACTTCAAACAAATAAGCCTTGCGTGCCATATCAATCGTATGAGTATCGCAAATCGCATTTGTCGGAACACCCGTTGCCTTTAACAATAAATCAAGCGTGCTCAAGCTGATCGTGCCGTCCGTTTCCGCCACAAGAAGCGTACGGTCGTCCCCCGTCGGTTCAAACAGGATTTTCCCGACCGCATAAGCAATTTTTCCTTCGCCGCGACTGCGTGCAGGCCCCGTAATCGGAAGCTTTGCAAATACGCTTAAAGTCCTTTTATATTCCTGAGCAATCGAATACCACCAACAATCTTGCGTATCATCGTTCAAAGACAAAATGCCGACATTCGCTTCACCCTGCGTCAACTCTTTCAGAACCAGACCCGTTGAACGACACGGAAGCATCGCCGTGTACGAACCGAAAAAATCTCTGGCAATTTCAAGATTCCCCATGCCGCGTTCGGGCATGTAAACCGCAACGCACAACGGCGTTTGTATGTTCACGCAAGCGCTGATCAGCTCGCGCCATAAACGTATCAAGACATCTTTGTCCATCGCGCCCGAATGACGTTTCCATAAACGGCGCATGATTTCCATTTCTCTTGCCGGACGCAAAGAACATCCCGGCATTCCTCCGTGCTCTTCCGCTTTGACTTTGCCGATTTGTTCAACCAAACAAACCCGCCGCATTATCAAATCATGCAAAGAATCATCCACCGCATCTATTTCTTTGCGCAACGCATCTAAAGCTTCACTCATCTTATTCTTACTTTCCCGAAAATCGTTTTTTCGCTTTTCTTGTACTCCTTTCACTGTTAAAAATCTTTATGTTTTTTCTTAAAAGGAAAAAAGGTCATGCAACAGATTGAATTTTCAGATTTTATAAATCAAATAAAGTTCAATTCCGACGGATTGGTTCCCGTCATCGCTCAACAGTTCGACACGGGCGAAGTTTTAATGATGGCTTGGATGAATGCCCAAGCGTTACGGGAAACCGTCGAAACGGGGCGTATGTGCTATTTTTCCCGTTCCAGACAATGTTTGTGGCGCAAAGGCGAAACGTCGGGGCACGTTCAAAAATTAATTGAATTGCGCGTTGATTGCGATGCCGATACTTTGTTGGCGTTGATTGACCAGACGGGAGCGGCATGCCATACGGGGAACCGGTCTTGCTTTTTCAGAAGCCTGAAAAAGTAACCTGAAAAAAACAAAAAGCGGGAATTTCTCCCGCTTTTTCATAATATCAAAGAATGTTTGTTTTATTTCGTCCGACCTTTGGGTGCTTCCGTCTGCGGAGAAACCGTAAAGGAGACGACGGCGCCGCTGACCAAATCCGGTTCAAGCTGAATCGTAGCGACGCGCGTATCGCGACGGAAAGACAGCACGCTGACTTTTGAACGCACGACCGTTATTTCGGTCCATCCGAATTTCGGCATTTCGGACATATAAAAATCAAACAAACCGTTCTGAGTATAAGGAGCGGTAAAGACCAAACGTCCGATCCAAGCACTTTCGCCGCCGAACAACAACGACTGTTTCAAATCCATCGAAGCTTTTTCGGGAATGGGAATGTCTTTAAACTGAGCAAAGCTTGGCGGCAAAGTCCCTTCCGTGCCGTCCGAGGCTCCGGAATCCATGCCCTGAGACAGCGTACAAGCGCACAACCCAGCAAGCATAAACGCATACACCAAAGAAAATAATATCTTTTTCATTACAGCCGTCCTAAAAAAACTTTTTTCAATTTGTACTTTAGATAAAAAATCTTAAAAACACATTAATTCCGCGCTTTACTTTAATCCTCCTGCCTGTATGATACCTCTAAAGTTTTTCCGAAAGGCTTTCACTAATGACCAAATATATCTTTATCACGGGCGGCGTCGTTTCTTCGTTGGGAAAAGGAATGGCTTCGGCAGCCATCGGCGCCATATTGCAGGCTCGCGGATACAAAGTCCGCATGCGCAAAATGGATCCTTACCTGAACATTGATCCCGGAACAATGTCTCCCTATCAGCACGGGGAAGTCTTTGTTACCGAAGACGGCGCCGAAACGGATTTAGACTTGGGACATTACGAACGCTTTGTCGGAACACCGTGCCACAAAACGGATTCAGTATCAGGCGGACGCATCTATTACAACGTCCTGACAAAAGAACGCCAAGGCGCTTATCTGGGCGCTACGGTACAAGCCATTCCTCACGTTACCGACGAAATCAAACGCTTTATTGAATCAGATCTGACCGACGAAGATTTCGTCCTTTATGAAATCGGCGGAACCGTCGGCGATATTGAAGGAACTTTGTTCTTGGAAGCCGTCCGACAATTCGCCAATACCGTCGGGCGCGAAAACGCTTTGTTCCTGCACCTGACTTTGTTGCCCTACATTCCGACCGCAGGCGAATTGAAAACAAAACCGACCCAACATTCCGTCAAACAGCTTTTGGAAACGGGAATTCAAGCCAATATCCTGCTGTGTCGTTCTCAAATCATGCTGTCCGAAAGCGAACGCAAAAAAATCGCTCTGTTCTGTAATATCGCCCCCGAAGACGTCATTACGGCTTTGGATGCCGACAGCATCTATAAAATTCCTCTGATGTACCACGAACAAGGCTTGGACATCCGCATCCTTAAGCATTTTAATATGTTGGACGGCGCTCCGGAACCCGATATGTCGAAATGGAAAAACATCGTTGACGTTATCGGAAATTGGCAGGGCGAAGTTAAAATCGCCGTCGTCGGAAAATATTGCGGATTGCCGGACGCTTATAAATCTTTGAACGAAGCCCTGTTCCATGCGGGCATTGCTCATAAGACAAAAGTCAACGTGCACTGGATTGAATCCGAAACTTTGGAAAACCTGTCCGAAGAAGAAATCAACAACACCTTTGCCGGCATAAAGGGTATTCTGGTTCCGGGCGGTTTCGGAACGCGCGGCATCGAAGGCAAAATGATCGCCGAACGCTATGCACGCGAACATAAAACCCCGTTCTTGGGCATTTGCTTGGGAATGCAAACCGCCGTTATCGAAGCGGCGCGCCATCTGTTGGGCATCACTGACGCCAATTCCACGGAATTCACAAAAAAATGCACTCCCGTCGTCGCATTGATGACCGAATGGGAACAAGACGGCAAAAAACAAACCAGAACCGAAGACACCGATGTCGGCGGAACAATGCGGTTGGGATCCTACCCCTGCGAATTAAAAGACGGAACGTTGGCTTCGCGCCTGTACGGCGGAGAAAAAGTCATTCGCGAACGCCACCGCCACCGCTATGAAGTCAGCATGAAAATCGCTGAACAGCTGGAAAGCAAGGGGATGGTCGTTTCGGGACGTTCTCCCGACGGATTGTTGCCCGAAATTATCGAGCTTAAAGATCATCCGTTCTTTATCGCCGTTCAGTTCCACCCCGAATTCAAATCAAGAGCCTTTGACGTCCACCCCTTGTTCAAAGGTTTTATCGGAGCCGCCATTGAAACAAAAAACTCCTGACCCTCTGTTCAATATTTTATATGTTATATGCCCGCTAAAAAGCGTATAATATATTCTCATCGTCAACGGATAAGGATTCCTGTTCATGACAAATGCTTTGCATAAACTAAAACTTGTCTGCCTCGCCCTCTTGGGAATTGCGGCTTTTTATTTCTCGTTCGTCCTTTGGGATTATATGTTCGGAGGATGGATTGACGATTTCTATTTGATGTTGCCAAGACCTTTGTTCTCTTTGGTTACTTTATTCCTTATCTTCTTCCTGTGCCGCGTTTCGGGAACGCTGATCTTTATGCCGAAACCGAAATTGCGCGAAATTCTGTGCGACGGAAACGAAGAGCCTTCGTTGTCACAAATCGTTTTGCGCGCTTTTTCCGTTCCCTTCTTAAAAAGAATTTCCTTCTTCGTTTTGATGGTCATTCTGGAAATGATTTTCAGAATGCAGGCTATTCTGGTCTTTTTATGGAACGTCGATAATCCGTTATGGGAAAATTTCGCCGACGTTTCAATGGAAGCATTGATCATCGGTTGGACCGTCGCCGCATTCCTGATTATGGAACTGCCGTGGTTCTTTATGTTCTATGTGCTGTCCGTCCCAGGACATCCCAACAGAATTAAAGAATATAAATTCGGAACAAAGCTGTTCGTTTTTGTCCTGCTGGCTTATATCGTCATGAGGGCTTTGGGCATTATCCTGCCTTCGGGAACATTGATGTACGACGCGTTGCAGGCCGTTCTGTTCGTCTTAATTTCCTTTGGCATCTGGATGCTGATGTATCGTCCCGCCGCTCTCGGATGTTGTTCGGGCTGCCCGATCAGAGCCGCGTTCAAAAAAATCATCGGCAAAAAAACGGCTTGTGAAATCCCGAATGACGAAAAAAAAGCGGATGAACAAAAATAAGGATTGAACCTGTCCATATTATTAAATGCCCCCTTTTTCAGGGGGCGTTTTTTTCCGTACTTTCCTCAGCGGAATCCCGATATGAAACGATTTGTACGGACACACCTTTTCCTTCGTCTTCCCGTATCGTCCCCATCAGTTTTGCCATCAGTTCGCACGCTTTTAACACCGTTGCCGACTGGTATTCGACAGATCCCGTCGGTTGCCCCGATTTATCCAATACGGGAACGGGACGTCGAGAAACTTCTATGACTTCATGAACAGTCGACAGCAAATACCTGACAACTTTTTTTTCATCAAAACTTTCTTCTTTAAACAATCCGTCGTCCGAAGCTTTGTCCGTTAAAAGTTCTTGTTTTTTTTCGGGCTCTGCCGTTTTTTTTGTTCTGCGCGCCGACGTTCCGACCAGACGCAGTTTCTTTTTCTTTCTGATTGATTCTTCCAATACGCTTTCCATGACTTCCCCGTTTTTGACATAAATATAACTATATGTTATAAATTATTCTCAAAAAGTCAATGTTTTTAATTATTTTTGCTCTCTAAAACAGACAATGCGTCGGAAGGCGATGAGGACAGCTCTAATATTTTACAAAGAGTATTTTTATTTTTTCCCGTTATTTTTTCCAAAGTCTCTAGAGCTTCTCCTTTATGTTCAGCAGCATTTTTTTTTAAAAGACAAAAATTATTTATCACGAATTGAGAAACCTCATTATCATCAGAAAGAGCTTTTTCCTTTTGACCTTTTATAAAAAAATGATTAGGAAAATATTCCCATAACATCCCCGTAAGACCATCAACGCTCAAAGATGTCGTTCCGACAACCGAAGAAGATGCAAGTGTATCTAGAATCGCCCATTTACTATATGAACTTTCCAAAAAAAATAATCTTTTTTTATAACCTTCCTTTTCAGCCTGAAAGTATATGTTTCTATCGCTTCGCTTTAATTTAAGCTCAAGAGGCGTTTTTCCCAGCCAATTTTCCCCCTGAAAAATATTCATTCCGACAGGATCACTATCGATAAAAACTGTTTGCTCTCGTTCGTCCAGTATTGTTCCGCATCCTGCAACGAATATAAAGCATATGAAAATATAATATTTTTTCATTTTTTTCTCATCTGTCGGGTGTCTGAGAAGACACCCGACATAAAAAGAATTATTTTCCGTAAACAACGACGCATCTGTTTGCGTACAAAATTTTACTGCTATACGTGTAATCCGCAGCAATTACTTTCGAGATATCACCTTTCATAGCGGCTTCAACGACAGAATGCGAACCAAACGGACCGATAAGTCCTAAAATATAATATTCACAATCTTCTGCTTTCTTTGAAATCTCAGAAAAGTTCACCTTATTTAGATCCAACTGTGCCATCATCGGAGGGGTGTTAATAGAAGAACATGCCGATAAAGACAGAGTCAGCCCCAAAAGAGTGATGAATTTTTTCATTTTACGCTCCTGTTTCAAGTAGTCACAAAACCCGTCATAACTGCGGAGTTTCTTGAAAAAAAGACATATCCAAAAAAGTGAAGCGGCACACTACAAAAACATATATACCAACGACAGCCTCATTTATGACCTTTTAATTGTGATACATCCTGAGACGACTGACCAGATATGCAGTTTTTTCAAGCTCCTGTGTCTGTACACTGACAAAACACAATTTTTATTTTAGAAAAATTAATTTAAAATACAATAAAAAAAAG
>HF994935.1:437283-453388 GCA_000434295.1 Acetobacter sp. CAG:977 | reverse complement strand
GGCTTGCCCGAAAGCAAGCCGCCCTTTCTTAAAATCCGATCTTACTTTATAACGCGTTCCGCCGCCGCTTTTAATTCGGACAGCGATTGTTCCGTCGGACGATAGTTAATGCTGACGCACGGTTCGGGAACAGACCAACCCAATGTTTTGACAACATCTTCGACTTCGCTCATTACGCCTTTCTTCCAGCCGTATGATCCGAAACAAAATGCCGTCTTGTTCTTAAAGCCCAAGCCCTTCATGTAAGACACGAAACCGCTCATCGTCGGCAAAATGCCGGAATTCAACGTCGGAGAACCGAACGCTACGTACTTTGCTTCGACGATATCGTTGATAACGTCCGAAATATGAGCGTATTTCAAAGAGCATATCTTAACTTTCAGCCCCTTTTCGCCCCAAGCCGACGCAACCGTACGCGCCATTTGTTCCGTTGATCCCCACATCGAATCATAAACAACGACGGCACGATCTTCGTCATGGCCGTAACTTGACCATTTAACGTACTTCGCGACAATCTCGGGAATATGCTTACGCCAAATGACGCCATGACTGGGCGCAATGGTTTCAATATCCAGACTTGAAGCCGCTTCCAGAACTTTTTGAACCTGAGCCCCGTAAGGCATGACGATGTTGCCGTAGTACTTTTTGGCTTCGTCCATAATGATGTCCAAATTTTCATCGTCAAAGATCTCGTCCGAAGCATAGTGCTGACCGAATGCGTCGTTCGGGAACAAAATCTTTTCGTCTGCCATATAGGTCATCATGGAATCGGGCCAGTGAACCATCGGCATCAGCGTAAACGACAAAGTATGCTTGCCGATATTCAAGGTGTCGCCCGTTTTGACCGTCTGAATTTTCCAAGACGACGTGTCGTAATGCAAACCAAGTCCGCGTTCGCCTGCCGCGGGGCAATACATCGTCGCGTTTTTGGCTTTTTCCATAACGGCGGGCAACGCTCCCGAATGATCCATTTCAACATGATTGCAAATCACAACGTCAATCTTTGCGGGATCAATGACGGAAGCGATTTTCTGCATCATCAAATCCGTAAACGGCGCCTTTACGCCGTCAATCAACGTCACCTTTTCATCCATAATCAGGTAAGCGTTATACGTCGAACCGCGAGACGTGCTGTATCCGTGAAACTCGCGCAAATTCCAATCTTTAACGCCGACCCAGTAAATTCCCGGTTTTATCTCGACTGCTTTCATCTTGAAGTCCTTTCTTAACTGAAAACTGACGCTGTCATACCACATTTAAAATCATTTGAACAGATAATCTAAAGATTTTAATACCCCTGATCCGCCAAAGAAAGCGTCTGATCATAGGATTTGTCAACGGACATTTCCGCAGGCGGCATCTTGTCTTCTTCGTTGCGATTCGCGTATATGCGTTCCGGCAAAAATGCCGAAGGCGCCATCTTCGTCTTTTGCATCATCTTGCGATCGTTAAAGTAAAACGGAGTCTTAAGCTTTATCGGATGATGGTGGTTCTTTTGAATAACCGCGTATTGCGTCCCGAACGGCATATTTAACATCCCCGACACTCCGATAATCGCATCGGCAACAACGCCGTAGCTCAGGTTATGTTCAAACGGATTTGAATCAACGCCCAAGCCTTCGCGGCGGCTGGTCGAAACAACGACTTTCGTTTGTTTTTCTATCATACCGTCCAAACGTGCCGCCGTCCCTTCGTTGTTGACGCGCATAAAAATTTTGGCGCCCGTATTGCCGATAATCGTTTCGACGGCTCCGCCGTAACGTGCCGAAAGTTCCGATAAATCACGACACGTCAACAAATACGCATACTGTTTCGCATAACCGATGCCTATGCCGTCCGCGACGCAAAACGACGGTATAAACGGATATTCGTCCAATATGTATAACAGCGGAAACGGACCGCACGGACCTTCGGACGGCGCAAAAATCGTCAACGTTCCTGAATTCATGTTTAAAAACATGCTTAGCATCGTTGAAGACATCGCGTCTTCGGGACCGCAAAGATAAAAGGTCACGGGCTCCCATTCCCCGGTTTCTGGATTCTTCATGCCGCGCTGATCAACGCTGACAAAATCGCCCGATGCCATGCGCGTGCGTATCGCCGCGTTCTTAAACGGCGCCAAGCCGGACAAAGCCATCGATAATACCGAAGAACGTTGCGTTTTCGGCAATGCCAATATTTGGTTCAGCTCGACCAATGCACGCCGGTTATAGCCGTAATAAGCGGCTTCTTCTATCGTATCTTCGAGTATTTTTGCCCAAATATCGGTCTTGAACGCGACGGGATCTCCGGCTTCGCGACGCGCTCGAAGTTCGGAAGTTACTTCCAGCTGCATCGCCGTAATAAAGTCCATCAACATCGGAAAGCTTGACTGGCGCCCGATCCATGCTTCCGGTATCGGGTCCCATTTACCGATCGGCAAATAATTTTTCAGCGTTACCTTGCCCTTGCGAACGTTGCGAATTGCCTCACGGACTTCGGGCGTTTTTTCCATCGCGACATAGTACGTTTCCAAAACTTCCAAATCTTCGTCATCCAAAGCGTCTTCGTATAAGCGTTGCAGGAAATAATCGTTCGCCCGAGCTTGGTCGCACTTATCGCAGATGTAGTTGATAAAGCCTTCCAATGCCGAACGTCCCGCCTTGATCCAGTACGGGTCCGTCCCTTCGGGACCGTCGCCCAGCAAAAAATACGCCAAGCCGCCGATATACGCCTGACGCCCCGGACACGGCGGAGGCAAATCTCCCGCGCCCAAAGGATTCCATGTCGGCCAAAAAACGCCTTCGGCAGGATTGTCAACCGCGCAAAAATTTATTCTGAAAACGGGACCTAAAGAAGCTCTGTATCCCGAAGTCAACGGAAACAGCTCGCCTTTGGTATCATTGATAATCAAAGACATCTTGTCCGATTCCAAAATGGACGGCACGACGACTCCCGCCGTTTTACCGGCTCCCGATGCCGCAACGCACAAAACGGACATATATTCGTTCATTTTTAAAAGCCGCCCCTTCCACGACCCCAAAACAAACAAAAATCCGTTCCACAACCCCATCTTTTTAACATCGCGTTCGTCCGCCAGACGACCGTTACCCATCGCCTGAGTTTCAAAATAATAAGGGTTCGTCGAAAACGCGATAATCGTCCCGGTCACAAAAGACAACAAAGGCAATGACGGTATCCATATCGCAAAATTCCTGAACGGATCTGCCGCAAAATTTTGCATCCATTTAAAATAGCTTTTAATAAAATACGTCGGGTGGTCGGAAACATACGCATAAAAATTCTTAATCGTTCCCCACGATTTCGCGGAAAACCCCTGTTCGACCAAATGTCCCAAAGGCATCGCGATAAAAGACAAAACCACCGAAACCAAAAAAGAATAAATGATGCCGTGCGTTACCCAGTCAAACGCCTGATAATATTCAAAATATTGCTCGTCTTTGCGCGACGGGGCGACAGGATATTGGGAATAATGCGATACAGCCATGCCTCAACCCCTTTGCCTTTGGCGATTGATGCGCGAACGGCGCGGCATAATTTTGCGAAATGCCTGCTTTACATGATATGTAACTTTTTCCGCGACTTTTGACATTTCTTTGACTGCCGATGCCGTTTTCGAAGGTTTTTCCTCTGCCTCGACGGGATACAAAATCGGAAAATCATATTTGCTGGGCGGCAATTCTTCTTTGCGACGCGGACGATGCAACGGGCGTTTCATGATCCTGTCGCGTTCGGAAACCGTTTCCAAAACAACGTCTTGAAGGCGTTCCTTCATTTCTTCGACGCTGGCTTGTTGACGGCGGCGTTCTTTTAAAATATCAAGCTCGCTTTCGTGGCTTTTTTCCGCAACGTCTTCCTGTGCCTGCAAAGCAGACGCAAACACGGGCGCAGGTTCCTGTAAAGCCGCAGCTTCCGCTTGTCTCTTTGCTTCTTCCGCGCGAAGCCGCGCTTCTTCTGCGGCACGCAGTGCGGCTTCCTGAGCTTGGCGTTTGGCTTCTTCTCTGGCTTGGATTTCCGCCATGACGGCTTGTTCTTCCGCCAAACGGCGCCGTTCGTTTTCCGCCGCAATCCGCGTCATTTCTGCCGCGACTTCTTCGGCTTTCGCCTGCTTTTCGCGGCGTCTTTTTTTCAAAATATCCAGTTCCGCTTTTTGCGATTTTACCATATTCGCCGTCGTTAAATCCGCTCCTGCCAGATTGCCTTTCCGAATATCCAAACGCCGACCCGGCATCTGCTTAAACGCATGCGTCCCGTCCAAGTACATCGGATCAATCTTTACGCCCGTCAGATTAACGCCGACCAGATTAACCCCGGATAAATCAATGCCCGTCAAATCAACACCGCGCAAATCCAAACGGCGCAAATCCAAGTATTTTAAGTTCACTTTGCGAAGATCCAGCTTGCCTTCTTCCGCCTGAAGCTGAAGCTGTTGCATCCGTTCCAGTTCGTTCAAAGCCTGTTTTGAAAGCTTTGCCCCCGAAATCAACGCGTTCTTTAAATACGCACCGTCCAGCAATGCGCCTTCCAAATTAGCGCCTTCCAGATTGGCTTCTTCCAGATTGACGCCGCGCAAGTCGGCTCCGCGCAAATCGGCTCCGCGCAAATCGACGCCCGACAGGTCGGCGTTCTTTAAATCCGCACCCGAAAAATCCGCAAACGACAGGGTGGCGCCCGAAAAATTCACCCCTGAAAAATCCGCGCCGCTAAAAGACGTACCCTCTGCCAAACCATTAACGGCTTCCACGGCGCGGGGATCGTTTTCCCATCCCGAAAAACGGTTTTTCCGTTCCGCCAAAGTATCCGTTATTTTAACGCCCGCCACATAAGAAGACGTGCCGTCGTCCGCCTCGACCACTTTGGGCTGAGGCCTTTTATAAAGCGCGCTGGACGGTTTCGGACGGTTAGGCGCCCTTGCCTGTTCGGCGGCTGTTTTCGCGGCATCACCTTCCATGAAACGAATGCTCCGTCAACGTTTCTTTTGATTGGCCGCAGACGACGCCGGTTGCGCCGGTTGTTCGCTGAATTCTTTCTCAAATTCCGCAACAGACTGTTTATGCGCCGTTACATTACGTTTGACGGCTTCCATATTCGCAATCGGTTTCTTCTTGGCTTTTTCCATTCGGGCGCCCATTACCAAATCGGAATCCAAAAAACGCGACGAATACGATATCATCGCCGCTTCCGCCCCCGCAGGCGTCCCTATGCGCTTTCCGTTCACGACCGAAGACGTAAAATTAAATCCCTTGAACGATTGGTTCTTTAATAAATCCATAAATCCCGCAGGAACGCTTAAATTCGTAAAATCCGCACTGTCCGCCGAAAAAACCTTCGCCCGAACAATGTTGTTCAACACCGTCTCGTTTATGATTTTCTCTGAACGCAAACCGGAAAAAGTAACCTGATCCAAAACGCCCGAGCCTTTTTCCATCAAATACGGAAAACGTCCCGTTATTTTCAAGTTTTCGATCTTCAGCTGACCTGATTTTACGCCGTTCTGATTGTAAACGGGAACGTCTATTTCCGACAATATCGCCTGACCCGACGGATTTTGTTTCGTCCCGCCGCGTTCCCCGATATTGTACTTGTACAATTCTATCGAACCGACCTTTATTCCGTACATGCCTTTTTTACGCTGAGCTTCGGATTTCGGAAGCGCCGTCAGCCCCGTAACCCGAAAACTGTCCGTATCGACGTCATATTCGACTTTTTCAAATTGATAGTCATAAACGGGCGGCAACAGTTTCCTGAAATTTTGCTGAGCCGTTATCGGTGCCTGCTTGGCAATTTCTTCTTTTGACGGTCCCGTATAAACGAATTTCGTCGCCGTCTTTTTTTTCGGAGCGAATTTTTCTTTTTCCCGCTTTATATCCGCCGCCGTACGTCCTTTCTTGCGCGTAAAAAATCGGCTGTCCCCCGAAGAATCGTCATCCCAGATAGAGCTTTCTTTGCCGTCGGCATCCGCATTTGTTCCCGACGTTTGCGCAAACGCGGGCGATAATACAAATACGCTTAAAACGGCCCCCGCAAAAAAAACGGAAATCTTCTGTGTCATAAAAGCCCCCTCTTCGTTCAAAAAGCGTTTCTTATATTTATACCAGTAAACCACGCTCCATCGCCAGCACATAAATAAAAAAACCGCCGCATTCGGCGGCGGGTTTNNNCCGCATTCGGCGGCGGTTTTTACGGTTTATCGAAAATTAACGGCGATCCAGCGCGTTCTTTTTCGCCAAAGCCGGCAACACGGAAACAGGTTTTTCCGCAGAAACAATCTTGACGTCTTTGTCTTTCAGCACCGACTTGTGAGCAGGAGAATCTCCGCCCTTACCGCCGGAAACAAAAACCTTCAACGGCTCGCCCTTCAAAAAGGCATCCGCCTTTGCGCGTTTCTGCATCTTGTTTTTATTTTCCATGCATTTGACTTTTTTCACTTCGGCTTCGCCCAGCGATTTGGAAACAAGCTCGTAAACGTTCTTGGAAAGATTGGGTTTCGCCAAAACCTTTTCCAAAGCGCCCTTCATCATTTCCTGACGTTCCGCGTCATAGCGTTTCCAACGCGTCAACGGCTTGACCGTATCCGCGGCAACCATCGGATTGATGGAATCCAACTTTGTCGTCATTTCGGCGACAAACGCATAGCCAGACCCGTCCTTTGCGTGCAAAGCGGGGGCATTGCTTGAAAATCCGCGCATGACCGCACGAACCTTGTTCGGATTCGTAATGACAAAGGCAGGATGTTCCAACAATCCCTTGACCGTCTTTAAAGCATCGGGGCGGCTTGCAGAAGCCTGCGTCGAAAGCCATTTATTTACAACCAAAGCTTCGTCTTTGAAACGATCATAAAAATCATTCAAAATCGCTTCGCGTCCCGCGCTGTTTCCGTCCGCCGCGTACGTCATCGCCGCCAAGCGATCCGTCATGTTGTTCGCATGATAATACTGATTTTCAATCTTGCGATCGATTTCGGGCTTTTCAAGCTTGGACAAATACATCAACGCCGTATTTTTCAATGCGCGTTCGCCGGAATTTTTAGCATCGGGAACATACGGTTTTTCCGTATTCAATGCATCATAGGTTTTTAAAAGTTCGCCTTCGAAACGTTTGGCAAACTCTTTTGCCACAAAAGATCTGGCCTGATGAACCGCATCAACGTCAACGACGTCCATCTGATCCGAAACATAGCTTTCCGCAGGCAAAGCCAGCGCTTTCGCCGCAAAAGCCTTATCCAGCTTGGGATCTTTCAAATACGACCCCAACGCTTCGATATATGCGGAATCAACTTTGGGTTCTTTTCCCGCCTGAATATCCTTAACGATATTCAGCATCTGTTTCACGCCGTACTGTTGCGCCGCATCCCAGCGGTTAAACAAATCCGAATCATGAGCCATCAAATGAGCGCGTTCGGCATCCGTGTATTCCATATGGAAATTGATCGGAGCCGTAAAGTCTCTGTTCGCCGACAAAACGGGTTTTTCGGGAACGTTGACAAATTTAATTTCGGCTTGAGGCGTATCCAAAACGATAACGCGGGACGTCCCTTGCGCTTCTTTTTCGTTCGCAAGCTGAAGCGGCATATCCTTGCCGTCTTTGTCCAAAAGCCCCATTTCCATCGGAATAACGAAGGGCAGCTTAACGTCCTGACCCGGCGTCGGCTTTGTTTCCTGACGCAGTTTCAGCGTATACGTCTTATTCTTTTCGTCATAAACGCCTTCGGCAAATACGGAAGGCGTCCCCGCCTGAGAATACCAGCGTTTGAACTGAGTCAAATCAATCCCGCCGACTTCTTCCATGCATTTTGCGTAATCGTCAATCGTAACGGCTTTGCCGTCGTTGCGTTCAAAATACAAATCGTTGGCTTCGCGGAATTTCTTTTTACCCAACAGCTTTTCATACATACGGATGACTTCCGCACCTTTGTTGTAAATCGTCGAGGTGTAGAAGTTATTGATTTCAACGTACGATTCGGGACGGACGGGATGCGCCAAAGGACCGGCGTCTTCCGCGAACTGTCCCGAACGCAAAACGGCAACGTCGCCGATACGGTTCACGGCTCGGGAACGCTGGTCGCGCGAAAATTCCTGATCGCGATAAACCGTCAACCCTTCTTTCAGGCTCAAGTTAAACCAATCGCGCGCCGTAACGCGGTCGCCCGACCAGTTATGGAAATATTCGTGACCGACGACGCCTTCCACGTTCGCATAGTCGTTATCGGTCGCCGTACGGGCATCCGCCAAAACATATGCGCTGTTAAAAATGTTCAGACCTTTGTTTTCCATCGCCCCTTGGTTAAAGTCGGAAACGGCGACAATGTTAAACAAATCCAAATCGTATTCGCGGCCGAACGCCTTTTCGTCCCATGCCATCGAACGTTTCAAAGAATCCATGGCATAAGCCAGCTTGCCTTCCTGACCGTGTTCCGCATAAATGCCCAAAGACACTTCGCGTCCGGACATCGTAACGAACTTGTCATGGATGGAAGCCAGATCGCCGCCGACCAAAGCAAACAAATAAGACGGTTTCGGGAACGGATCCTGCCATGTTACCGCCGTGCGTCCGTCCGCCATCGTTTCTTCTTTTATCGGGTTGCCGTTGGAAAGCAGACAGGGCAGCTTATCTTTGTCGGCGCGGATGGTCGTCGTAAAGACGGACATAACGTCGGGATGATCGGGATAATAGGTAATGCGGCGGAAACCTTCGGGTTCGCACTGGGTACAGAAAACGCCGTTCGATACGTACAACCCTTCCAGTTTTGTATTGGCTTTCGGATGAATGTCCGTTCCGACGGACAATTCAAATTCGGCGGGCGGATTGAATATGGTCAGCCCTTTGTCGTCAACGGCATATTCTTCGGGTTTCAAAGGACGCCCGTTAATCGAAAGCCCCGTCAGAGTCAGTTCGTCGCCGTCCAAATGCAACGGACGGACTTCGCCGGTCGAAACGTCATAGTCGCTTTTGACCTTCAGCTTTGAAAGGACGTGAGTCGTTTCTTCGCCCAAATCAAAATCAAGATTGACGGATTCAATCTTATAATCGGGCTTTTTATAATCTTTCAGATATTTGACTTTCGGCGTATTTGCAACCTGTTGTTCCGACATATTTGATTTCCCTTCCGATAAAATTTCGTCCAAGTGATTTCCATATTATTCGTGTTTTTTTGTCTAAATCAAGAAAAAATCCGCTTTATTTCAAGCGAATCGTCTTGCATGACGGCGGTTCTTTTCCGTAAGAATTCTCGCCGATATCGCCTTTGGCAAAACAGCAGTAAAGGCAGAACAAAACCAGCAAACCGTACAACGTCAGCAACGCGTAAATAACCGTCAGATTCCTGAACGGAGACGCCAAAACGCCCGCGTACACGCTTGAAAAATAAACGCCGACAACCAATGCCGCCCCCAGCCACCAACCGCCGGTTCCCGTATCGTGAAAACGTTTGACGACCACGCACGACCCCACATAAACGGAAAGAAACAACGCCAGATTCGCCGCCCCCGAAACAACCGGAGAATATGCCGCAAACAGCGTCAATATCGGAAACACGCAAAACGCTCCCGCCAAAAACACCAAAAATGAATCGCGCGAAATCCGCCCGCGAAACGAAAACAAAAACCAAAACAAACGGTCAAGCCAAACCGTTTTCGGAACGGACGTGACATAAATTTCCGAAACGGCGCCAAAGCTTTCTTCAAAATCGACTTCGCATCCCGCCAAAGGAATATCCTTTTTGCAGGCATCGGCTTTAAACACATACCGCCTGCCGTCCTCGCCCCGCAATACGCCTTCGTTCGATTTGACGTCAAAATCCAAAACCAAGCCCTTCATCCGTACCTCCGATAAAAAACGGTTGCCATATCTTTCCTTTGCGGTTAATCAAAATCCCGAAAAAGGATTTTTCTATGACTTTAACCGAAAAGCTTCTCGTTTGGTACGAAAAAAACGGCAGGGATTTGCCTTGGCGCGTCAAAGGCGGCGCTCATCACAATCCCTACGAAGTCTGGCTGTCCGAAATTATGTTGCAACAGACAACCGTCAAAACCGTCATTCCTTATTTTCAGAAGTTTATCGCAAAATTCCCCGACATCAACGCGTTGGCAAACGCGCCGTTGCAGGACGTCCTGCTTTTATGGCAGGGAATGGGATATTACACGCGCGCAAAAAAACTGCACGAATGCGCAAAAAAAGTCGTCAAAGATTACGGCGGAAAATTCCCCGATAATCGCGACGAACTTAAAAAGCTGCCGGGTATCGGACCTTATACTTCCGCTGCCGTCGCTTCTTTGGGTTTTAACCTGCCCGAAGCCGTCATTGACGGGAACGTCATCCGTGTCCTGTGCCGGTTAAAAGGATGGGAAGAACCCGTTCCCCTTTTAACAAAAAAAATAGAAGACCTTGCGTCTTCCATGGTTTCTCAAACCCGCGCCGCCGATTATTCGTCCGCAATCATGGATCTGGGCGCAACGGTTTGCACGCCACGTTCGCCTGTTTGCGAACATTGCCCGTGGAAAGAAGAATGCGTTGCCCGTAAAAAAAATCTGACCGCATCAATTCCAAACATCCGAAAACCCGAAAAGCTCGAAAAAAACGGCTATGTTTTTATTATTTTGAATAAAAACAACGAAATTCTGGTCAGAAAAAGAACGGAAAAAGGTCTGTTGTCCGGATTAACCGAGTTTCCCTGGAATACCGACAATTCTTTTCCTTTTGAGAACGAATGGCACGTTTCAGAGGTAAAAATATCCCATACGTTCACTCATTTTCGTCTGACTCTGAATGCGGTAACGGGGCATACGGAAAACGCAAACTTTGTTCCCGACGGATTTTTCGTGCCGTTAAACCGTCTGAAAGATTATCCGTTTTCGACTTTAATGCTGAAAGTTTTTAAAAAAGCAAAAGACGCTCATCTTGTTTGACTCAAGCGTTGCACTGACACGACAATCGGAGAAAGCGTATTGTTTCGACGCAAATTCTTTTCCCGTGCGTCCGCCCTGCGTTCCGAACGCATGAGCGCCAACAAGGATACCGCCGGCGCAATTGAGGCTTCTCCGACGATTTTGTGCAATCCGCGTTTTAAATCGGATAAACCTATTTCCGTTCCCTTGCGCGCATAAACGTCATGAGCCGCTATCATAACGGCGGCTTCGTTCCAACGGGGATTGCCCGGCATGTCGCGCAGTGCGGCGTCGATATCGCGCTTTGAAATCTCTGAATTTTTGGAAGCCTTTGCCCGTTCCACCGCCAACAAAACGGCAGCGGCGGCGTTCGGATCGTCTTTGGGAACGTTCGGATCGTCTTTGGGAACATCGGCATAAGCCGCGTCCAAATCGGCTGTCTCGGCTCCGGAAAGTTCGGCGCGCACGACAGCCAGCAAAACCGTCGGAGCCGCTTCTTTCAGCGGGCAGGTTATTTTTTCCGCCGCCTTGCTGATATCCGAAGACGAAACATATTTCTTTCCCGCTTTTTCCGCTTCAAACCCCGCCAAAATCACCGCGGCGGTGCTCCAAGGCGGATTAACGGGAATATCCCTTGCCGCATGACGAAGCTCGCTTGGCGTAATGTCGTCCCTGCCTGCCAGTTCTGCCCGCTTTTTGGCAAGCAATACCGCGGCGCGGCTTAAAACGGCTTCCACATCCATATCCTTTTGAGCACGGAAAAAATCAGGACGATCCAAAGGGCGAATCTCTGCATGGGGCAACGATAAAGAAAACAATTCCGACGAACCGAGCCTTTCCCTCGTCCCTGCGGAAGCCCCGCAGGGGAAAGCCGTAACTTTCTTTGAGTTCAGAAAAGACTGCAACATCGCCATCGCCCACCCTTTCGTCATCATGTATTTATGATGGCAGGCAACAGCACAACCTGTCAATAAAGCCTAAGGACTATATTTTTTAAAAATGCGTGAGAATCATCACTGATTAAGCTTTTTTTGCCACCCTTTCGCGGCGCGGTTATAAAGCTTCGGCACGTTTTGAGTCAGCTTTTGCCCTTTAATCGTTTGCGTCCCGCGTTCTTTCAAAAGCCTTTTCAAAAGGTCGCCCCCCGTTTCGGGAAAAGCGATTATCCCCGCCACCGTCGGCCGTGAACACCCCGTCCCTTGCGGAAACGTAAAAGGTTCGCCGACGATCCGACAATACGCCATGTCCGCAAAAATGCGCGCTTCCATATATGTGCCGTCATACCCCGTTACGCCCGATTCCTGCACAACGGGCGTTTTTGAAAAACGGCTTCTGATTTTTTCAAAAACTTCTTTGTGTTCGGGCAAAACAAAGCCGCGCCCTTGCAACAAATTCTGAAAATCACCGCGTATCAAAGGATTTTTCCATCCGCCGCCGAACAATAAAAATGCCGTCGGCATTTCAACGTCTTCGCCCACGAACGACAGCGTATAAAAAAATCCGTAAGCGCTTAAATATTCCGCCGTGCGCAAAGCATTCTCAAAAGCATATTCCCGCCACGCATCGGGCAACCTGTACCATGACGGATCGGACGATTTCGGAGGAGGTTGCAAATAAAAATTGCCTCCGTCCCTCGTTACGGCGGCTTTTTCAAACAGTTCCGCCAACAAATCCGGCATAACGTTTCCCAACGATCCGTAAAATCCGTCGGCGTCATACGGTTCTTTGCGTACCAGACGCATCATATAATCGGGAAAATGGTTGAAAGGCCCCGTATCCCATCCCGAAACGGCGGTTTCCCCGTTCCGAATCGATATGACCGAAATGTTTCCCGTATTTCCTCCGTTACAAAAAGCTGCGGGAAATAATCCTTTTTCCTTTAAATCCACCGCGATATGAGCGTTATGAACAGGCGCCAAAGGAGCCCCTTCCCCGCCGTTCATAATATCGTCGGAACGAAAATCAAAAATAACGGGCATCCCTGTAAGTTCCGCCAACAATTCGGGATCGCCGATTTGAAGCGTGTACGGATCTTCCCCTTTTGCGACAGAGGGCGGAAAATGGTCGCACGTCTGTCCGTGAAAACCGATTGCGGCAATATCGCTTTTGGGAATGCCCGACTTCTCAACCAATCCGTTGACGCTTTGCGCCACAAGTTCCGTATATTCTTTCACGGTTTTTACAAAAAACGGATTTCGGGAAACGGTTGCCATATCGGCTTTGTTTTCAAAAACCAGTCGGCGCACGCCAAGCAAATCTTCGCGAAGCTTTTGAGGAAAATTAACCGTAGACGAACAGACGTCTTTAATTTTCGCCCCGTCAAACGACGTCAGGACGGCATCCGCCGCATCTAAAGAATTTCCCGTCATCACGCCGATGGTTAAAATCATTTTTTGCGCCTTAATTAAAAAAGAAATCCAGATTCCCGTGATTATAAAAGAGAAAATGCCCCCCTTCAACAATTTCGGGTTTTAAGTCTTTCCATGCTTTTTCCTGATTTTTTGCGGGGATGATACGGTCGTTTTTGCCGATAAAAACACGCGAAAAAGGATATCCCGTTTTGGGGAACGTCTTGTCATAACGCTCCAGCGCGTCAAGCTCTGCCAAAGAAGATTCGATCGTGCGCAAAGGAGCGTGTTTGTTAAATTTTTCAAGTTCGCTTTGCGTATCCAACAGGTAATCGCGGCGAAAATCCATATAATTATCTAACGTAATTCCTTTAAAAACGCTGATGACTTCCGGCGTCAGCCCGAATTCGGGATTAAACAGTTCGAAAACGCCCGAGAAGGCCGTTGCTTTGGAAACTGTCGGCAGTTTTTCTTTTAAAAACGGTGCCATAAATACGCCGCACGAAAAAGCCGCCAACGTGAAATTTTTATATTTGGAAAAATCAAACTCCAGCTTTAAATCCGTATAATCGTAAACGAACAAAACATTGCGTTCTCCGACGACGGGAACCATCGGCAGGTAATCCATCCCCCAGCCCAACAAAAAAATCATTAAATCTTTTGAATTAGCGTTGTTGATCAGATGTGTTTTCATGCAGCGCTTTCCTTATCAAATCTGGACAGAAATACGAAAAAAAGGTACAATTCAGCCGTTTTTACCCTTTTAAAACAGGAGTTTCCCGAAATGTCGCAAGAAAACACCCCTCATAAAAACGATATTGAAATTACGGGAAAACGCAATGATGATTTTAGCGTCGAAGCGGCAAAAAATGCCAAGGACGGACTTGACGCCGTTAAAAAAGACATTTCTTTGGAAGAACGGCGTTCCCGATACTGGGCGGAATCGGAAAAATCAAACCGCCGAAAAATTGAAGAAACCCGCCGCATGTCAGCGGCTTTTTCCCGATTGAACAAAGCCGTCAAAGCTTATGACGCGGCGTATCCCGCAGAAAACATCGAACAAAAAATATCTTTCATGCTGACAAAACAAGACTGTTTTTCGGGAATTTCTCCGGACATTGAGGAAATCCGCGACGAGAAAAAAGGGATGTGGAGCAGTATCAAAAATACCGCCAACAACATTTTCAATCCGTCGAATCCGAAAAAAGAACTGCATGCCGCTTTAAAACACCTCACGAAAACGATCGAAGAAACGCACGTCGGAATCGATTTTTACCGCGCGGCGGAAAAACGCGGAGGCATTACGTTGGACAACATCGTCAAAAGCGGTCTTGCCATTGAAAAAAGCTATCAAAACGCTCTCGGTCACGATTTGGCACAAGAACGCACGGCGGCGGATTTGACCAAAAGCTCCAAAGCCGCCCTGCCCGCCGCACAGCGCGCCGTTGACGATCTTCGCCTCTCTCGTCGGAACGCCGCCGACAAAATCGACGACGCCGACGCGGAAAGCAAAAAAAGCGTTCAAAGCTGACAAATTTTCAACCATTTAAATAAAAAGCGCCAACTCGTTGAGACTTTGGCGCTTTTTTCTTTTTTGCTGGTAAAGAAACAGGAAAAATTTTATCCTGATTGTCAGCTTAATTGAAAGGAAGAGGCAGACTTTTATGTCAGATGCAATTTGTTTTTATCTGAACGGTCAAAAACGGGAAATCACGAACGTATCCCCGACCATGACCGTTTTGCAGTATCTGCGCACCGTTGAAGGCCTGACCGGCACGAAAGAAGGATGTGCCGAAGGCGATTGCGGCGCGTGCACCGTCATCATCGGCGAAGCCGTCAACGGCAAAATGCGTTACCGCGCCGTCAACAGCTGTATTCTGTTGTTGCCGCGCATTGACGGCAAATACCTGATTTCCGTCGAAGGGGTCAAAAATCCCGACGGCACGCTTCATCCCATACAACAGGCAATGGTCGACATGCACGGCACCCAGTGCGGTTTTTGTTCGCCCGGATTTATCATGAGCCTGTTTGCTCTTTATCATTGGGAAGGCGAAACACCCGCCACCGACGAAGACATCTTTGACATTCTGGCAGGGAATTTGTGCCGTTGCACGGGATACCGCCCCATCATCGACGTTGCCAGAAAAATCGCCTGCAAAAACGATGACCGTTTTTCGAAAAACGAAGCAAAAATCGTTCAGGAATTAAATGCGATACAACGCACGACCCCCTTGGATTACGAATATGACGGACAACGTTACTTTGCTCCGCGTTCGATAACCCAGCTGTTGGATTTAAAAGAAGAATATCCCGACGCTCACTTTATGGCCGGCGGAACAGATTTGGGGTTGGAAGTCAGCAAAGGAATGCAACGCTTTCCCGCCGTTATCGGTCTGGACTGCGTTCCCGAACTGAACGTTTTGGAAGAAACCGACGACGCTTTGGTTGTCGGCGCCGCAGTTCCCTACGCTTCGCTGATTAAAAGTCTGGCAAAGCTGTTTCCCCCGTTTGAAAAAATCGTCCGCCGCATCGGTTCCAACCAAATCAGAACGGTCGGCACGGTCGGCGGGAACATTTGCAACGGCGCGCCGATTGCGGATTCCATTCCGTCATTGATGGCTTTGGGCGCCACGATTGTTTTGCGTTCCAAAGACGGACGGCGCGAAATGCCCGTTGAAAACTTTTATATCGGCTATCACCAAACCGAACTGAAGCCGAACGAAGTTTTGGAAAAAATCATTATTCCGAAACTGCCCGAAGACCATATTTTCAAAGCCTATAAACTGGCGCGCCGCCGCGATTTGGACGTTGCGTCCATTACGGGGGCGTTTAATTTGAAAATCGATAACGGCATCGTTACGTTTGCGCGTTTCG
>HF994935.1:394741-437249 GCA_000434295.1 Acetobacter sp. CAG:977 | reverse complement strand
AGCCATTCCGCAGCTGGCAACGAACGCTCAAAACGCGATACTCGGCAAACCTTGGACGGAAGCCTGCGTTGACGAAGCCATGGAAGCCATGGTTCAAGACTTTATCAAACGCCGCCCCAAAGGGGATTACCGTTCCGATATTGCATTAAACTTGTTAAAACGCGTGTACGTCGAAACGACGTCTCCCGAAACGGATTTGGAGGTATGGAAATTATGAGCGATTTAATCAAAGGCGGCGTCCGCCAGTCCGTCCCCCACGAAAGCGCCCGTCTGCACGTTACGGGCGAAGCCGAATATGTCGATGACATCAAAGAGCTTCCGGGGACTTTGCACGCCTATATTCTGAAAAGCCCGAAAGCTCACGCAAAAATCAAAAAAATAGATAAGAGCAAAGCTCTTGCCTATCCTGGCGTTTATGCCGTTTTGGACGCTTCGGACATTCCGGGGCACAACGACATCGCCCCGATTATCCATCCCGAACCGTGTCTGGCTCCGGGCGAAGTCAACTATGCGGGCGAACCCATCGCCGCCGTCTATGCAAAAGACGTCTATGCGGCTCGAAAAGCTTCGGAGCTTATCGAAGTCGAATACGAAGACTTGCCTGCCGTCTTGACGATTGAAGAGGCTTGGGAACAAAAAAGCTTTCTGACGAAACCCTTGATCGCAAGATTGGGCAACCCCGAAGAAGCCATGAAAAAAGCGCCTCACCGCATCAAGGACGAATTTACCATCGGCGGTCAGGAACATATGTATCTGGAAACGCAGGCGGCTTACGTCATACCGAAAGAAGACAATCAATACCTTGTCTACAGTTCGACGCAAAACCCGTCCGAAGTCCAGCGCGGTGTTGCCGATTTGCTGGGGCTTCCCTTTAATATGGTCAAGACGGAAAACCGCCGTATGGGCGGGGCGTTCGGCGGTAAAGAAAGCCAGCCTTCCATCTTTGCGGGCATCGCGGCGCTGGGCGCGTGGAAGACCAAGCATCCCGTTAAAATCCGTTTGGATCGCGATGACGACATGATTATTACCGGCAAACGCCATCACTATGTCGTTTCTTATGAAGTCGGGTTCGACGATGACGGTCGCATTTCCGCCATGGACGTAGACTACAAAGGCGGTTGCGGTTCCGTAATCGACATGTCTTTGCCCGTCGTGCAAAGAACGGTTTGCCACGGCGAAAACTGCTATTACATTCCGAATTGCGTCATTCGCGGACATTTGTGCAAAACGAACACGGTTCCGAATACCGCCATGCGCGGGTTCGGCGCGCCTCAGGGCATGGTCGGCATGGAAGGCATCATTGAACGGATCGCCCACTATTTGAAAAAAGACCCGCGCGACGTGCGCCGCATTAATTTCTACGGTACGACGGATCGCAACGTAACGCCTTATCACCAGACGATTGAAGACAACGTCATTCAAGAAATCTTTGACCGCGTCGAACGCGAAGGCGAATACGACCGCCGTCGCGCCGAAATATTGGAATACAACAAAAAATCGCCTTATGTGAAAAAGGGGATTTCGATTTCTCCTTTGAAATTCGGGATTTCATTTAACAAAGTGAACCTGAACCAAGCGGGCGCTTTGGTTTGTGTCTATACGGACGGTAGCGTTTTGATCAACCACGGCGGTACGGAAATGGGACAAGGCGTGAACACGAAAATGTGTCAGGTCGCCGCCGAAGTCTTTTCCATAGACATTGACCATGTCCGCGTAACGGCGACGGTTACCGACAAAGTGCCCAACACGTCTGCAACGGCGGCATCGACGGATTCGGACATGAACGGCATGGCCGTTAAAAACGCCGTTGAGAACATCAAAAAAACTTTGGTGGACTGGGCGTCTAAGTTTTATGAAGTTCCCGAAGACGCCGTCCGGTTTGAATCCAACTTTGTTTATGTCGGCGATAAAAAGAAATTTTCTTTTGCCGATTTTGTCAAAGAAGCCAATTTAAACCGCGTTTGCCTGTTCTCGTCGGGTTTTTACAAAACGCCGAAGATTCACTTTGACGCCGAAACGATGACGGGACGTCCGTTCCTGTACAGCTGTTACGGCGTTTGCATGGCGGAAGTCGCCGTCGACATTCTGACGGGAGAATCTCATGTTTTGCGAGCCGACATGATTTATGACGCGGGAAAATCGTTAAACCCCGCCATTGACATCGGTCAGGTGGAAGGCGCGTTTGTCCAAGGATTGGGCTGGGCGCTTTTGGAAGACCTGAAATGGGATAAAAACGGCAATTTGACGACGCATTCGCCGACGACGTACAAGATTCCGACGGGACGCGATTTGCCGCCGATATTTAATGTCAAGTTGTTGGAAAAACCGAACAAGGAACCGACGATTTTCAATTCAAAGCCGACGGCGGAACCGCCTTTGATGTTGGCGATTGCGGTTTGGTTGGCGGCGCGCGATGCCGTTGCCAGCTTGTCGGATTACCGTCTGTTTCCGAATTTGGACATTCCCTGCACGCCCGAAAGGATGAGAAAAGCCATCAAGGACATTCAGGCGCGCTATAAGGAAATTCAGGACGCCTCAAAATAAAGAAAAAAGCCCTCGAAAGAGGGCTTTTTTTCATATCGCCTTTTTCATCATTTCATTAAATTCGATCAGGCTGAGATCATAGCGGTAAAACGTCTTGTAAAAAGCTTTGATTTCTTCATAAAGATCGTAATCGGCTTCGTTCGGATATAACAGCTTCGGCAGCCATATCAGCCCCAAATAACGGTTTATCGACGGCGGAAAACTGACCCAGTTATAAGGCGATGACGGAATCTCATAATACCGCCCTTCCCGAACCGCCCGCAATTGAGCCCAGACGTTCGAACCTTTTACCTCGTCATACGCGCTGTGCGGCGCAAACAGCACGACATCCGGATCCCACAGCAAAATACGTTCAAAATCAACGGGATCGCCAAACCCGCGCGCGGACATGTCCTCCATCACGGCAACATTGTCCCCCGCCATGTCTATCGTTTGAGCATGATAACTGCCCTTCGCCGCGGCGTTCATGCCTTTTTGCCCCAACAAATACAGCAGGCGTTTCGGTTTTTCCGCCTTTGCCTTTGCAAAAATGCGTTTCGCTCGAGCGTATATTTCCGCACTTTGGCGGGCAAAGCGTTCCCCTTCCTCTTCTTTGCCCAACAGCTTGCCCAAACGGCGAAACATCTCGGGCGTTTGTTCCAATCCCGCATCTATGTGAACGGCGGGAACCCCTATCTTTAAGGACAGGCGTTCCATATCCTTAAAAACGCTTTCTTTGCTTTCCCCGAGATCAACCATCATATCGGGAGACGCTTTTGCCAATTCTTCCAGATTTAAGTCCGCCGATCCGTAAAATTGTCCCACAACGGGCAAATCCAATATCCTTTTCGGGAAAAACTTTGCCGCATCGGCAGGCAGTTTATTGGACAGCGCCACAACCTTTTCCGGAGCAAACGCCAGCAATATCGCCTGAGCCGCAGGTCCCGAAGGCACAATCTTGTCCACCGCCGCCTGACACATAGTCCCGTAAAAAGCAAAAAAGCAAAAAACTAAAAGCCTAAGCATCCGCTTCCCTTTCCTTTAAACGCGGCAAACAACATTTTTCGCCGTCAACGGAAACAATGCGTGCCCGAACCCCGTACAGACGACGTATCAAATCCGGAACAACGACTTCGTCCGGCGCGCCGAACGCCTGAACAGTCCCTTCGCCCAATGCCAAGACCTTGTCCGCATAACCGAACGCCAAATTCGGATCATGCGCCGACAATAAAACCGTATATCCGTCCCGCGTCAGTTTTTTGACACATTCCAGCACCCTCATCCTGTTGCCGTAATCCAAGTTCGAAACGGGTTCGTCCATGATTAAAAGTTTCGCATCCTGAGCAAGAGCTCTGGCAATTAAAACCATCTGACGTTCACCGCCGCTGATGCGCATAAAGCTTCTGTCTTTTAATCGGGAAATGCCGATTTGTTCCATTGATTTCAGGGCTTTTTTCCGTTCCTCCGTACCCGGAATGCCAAAAACGCCCGTCCGCGCCGTCGTGCCCATCAAAACCATGTCAAAAACACCGTAATCAAAGCCCGCTTCGCAAGATTGCGGCACATAAGCCGCCGCCAACGCACTTTGACGGGATGACATTTCTTTACGGTCTTTTTCGTTGATTTCTATTTTTCCTTCATAACCGTTTTCCAAGCCCAACAGACACTTAAACAACGTGCTTTTTCCCGCTCCGTTCGGTCCCAGAACCAACAAAAGCTCGCCCGCCTCCGCGCTAAAGGAAACATTCTTTAAGACCTGCTCCGCTCCGTAAGAAAATCCGAAATTTGAAACGTTCAGCATCATTTTGCCGCCTTCGGCTGCATAATCAGCCAAATAAAGAACGGTGCGCCGACAAAGGAAGTCAAAATACCGATGGGGATTTCACGAGCCGACAGACAACGCGCCGCATCGTCAACGATCAACAAAAACAAAGCCCCCAAAATCATAGACACGGGCATCAGCACTTTATAATCGTTCCCGACGATGCGCCGCGCCAAATGCGGAACGACCAAGCCCACCCAACCGATAACGCCGCTGACGGCGACGCCTGCCGCCGTAATAAGCGACGCGGAAAAAATAACCGCCGATCGGACGTAAGAAACATTTATGCCGATGGCTCTTGCTTCGTTATCGCCTAATGTCAGCACGTTGATCCGCCAACGCAACGCGAACAGCAAAAAGCATCCTGCAAACACGGGAACACCCGCGAAATTTAAAGCTTCGCGTCCGCCGCCCGACAAGCTTCCCATCAGCCAATACGTTATGGCGGGCAACTGATCCGTCGGATCGGCGACCAGCTTTACAAAAGAAATCCCCGCCGTAAACAAAGCGCCGACGACGATACCTGCCAAAATCATGGTCAAAGTACGTTTTCCGGCAGATGCTCTGCTGATCAGGCAAACGGCGCCGACGGCGACAAGGCTGAACGAAAAAGCCGAAACCGCGACGCAAATCCCGTTTCCGCCCGCAAGCAACGCCAAAGCCGCACCGAATGCCGCCCCCGACGATGCGCCCAAAATATCCGGAGATGCCAACGGATTTTGAAACACTCCCTGATACGCCGCCCCCGCCGCCGACAAAGAACATCCGACCAAACACGCCAATAAAACGCGCGGAACTCTGATATTCCAGACAATCGCCTCGACACGGCTTGAAACATCCGAAGGGATGCCGAAAATCTTGTTTGCCAAAACATTGCAAACATCCGAAAAAGAAACGGGATAACGTCCGGCCGCAATGGATAAAAGCATCGCCGCCGACAAAAGCAATAAAGAAAGAACCGCCGTTTTTTGGAAACGCCCGCTTTTCGTTAAAAGCATAAAAGCCGCCTTTTTTCGCCGTTTGCCGTTAAAAAACTTTTCCTGTTTTGCCAAACGGGGCAAACTTTGTCAATCTTTGCAAAACGAAAAAGCTTGAAACGCCCGAAAATAACTGTAAAAAATAAACCAAGACCATTCTCAGAGGATATCATGCGCTTTACATCGTTTTTATTCGCCGCCCTGCTTTTCGTGCTTCCGAACACGGCCAACGCTCAAAGAACCGGTTCTTATTTCAGCTTCGGCATCGGCGGATGGGAAAAAAGCGAAAGCGGAACTTATACCTCAAACGATTTTTCGACCATACTTGACGCCGCCGCCGGTATCAGAAGATCCTTGTTCAGATTTGAAATCAACGCCTCGCAATGGGATAACGGCGCCAGAGAAGGCTTTACCGATTCCCTGACTTCGGCCTCCGTTAACGCCTATATCCACGTCATGCCCCGTTCTTTGTTTTCTCCGTACGTCGGCGGCGGGGTCGGATATATGTTTTCGGATATGGGAAATTCGCCGTTTTACATGTTCGCCGGCGGCATCGAAATTTCTCCGCGATATTCCCCAATCGGCGTCGCCGCGGAATACAGGTATTTCAAGCCGACAAAAAAAATCAAATCGCATGACTTTGACGGCGACGGCATCATTTTTAAAACTTACTTCAATTTCTAAAGTGTGATTTTCGTCACAAAAGTTTCATATACCAAACGAAGGGCGAATGTTGACTTTAATACGCCCGTATCGGATAATTAAAAATTGAGGTACGGACGGCTTATACTTCTTTTTTCGTACCGCGAAAAACAAAGCAACGGCTATCGTTACCTGTTTTTTCGCATTCTCCGTTCCTGTCTTCTGACCGGGGTCGGGAAACAAGATTGAGCCTCTTGGCGGGATTACGGGTAACGGCCTTGCTTTTTTATATGTAAGAAGCCCCTCCTGATTCTTCAAGAGGGGCGTTTCTTTTTTTTACGCGAAATAACCGTATTCGTGGTACGACTTTATTCCCCTGTGAAAGCGCAGCTTTCTCAAGTACTCCAACGGATTTTTCGGGCGAACCAACGCGCCTTCGGGACGGTGAAGCCAATCGTACGTCCGCGTCAGCAAAAAGCGCAACGCACTGCCGCGCGCCAAAACCGGCAAAGCGTTCTTTTCTTCCGCCGTCAAGGGGCGCACCGTATTATATGCCGAAAGCATCCGCGCCGCCTTGGTCGTGTTAAACTCCCAAATTTCAGGTTCGAAACACCACGCATTCAGGCAAACAGCCAGTTCGTAAGCGTAAAAATCGTTGCAGGCAAAATAGAAATCTATAACGCCGGAAAGCTTTTTGCCCAAAAAGAATACGTTGTCGGGAAACAAATCCGCATGAATGACGCCTTGCGGCAAATCCGACGGCCAATACGAACGGACGGCGACCAGTTCTTTGTACATTTCGTCGTACATGTCTGGCGCAATGTTATCGGCTTCTTTTCCGATGCTTTCCAACAAAGGTTCCCATGCGTCAACGGACAATCCGTTTTTTCTGAACCCTTTGAAATCCTGTCCCGCCAAATGCATCAACGCCATTGAACGACCTAATTCCGCGCAATGATCCGGCGTGATTTTCTTAGTCGACATCCCTTTTAAAAATGTCGTAATGCAGGCTTTTTTACCGCACAAATCCCTTAACGCCTTTCCGTCGCGCGCCGCAACGGGCAACGGACACGAAAAGCCTTTTGACGACAAATGTTCCATCAAATCCAAAAAATACGGCAGTTCGTCAGGATTGACCCTTTTTTCGTACAACGTCAGAATGTATTGTCCCCGATCCGTATGAAGAAGGTAGTTCGTATTTTCGATGCCTTCGGTAATCCCGTGCAGAGAATGAATTTCGCCGATGTCATAGTCGGACAGAAATGTTTCCAAATCGTCATTGGTAACTTCGGTATAGACAGCCATTTTTCTCTCCTTATGTCAGGGCGGCAGGCAGCGGAAATCTTACTTTTTCTTCCACTTCGGTATGTTCGGTTAACGTTACGTTGAAATGCTTTTGCAATTCGGAAATGACTTCTTCGACCAAAATCGCAGGCGCCGAAGCCCCTGCAGTAATGCCCAGCGTTTTAACGCCTTCAAGCCTGTCCCACTGTATTTCGGCGGCTCTTTGAACCAAAACGGAACGGGCGCATCCCGCTTCTTTGGCGACTTCGACCAGACGTTTGGAGTTAGAAGAATTCGGCGCGCCGATCACCATCAGCAAATCACAACGTCGGGCAATGGCTTTGACGGCACGCTGGCGATTCGTCGTCGCATAGCAAATGTCGTTTTGATGAGGCTTGACAATATGGGGAAACCGTCTTCTCAACGCATTCAACAGCCCTTCCGTTTCATCCAAAGACAGCGTCGTTTGCGTAACGTATCCCAAATTTTCACCCCAGTCGTCCGGAATTTCGTTCACCTGCTCTACCGTTGAAATCAGCAACATTTCGCCGTCGGGAACCTGTCCCATCGTTCCGATGACTTCGGGATGCCCGGGATGGCCGATCAAAAGCGTTTTTCGCCCTTCGGCATAATTCTTTTTGGCTTCCTTATGAACTTTTTCCACCAAGGGGCACGTCGCATCCAACGTCGTCAGATTGCGCCGTTCGGCTTCTTTGATAACGGAAACGGGAACTCCGTGCGCCGAAAAAACAACGACAGCTCCGTCGGGGACTTCGTCAAGCTCGTTGACAAAGATCGCTCCTTTATTAGCCAGATTTTGAACGACGAATTTATTGTGAACGATTTCGTGGCGCACATAAACGGGCGTTCCGAATTTTTTCAAAGCCTTTGAAACGATTTGAACGGCGCGGGTAACACCGGCGCAAAAACCGCGCGGAGATGCTAGGATAACTGTCAATTCGGGCAAGTTTGCCATTTTCTTCCTGATGCTTTCTTATTGGTGTTTGCTGACTGTTGCACACTTTTAAAAACGCGTAAAGGGCTTAAATTTTTAAAAACTGCCCCGAAAGTGTTTTTTATTGCGTCCAAGTATGGTATATAAAATAAAATTTTTCGTTTTTTTGTTCAATTTCCGTTCCTTAAAGGAGGATTTATGGTTTTACACAAAGATATGGCGAATGCGCTGCGTTTCCTGGCTGCCGAAGGCGTTCAGAAAGCTAACTCCGGACACCCCGGAATGCCGATGGGAATGGCGGACGTCGCAACCGTTTTATTCACGAAATTTTTAAAATTCGACGCTTCCGCTCCGCACTGGGCCGATCGCGACCGCTTCGTTTTGTCGGCAGGACACGGTTCCATGCTGCTGTACAGCCTGTTGTACCTGACCGGCTATAAACAAGCCACGATGGATCAGTTGAAAAGCTTTCGCCAGATGGGATCCCGCATGGCGGGACACCCCGAATACGGACATCTGGAAGGCATCGAAACCACGACGGGCCCCTTGGGTCAGGGCATTGCCACAGCCGTCGGCATGGCTTTGGCTGAAAAGCTGTTGGCTGCGCGCTACGGCAAAGATATCGTCGACCACTATACTTACGTTATTTGCGGCGACGGATGTCTGATGGAAGGAATCAGCGAAGAAGCCATTTCTTTGGCAGGTCACCTGAGACTTAACAAAATGATTGTCCTGTGGGACGACAACCGCATCACCATTGACGGTGCAACGTCGGTCGCCACTTCGACGGATCAGCGCAAACGATTTGAAGCCAACGGATGGAACACCGATGCCGTTGACGGACATAATCCCGACGAAATCGCCGCCGCTCTTGAAAAAGCAAAAAAATCCGACAAGCCGACCATGATTGCTTGCCGTACGATCATCGGTTACGGTTCTTCCAAAGAAGGAACGGAAAAAACGCATGGTTCGCCTCTGGGTGCCGAAGATTTGCTGGCTGCCCGCAAAAAGCTGGGTTTTGAATACGCTCCGTTCGAAGTTCCCGAGGACATCCTGAAAGAATGGCGCGCGGCAGGCGCTCGCGGTGAAGCGGATCGCCTGGCGTGGGAAAAACGCTTTGCCGGCATGGAAGCAAACAAAAAAGCCGAATTCGAACGTACCGTTCTGAAAGCCGTCCTGCCCGCCGGCTGGAAAGAAGCAATGGCTGCTTATAAAGAAAAATTGCTGGCAGAAAAGCCCAAAGTCGCAACCCGCAAAGCGTCTCAGATGGCGTTGGACGTCTTGGTTCCCGCCATTCCCGAATTGTTGGGCGGCTCCGCCGACTTGACCCATTCAAATTTGACGGATGCCAAAGCCTCTAAATCCATTACGAATACGGACTTTACGGGAAATTACATGCACTGCGGCATTCGCGAACACGGCATGGCCGCCGCCATGAACGGTATCGCTTTACACGGCGGATTCATTCCTTACGGCGGTGCATTTTTGGTCTTTATGGACTACCTGAAGCCCAGCCTGCGACTGGCCGCTTTGATGGGATTGAGAACCATTTACGTTTTAACCCACGATTCCATCGGTTTGGGCGAAGACGGTCCGACACATCAGCCGATTGAACACCTGGCGTCCATGCGTGCCATTCCGAATGTCAACGTGTTCCGCCCCTGTGACGCCATCGAAACGGCAGAATGTTGGGAATTGGCGATTGAATCCGCTCATACGCCCAGCGTATTGGCTTTGTCGCGCCAGAACTTGCCCACGTTGCGTACAAGCGTTAAAGAAAACCTGTCCGCAAAAGGCGCTTATGTTATTTCCGATTGCTCGGGCACACGTCAGGTGACGTTACTGGCAACGGGATCGGAAGTCGAAATCGCCGTCAAAGCGCAGGATTTGCTGAAAGAAAAAGGCATCGAAGCCGCCGTCGTTTCCATGCCGTCTTGGGAATTGTTTGACAAACAATCCGCAGAGTATAAAAAATCCGTTTTGGGTGACTGCCCGCGCGTCGCGGTAGAAGCTCAGGGCGCGTTCGGTTGGGAAAAATACACCGGTTTGGACGGGGCTGTCATTGCCATGCGTTCTTTCGGTGCATCGGCGCCCGCCGAACAGCTGTACGAACATTTCGGCATTACGCCGACCGCCGTTGCTTCCGCTGCGGCGAACTGCGTGGCCGGAAAAAAGTAACTTAACAAGGAGAACTGTTTAAAATGCCTATGATCAGCTTACGCCAGCTGCTGGACCACGCCGCCGAATACGGCTACGGCATGCCGGCTTTCAACGTCAACAATATGGAACAAATCCTGGCCGTGATGAACGCCGCGCGCAAAACAAATTCGCCCGTCATCGTTCAAACGTCCAAAGGCGCCCGTTCCTATGCCGGCGACGTCATGATTCACAATATGGTTCAAGCCGCTGCCGAAATGTATCCCGAATTGCCGATTTGCCTGCATCAGGATCACGGCGATTCTTATAAAACCTGCGTAACGGCTTTGGCAAACGGCTGGACGTCGGTCATGATGGACGGTTCGCTGAAAGACGGCAAGCCCGCTTCTCATGAATACAATGCCGAAGTATCCGCAAAAGTCGTTGAAACGGCTCATATGATCGGCGCTTCGGTCGAAGCGGAATTGGGCTGCATCGGTTCTTTGGAAACGGGGAAAGGCGAAAAAGAAGACGGACACGGCTTTGAGGGCGCTTTGGACAAGAAGCAGCTGTTGACCGATCCCGACGAAGCTTTTGATTTCGTCAAACAAACGAATGTTGATGCTTTGGCGGTTGCCATCGGCACTTCGCACGGCGCTTACAAGTTCACTCGCAAGCCCGACGGCGCGATTTTGTCGATTGACACCATCAAAAAAATTCATGCAAAAATCCCGACGGTTCATCTGGTTATGCACGGTTCGTCTTCCGTTCCGCAGGAATTGCAGGACATGATCAACGAATTCGGCGGACAGATTCCTCAGACCTACGGTGTGCCCATAGAAGAAATTCAGGAAGGCATCAAATACGGTGTTCGCAAAGTCAACGTTGACACCGATTGCCGTATGGCAATGACGGGCGCCATTCGCAAAATTTTTGCGACGAAGCCGGGCGAATTCGACGTTCGTAAATACATGGGACCCGCGATGGAAGAAATGGAAAAGGTCTGCATTGCGCGTTACGAACAATTCGGAGCGGCCGGTCATGCCGACAAGATCAAAGCCATTCGCCTGCCTGAAATGGCAAAGCGTTATGCTTCCGGCGAATTGGATCACAAGATCTGAGCGTTTTGGTAAAAAGGAAAAGGCGGAGAAAAAAATCTCCGCCTTTTTTATGTAAAGGGATTATACTTTTAAGCATAAGGAGAAAAGCGATGATATGGTCTAAATTCATTATGAATTTCATTGCCTGCTTTATCGGGCTGATGATTATTGTATTTTTGGGAACGGCATTTGACACGGAAATGACATTTTCCTGGTATGCCTATACGATATGTTCGGTTTTAAGCGTCTTTTACGCGTGGACGAAAAGTGCGAACATGAACGCATTAACGACGGAAAAGCCGTCCGTTTCGGAACACGACCATACGGCGCATCACCATCCTCAGCACTGAATTGCGCATATTTTTATGCCGCGACCGTCGCCGTTGCGCTCTGCAGAGGATAGCGGCGGCGCACAAAAATAAAGTATGTAAAAAGCGCCGCAAGCGTAACTATCCATGACAGCGGATAAGACGCAAAAAGCCATTGAAACGTATGAAATTCCGAAATCTGAAACACCGTCGCAATAAATAAAAGCCTTAGACCGCACGCCCCCGCCAACGAAATCAACGCAGGCCCCAAAGACGCCCCCAAGCCTCTTAAAACGCCCGTCATCGTATCCATCATCCCGCAAATCGCATACGTCCCGCATACAATATGCAAACGCAACATTCCCGCTGCTATCGTTTCGGGATTGTCCGTGTACACCGATAACAATGCCGTACCGAACGATACCGCCAAAAATCCCAGAATAATCCCCATCGTAAACGCACAGCCCAACGCTCGGTTCTTTATCTTGTTTATGCGTTCGTATTTCCCGGCTCCGATATTGCGGCTGATAAACGTCGTCGCCGTCGGCTGAAACGAATTCATGCTCACCCATACAAATTGTTCAATATTCTGCGACGCCGCGGAACCTGCCATATAAACAGGACCGAACCCGTTGACCGATGCCTGTATAACCAAATTCGACAGGCTGAAAACAATTCCTTGGAACCCCGCAGGAATGCCTAATTTCAATATCTTTAACGCAATTTCCGAATTTAAACGAACTGCCCCCAAATATAAGCGTATCGGGCTTCTTTGCCGTATCAGGCACAGCAAAACCAACGTCGCGGCAACAGATTGCGCAATCACGGTCGCCAATGCCACGCCGGCAACGTCCATATGAAAAACGATCACAAATACTAAATTCAAAACGACGTTGATAACGCCCGAAATGATCAAAAAAAGCAACGGACGCCGCGTATCTCCCTTGGCATAAAGCAACGCCGCACCAAAATTATAAACCGCCGTCGGTATCATTCCGAAAAAGTAAATCCGAGTGTATTGCAAAGACAACGGCAATACGGCTTCGGGCGTTTGCATCAAAACCAAAATGCGTTCTGCAAAAATAAAACCGAACGTCGCTGAAAACAACCCGGAACAAACGCCCAATGCAACAGACGTATGAACAACGCGGGCAAGCCTTTTATAATCGTTCGCCCCCAAACAAAGAGAAGCACATACGTTCGTGCCGATCGTCAAGCCGATAAAAAAATTCGTCAGAAGGTTAATCAATGTCGTCGTCGAACCGACCGCCGCCAAAGAATGTTCCGATCCGAAATGCCCGACAACCGCTATGTCAGAAGCGTTGAACAACAGCTGCATTATGCTTGACGCCATCAACGGCAGGGCAAACACGAGCATCTTGGGCAATAACGCCCCGTTCGTCATGTCTATTCCGGATTTCGATGCCATCTCTTTTGCCTCCCGCGGGGGAATATACGCCTTTTTTGATAAATTAAAATATCTTTCCTAAAAAATCTTCCCTTAAAAAGCCTTTTGCGGTCTAATACCCTCACAAGAGTTAAATACGGAATCGGATATGACCAAAGACAATCCTGTTCTTTCTTTGGCGCCCGGATTAAAAAACTTTGTCCTGCGCGATCAAAACGGAAAAAGTATCGAGCTTTCTTCCGCAAGAGACGTGTTTTCCAAAACGCTTAACTCTCCGACTTTGATTTGCAACAAAACCCTTTTAAAAGGGCGAATGGGTTCTCAAATGCCAAGGTTCGCTTTGGATGTATTGGAATTGTTCGCTTTTGTTTGCCCTGCCGTCCCCTGCGTGCCGACGGCAAAAGAAATTGCCGCGTTTTTAGGCTTGCCACGCCCCGTCAATGCCTTTGAAGAAGCCGACACCCTATTTAAAATAACGCAAACTCTTTTGGCACGCCTGTCCCGCATAACGGGCGACGAACGTCAAAACGCCCTTAAAACCGCTTTGCTGATGGAACGATCGGGAAACTGGGCTTGGGGCGCCGACGTGTTGGCGGCGTTGGGAGTCGATCCTTCAAAAACGGGAAGCGTCGGATTATCAGGTCTCGCCGTTTGGGACAAATTGCCCGAATGGGTCGATGCCGCCCCCGACGAACAACCGGGGTCGCTGCCCGTCCTGCCCGAAGAAGCCGCAGACAAGCTTTCCGCCCTGTTAAAAACTTCCGTCGGACAAAACCGCAATTTTTGTGCCGAAGACAGACCGGATCAGTTTGAATATGCCAAAACCGCCGCAAAAGCTTTCGATCCCAGAAAAGACGAAGGCTTTCCCGTTTGCGTGTTGGCGGAAGCGGGAACCGGCATCGGTAAAACATTGGGATACATCGCTCCCGCCGCCGTTTGGTGTGAAAAAAACGCAGGCGCCGTTTGGATCAGCACTTATACCAGAAACCTGCAAAAACAGCTGGACAACGAATTGTCCCGTTTGTATCCCGACCCGATCGTTAAACGAAGAAACGTCGTGATCAGAAAAGGGCGCGAAAATTATTTATGCCTGTTGAATTTTGCGGAAGCCGTCGGAAAAATACCTTTAAACCCTGCCGCGGCGGTTCCTTTGGGCTTAATCGCAAGATGGGTCGCCCATACGGAAAACGGAGACCTGACCGCCGGAGATTTTCCCGGATGGCTGGCAGATCTGCTGGGTCAGCGCGGCATTGATTCTTTGGCTGACAGGCGGGGCGAATGCATTTACGGGCAATGTCCGCATTTTAAAAAGTGCTTTGTTGAAAAAATTGCCCGCCGTTCAAAACGGGCGAAAATCATCGTCGCAAACCATGCTTTGGTCATGACGCAATTGGCAGGATACACCGAAGATGCGCGATTGCCCGTCCGTTTCGTTTTTGACGAAGGACATCAGATTTTTGATGCCGCGGATTCCGTTTTTTCGGCGCAAATCAGCGGAACGGAAGGGGCGGAAATGAGACGTTGGCTTTTGGGTGCCGACGAAACGCGTGCCAACGGACGGGCAAGAGGTTTAAAACGGCGCATTGAAGACTTGGCTTTGATTGAACCGGATATCGGCGCTTTGATGGACGAAGTTTGCGAAACGGCTCGATTTTTACCGCGTTCGGGGGCTTTGTCCCGCATAAAAAACCATACGCCGCAAGGAGTTTTCGAGCTCTTTTTGGCTCAGACATATCGGCAGGTCTGTGCCAGAACCTCCAATCCGCGATCTGCCCATTCGTTGGAATGCGAGCCTTCCCCCGTTTCCGAAGAATTAAAATCTGCCGCGTTTAAATTATGCGACGACGTACGTTTGCTGGAAACAAAGTGTTCCGCCCTCGCCGCTTTGATCGAAAACCATATCGACAAAGAAGCCGCAAATATCGAACCTTATGACAAACAGCGCTATCTGTCCGTTTTGCGGTCTTTGAAAAAAGTCATTATCGAACCTTTAAGCGTCTGGCGCGTCATGTTGGAACAAATCGGCGATAAAACGCCCAAAGATTTTACCGATTGGCTGGAAATCACCAGAACGGACGGCATCGACACGGATGTCGGATACCACAGGCATTGGATTGACCCGACGTTTCCGTTTGCTCATGTGCTCAGAAATGCGGCGCACGGCGTTTTGATAACTTCCGCCACTTTAAAGGATAAAAGCGGCAATGATGAAGCCGATTGGAAAAATGCGGAAAAAAGAACGGGCGTATTCCATTTTAAAACGCGGGAAGTCCCTCTTGAACTGACGGAAAAAAGCTTTTTATCCCCGTTTGATTATGCAACAAATGCCCGTGTTCTGATTATTACGGACGTCGATAAAAACGATGCCGAACAGGTGGCGGAGGCATGTCGGGAGCTGTTTATCGCGTCAAACGGCGGCGCTTTGGGCATATTTACCGCCATTGCCAGATTAAAAGCCGTCTATAAGCGCATTAAGCAACCTTTGGCAGAAGCCGGCTTGCCTTTGTTGGCGCAACACGTCGATCCCGTAAACATGACGACCCTTCTGGATATTTTCAAAGCCGAAGAAGATGCGTGTCTGTTGGGAACGGACGCCGTGCGCGACGGCATTGACGTTCCGGGCAGGTCTTTAAGATTGCTGGTTTTCGACCGCGTGCCGTGGCACAGACCGAACACCGCTCACAAAGCCAGAAAAGCCGCGTTCGGCGAAAACGGCGAAGCTTATAACCTGATGACGGTTCGAATGAAAACGGCTCAGGCTTTCGGGCGGCTGATCCGCAAAAAAGACGATCGCGGCGTTTTCGTCATGCTTGACAGAGCCGTCCCGTCAGAGACGCTTTCCGCGTTTCCCGAAGGATGCCCCGTTGAAAAAGTGCCGTTAAAAGAAGCCGTTCGGAAAATCAAAGAATTTTTATAAACACATATTAAAATTCTCAAAGAAAGCTTTAAAAAAATACTTTCTTCGGCTACACTTGAACAAAATTTCGGAGATTTGTTTTCCTATGGCTGTCATACACGAAGAAGAATACGATTTCTTATTAAACACGGATGATGAGCTGATGCTGGTCTTTTACGGACTGGACAGTGAGCCGAAAAATCCTTCACTGGCATTGCATCAACGCGAATACGTCCTTTTGACGCGGGCGGCGGACGAACCGCAAATCCGCATGGACGACGTTCCCGACGAAATTTGGGATCATTTGTACAAGGTTAAAAAAGTCCTCGTCTGCGAAATCGACGAAGACGGCGAATTTAAGCACGTCTACGATATTCCCGTCGTTATCGCGTGATTCTTGCGCTTTTCCGTTTTATTTTTTCTTTGGCTTCATCTTAAAAAAGTTTATGATGACCCCTGTCTTTTTTTGTCTTTTTTACCCTTTCAGGAAAGAAAAAAATGGTTAAGGCGAACGAACATTATCTCAATCTTGCATCCAACTACCTGTTTCAGGAAATTGCCAGAAAAATCAAAGCTTATAAAGCGGAACACCCCTCTGCCGAAGTCATCAGTCTGGGCATAGGCGACGTTACCCAACCCATTCCCGAAGCCTGCATCGAAGCTTTGCACAAAGCCGTTGACGAAATGGGAAAAGCCGAAACCATGCGGGGATACGGCCCCGAACAAGGATACGATTTCCTGATTTCAGCCATCATTGAAAACGATTATAAAGCCCGCGGCATTTCTTTGGATTCCGACGAAGTGTTCGTCAGCGACGGTTCAAAATGCGATGTCGGCAATATTCAGGAAATCTTTTCCCAAGACAACACCGTCGCCGTCCCCGACCCCGTATACCCCGTTTATCGCGATACCAATATCATGGCCGGGCGATCCATAGAATTCCTGCCCTGCCTTGAAGAAAACGGATTTTCCCCCGCTCTGCCCGAAAAACCCGCAGGCTTGATTTACCTGTGCTCTCCGAACAATCCGACGGGAACCGTTATGGATAAAGCCCAATTAAAACGCTGGGTCGATTATGCCAAACAAAACGACGCCGTGATTATCTTTGATTCCGCTTACAAAGAATTTATCCGTCATCCCGATTTGCCGCAAAGCATCTATGAAATCGACGGCGCAAAAGAAGTCGCCATCGAATTGCGTTCTTTTTCCAAAACGGCAGGATTTACGGGATTGCGTTGCGCTTACATGGTCGTGCCCAAAGCGCTTAAAGCAACGACTGCCGACGGCAGAAACGCCGACTTGAATGCTTTTTGGCGCCGCCGTCACACCACGAAATATAACGGAGCCCCCTATATCGTCCAACGCGCGGCAGAAGCCGTCTTTTCGCAAGAAGGCAAAAAACAGGTTCGCAAAACCATAAATTACTATATGGAAAACGCCCGCCTGATCCGCGAAGGGCTGTCCGCAAAAGGCTTTAAAACTTTCGGCGGAGAAGACGCTCCTTATATTTGGCTGAAAACGCCCGAAGGCGTCACGTCGGAACAATTTTTCGACATCCTGTTGAACAAAGCCCAAATCGTCTGCACGCCCGGAAGCGGTTTCGGAAAATGCGGCGAAGGCTTTGTCCGCCTGACATCGTTCGGAACCCGCGAGAATACTGAAAAAGCCATTCAAAGAATCGGAGACATTACCTTATGAAAAACATCCCCTTTGTAAAAATGGACGGTCTGGGAAACGATTTCGTCATTATTGACAATCGAAACGACCCCGTCAGCTTAAGCACGGCGGACATCGTACAAATCGGAAACCGCAAAACAGGCGTCGGTTTCGACCAGATGATTATTATCGAACCTTCGGACAAAGCGTTCGCCCGTATGAAAATTTTCAATGCGGACGGATCTGCCGCAGGAGCTTGCGGAAACGGAACCAGATGCGTCGGAAAGATGTTGATGGACGAAACGCTTAAAACGTCTTTGGCATTGGAAGCGCCTGACGGAAAAATCTTAAAAACGTTTCGGGAATCCCCTGACGCGCTGGTCACGGTCGATATGGGGAAACCTGCTCTGAAATGGAACGAAATCCCCGTCGCCGAAGAATGCGACACGCTTTATTTGCCGAACCTTTGCGACGGTTTGCCGCAGCCTGTCGGCGTTTCCATGGGAAATCCCCATGCCGTGTTTTTCATTGACGACGTCGAAAACTTTGATATCGAAGCTTTCGGACCTAAAATCGAAAACCATCCGTTCTTTCCGGAACGCACCAATGTTGAGTTCGTACAAATCATTCGTCCCGATTTGTTAAGAATGCGCGTTTGGGAACGCGGTGCGGGCGTTACGATGGCTTGCGGCACGGGAGCGTGCGCCTCGTTGGTCGCCGCCGTACGCCGCGGACTGTGCGCAGAAAAAGCCGAAATCAAAATGGACGGCGGCAGCCTGTTCATTGAATGGGCTCAAAAAATCAACGTCCTGATGACAGGCGACACGCATTGCGCTTTTACGGGGACCGCTTTTGTATAAACGCGATAAAAAAAACAAACGAAAAGCCCCGAAAACAATCGGGGCTTTTTGCTGTTGTGTTCTTTAAACCCGGCTTATTCGCCGAACGCTTTTTGATAAACGCCCAAAACAAGCTCTTTGGTGCAGGGGCGCGGGTTGCCTCCCGTGCAAACGTCCGCCATTGCCGCATCCGCCAAAGCGTCCAAGTCTTCTTTCTTGACGCCGATTTCTTTTAACGTCTGAGGTATGCCGACGTCGATCGACAATTGACGAACGGCATCCACGGCGGCTTTGCGATATTCGGCCTGAGTCATTTTATCGACATCGGCAACGCCCATCATCCGCGCAATCTCACGGAATTTTTCGCCCGTGTAGCCTGCATTGAATTCCATAACGTACGGCAACAAAACCGCATTCGCAACACCGTGCGGTGTATCGTAAAACGCGCTCAGAGGATGCGCCATCCCGTGAACGACGCCCAAGCCGACGTTGGAAAAAGCCATACCCGTCATGTATTGTCCCAAAGCCATGCCTTCGCGTCCGTCGGGATCGTTAACAACAGCTTTGCGCAAAGAACGCGAAATCAGTTCAATCGCCTTCAAATTCAACGTATTCGCCAGTTCCCAAGCCGCAAGCGTCGTATAGCCTTCAATCGCATGCGTCAGAGCATCCATCCCCGTCGCTGCCGTCAGCCCTTTGGGCATGGAAGACATCATATCGGGGTCAACGATCGCCACAACGGGAATGTCATGCGGATCAACGCAAACAAACTTACGGCGTTTTTCTTCGTCCGTAATCACATAGTTTATCGTCGTTTCGGCTGCCGTACCTGCCGTTGTCGACACAGCGATGACGGGAACGCTTTTATTTTTGGTCGGTGCCACGCCTTCCAAAGACACAACGTCCGAAAATTCGGGGTTATTGATGATAATTCCGATTCCCTTTGCCGTATCTTGCGGAGAACCGCCGCCGACGGCAATCATATAATCGGCGCCCGCTTTCTTAAAAGCTTCTACGCCGGCTTTTACCGTCGTTACGGCAGGATTTGCTTTGACTTTGTCAAAAATTTCATAAGCATAGCCCTGTTCGTCCAAAATATCCGTAACCTTCTTGACCACGTTGAACTTAACCAGGTCAGCATCGGTCACGATCAAAGCCTTTTTAAAACCGCGCGATTTAATTTCCGTAACAATTTCTTTCACGGCACCGTGCCCGTGATAGCTTGTTTCGTTAAGAATAAAACGTTGTGCCATATTCTTATCCTTTCATCATTATTTGTCTGAAAGTATTTTAGGAGCGTACGTTCCGTTTCTCAAGGGTGAAAAAAACAAGCGCCCGTATCCGGACGCTTGTTTTTCCTTAGAAATTATATCTGAATTTTATCATGCCGGAATGGTTGGTGTAGTCTTTTCTGAATTCTCCGGAATAGCCCAGAGATATTTCAATATTATTATCAACCGTTGCCGTCAGGACGGCGCCTGCCGTAAACGCGAATTTTTCAAGTTCGCGCCCTTCAACGCTGTACGTCGTCGCGTTCGGCAAAGTCACAACGGCACCGTGCCCGTCCTGCTGAATGTCATAGGTAAATCCTAACGTGCCTTCAGGACGCAGGCGAACGGAATCAAACATGGCATAGTTTCTGGTCCATTTGCCTTCCGCCAGCAATGTCATAACTTTGCTGTCTTCATTTTTAATGGTCTGCCCCAGCGTATCCGTATGCGAATCGTTTTTAACCATCGTGTATCTTAAACCTGCCGACGGCGTAAAACCGTAATTCATCGTTTTTCCCATCATGAACTGAGCAGAAATAACGTCCGAATCGTACTCATCAAAAACCATTGAATCGCGAATTGAATACAAATCAATGGGTACCAAGACTTTTTCGTCGCGCACCGTTGATTGCCCGTAGCTTAAAATACCGCTGAAATAAACGTCCGCCGGCTTGTAGAAACCGTAGAGCATTCCTGCATTTCCGTCAATTTTCGTCGTACGGTTTTCTCCGTCAATATCAGACTGAGTATAAGCCCAACCGGCACCGACAACCAAACCTTCGCGGATTTCAACATCGACACCCGCCGCAAACCCCGAAGAATCTCCATCAAAACCGCCGTAACCGTTGTCACCTGATTTCAGCTCGGTTTTGTTATACAGCCCTTGTGCCCAAACGCTGTAGCGCTTCATAGAATTTTCCCAAGGACGGCTGGATCGATACGAACTCGGTTTCGGACGGCTGTAATATGAAGCCGCAGGATAGATAAAGTCGTTACCGCCCGAACGTCCGTACAATCCCGAACGTCCGTACAACCCCGTGTTCAACTGTGAAACAACCTCGCTCATACGGTTCGTTATCGTATTCAATACTTTGCTTTGAACGGTAACGACCGTCTTTGATCCCGCCGCTTCGGGATCGGGTATCAGGGTCGACAATGCTCTTTTATACGAAGGCAAGTCCGTTTGAGAAAGAACATCCATCATATTGGTCACACGTTCCAAAGACGTATTTTTTTCAAACAAGGGACCGTCCAAAAACGCCTGAGCCGCCATAACTTCGTTCATTGCCGCGCCCGAAGATAACGCAACATCCGAAGCTCCGGCAACCATCTGAACGTCATAGCACAAAGAATTGCCGTTCTCGCACCCTGAAACCGGCGTGAAACGATAACGGTTGTTGGAAACGACAAAACGGGAAGAGTCAATGCCGCTTTGCGTTTCTATCAAAGCATAGCGTCTTGCTTCCTGCTTAACGGCGACGCCGCGTGCCAACGTTGCGTTGATCGTAATGTTTCCCGTCCCCGAAAATGCCGCCGACTGTGTAATAATCTTTCCGAAATCGGTCGTATCGTTCATCATTAATGACATTGACGATCCGCCTTTAAATGTCGACGTGCCTCCGACCGTCAGCACATTGTTGTTCAGTGACAATGCGTTGCCTGCCGTAAAATTACCGGCGATCTGAGTATCGCGCCCCAAAGATGCCGATCCCGTATCCAAGGTAATATTGCCGCCCCAAGTGCCCTGAGCCCAGCTTTCGCCGAAAGTAATGCCGCCGCCGTTTTGGAAATTAAGCGTTCCCGTTCCGTTTAACGCGGCATTACCGGTCAGCACAAGGTTGCCTTGAATGTTCAATTGCTGGTCAGTCGTCATCGAGCCGCCCGAGAAGTTGATGTTTTGCCCCCCTTGCGCTGCCAAAGAAGACTCCGTTCCCGAAAAAGTAATATCGCCTCCGGAAATATTGATTGAACCGACGTTCGCCGCCGACATTCCCAACATACCGGAATTTACGTTGATCGTACCGCCGGAAATATTAAAGTCGCCGACGGTTTCTCCTGTTCCACCTTTGAAAACAGAGGCTCCTGCACCGTTCAAAGCAATCGTTCCGTTAATAATTGAAATGCTGCCCGTCCCGGAATGGACAAGTCCCGCCTGAGTAACGCTTCGAGCTTCCACTCCGCCGGAAGACGCCGTAACCGTCAAATCAGGTCCGCCGGTATCACCGCCTATTGTAATATTATTTCCAGAAGTTTGCGACGTAACCAAGGAATCCGTCAACGACACCGTCCCTGACGTAAAAGAAATCGCTCCGCTTCCAGACAAAGAAGAATCGCTTGCCGTTAATGCGGCGTTGTTTATGCTTAAGTCCTTAAACGTTACGGAAGAATTATTGCTTACCGTTACCGTCGCATCGTCGGCAAAAGAAACAGAACCGTTTGCATTGTTCAGCAACGAACCGTCCAAAGACAATGTTGCTCCCGTAACGGAAAATGTTCCGCTGTTACTGTCGGAAAACTGTATTTTTGCTCCGGACGCAAACGTCAAAGAGGTATCCTGACCGGAAACGGTAACGCCGCCGGTCGTTTGTGTTCCGTCCGCGCCTTTAAAAATTCCGCTGTCAGCCGACGTAAACGTATATGTACCCGACTGAATCGTAATCGAGCCCGTCGCCCCCGTGTGTTCAATTCCGCCGTTTGCTGCTTTGAATATAATCCCCGAAGTTGAAGCCGATTCCCCGGGCATTGAAAAAATTATACTGCCTTCGCCTGTCTGACGGACAAAAGATCCGTCTTGCATTTCGAATTCCCCGTCCGAAACGGTAATCGTCTGTTTCCCGGAGATCAAAGAAGAATTGTTTAAATTAAACGTACCTCCGGAAATCGCTATTGTTGCATTACTTCCCGAATTAATATCCGCGCTGGTCAGATTAACGGTAGCTCCCGACGAAAACGATATGCTTCCCGAACCTTGATGAGACACCGCCGTTGTACGGTTATCGTACGATATCGCCGTCAAACTTGAATTTGATGCAAAGGTGATATTGCCGGTATTCTGGCTGCCCATCACGATTGAGGAAGATCCGCTCAATTTTATTTGTCCGCCGCTGATAACAATATCGCCTTCCGTTGCATTTCCCGCCTGAGAACCGCCTCGAACAATCTGCGCTCCGTCGAATAAAGCAAAATTCCCCGCCTGAATTTGAAGATTTCCCGTTCCGCCGGAATGGACGATTTTTGTATCTTTCTCTTGCAAAGCAACCGTCGCCCCCGTTCCGTTTTCCTCGGCGGAAAAGATCAGATTCCCCGAACCTTCCTGAACCAAAGAAGCCGCATCAAGCAAAGTAAACGTTCCGCCGTTAATCTGAACCGTCCCGCCCGTATCTTTGAAATTTCTTCCGACACCGTAAGAACCGCCTAATTTTGAATTTCCTGACAGAGTAAACGTTCCGTCCGTAACGGTCAGTTGTCCCGTCGAAGATGAAGACGTTGACCCGGCCTCCGCCCCGCGCGCCAATAGCGACGCATTGTCTTCCAATGTTATGTCGGCGTCCCCCTGCTCGGGAGAATCTTCATCCGCGCGCATCGGCGCTATCGTGATCCTGCCGCCGTTCTGTGAATAAATTGACGACGTTCCGTTCAAAACAAAGAGCGCATTTTTGGAAAAATCATACTGAACCGCATCTTCCTTACCGGGTGTACCTTCGTCTTCTGCGCCGCCCTGAACTTTAATATCATACGGCGCTATCGTTACATTCGCTCCGTCCGTAACGACAATATTTCCCGTATATGTTTTTTGATCTTCCTCTACGTTTAAGTAATATGCTCCCAACGATTCTTTTATATCCGTCTGAGTCAGTCCGCTGCCGTCCCCTTCATCTACCCAAGTCGTCCCGACAGCTTTCTGTTCCCTTGACGCTTCGGAAACGGTCACGCTGTTAATTTCAAGATTTGTCCCCGACGTTCCGCCTGCGTTAATTGTGATATCGGCAACGGACGGAGAAAAAGACAATGTCAGCATCAGTGCCGAATATGAAACGCTCGTAAAAAGTATTCTGCTTTGTTTTTTCATCGGATTCTTCCTGTAGTGAAAAAATAAGAGGGGAAAATCTTTACAGAGTTTAACCGTTCTTTATTAAGAAAGATTAAAAAAACAGCCTTTGACACGTCAAAGTTATATTAAAACAGCCTTTAACCGCCCTCGGCTTTGTTTCGGGGGTTAAAGGCTTTGAATTTTAGGAAATCTGTTACCGTTCAACGTCCTGCAGAAACGGAACGCCCTTTTAAATTATTTCGGACGAAATCTGCCATAACCTTGTTTTTAACATGTTGGAACAAAGGTCTGCCGTCCTGTCCGTCCATTTGCCGTTTATGTTCGGCGGGAACCAAATCCCACGTTTCCTGCATTTCTTTGGGATTTTTCCAAACCGGCGCCGTAAATGCCGCCGCTAAAGCCCCCGATTCCGCAACATGGACGATCAATGCCTTGCCCTGTTCGTCGCAACGCTTAAAATCAGAAGGCGAAAAACCAGGCTGTTTTATCAACACATCGACCTGACCTGCCTTTGCCAGCGTAAAGGGATCCAACGTTTCCGCATTGTCTCCCGCATTGCGGACAGCTTCAAAAGCCTGTTCGCGTTCGACTGCCGCCCTTTGTTTGTCGGCATTTGCCCGTTCTGCGGCATAAACTTTTTCAAGAACGCTTTCCGACACGGGATTGTGCAATCGTCCCGCCACGGTGTTGCGCCTGTTTTCAACCGTCTTCCCCAGTTTTGTTTCGCACACCGTGCATTTCTTATCCGACAAAGCGTCCGCCAAAGCCAACGCCGTCTTGTCATCAACGGAATTTCCCGACAAATCGACGCTTTGCAACACGCCGTTTTGAAACGCGGGAAACAGCAAAGGCAACGTCCTGTTGTCAAGCCCCGTGCAACGTAATTCCAAATGCTTTACATGTCCGGATTTTACAAGCCCTTCGGCAAAATTCTTAACATTGCGCGGATCAATCAGCGCCACATCGTTCAGCTTTAGCGTTTCAACGGACGGCGGTAAATTTTCCGCCATTTGCCCCAACGCAATGTGATCAATGTTGTTAAAAGACAGATCCAGCTCTTTGATACGGGCGCCTTTTGAAAACGCAACGGCAAAACCGGTCAGCGCCGTAAAAGACAAGTTATTGTTCGGCAACGACAGCTTTTCTATCGGAGACGAACAAATTCCCTTCAGCATTCCGTCTAAAATCATATAATTTGCGATATCCGTATCTTCCATATAAAGGGATTTCAGCTTTGATTTCTCCAAAGAACGTGCAAACGCTTTATATGTGTCATTGTCGGGTTCGCAGGATTTGATTGACAAGGATGTAACGGACGTTTTCGGTAACGCATCAATAACGTCAGCCAAAGCGTATCTGGCGCCGAACGTATCAAAATTCAGACGGGCATTTATTCCCGCCGTCAACGTCCCCATGGACGTTTTCGGCTCATAATTCCAGTCGCGTTTTGATATTCTTAATTCCGTTGCCGAGGAAGAAGGCAGGATTTTTGCCAAAGCCTTGCCGATTCCCTTGGGAGCATCCTTAAAAAAACTTTTATCAAGCGTCAATATGCCGTCTTTCGGAGAAAGAAGCGTCTCGACGGTTTCTTCTATGCGTTCGGGATTATATCCGGCTTTGTACAGAGCCCTTTTCGCCAACATTTTTTCAAACATTGCTTTATGCCCCCTTTATTCCCTTATATTTTTCATCATACGCTCTTTTTCGAAAAAGGACAGCTTTTTCCTTATTTCCCGATAAAAAATTATACGCCCAAAAAATACGATTAAGTTGCTTATTTTTTCTTGACAAACAGCCTTTAATACATAAATCTTACGGTTGTTAAAAGATACGGATTATAAACCTAGGTTTATCATTCGGCTTTTTAATACCATACCGCCGTTTGTCTTCTTTTATCCTTCTTATGCTTTGCATAAGTGCAAGATTGAGCCTCTTGGTATAAGAAGGCCGACGGCGGTACCTCAAAAAAAAGCGGTTCTTTCGAACCGCTTTTTTTATCATTTCCCGATCCTTAGCATTCGCAAAGCGCTGACGCCCGCACCGAAACCGTTGTCAATGTTGACGGTACATACGCCTTCCGCACACGAATTCAGCATGCTTAACAATGCCGACACTCCCGCGAACGACGCACCGTAACCGACCGACGTCGGAACCGCAATAACGGGAGAACGCACCAGCCCCGCAACAACGCTTGCCAAAGCCCCTTCCATCCCCGCAACCGCAATAACAACATCGGACGTGCGGATTTCTTCTATTTTGGAGAGCAAACGATGCAAGCCCGCAACGCCGACATCATAAAAACGATCAACGTTGCCTCCGAAAAACTCTATCGTTCGAGCGGCTTCTTCCGCAACGGGAATATCCGCCGTTCCGCCCGTGCAAACCGCAATTTTCCCCGCCAACAAAGCGGGCGGTTTCGTCTGCATCGTCAATGTCCGCGAAGTCTCATCATAACGGACGTCAATCCCCGCCTCACGAACAAAAGACGCCTGAGCCTGCGTGCAACGGGTTCCCAATACGGAAATTCCTTTTATGGCGAAAGATTCGTAAATCTTTTTCAGCTGTTCCGCCGTCTTTCCGGGACAAAAGACGACTTCGGACGTTCCCGTGCGTTCCGAACGGGAACAATCCAGCTTTGCAAACCCCAGCTCGTCGTACGTTTCCATGTTTTATTCCTTGACCTTTGCCGCGCGGTTCAACGGATGCATCGCGGCAAATCCCAAAAGAGCCGTCATAAACATACCGATAAAGCCCGCAAACATTGACGAAGCAATCCCCGAGCTGATTCCCGAAACCTCATATTCGGGGAACGGTGCCCGTGCAAAATTCGGCGCATCCGGCAACAGCGAGAATTGCCCCATCGTCCATTCAAAAGCATCGGGAAATGCCGAAGCAAACGGCGCCGCCAGAAGAGAAACCAAAATAATCGCCGACAACGAAAGTACGGCTTTTTTTGAAATCCCGCGACCACGCTCTGCCGTTGAAACAAACGTTAAAAACGCCGCACTGAAAGCCCCTTCAACGACAGCCAATGCCAGATGCGTTTTTAACAGCGTCCCGATTACATCGGCACTTGCCTTGCCGGACACAGCCAATTCAACCGACAAAGCGCCGACAGCGGCAAAAACGGACAGGAATCCCGCAAAAAACACGCAAAGCGGAAAAGAACAGCCGCGTTTTTTCAAAGCATAAAATACAGCTCCCGAAGCTCCCGCCCCCAACAGCGCCATATTTACCGTATTTGCCCCCAACATGGACAGCCCGCCGTCCGCGAACAGCAACGTTTGCAGCGTCAACACCAAAGCAAGGCTTAATATTCCGGCAGGCACGCCCAACAAAACCGCCGCGAACGCCCCTCCGATCAGATGTCCGGAAATCCCGTCCGTCACGGGATAATTTAACATTTGCAGCCCGAAAACCGCCGCAGAAACCAACGCAAACATTTTTGCCGACGGCGCCTTTGATTTTCCGCGAACCAACGCATAAGCCGCCAAAGCAACACCGCCCGCAGCCACCGCGGCACTGACGGGACAAACCGCCCCGTTTAACATTTCAGAAGGAAGATGCATTTTCTTAACTCCTTTTCGTTATAAAAGTTTGTTTTTCCACCGGCAAAATGCTGATGGCGTCAACGGGACAGGCATGCGTGCATGCCCCGCAGCCGATACAACGCGCCCCGTCAAAAACAGGCGGGCGTTCCCCCGCATATTTGATATCAAAAGTAATCGCCCGAACGGGACACACATGCGAACATAAGCCGCACTTGATACATTTTTGAAAATCCGTCTTTGCCTGCGCAATTTTACAAGATTGTTTTTCCGCCAAACTCAAAGCCTTTAACGCGCCCGTCGGGCAGACTTCCGTACATCTGCGGCAATCAAACCGGCATGCCGCCTTGCTTAAATCCAATGTAACGTGCCCCGTTACCGAAGACGCTCGGATAATTTTTTCGGGACAGGCTTTGACGCACAGACGGCAATCCGTGCATTTTTGCGAAAACCTGTCGATATCCCCTGCCCCCGGCGGCAAAACGGCATTCTTAACGGCGTTTGCAAAGCGCATCACGCCGCTTTTTGCCAAGGCAATGCCCGTAACCGCCCCGCCTGCCAAAGCTACCGCCGCGCTTAAAAACAATCGTTTTGAAGCGTTAAAGGACGTTTTATCCGAACTTTTTGAACCTGCGGCAAAAACAATCGCTTGTTTCGGACAAACCGCCATACAATCCATGCATCGCACGCACCGTTCGTTGTCAATCGTGCCCGAAGCGCTGTCAATGCATCCCGACGGGCATACTTTGGCGCACCCCCCGCATTTCACGCAATCCTGTTTAATATTAAGGCGAAAAACGCCTTTCTTTGCAAAAAGCCCCAAAAGCGTCCCGACAGGACAAACCGACGTGCAAAAAATCCGTTTTTTCCAAACAGCCAAAACACCGATCACGATCACAGGCACCGAAGCGCCAATCGTAAACGAAACGGCGAACCTCCCGAACAAAGAATACGGGTCAAGCAACATAAAAACGGCCGCGCTGCCTGCCGCCAACGCTCCGAAGGCAATCCCCGCAATGACATAGCGCGTTTTTTGAAAATTGCGTCTTTCGTTACGTTTCGTCCTGAAGACAAAGGAAACAAAGTCCTGCCATATCCCCATCGGGCAAAAAAAGGCGCAATAAAACCTGCCGCACACGAACGTCAGCAACGCAATCACTGCCGTCGTCAAAAGCGCGCCGACGGAAAATCCGCAAAACAGGTTCATGACCGAAGGACCGAACTGAACATGGAACAGCTCTGCCGCCTTTGGCAAAAGCCCGAACCACGCCCCCGCATATATCGCGGCAAAAATAACAGCCGCCGCTATTCTGAAATTTTTAAACATTTTACTTTTTTCATTTTCTCCACCGATTTTCAATTATTCATATCAGCCTAACGGATTACAGCGACTGTAAGTCAATATCTTTTTTCCCTTGAAATCAAAAAAAGCCGACATTAAAGTTAACTGTAACTTTAACAAAGGCAAAACAATGATAAAAACCTTAAAACCGTTTCAACCTTCGGACGACAGAACGCCGAAATACACCGTCAAAGACGTCGCCGAAATGATGAATATTTCCTCATATACCATCCGTTACTATGAAAACGAAGGGCTGATCCCCGGCGTTGAAAGAAGTCGGGGAAACATCCGTTTATTTTCTGAACATACTCTGTCTTGGTTGCGCGTCGTGCATTGTTTGAGAATGACGGGATTATCGATCGAAGGCGTCAAGCATTACATCGATTTATGTTTGAAAGGCGATTCGACCATCCCGGAACGGGCGGAATTGCTGGCAAAGCAGGAAAAAAACCTTAAAAACCAAATCAAAATGCTTCGCGAGCAAATGGATATCTTAAAATACAAACAGGGACTATATAAAAAGCTGATGGACGGGGAAATCGAAGACACCTGCAACCCCGCCAGAACAAAAACGGCAAACGGATAAAAAAAGGCGGAAATTCCGCCTTTTTTAATACCCTCTTTTTTAATGCCTTTTCAAATGTCCATACTGCCCGATCTGAACCCTTCCAAATCAAGCGTCAGATATGTAAAGCCGATTTCTTTCAGGCGGGCGGTAATTTCTTGGCGCCGTTCGATAAGCTTACCCATTTCTTCGGGCAAAATTTCAATACGGGCGATTTCTCCGTGACGGCGGATGCGAACCGTCGAAAATCCGTAAGATTTTAAAACAGCCTCCCCTTTTTCGACATTCGCCAATCCCGTTTCCGTCAATTCCTGACCGTATTCAAAACGCGTCGCCAAGCATGAATTTGACGGCTCGTGCGCGGTCGGCAATCCCATTTCTGACGAAAAGTCGCGTATCATTTTCTTTGTCATTCCTAATTCCGCCAAAGGAGAAATCACTCCGTTTTCTTCCAACGCCGCACGTCCCGGCCGCCACATTTCCATATCGTCCGCGTTCGTACCGTCCGCCAGATGCTTTATACCGAACCGATCGGCTATTTTTCTGGCTTTTGAAAACAAATAATGTTTGCACAAATAGCAACGGTTCTTCGGATTATAGCGTACTCCTTTGATGTTTAAGGCGTCAAATTCGACGACATCGCAGGAAATTCCCAGCTGTTTTGCAAAATCCTGCGCTTTTTTTATTTCCTCTTGCGTCTGAAAACACGAAGAAAATGTCAAGGCTTTGAACAAAAACGGGCGGCGGGAATAAAGCCGTGCCAAAACCGCCAGCAAAAAGCTGCTGTCCGTTCCGCCCGAATACGCCAGACAAATGCCGTCAGGAGCTATTTTTTCCAAATATTCTTCAAGTTCCCTTCGTTTCATTTTGACGCCTGTTTATATATTTCCGAAAAAGGAATGCCTGTCTTTTCGCTGAGGGCTTTTACGCTTTCGTATTCGGGATAGCGACGGTCAAGCCCGTTAAAACGGCACCTTTTGATTTTAACGTCGCCGAAAGGAAGGGAAAGCGTTTCCGCCGTGCGTTCCATGCGCGTCCGATCGACGGGGAACTTTCTGATTCCGATGGTCGTCGTTGTCCTGAATACCGTTTCTTCCAAGACGGGGATGTCTTTTTCTTCCGCGATGACCCTTAACAGCCAAGCGGGACGGTTCTTTTTCATAAAGCACGGCATATAGTGGACGTCTTTGGCTCCGTTTTTGAACAGGGCTTCCATCGCCGCCCCCAGCTGTTCGCCCGTCGAATCGTCTATATTGGTTTCCAAAACCCAGATTTTTTCGCCGTCAGCCTCTTCGTTCGGGAACAATTCCATGACGCGCAAGACGTTCGGTCCGCCGAAATCGCGTTTTCCGCAGCCCGTCCCGATGCGTCCGATACGCGCAGATGACGGACGTTCGGCATTTTTCAGCGCCGCGACAAACGCTATTCCGGTCGGCGTGACGCGTTCGCCCCGCACTGACGTCAAGCGTAACGGAATATCATATTTTTGCGCAATCTTTGCCACGGCGGGAACGGGAACCGGCATTTCTCCGTGCTGGCACGTTACGGTGCCGCTCCCTTCGGTCAATTCGGAAAAAGCCGCCCGTTCAATTCCCAAATCGTCCGCGCAAACCGCAAAAGACAAAATATCCGCTATCGAATCAAGAGCACCGACTTCGTGAAAATGAACCTGTTCAACGGGAAGCCCGTGCACTTCGGATTCCGCGCGGGCAACGATGCCGAACGTTTTTTTCGCCAGTTCTCTGGCTCTGTCCGTCATATCGGCGGCATCAATGATTTTTTCAACATCAAAGATATTGCGGTGTTCGTGATGATGATCGTGACAGTGCCCGTGTTCGTGATGATGTTCATCTTCGCGGTGATGCAGGATCACGTCGAAATCGCACGCATCAAAGCCGTAGCTGTTTTTACGGCCGACGGCATAATCCAATTCGTGCAGATGCAGGCTTTTCAGCATGACGTCCAGTTTTTCGCGGCTGGCGCCCAAATCCAACAAAGCCGCCACCGTCATATCGCCGCTGATACCGCAAAAACAATCAAAATAAAACACGGGCACCGACATATTACGAAAGCTCCTTCACTGCTTGAGCAACTTTTTTCAATTCCATAGGAATATCAATATGTTGCGGGCATTTCGGAATACAGGTGCGGCAAGAAATGCACTTGTCCGCACGATGATTTTGAACGATTTCGTTATACTTTTTAAGGAATCTGTCTTTATTCTTTCCGTCCGACAAAGCATAAGCGTTATAAGCCGCAAAAACCTCCGGAATGGCGACCGAGACGGGGCACGAACAATAACGGCACGCCGTACACGGAATAAAGCCCGAAGATTCCTTAAATGCCGCCAACGCCCGCGCCAAAGTCCTTTTTTCGTCTTCGTTCAAAGGCTTTGCCGGCGTAAACGTCTTGATGTTGTCTTCCAACACGTCGGGATATGTCATGCCGCTTAATATCGTCAAAACGTTCGGCAACGACGCGACATACCTGAACGCCCATGATGCCGTCGACGCATCGGGAGCCGCTTCTTTTAAAACTTTCGTCGCTCCTTCGTTCAATTCTGCCAAAGCCCCGCCGCGCAACGGTTCCATAACCATAACGGGAATGCCGTGCTTTGTAACGATTTCGTATTGTTCGGAAGAACGGTAAAGCTCCCAATCCAGATAGTTGATTTGCAACAGCGCGACATCCCATTCGTGCGATGCCGCAATGCGTTCCAGAACTTCGGGCGTATCGTGGAACGAAAAACCGATTTTCTTTATTTTACCTTCCGCCTGTTTTTGTTTCAAAAAGTCGTACAGTTTCCATTCTTCGGCTTTTTGGAACGTATCGGCGTTCAAAGCGTGCAATAAATAAAAATCAAAATATCCCGCTCCCGTTTTTTCCAGCTGTTCGTTAAAAATACGTTCGGCGTCTTCGGCGGAATTCATGCGCATCACGGGCAGTTTGTCCGTCAGAGTATAAGATTCGCGGGGATATTTCTTTAAAGCGTTACCGATAAAGCGTTCGCTTTGACCGCCGTTGTACATATACGCCGTATCAAAGTGGTTCAGCCCTGCCGCCATCGCGCGATCAACCAGCTTTTGAACCGCCGCGGCATCCACGTCGCCCGCAGAACCTCCGCTGACAACGGGAAGCCTCATTGTCCCGTAGCCCAGCAACGGCATCGTCAGCGCCGTGTCTTTATAGCGTCTGCGCGTGATTTTGCCTTCCGCATCAATATTGTCCGTCGCCGCAAAAGAAAACTTTGCCGTCATTGCTCCCAGCGTCCCCAAAACAAATGCCATTCCGGTCGTTTTTAAAAAATCTCTGCGATCCATGCTTTCCTCCGATTATTTAATGCTTTTTCCGGCGTTATAGGCTTCCTGCATCGCGGGCATGGTTGTTATTTCTCCCGCCTTCCAAGCGCCTAATCCGTAAATGATGCCTTTTTCGCGCGCATCGTCCAGACAATTCAAAAATCCCCGAAAACCTTCGACAACGGGACGCATATTTTCACGATTGTTTTCCGCCGCCGTCATTATCAGCCAAAAATCCTTGCCTTTGATTTCCGTATAGCGCGGAACCGTCCTGTCTATCAAAGTCTTAAGCTGTCCGCTCATCGCATAAAAATAAACAGGCGTGCCGAAAACTATAACGTCGGCGTGCACCATCTTGTCCAAAACGGAAGCCATATCGTCTTGAAGAACGCATTTCTTCGTTTCCGCGCATGCGCCGCACCCGCGGCAATAACCGATTTTCATGGCGCTGATAAAAAGCTTTTCAACGTCGTTGCCGGCATCTCGCGCCCCGTCCGCAAAACGGTCGCACAAAATATCCGAATTCCCGTTTTTGCGAGGGCTGGACGATAGGATTAAAACTTTCTTGCTCATTTATTTTCTCCTGAATTCTGCGGCGGAACAATCGCATCAACCGCCGCCAGTCCGTTTAAGCTTCTGGGATAGCCGATGTAAGGCAATATTTGCGTAATCGCTGAGATTAAAACGTCTCGGCCGTTGCCGATGTTAACGTTGCCCTGTACGTGCGACTTTACCTGAGAATCCGCGCCGCCCATCGATACAAGCATCACAAACGTCAAAAGCTCTCTGGTTTTCAGCCCCAAGCCCCCGCGCGTATAATAGTCTCCGAAACAGTTCGAAGACAGATATTCGCGAATATGAAGCTCGTCTTTCGGCGCCGATTTGAACCCTTCGGCAATCACGTTTCCGAAAATGCCCGTCTGAAGCGCCAAGCCTTTTGAAAAACGTTGTTCGGACGTCGTCGTCGATTGTCCTTTTAACGGTAAATCTATTCCGCGTTCTTTGAAAATTTCGTTCGTTACCAAAATGAAATCAAAGGCTTTGCCGTATCCGACATAAGGCACGGACTGATATAATATTTCCTTGATTTCCGTCGCGGGAAGCCCTTTGTCCAAAGCTTCCTGAACCGTGTTTTCGTAAAGCCCGAACGATTGCGTCGCTATGTTCGACGCCAAAATAAGGCGGTAACGCATTTGTTCGTCAAAAGTATTCTTCGGCAAAACGTCATTCTTTATGAAATTTTCCCATAATGCCGAAAATTCCGGATCCGTCGCGCTAATCCCTGACAACTTTTCTTCCTTTCGATCGTTTAAAAAAAACATCACGCCGATACACAGGACAACCCCTGCAAGCAAGATCTTTCTTATCATTTATACTCCGCATCCGTTACGGGTTCCAGCCAATCCGTCTTGTTATCGGGCAAATTCGTTTCAACCGAAATATGGACAAACCACGAATTCGGCGCCGCTCCGTGCCAGTGTTCAACCGCTGGAGGAATGCGCACGACATCCCCTTTCTTTAAAATACGAGCCTCCGAACCGCGTTCGACATACCGCCCTTCGCCACCCAAAACCAACAAGATCTGTCCGCCGCTGTGCTTGTGCCAATGCGTGCGCGCTCCGGGTTCAAACGTAACGTTCGCTATCGACGAATTCCAAACGCCGTCGTTCTCGCTTAATCGTTTCAGATATGTCTGACCCGTAAAAAATTCCCCGTAAGGATTGGGAACGCCTTGTTCAAATACCGTTTCAACTTCGCTTTTCTTCATGGTCTGAGCCTCCGCCGATACAGAAAAAATTATCATTGCCGATGCAAAAAAACTTAAAACCGTGCTTTTCATGCCGTTTTTTCCCCCTTATTTCCGGTTTCTACTATCTTGCACAGGCAAGGCCGTGCACAATATTCATCCAAAATGATTTTTCCTATGTGATCTGCTCGAATACAGCCGCTTTTGGGATTTTTGACGCTGATGACGTTCCCGTGCAAAACAGCCGACACATCGCTGTTTTCAAAAGCCAAATCCGCCCCCTGCATCTCGCAGTTTTCCAAAACCAATCCGTCGGCATAGCATAACGGCTGCGTGCCTTCTATTTTGCAATTCACAAACGTTAAATTCTTTGAATACCAGCCCGTATATTCCCCTTTGACGATACAGTTTTCCAAACGGACGTTTTCGGCATGCCAAAACGCGTCTTTCGTATCCAGTATGCAATCTTTCAATACCGCACCTTTAACGTACTGAAACGAATATTTGCCCGTCATCTTTACGTCGCAAAGCGTCAGACCCGATGATTTTAAAAACGGATATTCCGATTGCAACCGACCGCCAGAAACATCAACCTTTCGGCAAAACCATCCGAATTCGGGCGACACAATGTCGCAGTCAATTACCGAAACGTTGCGACATTCCCTTAACGCCTTGATCCCGTGCAAACAGGACGACGTGATTTTGATATTCCTGTCATACCATAATGCGGCACGGCAGTTTTCCGTCATTTCGATACGTTCCAAAACGCCTTTCTTTAAATGCCAAAGCGGATAGCGCAAATCGAAACAAGAGTCTTTAACCTTTAAATTACGGCATTCTTTCAGAGCGGATTCTCCGTCGGCAGGTCCCGAAAACGTACATGAAACGACTTCGGAATCACGGATGCCGTATAAAGCCCTTTCCTGATCCAAAAACAGATTTTCGTACTTCATTTTCAGCCTTCCTTTGCGGGCACAAGCTTAATAAGCGTAATTTCCGAGGGCGCCAAAAACCTCATTTGAGGTCCCCACTGCCCCGCCCCGCGCGAAACATATATTTTTGAGCCGTTTTCCATCTCGTGCAATCCCGCCAAATATTTGTTAAACAGCTTCACAATAAAGTGAAACGGGAAAATCTGACCTCCGTGCGTATGACCCGACACCTCTAAATCAAACAACCCCTTTTGTTTAAATTCGACGGGAGAATGAGACATCAATATACGGTACTGATCGGGCTTTGCGTCTTTGAACGCCAGCTTTGCATCAACGGGCAATCCGAAACGTTTTGAAGAAAAATAATCCGGAATACCGCCGATAAACAAATCTTTGCCGACCGAAACGCCCGTATTTTCAACCACATGGAAACCCAGCTTTTTCATTTCGGAAGAAGCGTCTTTGTGTCCCGCGTAAAAATCGTGGTTCCCCGAAACAAAAAAGATGCCTTTTTTCGCGTGCAACGATCCTAACCGTTTGACCGACTTTTCGACTTTGGCAACGTTGTCGTCCAAAATATCGCCCGGCAATAAAATAATATCAGGATGCAGTTTGTTCGTTTGAATAACCGTGCATAAAATTTTCCAAGGATACAAAACCCTGTGAATATGCAAGTCGCTTAAAACGGCAACCTTATATTCCTGTTTGATTTTTGCGGACGGTATTTCGACGACTTTTACATCGGGGATTCTGACTCCTTCGTAAAAAGACCATGCCGTACATAAAAATCCCAGAACTATCGTCCCGATATTCAGTCGATACAGCCATTTTTCATTTTTAATATCGGGCACGTCAAAGAACCAACCAAGCTTTGACAACCCTGCCGCCGCCGACCAAACGATGTCGCGCGCCACCGTCAGAGTAAATAAAATCACGCAAAAAATAAAAATGAAATAAACGGAATATCTGTATAAAGAAAACCAATCGCCGAAAACGCGTTCGAAGCCGTACCCTGTCAGACGCAAGGCGCAACCGGCAATCATAAAGACGGCAAAAAGAACCGTTTTTTGCCAAACGGGCAACGGCCACGGCGCGACATAGCGCAAAAACAACATCCCCGTTACGAAACAGCCCAAAAGCGATGTAAGGAACCAAAAGCTCATTATCCGAAACCCCTGAAAAACGTTCAGCCGAATCTATTTTCTTACAGGCTACGATTTAGAGCCTACTCTAAGTCAACGATTTTTTTATTGCGGTTTGGAACAGCCGAAAAGCGAGGAAATTAAAACAATTCGTGCAAATACATGCTGTGCGGAAAAACGAAAATATGCACGATCAGCCAGACGGCGGAAAAAATTCTGGCGAACCAAACGATTTTGTTGCGTTGCAAAAAGATATAATAACCGCACAGCACCATGATATTGTCGAAAATCAAACGGTTTGACCAATGCTCTACGCCCTGCAACCAATACGCCACGGTTTTCCCTGCCATTCCGGTTTCCAGATAGTGCTCAAACGTTTCCCACATATAAGACAACATCAGCACAATGACCAGATTGATGCGGTTAAACAAGGTTTCGGACACTTTTTCGTTTCCGACCATACGGGCGGCTATATATCTGGCGAAACAACCGATGGTCATTCCCATCATTAAATGTTCGATTGACCATACGTCAAAAGACGCTTCGGTTTTTAAGCCCCATAGCTGCATCGGCACCCCGTTTTTATTCGGGCGGATGTTATATGAAAAAAAAAGGAAATACAACCGAAACAAAAAGGGCTTTTTATTTCAAAAGCCCTTTTTAAAAATTTCCGAATTATCTTTGCCCGTTTTTCACCTGATTTGCGATCAAGACCTCTGCCACGGTCAAGTCGGTCGGCGTATCGATGTCGTAATATCGTTCGGCGGGCATTTCATACATGGCGATTTGTCCGAAGAGTCGTTTTTTGTTTTGTAAAAAAGCTTCGGTATTCATGACATAAACGGCACCTGCTTCCAGATACTTTGGCGTGCGTTCCTGACGTCGCAGGTGTTCACCTTTTTCGTGCCCGTCGGGAATGACTTCTCCCGTTGTTTCGTCGGTTTTCCAAAAATAACCGTAAAAAGGCACGACAGCCAAAGCGCTATCGGCTTCGGCACGTTTCATGGCTCGAACCGTTCCGTCAATGTCTTCCGCCAAAGTCAAAGGTGTCGAGCAATGCAGGAATACCGTCGTTTCGGGTAACTCTTCGCCCTGTTCGCTCAAAGAATAAAGAGCATGAAGCAACACGCTTTCGGACGTTGCGAAATCACCGCTGATTTCTTCGGGGCGCATAATGACTTCAGCACCGTATTGCTTTGCAATCGAAGCAATTTCATCGCTGTCGGTTGATACGATAACACGATCGGTTTCGTCGGATTTAAGGGCTTCTTCAATACTCCATGCCAGCATGGGCTTTCCGTACAGCGGCGCTATATTTTTTCTGGGGATTCCTTTTGAACCGCCGCGCGCCGGAATAATTACCGTTGTTTTTGCCATGACTGCCTCCGTTAAAGATAATTTTTATTATCATACTCTATTTAAACATATTTTTATATGATTTTGAGCCGATGCCTCCGTTTTTTCGGCATATAAATCTCAATTGACAAAAACTTAATAAAAAATTTCATTTTTTTAATAAGTTTCTGAATAATAAATACTTTTTTCAATTTAATTTTATTAAAAAAATATTAATTAATCAATGTATTTGATTAACACATATTCCCGCTTTGAATGATTTTTGCTTGACTTGTGACGAAAGTCACAGTCTAATAATAAGTGTATAAAACTTTCTCAGAATGAGAGCGTGGCCGATGACAAAGAAATTTCGTCTGTTTAGTTCGGTTTTATACTTTGTTACGGTACTGCCGATCCCGGCAGTGGCGGCGGTTGATATTACGGGACGTCCCCAAATTGAAGTTTCCGATTGGGATTCACTTAAAGCCGCCGTTGAGAACTCCGCAAATTCCGGCAGTGTTATCATATTAACCCAAAACATTGATGCCAACGCCCGTTTTTCGACCATTGCAGACAATATCATTGTTGACGGACAGGGCTATTCTCTTAACTTCAATCTGAATAGCCCATCCTTAATAAATCTTTCCAAAAACGAACAGACCGATCTTATTTTACAAAACATTACCGTAACCGGCACCAGAGGCTATTACGGCGGCAGTATTATTAACCAAGGAACAATAGGCGACATCCATGCAAATTTTAAAAATAATTCCAGCCTTTCCGCCATGTACGGAGCATACGGATCCGCTATCTATAATTACTCCACGGGAAAAATCGGAAATATCACAGGCGATTTTATCTCGAACTATGCAAGTTCGCAATTTACAAACGGAGGCGCCATTCTTAACGACGGAACAATCGGAGAAATTTCCGGAAACTTTATGTATAACTACGCCACAGGAGGCTCAAACGGAGGCGCTATCTATAATACAGGCTCCATTAAAAAAATTACGGGGGATTTTACACAAAATCATATAAAAAGTTATAGTGGATATTTTGGCGATAAATTTGGCGGCAGCCTTTACAATTCTGGAAAGATTGGCATTATTTCTTCAACTTTTAACGGAAATTATATTAGTTCGGAAAAAGATAGTGATGAATTAATAAGGTGGTGCCGTTTATAACGCCTCCTCTTTGACCTTTTTAAACAGCAATTTTTATAACAACACCATCACGACCACGGCATCAAAAGATTCTGCAGAGGGTAAAGCCATTCAAGGCGCAGGGATTTATTCGTCAGGCTTATTAACAATCAAAGCCGATGCGGGATCGTCGATATTTTCCGACAATAAAATAATTTGGTCGGACGGCGAAGACTCTTCTGCAATCGCAATGTTCCCCTATGCAAGACTGCATTTAGACGCGCGAAACGGCGGATTGATACAATTTGACGACAAAATCACGTCATCGTCTGCCATTGCCGATTATTTAGTAAATGCCGAAAACAGAGGCAACACGATAACCCAAGACAGCGCAGGCAACTATATTATTGAAGACAGCAACGGACAAGTCATACATCTGACCAAAACGGATGACGGCTATTTCTATGTCGGTAAAACGACTTCCTGCATACCCCAAACGGGAGTAAACCAGTTTATACAACAAGCGCAAAGCATGGGAGCCATAATAGAACAAGTCGGGAATGATTATACCATAAAATACGTCGGGAACGGCGATATTTATAATTTTACAAAACAACCCGATGGCACCTACACCTTAATGATATCAATGTTTTTTCCCGAAAACGGTGCGTCCGTCATTATCAGCGGAGACACATCAAGTCGCGTAGAATTTAATGAACAGCTTGAAAACATGGGCACGATTGACATCAGCGGAACAATCGTCAATGTCAACAAAGGCATATTCTATCGGTCTTTGACCCAAAACGGTGCGATTTTAAATATTGCAACCGGCGTTTCTGCCGAAGACAGCATTGTCGGAAACGGCGGCACCATGAACATTGCCGACGGAGCCTCAATTAACCGAACACAAATCAATAACGGCGGCGTCCTTAATCTGGCAACAGGATCAAAAGCTACGGACACGACCGTCGGTAACGGAGGAAAGCTGGTCGCGGCTCCGAGTTCCCAATTGCACAATATGTTCGCCGATAATGCCGCCGTTTTGAATATCGATAAAGACAGCCTTCTAAGCGGAAACATCATCATTGATGCCAATGCCGTTATGGGCGGATCTTACGATTACGGCACAATATTTAAAGATGAAGTCGCCGATGAAGGTTCTTTAACGCTTGTCGGCGGAATAAACGGTATTTTGGATGAAAATTCTTTAATCAACCAAACTTCCGACAAACGCTTGAACCTGACAAACGGTTCCTATGAAATCGGCGACGGCGTCCAATCCGTTACGGGGTGGGAACAACTGGTCATTAAAGATTCCGCTTCCGTTAAGTTGAGCGGCGACATTTCTCTAAACGGCCCCGCAAAAAAAATTTTTATCGAAAACAATTCAACATTAAATCTGGCTGGGAATTCACCGAGCAGTTATATCATCACAGGATCCGTCATGAACGACGGCACCGTAACGTTTTCCCATGCAACTGACGGCGCTGACGATACCACAACGATATACGGCAATTACAAAGCCTATAACAACGCTCAAATGACCGTTGATGTCGACCCCGTCCTAAATGTCGCAGACGTTCTTCATGTTGACGGCGACGTCATCGGAACGACAAAAGTAACACTTAACGTGCTGTCGACCGGGCTCCCCACACAAAAAATACTTTTCATTGAAGCTCCGAACGATGATTTAACGACCGGCGCTTACTTTAATATCTATCGCGTCTACGGCAACAGCTATACATGGAACGCTCTTTACGAAAACGGAAATTGGTATGCCGGGACGAGCAATCTCATTCCGAACGGCAGCCCTGACGGATACGGAGACGGAAATACAGGCAATATGGCTGATGATCCGGATTTGGTCTTGGATGCCGTACTGCCGACTTATTTTCCGAGCGAACCGAACGGTATCGGACGCCCGTTACCGCAAACGTTTGCTTATGTCGTGCCCGAAGCAATCGCTTATATGGGCTTGCCTGCCGCGGGGACAGAACAGACGCGGGACATGTTAAGAAACGTATCTTCAAAACTGTCTTCGACAAAAATCAACAAAGATTTATGTTACAGCCTCCATACATGCGAATATAACAGTCGCACCCAAACCAATGCATGGATAACTCCCGTTTACAGCCATGTTCAACTGGATATGCCCTATAAGTTCAAAGCAAATATCGGCGGTCTTGACGGCGGATTTGATTTAAACGCCGCCGCAAATAACCGTTTCGGTGTATTCGGATCGTACAGATACGGGAATTACAAATTTGACGGAGACGGCAAAGAATATGTTTCCAAGACAGGATCGGAAACCGAAATCAACAGCGCCGTATTCGGCATATATCACCGTTACGAACAAAATCACCTGTGGCTGGCAGGACAAGCATTCTTGGGGTATCAGGACGTATCAATCGAAACCGACGACGGCGTTAATGCGGAAACGGACGGATTTGAATTCGGCGGCGCCATTGAAGCGGGAATAACACTGAACCCGGCATTGAACTTCACGATAGAACCTTTGGCGAGGCTGGCTTATACGCAAATCGACTACGACAAGATCAAAGACGAATATGAAAAAACGGCGAAATATTCGAATGTTTCCAATATTGAAACGGAATTCGGCATTAAAGCGGAATTAACCTTCCCCGACTATGACGGCTTTACAAAGATTTATATTCGCCCGAGCATCATTCATAACATCGGCGACGGGGATATTACGGTAACATCTTTGACGCAAGTTAACGGATTAGAAGACGGGACATTCGGACGTATAGAATTCGGCGGCAGCCTGAATTTCTACGATCATTGGAGCGGCTATGCGAACATTGCCTATACGTTTTCCGACGATTACAAGAATGCTTTTGTTACGGCGGGCTTCACTTGGGCTTTTTAAAAGAACGATGCCCAGTTTTCTTTAGGGAAAGCCGCGTTCGTTTATTTTCAACGACTTGGTTTTCAAAGTGGCTGGGGAACCTGGATTCGAACCAAGACTAACGGAGTCAGAGTCCGCTGTTCTACCATTAAACTATTCCCCAACGGATGTTATGTGCCTATATAGACCTTTATATCCGTCTTTGCAACATCTTTTTTTATTTTATTCCGTCAACAACCGCCGATATGCCGTCTATCACAAACTGCGCAGCCATCGCCCCCAAAACTATTCCCAATATCTTCGATATAACCTGGTTAACCGTCTGCCCCATTAAACGCGCACACAACGTCGACATCCTAAATAAAATATACGTGATCAGCAAAACTGCGCATAACGCTATGATTACTGCCGCCTGCCCTCCGACCGAACCGTGCTGTTCCGACATCATCAGAATAATCGAAGCTATCGAACCGGGGCCCGCTATTAACGGAACTGCCAAAGGAAATACCGAAACATCATTCTCATGCGGATTTTCGGCATCAGCCGCTTTGTCCTTTTGTTCTTCTTCAAATATCATCTGCAACGCGACGACAAACAATAAAACGCCGCCTGCAATCCTGAACGCGGGAAGCGATATGCTTAATAAATTTAAAAAAGCTTCCCCCGCAAACGCAAACATCAAAAGAACTAAACCGCCGATCAATACGGCTCGCCTTGCC
>HF994935.1:335679-394725 GCA_000434295.1 Acetobacter sp. CAG:977 | reverse complement strand
CTTGCCATCGCCTTGCTGTAATCGGGGCGGGGGCTTTCCGTCAGAGTCATAAAAATCGGCATGTTCCCTATCGGATCCAACGTCACAAACAATATCATAAACGGCGGCAACAGCATATCCAGCATCTTTCGGTATCTCCATTCTTTCATCTATCGTAATTGATTGAAACATATCACAAAATTATCAAAAAAAGGAACAACGGAAACAATTCTTTTTGCATAAAATCCTTTTATTCGGCAACGCGTTTCATTATCTTAAACTTAATGAACAACAAATACGGAAAATGCTATGACTGATTTGGCACATATTCGCAACTTTTCCATCGTCGCTCATATCGATCACGGAAAATCAACACTCGCCGACAGACTGATCCAACGGTGCGGCGGGCTGACCGAACGCGAAATGAAAGACCAAATCCTCGATTCCATGGACTTGGAACGCGAACGCGGCATCACAATCAAAGCTCAGACCGTCAGGCTGATGTACACCGCAAAAGACGGAAAGGAATATCAGCTGAACCTGATCGATACTCCGGGACACGTCGACTTTACTTACGAAGTCAGCCGGTCGCTTGCCGCTTGCGAAGGTTCCCTCTTGGTCGTCGATGCCTCTCAGGGCGTTGAAGCTCAAACGCTTGCAAACGTCTATAAAGCTCTGGACGCCAATCACGAAATCGTCCCCGTCATTAACAAAATCGACTTGCCCGCCGCAGACCCCGAACGAGTCAAAGCCCAAATCGAAGACGTTATCGGCATTGACACCTCTAACGCCGTTGAAGTGTCGGCTAAAACGGGCATCGGCATTGATGAGGTTTTGGAAGCCGTCGTCAATGATCTGCCGTCCCCCGAAGGTGATGCCGAAGCGCCGCTTAAGGCGATGCTGGTCGATTCATGGTACGACCCGTATTTGGGCGTGATTATTTTGGTGCGCGTCAAAGACGGCATTTTGAAAAAAGGCATGAAAATCAGAATGATGGCAAACGGTTCGACACATGATGTCGAACGCGTCGGCATCTTTACGCCGAAAATGAAAGACATTGACGCCCTTACTCCGGGCGAGCTGGGGTTCATTACCGCCGGCATCAAAACCATCGGCGAAACAAAAGTCGGCGACACCATTACCGACGACAGACGCCCCGCAACCGAGCCTTTGCCCGGATTTAAGCCCAGCATCCCCGTCGTGTTCTGCAGTATGTTCCCTTTGGACACCAGCTATTATGAAAACCTGAGAGACGCTTTGGGAAAACTTCAACTTAACGACGCAAGCTTTGAATTCGTCCCCGAAAAGTCCGCCGCTTTGGGTCAGGGCTTCCGTTGCGGATTCCTCGGATTGCTGCACATGGAAATCATTGAAGAACGCCTCAGCCGGGAATTCGATTTGGACTTAATCACAACGGCTCCCAGCGTCGTTTATAAAATGCATATGACAAACGGCGATTTGGTAGAGCTCCATAATCCCGCCGATTTCCCCGACGTCGTCAGAATCGCATCCATTGAAGAACCGTGGGTCAAGGCGACAATATTGGTGCCGGACGATTATCTGGGCGCCGTCTTGCAACTGTGCACGGAACGGCGCGGCGTCCAAGAAAACTTAACCTATGTCGGCAGCAGAGCCATGCTGGTCTATGAACTGCCGTTAAACGAAATCGTCTTTGATTTTTATGACAGGCTGAAATCCATTACGCGCGGATATGCCAGCTTTGACTATGAGCTTTCGGGATATAAAGAAGGCGATTTGGTCAAAGTAACCATTTTGGTAAATTCCGAAACCGTCGACGCGTTGTCGTTTTTGTCTCACAGATCGGACGCCGAACGCCGCGGCAGGCAGATTTGCGCCAGATTGAAAGAACTGATTCCCAGACATCAGTTCAAAATTCCCATCCAAGCCGCCATCGGCGGAAAAATCATCGCCAGAGAAGATATCGCCGGCTTTAGAAAAGACGTTACCTCAAAATGTTACGGCGGCGACATTACCCGCAAAAGAAAATTGCTGGAAAAACAAAAAGAAGGAAAAAAACGGATGCGCCAGTTCGGAAAAGTCGAAATTCCGCAATCCGCTTTTATTGAAGCTTTGCGCATCGGAGACGAATAAAAAGTGTCGGACTTTTTTAACACGCTCAAAGACTTATTTACCCGCATTCCCCCCTACCCTTACAGACTGTGGGAAAACCGTTTTTTAATGGTCATGTCGGGCGGATCGCGTCTGGCTTTTTTACGGCGCATTGAAAAATATTCAAAAGGCTTGCCCCGTTCGACAGGAGCAAAAACTAAGGTTCGTTGCTTTTATTCCGAAAATCTTCAAGTCTACAGTATGGCCGACGCCATTATCGACCACAACGAAGCCAAAGGACGATATGCCGTTAAAGACGGAGGATTGCTGATCTTTGATCCGACGTTCGGAGGATTATGCCGCGCAGGTTCGGACGGACGATACCTGATTGACCGTCGTTTGGGGTACAGAAATCTTGAACTGGATGCTTTTGAGCTGTTTCCCGCCGTTGTCGAAATCGTGCATGCCCGTGCGGAACTGTCGATTTTAAAACCGCTCTTAAATTCGGAAAAGTTTTTAGCTTTGCGCGACGAAAAATACGGCGTAACCTGCCAAACAATGTTTTTGGAAAAGAAATTGGCGGAACTAAAAGGAAAAACGTTATATTAGCTTAGTCTGAAAAAGACGATTTATTTCTTTTGTTGCGCGACACAAAAACCAAGAACAGCCCCAAAGCACCGATAAGGCTCCATGCCGGCCAGAGCATTATTTTCCCTGCAAACGTATCGGGTGCCGAAGGCGTCGAGCCCGTAATAATCGTAAAGATGTCGGAAGTCGCAATGCCGACATGATCGCCCGTTCCCAAAGCGACAACGGCTTCGGCGGATGCTGCCAGCAACGCCGTCAACAAAAAACACCATCCGGTCAATCGGCAAAGAAACATCAGTCCGTTCCTGTGAGAAAAAGTTTTTCTTTTAAAAAGACTAAACGGCATTTGCTAAAAATCCGTAAAAAGGTGATCTTTCGGGCTACTGTAGCGCAGCAAAAAAAAATTTCAAGAGCAGCTGTTATTTCCATACCGTTTTTTTTATCGGGATTTATTCCGAAGAGAAAACAGAAATAAATCTTGTAATTTTCAAATCAATCATATATACACATATCTCGTCAGCAATTGCGGATGGATGGCCGAGCGGTTGAAGGCGCACGCCTGGAAAGTGTGTAGGGGTCTAAAGCCTCTCGCGAGTTCGAATCTCGCTCCATCCGCCATAAAAAAAACAGCCCCCTTGAACGGGGGCTTTTTTTTAGCCGTTTTCTATGCGTTCGGATAAACCTTGCGCATAAAATCTTTCAAAGCATCAATACTGCGTCTGACCGTATCCGTATCATGACAGAACGAAACTCTGAAATGACCGGGGCAACCGAAACAGTCTCCGGGGACAAAAATCAGATTGTGATATTTTGCTTTTTCGCAAAAGCTTTTGGCATCGGGTTCGGGAGATTTCGGGAACAGATAAAACGTCCCGTTCGGACGAACGCATTCCATTCCCAACGAATTAAAAGCATCAAACAACAAATTCATATTGCGTTCATAAACGCTTAAATCTGCCGTTTTTCCGATCATCTTTCCGACAGCCAGCTGAACAAATGCCGTCGGGCAATTATGCCCCAGCCCGCGCGACACCTGCCCGCACATTGGCACAAGGATATCCGCCCCCGCGGCAGAAGAATTAACCGCTAAATATCCGATACGGTCGCCCGGTACGGACAGCGATTTCGAAAACGAGTAACACGATATCGTATTGGCATAATATTTTGAAACATACGGCACACGTATCCCGTCAAAAGCAATTTCACGGTACGGTTCGTCCGAAATAATAAATATTTCATGACCGAATTTGCGCTGGGCTTCTTCCAGGATGCCCGACAATTCTTTTAATGTCTTGTCGGAAAAAACGACACCCGACGGATTACAGGGCGAATTCACGATAACGGCCGCCGTCTTCTCATTCAGAGCTTCTTTCAGACGGTCAAAGTTAATTTGAAAAGTCTCCGTATCCGCCTGAACGACCTTTAACGTTCCGTCTGCCAACTCGACATACGGACGATATTCCGGAAAATACGGTGCAAAAGCGATTACTTCTTCTCCGGGACGCATCACGCACCGAATCGCATGACACAAAGCCGAAGCGGCTCCCGACGTCATAAATATGTGTTCGGCACCGTAAGACATATCAAATGTCTTATTTAAATATGCCGCTATCGATTCCCTGACCGACAAAATCCCCAAGTTCGGGCTGTAACCGTGAATCGAAACAAAATCAGGATCATCCAGCAATTTTTTGATGGTCTCATTGTATTCCGCAGGAACAGGCACCGACGGATTGCCTATACTGTAATCAAAAACATTATCTGAACCGTATTTTTCCGCCCTGTCGCAAGCGAAATAAAACATATCTCTGATAACCGACGTTTTGTTCAACATCCCCGCATATTTTTCGGAAAGCATCTTTGCGCTCCTTTTTATAAAAACACCTGTATTTTGTGGAATACTCCAACTTTTAAGGAAGAAAAAGAATAAATTGTTGTTTCAAAAATTTTTTAAACAGGCACAAAAAAAAACCGCCTGTTCGGCGGGTTCTTTTTTAACCGCCTGTTCGGCGGTTTCTTTTTTGGGTGCGGGAGTGGGATTTGAACCTCACGACCTTCAGGTTATGAGCCTGACGAGCTACCGGACTGCTCCATCCCGCGACAAGATACCTTAACGGTACGGGCTTGTATATAGCACCGTAAGCCGTAATGTGCAAGTCTTTTTATGCGGCTTCTTTATTTTTTTGCCGTTTTTCCTTTTCTTCGTCCATAACCGACTGAAATAACTTGGTTTCCGACACAATAACCCCTGACAATCCCAATATCCCGATCAAATTCGGTATCGCCATCAATCCGTTAAAAATGTCAGATATGTTCCAAACCGTTTCCAAATTCGTCGCAACGGCTCCCGCCATTGCCATCGCGATGAAAACGCATTTGTACGGCAATATGGCTTTTTTGCCGAATAAATAATAAATGCAACGTTCGCCGTAATACGACCACCCCAGAACCGTCGAAAACGCAAAAAACAGCAAACTTAACGCGACGACATATTTTCCGGCGCCGCCCAACAAAGCCCTGAAACTGTATGCCGTCAGCTCCGCCCCGTTCAGACTGCCGTCCGTCTTGCCGCCCAAAATCAAAACCAAGCCCGTCATCGTGCAAATCACGATCGTATCCAAAAAGACCTGCGTCATGGAAACCAATGCCTGTCTTCCGGGATAATCGCTTTTTGCCGCCGCAGCCGCAATCGGTGCAGAGCCTAAACCCGCTTCGTTGGAAAAAACGCCGCGCGCAACGCCGTACCGTATTGCCGCACCGACGGTTCCGCCCGCAAACGCTTGTGCCGAAAAAGCCGATTCAAAAATCATCCGAAACGCCGCCGGGACTTCCGATAAATGCGTTAAAACGGCATACAGGCAAAACGATACGTAAAAGACCATCATAAACGGCACAAAAAACGAAACGACGCGCCCGATGGAACGTATCCCGCCCAAAATAACCAAAGCCGTCAATATTCCGACACTAAGCGCCGTTGCAAAAGCAGGAACGCCGAACGCATCCTTCAACGCCGCCGCTATCGAATTTGTCTGAACGCCGCTGCCGATTCCGAAAGACGCAAACACCGCAAAAATCGCAAACAAAATTCCCAAAAAGCGGCAATGCAGTCCGTTTTCCAAATAATACATCGGACCGCCCGCCATTTTACCGTCGTCATCCGTAATGCGGTACTTAACCGCCAAAATCGCTTCACCGTACTTTGTAACCATTCCGACCAAAGCCGAAATCCACATCCAAACCAGAGCCCCTGCCCCGCCTAAAACAACCGCCGTCGCAACGCCCACAATGTTGCCCGTCCCGACCGTAGCCGCCAATGCCGTCATCAAAGCCTGAAAATGCGAAATATCCCCTTCCGCACCGTCGTCGGGATGTTTCGAAAATGCCTGCTTTAACCCGTAAAACAGCTTTCTGAACTGCAATCCGCGCAACAAAATGCTCAAATACAGCCCTGTCCCCAACAACAACGCCAAAACAGGCAAGCCCCAGACAAAATTCGATAAAGCCGATATAACGCCGTCCATCTTTTCCACCCGCTTGTAAAAAAAAAGAACGTTACCACCGAACTCTTCGCCTGTTAAGGCTTTATCATAAAAAAAACGTTCCTTTTTCATTAAAATGCGTTTTATTCTTTTAAAGAGATCTATTTTTTACATATTCCAAATAATCACTATATTTTTTATAAAATATATTTTTTATATATTTTTCCATATATATATAATCTGGATCACCATTAGTATTAACAGGTAAAAGAATTTTTTGTCTTAACATTCTTGTTTCATTAAATTTATAGCCATAATTAAATTTTTCTTTTTGGTGTTTTATTATTGTGGCTAAAAATAATAATAAAAATCTATTATCATTATAATTTAACATATGAAATCTTTTAACATCATCACTAAAAATACAGCCATATGGATGATAAAAAGCTTCACCTACACTTCCATTATAATTAACCCCAAGCACATTTCTATCAAAAGAACTATTTTTTTGAGAAATATAATTTGTAACTCCATTATTTAAAGTAGATGCACCAATAAACGGAATATCACCAAATATCATTTGTTCTTTAACTAATCTCTTACCTGACTTAATAAAAAATATATCTTCAATAAAAAACTCTTTCCATTTTTTATCTTTTAACGAAGTAATATTTTCAAATTCAATCCGTTTTAATTTATGTTTTGCATATTTTAAATACTCTTGTCGTCTTTTGAGTATTTTTTCTTTTATGTAATCTTCCATAAATTTATAATCAGGACTATTTTTTTCATCTACCGGAAGTAAAATTTTTGATTTTTTCATCCGTTTAGGACGCCATTTGCGAGAATATTTAAAACATATTTTTTGTTGTTCAATAGCTGAAATTAAAAACATTGCAAGATTTTCTGTTAATTCTGTATTTTTTAAATATAACGGATTTATATCATGACTACAAGTAAATATATGTTTTTGGTAATATGCATACCCAACAGAACCATTATTAGTAACACAAATGCAATTTCCAGGATAAATTTTTTGTGATAATGGCTCATTTTTACCATAACCAATTTTACTATTTTCAGCAATATTATTTAGCGTATAGAATTCAGTTATACCATTATTATTATCCACAGCTCCCAAAAACGGAATATTGCCATAGCTCTCTACTGGAGGTTTCTTATTATAAAATCCCCCACGAATAATAAAAATTTCAACAAAATTAAACTCTTTCCATTCTCTATCTGTTAAATTCATCATTATTTTCCTCAAATAGATATTGGCGTCCTTGCATTATCATTGAAAATTCAAATGACAAATAGTCCCCTATTGTTTTATCAAAATCTGTATCACTTGGAATTTCATCATTAAAATAATAAAAGCTGTGTAACCATTCATCTGTATTTTCTACTGTTGTTTTAACACAAAATTTAGTATCAGCTTCTATTCTATCAAACCAGACATCTAATAAATGTTGTTTTTTATCTTTTGCAGATTCTGTTTCTAATAATCCAATATGAGGAGCGACTTTATATCCATCATTTTCAAAATTTATAAATTTACAAATATGGTCTTTCTTATGTGGAATATGTGCTGTAAAAATCGCTATACAAGGCATAGTTCCTACACCATAAAATGTATCTTTATTTAGCGTAATAACACCTTCTAATGTATGATGCTTTAATATATTGACTTTAATTTCTTGTTCTTCTTTTGTCTTACCTGTCATTGATGATTGAGGAACAATTACCGCACACTTACCACCTTTAATTAATGAGTCCAATAAATGCTCAACAAATGATATTTCATATAATGATGGATTTTTCTTTGAACCTTGACTATATGGTGGATTCATCATACCAATATTACATTGCTTTAATTGCAATTTTTTGGGGTCTTGGTCTAAAAAGTCATCATTGATTAAATTACTCTTTCCATCCCCTCTTAAAATCATATTTGTTGTAGCAATAGCAAACATATATGATTGCAATTCAAAGCCATGTAATTGTTCCTGTCTAATATGTTCAATTAACGCTTGATTATTTTTTGCTTTCATAAACATATGATGCATTGCAGCTATTAAAAATCCTGCTGTTCCGCAACATGGGTCTAAAATATAATCATCTGCTTGAATATCTAATAAATCACAAAATAATTCTGTAATATGCTTTGGCGTTAAAATAATACCTAAACTTTGTCCATCTCCGCCACTATAGCTCATAAATTCTCCATAAAAACGCCCCAAATAATCTTCCGGAGATTGAATACGTTTTATACATTTATAGATTTTTTCATATAAAAATTCTGAATAATATTTAAGTGGCGTTTTTCCTAATGTTTTATTTACCTCATTTAATTTTGGTGAATCTTTAATTATAGAAAATTGAGATAAAATCTTATCTCGTTTAACATCTGGTGACACTCTAACACGTTTTAAATTATCTTGTATTGCATCATATATCTTCTGTCCATCGGTCTTTACAGTATCACCTTTTAAACTATTGATTGAGAAATTTCCTTGTTCAGCTTCATCTAATGCCAATAATATTCCTGATACGACAAGAGGTTTATCAGTATCTTTTAAATTTCCATAATTTCTTAAATCTTCATGAAGTTTTGCAGCATCTTTTAGTATTTCCGCCGTTTCTTTTTCAACATTTGTTTCTTCTTTTAATATTTCATGAGTATAATAACTATTGATGTTATTTTCACTAAAACTAATAAAAGATTCAACATCGGGAAGTTCTCTATAATATTCGGTATTATCAACAAAAACAGGACTTATTTTATGGCGTTTTTTATCTCCGGATACGCCAAACGCAATAATTTTTTTATAAGTGGTATTTTTAGCAAGATGTTTAGCATAAAATAAAGCTCCATTTACAGCATAATCCGTGATAGATGACACATCCTGACAAATAACATCTCCATCTTTTTTAATATGTTTGCTTAAATCAGCTTTATCTTCAATTACAAGCAAAAAATCTTTTACAACACCAACATATTCAGGAAATCCTGTTTTTCCCGTTCCTCTTTTTGAGGCTGTTTTCAATGCTTCATTTATTTCTTTGATTGAACAACCTTGCGGGTCTAAATTTATATCTGCTTCATTTAATAAATCATAGACCCATAAATCTGTTTTTGCTTCTTTTTTTGCCATATCATTATCCTTAAACTTCTAGCTATTTTGTTATTATTAACGAAAATATCTTAAAGATTGGATAACAGAAAATGAGATACCCCTCCTCATTTTCTGTTTAAAATGGATAAATAAAGCGGCCTTTGTCGCCAAAGGTCGCTTTCATGTTTTAAAGCTTGTTTCGATTATGCTTCTTTCTCCGCTGCGGCGGCTTCTTCCTCGCCCAAAATCATCTGGTGCGACAATAAGCCAGCATTGGAACGAATCTGTTTTTCGATTTCGTCAGCTATTTGAGGATTTTCTTTCAAATATTGTTTGGCATTCTCACGTCCCTGTCCCAAACGCTGTCCCTTATAAGAGAACCAAGCACCTGATTTTTCGACCAAGCCCGCCTTGACGCCCAAATCTATCAATTCGCCCGTCTTGGAAATCCCTTCGCCGTAAATAATGTCAAACTCAACCGTCTTGAACGGAGGAGCAACCTTGTTCTTTACGATTTTAACCGTCGTGTTGTTCCCGATGGTTTCGTCTTTGTCCTTGATTTGAGCCCCGCGGCGGATTTCTATGCGCACCGAAGCATAAAACTTTAACGCATTACCGCCCGTCGTCGTTTCGGGGTTGCCGAACATAACGCCGATCTTCATACGAAGTTGGTTGATAAAAATAATCAGCGTGTTTGAACGCGCAACGGATGCCGTCAGTTTGCGCAATGCCTGGCTCATCAGTCTGGCCTGCAACCCGACGTGAGAATCGCCCATTTCGCCTTCCAACTCGGCTTTGGGCACCAACGCCGCAACGGAATCGACCACCAAAACGTCAATCGCCCCCGAACGAACCAGAGTGTCCGCAATTTCAAGAGCCTGTTCCCCCGTGTCGGGCTGGGCAATCAGTAAATCGTCCAAGTTAACGCCGAGCTTTGCCGCATACCCCGGATCAAGAGCATGTTCCGCGTCGATATACGCACATTTGCCGCCCGCCTTTTGAGCCTGAGCAACGACATGTTGCGCCAACGTCGTCTTACCCGAGCTTTCGGGACCGTAGACCTCCACAATTCTGCCGCGCGGCAATCCGCCGATCCCCAACGCTATGTCCAACCCCAACGACCCCGTCGATATCGCCGGAATTTCAACCGCGTTTTCACGTTGTCCCAACCGCATAATCGACCCTTTGCCAAAGGCGCGTTCTATCTGGCTTAATGCGGCGCTTAATGCTTTTTCTTTATCCATCGTATCCTTATCCACTAAATGCAAAACGGTTTGATCCATCTCCGACCTCTCTTATCCCACAAAAACGATTTGGGGGCAACATCGGAAAATGTACCTCTTTTGTTCTATATTTTCAAGATAAAAAGAACAAAACAAAAACAAAATCTTATCGCGAAGACCCTTTAAGTTTTGCCGCCGCAGTTAAAACGGCTTTATCGGCACCTTTTCCGCCGTTCTTCGGCGCCGTGCCCCACGCATAAAGAGAGTGATAAGAAACGTCCGCATTCAATCCACTTTGACGACGGTTCCCGTTCACGCGTTCCGCCATATCCAAAACCTTTTGCTGAACCTGAAGGCGTTCGGGTTCGTCAAGAACGTTTAAACGCCCCGACTGATAGCATTTCCCGGAAGCATCCAGACAAAATGCCGAAACCATTTCTTTTGACGACATTTCCCGTTTGAAATAGTCTCTCGGATTATTGCGCGAATCGCACGAACCGCCCAAACATTGGGTAACCAAATACGAATCTTCGTAAATCTGCATAATTTCGCGGTTCTGATACCACCCGTCAAAGGCCGCCTGCATCATTTTATGATTTAACGGCGCCCCTTCGCGTTCCGCCGCGTTTAACATACCTTCCGTAATCTTCGGCGCCTTTTCCGTTAAAGCGTCCCATACTTCCCGACCGCCGCCGTTTATCATAATCTCATACGCCGCCGACGCCCCCATCGTTTCGGCATCGGCTTCTTTGGCACGGCTGAGCTTTACGGCATCGCGCAAAACAAATTCGCCGTGCTCTGACGGTATTCCGTTTTTGTGTTGTTGGATGTGACGACATTCGTGAACCAGCGTTTCTATTAAATGTCCGTCGCTTGCCGCGGAATTCAAGTATATCGTCTTTGTTTCGGGGCAAACAAAGCCGTAATTGCCCCCCATCAGCATCATTTGAAGCTGATAGCCTTCGTTCGCCGCCGTTTCCAACACGCTTTTCCCCGTTTCCGAATAATCCGCAACCGTATTGATCAGATGCGCAAAACGTTTTTCGCCCTCTTTGGAAAATGATTTCAGTTTAAACGGTATTTCGGGAGCCCGATCCGCATACGTTTTCGTTTGATTTTCCGCCATAGGCTTTGTTCCTTTCGTTCATTGGGGACGCGGAATATGATTTTATGGTGCCTCTTTGGCGTTTTTTTGTCAATATTTTTGTCAAAAACACTTGCCGCGACGCGGCGTCTTCCCCAATGCCAGCAAACGCGGGTTTTTGAATTCAGCCTTGCGATACGAAAGCGCAATCCCCCGATCATCCAAAACCGTACCGCCCGCGGCCTTTAATACGGCGTGCGCCGCCGCCGTATCCCATTCGTGCGTTTCATGCGTGCAGGGATAGGCGTCTCCCCTGCCCGCCGCAATGTCGCAAAATTTTAAAGAACTGCCGCGAACAACCGTTTTCGCCACGGGTCGCCCTTGCAACAGGCGGGCGGCCTCAGACGCCCTGTAATGCGAACGGCTGTTATACACCGTATAGCCTTCCGACGGAACGGCGCGCGTTTTTAATAATTCCGTTTTGCCGTTGCAAACTCCGAATGCCTGAGACGGACTTTGCGTAAAATAAAGCTCGCCCGCCGCCGGCGCGTACACAACGCCGAAAACAGCTTCTTCTCCGTCAATCAAGCCTATATTAACGGTAAATTCTCCGTTCCTTTTGACAAACTCCGACGTCCCGTCGACAGGGTCGACCAACCAAAAAAAGCGTCCGTCCAAATCGGGCAAGTCCCCTTGCGCCGCGTGTTCTTCCCCGACCGCGGGTATCTGAGGCGTCAAAGCTTTCAACCCCGTAAAAATAACCCGTTCCGCCGCAATGTCCGCTTCCGTTACCGGCGTATGATCCGTTTTTTCATAAACGTCAAAACTGCTTTCGTAGACTTTCATAACCGTTTCGCCCGCCAGCTTCGCCAGCGCCACGATCTCGTCCACGACAAAAGGATATTTATCCATTCAACGCCCCAATATCTGCTTTACCTTTTCGCTCAAATCCCGAAGGCTGAACGGTTTGCCCAAAAAATAAAAATTCGGCATATCCGTAATTTCGCCGCGCGCCGCTTCCTCCGAAAAACCCGACATCAAAAGAATCTTTACATCCGGATAACGCTTCTTCATTTCGTTCGACAACGCTATCCCGTCCATGCCGGGCATTATCATGTCCGTAACCAGCAAATCAAAAGTAACGCCTTCTTCAACCTTTTCAATCGCTTCTTCCGCACAGGAACAGTCTATCACCGTATAGCCCTTTGATTTCAAAGCCCGCTTTGTTACCGCCCTGACACCGTCTTCGTCTTCAACCAATAAAACCGTTCCGCTGCCGCTTAAATCTTCCGATAACGGCAACGGCGGCGGCAACGAAGGTGCGTGTTCCGCAAACGAAAACGACAACTGTTCTCCCGCTTTGGGTTCATTGGGCTTTACGCGGACGAAACGGCTGACGGATTGGGCGTCGTTTCCTTCTTTTTTCGGCAGAGCACCCTGTTCTTGTTCGGATTCCTGCGCAAAGCGGCTGACGTCCTGAGGCGAGTGGCGCGGTAAATAAATCGAAAACGTCGTTCCTTCCCCGACTTTGCTTTTGACACGAATATAGCCCCCCGTCTGGCGGATGTTCCCGTACACCACCGCAAGCCCGAGACCCGTTCCCGACGTCGTCGTACCGCTTTTCGTCGTAAAAAACGGCTCAAAAATTCTGGGCAATACATCCGAAGGAATCCCCGTCCCCGTATCCGAAACGTCGATCACGACATATTCGCCGGGAATAACGTCCTCCGATCCGACGTGCGCGACGGAAGATACCTTTTCGACATGAGTCGTTATCGAAAACGATCCCCCTTCGGGCATGGCGTCGTGCGCATTTACCGCAAGATTCACGAAAACTTGATCAAACTGTATCCTGTCAACTCTGATAAATCCCAGATTTCTGCCGTGTTCGATACGCAACGATATCTTTGAGCCCAACAGACGTTGCAACATATGTTTTAAATCCGCAAAAACATCCGTAACGTCCAAAAACTGAGGCTTCAAAGGCTGTTTGCGCGAATACGCCAAAAGCTGCCCCACCAAGCGGGCGGCTCGCGTCGCGCTGTTGTGAATGTTCATCAGTTCGTCAAAATCCGGATTGGACGGCGGATGCGTTTGCAACAACAAATCCGTCGATCCTAAAATCGCGGTCAAAAGATTGTTAAAATCGTGCGCGATGCCGCCTGCCAGCTGACCGACCGCCTGCATTTTCTGCGCTTGCGAAAATTGGCGTTCCAAACTGCGCCGTTCCGTGTTGTCGATAAAATGCAAGACAACCCCCGCAATATCAGGTTGACCGTCCGCACCTTCCGCCGTCATCGGCGTAATGAAAACTCCCGCGATTTTGTCTTGTTTCGTCTTTAATTTGACTTCGCTTTGCGCGCGCGAAATAAATCCCATTTTGACTTTGGCGATTTTATTTTCAAGTTCCGCCCAGTCTTCGGCAATAAAGTATTCGTCCAAATGCCCGCCGACCATTTCTTCGCGCGTGCGCCCGAACATTTGAAACAAAGCGCCGTTCGCTTCCACAATGACGTTTTCCATATCCGCAAAAGCAATGCCGACGGGCGCTTCCTCAAACAGCCAAGAAAATCCTAATTCGGCTTCTTTTGCCGAAATGTCGCGTTCCTGTTGCAGCGCAACGTCTCTGATTACCGCCGCGCGCAACATCGTTTCCCCGTTTTCGTCATAAACCGCATGGCTGACAAACGCCGGAAACAAAGCCCCGCCGTGCGTCCTGAACGTCAATTCCCCGTGCCACAGACCGTCCAAATCAGGGACTTTTCCGCCCGCCAAAATATCCGACAGCCTTTTGCCTTCCAGCTCGCGCGCATTCGCATAGCCCAGCCATTCGCACAAACGACGGTTCACAAAATGAAGAACGCCGCCGGAATCTATTTGGTAAAGTCCTATGGGAAGGATATCCAAAAATTCGCCCAGCTCTTGAATTTCCTGACGAATTACGGCATCCAAAGACCGCTGAGCCGTAATGTCGGCAACGCGCCATAACGTCCCGACGCCGATTTGACGCACCGAAACCCGATACCATTCCGTCATGTCGGATCTTAACGCCCGAAACGCCAGTTCGACGGAAGTGTCGGCGCCGTTCTTGACCGCCGCTTCCAGCTTTGCCAACGCCAAAACGTTGCTTTCTTCGTCCGTCGTGCGGTCTAAAACCGCCTGATACAGCGGTTTGCTGCCGAAAAAAGCCTTTGCCGCACGGTTCATATAAATTATCGCGCCTTCGCTTGACAGCGCCATCGCGTCGGATTCGCTTTCCATCAGCGCCGATACGGTGTCAAAATCGCGCAAAAGGCTCCCCAACCCCAAACGCGCCGCCATCTTTCTGCCAAACGTCCCCGACATTTATTCTTCTTCCTCCGCCGCAGGAAGCATCTTGCCCTGCAACTGGTACACATACTTGATTACTTCCGCCACCGCCGCATAATGTTCCGTCGGTATGGGGGAATCAACTTCAACCGTCGCAAAAAGCGCCCGCGCCAAAGGCGGATTTTCTACTATCGGAACATCATGCTCTTTTGCGATTTCTTTTATTTTCAATGCCATAAAATCCTGCCCCTTGGCAACGACTTTCGGCGCGTCCATCGTGTCGGGATCATATTGAAGCGCCACCGCAAAATGCGTCGGGTTCGTTACAACAACAGACGCTTTGGGAACATTCGCCATCATGCGTTTGCGAAAACGTTCCATGCGGATCGCCCTTAACCGCATCTTGATTTGCGGATCGCCTTCCGTTTGTTTGTATTCGTCTTTGACTTCCTGTTTCGTCATCCTTTGGCGTTTTAAATACGAAAACTTTTGATAAAAATAGTCCGCAAAAGCAATCACGAACGTAATCAAAACCATCGTGAACAATATTAACAGCAACAGCTTGTGCATCAACGACAAAACGGACGCCATGTCAAACGAAGACGCCTGAAGAACATCTAAAATATGCGGCTTGACAACCGCTATGCCCGCCCAGCCGACCGCCGTGATTTTCGCCAAGCCCTTGAGCATGTCCACAATCTTGGCTTTGGTAATGAAATTCGTCAGGTTCGTAAATAAATTCAGCCTGTCCCACTTTAATTCCAAACGCTTCGGCGTATAAAGAAACCCGATCTGAACCAGCGCGGACGCCGCCCCCAACAGCAAAAACAATCCCAACGGCAACATCAGGGCTTTAAATAATTCCCAGCACGTCTCCAGCATTAAATCCCGCAACCCCAAAGGATCCACGGGCAATTCCGCCGGACGTTCGATAAATTTTACGGAAAGCGCCGCCGTCTTTTCCATCGTCATCGGCGCCAATCCCCACAACATCATCAGCGCCGCAAAAAGCATAAACCAGCTTTTGACTTCCTGCGATAAAGGAACGTTACCTTCTTCGCGGGCACGTTCCAGCTTTCGTTCCGAGGCTTCTTCGGTTTTTGATGCTTCGTCCTGTTCGTCTTCCGCCATTTGCGCCTCCTACATTGCAAACGGGCGGATCCCGTCCTCAAAGAACCGTAAAAACCACTGCATCATCATGGACAGCGATATCATCAGCAATGCCAGCCCCAAATAAACCTGAAGCGGCATCACCACAAACATAATGTTCAGCTGAGGCATTAAACGGGACATAACCCCCATCGAAGAATACAGCAACACCGTCATGATAATAAACGGAGAACCGATCTGAAAACCGTACAAAAAAGCTCTGGACAGTCCCGAAGCCAACTGTTGGCTCATATCCCCCGTCAACAGGCTTTGCCCCGGCGGGAACAAGTCATAGCTGGCAATCAAAGACCCCAGCATAATATAATGCGTATCCGTAATAACGATCAGAACCAACCCCGTCAGCGTCAAAAACGTCGTCAATAAAGTCGATTGAACGCTGGTTGTCGGGTCAAATGCCGTTGCGTTGGAAAAACCCGTCGCCTGAGACGCCGCCGTGCCCACCAAATCAAGAGCCGACAATAAAAAATAAGGGAAAAGCCCCAAAAACAACCCGACCGTCGCTTCAATGACCAACAAACGTGCCAATTCCAAAACATTTCCCGGCATTGCCGGCAACAGCTTTGACAAAACGGGCATCAGCATCAGAGCCAAAATAACGGCGAACAGCAAACGTATCCGGCGGGAAATATAGTTTGACGCAAAAACCGGCATAAACAAAAAAGCGCCGCTTAAGCGCGTAAAAATAAAGATAAACTCGAAAACTTCCTGTGCCAGAAGCTTATCCCACCGCAACATGGCTCAGTACCCCAAAGCAACAATTCTGTCGAACAGCCCTTCGGTAAAAATGCGCATCCGTTCTATCATAAACGGCAACAAAAAAATCATCGAAACGAAAACCAACAAAATTTTCGGAACGAAAATCAACGTCATTTCCTGCAATTGGGTCAACGTTTGGAACAACCCGACCAGCAACCCGATAAACATCGCAACAAACAACAAAGGACTGACGACCAGCAAAAGCGTATACACGGCATCTTTGCCGACTTCCAAAACCATAACTTCGTTCATCAAAGCCCTCCCGCCGAACAGGCTATATCGGCATTTGCAAAATTTCCTGATAAGCGGAAATGACTTTATCCCTGACGGAAACGACGGTCTGCAACGCCATTTCGGCATTGGAAACCGCCATGACGACTTCTTGAATGTCGGCAGTGCCTTTGACGGCCTGCATGCTTAAAACTTCGGCCTGCTTGTTATCGGCAACGGCCTGATCGACGGCGGAACGCACCAGATGGGCAAAAGTCCCCTCGGGGGCAATTTTTGCCTCCTGCCCGCCCGCCGAAGGAATTACCGTTCGCGTCGCTGCCGCCTGATAGGCGGAAAGGGCATTTGAAATATCCGTCGCCATGTTATCTTTCCTTTTTTAAATCAGCGGATTAAATCCAGCGTCTTTGCCATCATGTCTTTGGATACGGAAATGACGTTCACGTTGGCATCGTACGTTCTTTGGGCTTCGCGCATATCCATCGTTTCAATCAGAGGATTGACGTTGGGCAACAAAACATAGCCGTCCGCATCCGCCGCAACGTGGTTCGGATCATATTTGCGTTCAAGCTGGCTTCTGTCGCGGGAGACACGACCGACTTTCACCAGTTCGGCACCCGTTGCCTTGTCCAGTTCGTTGCGGAACGTTACCGTCTTGCGCCGGTACGGCATCCCGCCCGGAGTCTTTGCCAGAGAATCCGCGTTCGCCAAGTTTTCCGATATGACGCGCAAACGCATCGCCTGCGCTTTCATTCCCGAAGAAGCTATCGTTTTGCTGAGCGTTAAATCATCCATGGCAAGCCTCCTTCAAAGAATTACCTGTTACCGTTCAACGCCATGTTAATCAGGCTGACGTTTTTCTTGAACAACGTCGTGACGCGATCGTGATCGCCGCGGGTTTCGTCGACTTTGGCCATTTGTTCTTCCAAAACGACGCCGTTCTTGTCTATCGTCGTTTCAAAGGGACGACGCACGATGTTTTCTTTGGCGCGACCGTCCGCGACGGGCGACATATGAGCCGGATTCGTTTTAACCAAAGCCGTTTCGCGGGACGCGCGCGTCCGATGCGCTTCGTTCGTGCGCATCAAAGGCACATGACGGCTTTCGCCCACGAAATCCCTGAACTTTAACGGTTTTAAATCAGACGGCATGTAATCCGGCGTGTTTGCGTTCGCTATGTTTTCCGACAATACGGATTGACGCTGCGCCAACCAGCGCATTTTTTCTTCGCTCATCTGAAACAAAGTCAAATTCTGCAAATCCATGGTTCCGCCCCCCGCTTTTAACGTAAATTCTGACTCGCATTTCTTTAAAAAAAGTGAATCTTTTCACCTGCATACATCAATGCAAGAAGCGTGCCGAATTTAAATTCCTTTCTCTCCGTTCTTTAGGATGCCCGCTTTTTATCCGTTTGAAAAGAATTTTATTTCCACAAAAAACAAACGGGGTATACTCCCCCTCCGACAAAGCTTCTTTTTTGAAAGGATTCCATATCATGCAGGCTCTTTATCCCGTATTGCTTCTGACCGCCTCCAATATTTTCATGACGTTTGCCTGGTACGGGCACCTGAAATTCAAATCTGCTCCCCTGTGGACAGTCATTCTGGTCAGCTGGGGCATCGCTTTTTTCGAATATTGTCTTCAGGTTCCCGCAAACCGCATCGGACACGAATATTACTCTGCAGCTCAGCTTAAAGGCATGCAGGAAGTCATTACCCTGACCGTCTTCGCCGTCTTTTCCGTCCTGTATCTGGGGGAACCCATAAAATGGAACCATGTCGCCGGATTCGCTTTGTTGGTTTGCGCAGGCTTCCTTATATTTAAAAAGTAGAAATTTACTTTCTTTTAATATATCCTGATTCGAACTTGAATTTGTGATAAAAAGGGGAAACTCAATGGATCAATTTACAATATTCCTGATTGTCTTGGCCGTCGTTACAATTCTGGCAGGCGTCAAAACCGTTCCTCAGGGAATGGAATATACCGTCGAACGTTTCGGTCGCTATACTCATACGTTAAAACCCGGATTGAACATCATCGTCCCCTTCTTTGACAAAATCGGCGCAAAGGTAAATATGATGGAACAGGTGCTTGACGTTCCGTCTCAGGAAGTCATTACCAAAGACAACGCCATGGTCACGGTGGACGGCGTCATTTTCTATACAATTCTGGACGCCGCCCGCGCTGTTTATGAAGTCCGCCAATTGCAAGTCGCCATCTTAAACCTTGTCATGACGAACATCCGTACCGTCATGGGCAGCATGGATTTGGACGAACTGTTGTCCCAGCGCGACGTCATTAATCATCGCCTGCTTTCCGTCGTTGACGAAGCGACGTCTCCTTGGGGCATTAAAGTAACGCGCATTGAAATCAAAGACATTCAGCCGCCCCGCGATTTGGTTGACGCCATGGCGCGCCAGATGAAGGCAGAACGCGACAAACGCGCTTGCATTACGGAAGCCGAAGGCTTGCGTCAGGCTCAAATCTTAAAGGCGGAAGGCGAAAAACAAGCCGCCGTTTTACAGGCGGAAGGCCGTAAAGAAGCCGCCTATCGCGATGCCGAAGCCCGCGAACGCCAAGCCGAAGCCGAAGCAAAAGCCACCGCCGTCGTTTCCGAAGCCATCGCAAAAGGCGACGTTAACGCCATCAATTATTTCTTGGGGCAAAAATATCTGGATGCTTATAAAGAAATCGGAACAGCCGATAACAGCAAGCTGGTTCTGATGCCCGTCGAAGCAACAAATATTCTGGGCTCTATCGCGGGAATCGGCGAAATCGCCAAAGAAGCTTTTTCAAAACAGCCCTCTTCCGCCCCGAAAGCTTCTCCGCGCAAGGGCGGCGACAAAGATAAAGACGTCTGGCTGTAAAACGGAGATTAAAACATGGCGGATTATTGGTATTGGATGATTGCGGCAGCGGTTTTTCTGGTTTTGGAAATCCTGACGCCGGGCGTGTTCTTTATGTGGATCGGAATTGCCGCTTTCATTACGGGAATCGTCGATTTGGCAGCGCCTGAAACGACTCCGGCAGTATTGGGAATGATCTTTGCCGTTCTGGCGGTCATTTCTGCCTGCGTCGGGCGCAAGCTGATGAAAAAAGAACAAAACGTCCCCTCCACTCTCAATAACCGTGCCGAACAATATGTCGGACAGGTCTTTCAGGTCTATGAAGCCGTCACCGACGGGCGCGGCAAAATAAAAGTCGGCGATACCGTGTGGGCGGTCGTCGCCGACAAAGACATCCCTGCGGATACTTCGGTCAGAGTCGTAAGCGTCAAAGGAACTGCTCTGGCCGTTGAACCCGCTTCCGATGATGCTCTTTGAACATGCTAAAAAAAACTTTTGATTTTCTGAAAACAAAATCAGGGGCGGCGATTGTCGCAATTGTCGCGATTTTCGCAATCGCCCCCCTTTTGCATTGCATGGGAAACGCCGAAAAATGGCCGTATTGGTTCCATGAACATTTCTTTAATGCGTTGCAGGTTTCTTCCAACTTTTTAAGTCAGGGAATTCCTTCCCTTGACGCGTTGCGGGCGACCAACGATTTTTCGGTTTTTTGGAACGCCGTGCTGATTTTGATTTCATTTATCGCTCCATTCGGATCGCCCGTCTACTTTACGACGGTCTGTTTGGTGTTGGCGACAATGCCGGTGTTGTCGGTCGCGTTGATGAACGCTTTGCTAAAAAAGATGGAAATCCCCGTAAAACCTGCTTCACTGTTCTTTACAAACGCCTTCTTTTTCGTGCTTTGCATACGGCTGGCGGCAACGGGAACGGATGCCGCATGGGCTGTGCCTGCCGTGATGATCGGCGCTTTGGCTTACCTCAGAATGCTTGAAAAACCTTCCTTTTTCAGCGGAATGGCATGCGGGCTTGCCGTGTTGCTGTGCGTGTGGGTTCGGTTTGATACGTTGGCGTTCGTCGTGTCGGCAGCTTTCATCTTCTATATGCAATTCAACGGAAAAATGCCCGTTACCCTTAAACAGGTCTTTATGTTCCTGCCGGGATTTATTGTCGGCATCCTTCCTGCCGTCGGATGGGAGTTCCTGTTGTACAGACATTTCGGAACACCTGTCCCTGCAACGGTTCTGTCCTGGATGCAGGCTCAAAACATGTCGCCGTGGAAAATATTTTCCGTTCTGCTGGGATCGCCCGCAAAACATTTCCTGTCGTCTCCGTCGGCATTGATTTGCCTCAGTTTTCCTTTTATCGCCGTCATCGCCGCCGTCGTCGATTCCATTCCGTGGCGACAGGAAAGAACTTATACGCCGAAAGACACTTTGTTTTATTCGCTGATTTGGTTCCCGATTATACAAATTCTGTTTTTCGCATTTTTCACGCATTTGAACCTGCCCGAATATGCTTACTATTCTTTGGCGGTTGCCTTGCCGTTCGCGTTAATGTACGGCATCAATCGCATTGATGACCGCATGAAGACGGATAAAGACAGAGAAGAATTTGCAAAATACCGCGATATCATCGGCGTATTGTTGCTGTTTTTGGGGGTGTTTTGGGCGATTTTGCCCAGAAGCGCCGATCTAATTCCTCAAGTCAATGCCGTCAAAAGCCTGACCGCGAACCGTCCCGGTATTTATGCCGTCGGTAACGGCGGCGGGATTTTTTCTTTTGCCGCAAAAATCCCCGTCATCCGATTGGACGGATTGGCGGCGGACAAACAAATGACGGATTTTATCTCGCAACAGACTGTTTTGGGCGAAGTATTCAAGCATTACGGCGTTGATTATTACATTATGCGCAACCCCGTAAAAAGCCAAGGATGCTATGCCGTACGCGAACCTGTCGAAAATACGTCAGGCGGCGACAACAAAGGAATGTCCGATTGGCTGTGTGCGGAACCCGTTGCCGTAAAAAAGATTTCGAATAACGAAACTTTGGCTCTTTTTGCTTTGGATGCTTCGGGGAAAGCCGTTTCGAAATAATTTTCTTGAGAAGAAACGAAAAATACTGATAATAAAACGGTATCGATTAAACGGCGTCAGGACACAATCGATTTCAAAAGTATCTGAAATTGAAGGAAATAAAAAACCATGACACAGATTGAAAAAAGCCCCGAAAAAGTCAAATTGATGCAAGAAGCCGTCAATTTAAGCGCGGAAGCCGTAAGAATAGGCGGCGGTCCCTTCGGTGCCGTCATCGTTAAGAACGGCGAAATCGTGGGGCGCGGCAACAACAAAGTCACCGTCAACAACGACCCGACCGCTCATGCCGAAGTTTCTGCCATCCGCGACGCCTGCAAAAACTTAAAAACGTTTGATTTGTCGGGATGCGATCTTTATACCAGCTGCGAACCGTGCCCGATGTGTCTGGCTGCGGCAATGTGGGCGCGCGTTAACACGATTTATTACGCGAACGACCGCAACGACGCCGCAAAAATCGGCTTTGACGATGCCACTTTTTATAAACAATTCGTCATTCCCACGGAAGAACGCGACATTCCGATGATTCGCGTTGAAGGAACGACGGCTTTGGACGTCTTTAAGGATTGGGAAAACAAAGCGGACAAAGTGGAATACTAATCGTGAAACGCACCGTTTGGATAGTTTTATTGATTTTGTTTGCCCTGTTTTTCGGGAATTATCTGCTTTCGCAAAAATCGGCACAAATCCCCGAAGCCGACAAACAAACAAATCAAACGGGACAAAAAGAAACGGGAACTCCCGCCTGCAAAGATACGGACGTTTGTGAAAACGGCGTCGTTTGTCCAGAAGGAATGGTTTGCAGGGGAACCTGTTGCGTCTTCAAAGATTAAAAAAACAGCCTCTGTCGAGGCTGGTTTTTTGTCCTTATCTCGAACAAAAAAACAATCCGTCCGCCGAAAAGGAATGCGGCGCTTTGACGGCGAAACGACGCACAAAACACAAATGATCTTATCGGCGTTTAAATCAATATATGAAAAAAATCCCCGCTTTTCGGCGGGGATTTCCGTATCTGTATTATTTCAGCCTTCCGCGCGAAGTTCGGAAACTTTGTTAATAAAATCTCCGATCTCTTCGGGCGTTTTGCCTCTGAACGGATTAGCCGCCTCGTTCGCCTGAAGATTTTCTTCCGCAACAGGCAGTTTTTTGACGATCTGAACGGGAACCGCGTATTCAACCTGCCCCGATGTTACCGCCTCCTTCATTGTGGATGCGCCGGAGCTTTTCGGTTCGACAAACATAACGGGCTTTCCCGCGCTTAGAACGGAAACAGCCAGTTCGTCCAGCTTTGTCAATGCGATTGCCTGTCCCGGACGGCGATATAAAACCGCCGTTTCTTTACCGTCAAACAACAAGCGCGGAGAATCGGGCGTACCGTCCTTCGGACCGATAACAAAAGATAACGTTCCGTCTTCTTCTATCATGCGAAAAAACATCGGTTCCGCCGTAACTTTTTCCATAGAGCCCTCCGAATATAAAAAAGCTCTTTAGTCTAGCAAACTAAAGAGCTTTTGTCCCAAAATATCAAATCAGCGCGTTTTATTCTGATAAAATTTAGCTGCCGCCGCCGCGAAATCAACCGTCTTGACGGTATCTTTCTTTTCAGCGGGAGCCTGATACTGTTCAACCTTGGGCTTTGCCTGATCCTGTTGTTTTTCCTTGGCTTCGTCGGATTTCATATACGGAGCCGCCGCAATAACCGCAGCCATCAGTCCGACATTTACCGCTGCCGTGATTTTTAACGTTTTCAAATCCTCTTTCGTATAATTTTCGGGATTCGTCGGCATAATTATCATACCGTTCGGCAAGCCGTGCGGACGCAAAACAACGGGGGGCTTTTTTTCTTCGGTAGTTTTGGGGGCTTGATTCTTTTCCATCGTTTTATCCTTCCGCTTTATGGAAAACCATATTTTTAAGATACGCCTTTTTTAGATTTTGTCTATATTTTTTTCTAAAAAAGCATCAGCGCCATTACCTGCGGAGCCAATATTCTCAAGCACATTGACAAAGGATAAACCGTCGCATAACCGACCGAAGCCGCATCAGACCCCGACATTTCGTTCGCAAACGCCAAAGCGGGAGGATCCGTCATCGTTCCTGCCAGCATCCCGCTAAGCGTCAAATAATTTATGCCGAATACGCAACGCCCGATCAGCGCCGCCAATATCAAAGGAATAAACGTTATCAAAAAACCGTAGCCGATCAGCATCAAACCGTTGCCTTGGGACAACAATGCAAAAAACTGTGCTCCGGAAGTAATGCCGACAACCGACAAAAACATAACGATGCCGAATTCCCTTAACGCCGTAGACGCGGGATAAGGCATATAAAAAATCATTTTGCCGATATATCCTTTAGCCGCCAATATCAAAGAAACGACCAAGGGACCGCCTGCCAACCCCAAACGAAGCGGCACGCTGACTCCCGAAATAAAGAAAGAAAGCGATCCCAGCAAAACGCCCAAGGCAATACCCAAAAACATCGGTATCAAACGAATCTTTTCCAATTCGTGTCTGTCATTTCCCAACAAACGAACTAACGGTAAAATATCCGACGGACGTGAAACTGCCGTAACTTCGTCTCCGAACGCCAATTTGAAATCAGGCGTCGCGGGGAACGAACGTCCGTTGCGGGTTGCGCGGGAAATAACCCAATCCCTGCCCTCGCGCCCCGAAATCACGTCCAACGGCGCCCCCAACAAAGCGGGATTCGTTACCAACAATTTGTGCGCATTGATTTCAGCCGCACTGTCTATAATCAGATTATCGGCTTCCTCCGCGCGAAACAGCTCTTGCAACGTCGAAAAATAGCTGACGGGACCGACCAAGTGCAAAACATCGCCGACCTGAAGCTTCGTTTTCAAATGCGGCACGATAAATTTGCCGTCGCGCTTCATGCGGGACACGACGACGCCCTGATGAAAAATTTCCGAAAACCGACCGATTTCGACACCTTGGCAGTCTTGGTTCCCGACAATTAAATCTATGCCGGCGACTTCCGGACGATGCTGTTCTTTTTGATCTTCGTAACGCTCAATTTCTTGAGCCAAGTCAATCTTTAAAGCAAAACGTATTAAAACAATCGTCAGCAATATTCCGCCGATACCCAACGGATACGCCATTGCATATGCCATCCCCGTCCAATCCACGTCGTAGCTGGCTCCCGCAATGTTCATATCCGTCAAAACCTGTTGAGCGGCGCCCAGTGCCGGCGTATTCGTTACCGCACCCGAATACAACCCCAAGACCGTCGGCAAATCCAGCCCTGCCGTCTTAAACAATAAAACGGCAATTAACGAACCGCCCAAAACGATAAAAACGGCCAACGCATTTAACAGCAGTCCGTTTCTTTTCAATGCGGCAAAAAAACCGGGACCGACCTGCATTCCGATCATATAAACAAACAAAATCAGCCCGAATTCACGCATAAAATCCAAAGCATCTTCGTTCAAGACCCAGCCCAGCGAATTGGCATAATGACCGACGATCAGTCCGGAAAACAAAACTCCGCCGATGCCTAAAGAAACCCCTTTAAATTTTATATGCCCCAATATCAGCCCGAAAAAAGCGGCCAAAGACAAACATAAAATCGTAAGTGCCATCGTCGACATATGAAGTGTTCCCAATATAAACGGTTATGCTCTGCGCACGATAAAGTTAGAAAATAAAGCATCCAGTTCCGAAAGCAAAGCTTTATCGCGAAAAAATGCCGAAATTTCTTCTTTTAAGGGCGGGTTCTCATGCGTCGGATGCGGGCGGTATTCCTGTAACGCATACGTCTTTACCCCCATCCGGGATATTTGTTGAGCCAATTTCCTTAATTCCGGAACGGAAATCAAACGAGGATCCAACGTCGTTCGGGCTTCAAACTCAACGCCCGACGCCAAAATCTTTTCCAAGCTCTTTAAAGCCTCCTGTCCTTTGGCGTTCGGGATCCGTTCATCGTAAAATTCAAACGGCACTTTGATGTCAAAGCCGATCCAATCAACCAAAGGCAATACCTTTTCCAAACGTTTGCTGTCCGCTCCCGCCGTATGAAGCCCGACGGCAAAGCCCATGCTTTTAACCTGATTCATCGCATCAAACAACCCGTCCTGCCATAACGGTTCGCCGCCGCTGAAAACGATGCCGTCCAACAGCTTGCGCCGTGATTCCAAAAATTCGACAATCTTTGCCCATTCTATAACGGGCATGCCGGAAAACGGCTGTAATTCCGGATTATGACAATACGGGCACCGCCACGTGCACCCCAGACAAAAGAAAACGGCGGCGAGCCTTCCCGGAAAATCCACCGTTGTAAAAGGCTCGACGCCGCCGATAACTACAGACATAGCTTCCTTATTCCGCCGCTACGTCCAAGCACTTATCGCAAGCTTTCTTTTCCGAAAAGCAAACGCGTTCGGCATATTCGCTCTTTTTACCGATATTAAATTCGGACACCGGACGAAAATATCCCATAACCCGCGTCCATACTTCGCAAGGTTGGCGTTCTGCATCGGAAAGTTCAATTCTTGTATCTTGATTCGTCATATTCTCTACTCACTTGTTAAAAGTTAATCCGTTTGCTTAATCAAGCCTGATTAACAGGCACAGGCTTGCTGGCGTTTAAGTGCTATCAGCTCTTCATCGCACAGCGGGCAGAATTTGTGCTCGCCGGAAATGTAGCCGTGTTTGGGACAAATAGAGAAAGTCGGTGTCACCGTTACATATGGTATCCTGTAATTCTCTAAAATTCTCTTAAGAAGAGTCCGACACGTCTTGGCATCCGAAATACGTTCACCCATATAAAGGTGCATAACCGTACCGCCCGTGTATTTCGATTGTAAAGATTCCTGCAGATTCAAAGCCGTGAACGGATCGTCCGTAAAGCCGACCGGCAGCTGCGACGAGTTCGTGTAATACGGCGCTTCTTTCGTTCCGGCCTGCAAAATATCGGGGTAACGTTTTTGGTCTTCTTTTGCCAAACGATAGGTCGTGCCTTCCGCAGGAGTTGCTTCCAAATTGTACATGCTGCCCGTTTCCTGTTGGAAAACAACCATCTTGTTGCGGATGTATTCCAAGAAACGATTCGCAAAAGCCTGACCGTACGCATCCGTAATGTCATGTTCGTCATTCGTAAAGTTGCGAATCATTTCATTGATACCATTCACGCCGATCGTCGAGAAATGGTTGCGCAATGTGCCCAAATAACGTTTCGTGTACGGGAACAAACCCGAATCGATATGGCGTTGAATGACCTTGCGTTTGATTTCCAGCGTCGAGCGCGCCAATTCCATCAATTCTTCCAAACGCGCCATCAAAGCCGGTTCGTCACCCTTGTACAAATACCCCAGACGCGCACAGTTTATCGTTACGACGCCGACCGACCCCGTCTGTTCCGCAGAGCCGAACAAACCGTTGCCGCGTGCCAAAAGTTCGCGCAAATCCAGCTGAAGACGGCAGCACATCGAACGAACCTGTCCCGGCTTCAGGCTTGAATTGATAAAGTTCTGGAAGTACGGCAATCCGTATTTCGCCGTCATTTCGAACAAACGATCCGCGTTTTCGCTTTCCCACGGGAAATCCGGCGTAATATTATAAGTCGGAATCGGGAACGTGAACAAACGTCCTTTTGCATCGCCTTCGGTCATCACTTCGATATAGGCGCGGTTAATCATATCCATTTCCGCCTGCAAATCGCCGTAGCAGAAATCCATTTCTTCGCCGGCAATCACGGGAACCTGATTCTTCAAATCTTCGGGGCAAACCCAGTCAAACGTCAGATTCGTGAACGGCGTTTGCGTGCCCCAACGCGAAGGAACGTTCAAATTGTAAATAAATTCCTGAACATCCTGACGGACGCGGTCATAAGACATATTGTCTTTGCGGATAAACGGCGCCAAATACGTATCGACGGACGAAAATGCCTGAGCTCCCGCCCATTCGTTTTGCAAGGTTCCCAAGAAGTTAACCATCTGTCCCAAAGCGCTGCTTAAATGTTTCGGAGCACCCGATTCGACCTTTCCCGGAACGCCGTTCAAGCCTTCCTGAAGCAACATACGCAACGACCAGCCAGCGCAATACCCTGACAGCATATCCAAATCATGAATATGGAAATCGCCGTTTCTGTGCGCTTCGCCCGCCGCTTGCGGATATACGTGCGAAAGCCAATAATTCGCAATAATCTTGCCCGAAACGTTCAATATCAAACCGCCCAGAGAATATCCCTGATTCGCGTTCGCATTGACGCGCCAGTCCGCGCGTTCCAAATATTCGTTCACTGACGAAGCAACATCCACCAGCGTCTTTTTGTCCTGACGGGATTTGTTGCGGTTTTCGCGGTACACAATGTAGGCGCGCGCCGTTTTATAGTAGTTCGCCGAAATCAAAACCTGTTCGACAACATCTTGAATTTGCTCGATCGTCGGCAGAGCCTTCGCTTTGCCGAAGCGGTGGCGCAACACTTTTGTTACCTGATTCGTCAGCAAAGAGGCTTCGTCATCGTCAAATTCTCCCGTCGCTTCTCCCGCACGACGAATCGCCGACTTGATCCTTTCGGAATTGAATATAACCTGCGTTCCGTCTCTTTTGACAATGCGGGACAGGTCGCCCCCGTTCTCTTCTTCCCCGTTGGAAACAATTTCCAGTTTCGGCGTGTTTTCCGTCATTTGGCTGACTCCGTGTTGCTTACAAAATCTAAAAAACGACACTATCTGTTGTGGTCTTGTATCGTTGTGGACACCAATATATTGATGCTCACACGTTTCGCAACTGAAAAAATATTTTTTTGGGGATTGACAAATACAAAGCCCTGATTTTTACGGATATTTTTTTGAACAGGGCTTTATCAAAAAAAAGCGTCTTTTAAAAAATGTCTTTACAAAAGATTAACGCTTACTTTAACCGTTCGGACAAATAAGTCAAAGTCGAAAAGAAAACTCCCGCGTTTCCGACGATTCCCGGCTGACCTTAACCGACACTCCGGCGACGAATCGCCGAAATCAGCAGTTCACCATATTTACTGCCAAACCGCCTTTGGCCGTTTCTTTATACTTATCCTGCATATCCAGTCCGGTCTGGCGCATCGTTTCTATGGCTCGATCCAACGAAACCGCATGCAACCCGTCGCCGCTCAACGCCAAACGCGCCGCATTAATGGCTTTCATCGCCGCCATTGCATTGCGTTCTATGCACGGAATCTGTACCAATCCCGCCACGGGATCGCACGTTAAGCCCAAATTATGCTCTATGCCGATTTCGGCAGCGTTTTCCACCTGTTCCGGAGTCCCGTCCAAAGCCTCTGCCAGACCTGCCGCCGCCATGGAACACGCGACGCCGACTTCGCCCTGACAACCGACCTCTGCCCCCGAAATCGAAGCGTTCTGTTTATAAAGGCTGCCGATCGCACCCGCCGTCAGCAAAAATTTGTACACGCCTGTCCGGGACGCACGGGGACAAAAACGTTCATAATACCGCAACACCGCAGGAACAACGCCTGCCGCCCCGTTCGTCGGTGCCGTTACGATCCTGCCGCCCGCCGCGTTTTCTTCGCTGACCGCGAACGCCCATAAATTCACCCAATCCATAATATCAAGCGGATCCGATATGTTTCGTTCAAAACGGCGCAACAAATTTTGATACAGCTCGTCGGCGCGGCGACGGACTTTTAATCCGCCGGGCAACAATCCGTGCTGTCGGCAACCGCGGTCAATGCACGCCGCCATTATGTCTCGAATATGTTGAAGCTTTTCATAAATCTCGCGTTCCGAACGTAACGCCTTTTCGTTTTCAAGCGTCAACGCAGAAACGGACAAATCATTGCGGCGGCAAAGCGATAACAGCTCGTCCCCCCTCGCATACGGATACGGGCAATGTTCCAATCCCGTCACCGCAGGTTTGCCCAATTCTTCTTCGGTCACCACAAAACCGCCGCCGATCGAATAATACGCCTGAGACGCGATTTCCGCACCGCCCGCCGAATACGCCGTCAGCTTCATCGCGTTCGGATGCCCCGGCAAAACTTCGTTATAGTGCATCGTTATGTCCCGTTTTTCGATAAACGGACGTTCATATTTTCCCAAAAACAGAATTTGCTGACGGGAACGGATGTCGTTCAAAACGTTTTGCAATACGTCGGGATCCGCTTTATCGGGCTCAATCCCGGACAATCCCATCATCGCCGCCGTATGAGAAGCATGACCTTTGCCCGTCAGTGCCAGCGAACCGTAAAAATCAACCGCGATGCGTTCGACCTCCGACAGTTTGCCCTCTTCTTCCAACTTACTGACAAACATATAGCCCGCCCGCATCGGACCGACCGTGTGCGAACTGGACGGACCGACGCCGACCTTGAAAATGTCAAATACGCTGACAACCATTTTTTTTAAGCCCTGTTATTTTTCGTGTATCAGGCAGGATTTGATGTGCGGAGCCAAACGATGGCAGAGCGCTTTTAAATTTTCTTCCGTATCGGTAATAAACGTTCTGAAACGCGTTCCGACGCCCGGAACCTGCACTTCTTTGTAAATCGGACTGTACGCGCCGACAATGACATCGGCTTCCACCAATTCCTGCCAGTAGCGTTGAGCCCCCGAAAGCCCCTCAAACGACGAAATCTGAAGCAATTTCAAATTATCGACGTTTCCGCCGTGAACCGTCGTACGAGCCGCGGCGCCTTTCGGTTTTGAAGACGTGCGGGCAACGGCTTTTTTCGCTACCGTTTTCTTTTTCGAAGGCATGGCTTTTTCGGGAACCAGCAAAACAGGTTCTCCCGTACGTGCCGATGACGATGCCGCAGGACGTCCTTTCCAGCTTTTTATGCTGTCCCGCTGTTCTTTACCCAGCGTTTGCGTAACCGTTTGAACCGCCGAAATATCGTCATACGAAACTTCTTTAAAGCCTTGCGGTGCGTTTCTGGAAAGGTTGTCTTCCAAAGTCTGCGCAATCGCCGACACCGAAGCCGTCGTCGAAAAACGCGGCAACGGATCTACGCCCAACGCCAAAAACAAAGAGCTTTCCGCGTCCTTGTATTCCGCATAGGCAAAATCGCGTTGAAGGCGGGAAACCAAACGTTTCGTCGATTCAACCAATGCCGTGCGCCGTTCCTGAGCCGTCGCATCGTTGCCGGGAAACGTCTTTTGCCAAAGTTCTTCGTTCACGCGATCCAACGACGCCGTCACTTCAAAGCTTTCCGCCGACTGCTTCAACTGCAAATACGAAATGTTGACCTGAGACAAAACAGCCATCGTCATGGCAACGCGTTTCGCCCGTTCCAACGCCGCTTTGCCTTCCGCCAAACGAATCGCTTGCGGGCGCGTGAACAAATTCATCAAATTCCACGATACGCGTATCCCGGCATCTGCCCAATGCTGGTTATACAAAAAAGAATTCGAATTATAATTAACGCCTGCGCCGAATTCCAATCCGGGGAAATAACGTAAAAATTCCTTCTTGGCTTCGCGTTCCATAATGCGCGCTTCATAATCGCCGATACGAAGTTCGGGACGGTTCAGCAACGCAAAATGTTCCAAGTCCGACGTACCGAAATCTTTAATGACTTTTTGAGAATCCATGTCGGCGGGAACAGCCAAATCGAATCCAACGTTCGGCGGCAAATTCATCAAAGCCGCCAATTCCGCCTTTGCCGTCAGCGTGTCTTTGCGCAACGCCATCAAATCCTGCAACGCCGTTAAAAGCTGTTTTTGTTCGTCAAGTTTCGACAACGACGCATTTTCCAAATCGCCCGTCTTTGTGCGTATCAATTCTTCGCGTACCGATTCAATGAGCATGTTCAAATCTTTTTCGATACGCTGAGCCGCCGCCGCTTTCCAAAACGCCGTTCTGACGTCGTGAACCAAACGTTGCATCGATTTGCGGCGAATTTCCTCCGTAATGTATTTCCTGTCCGAAGCCTGTTTCGCGTTCACATAACTGATACCGAAATCAAGAACGTTATAAACAACGGACAAATTCGCGTTTTCGACATTCTTGTCTTCCACAAAAGACGGTTCCAGACTTTGATCCCGCGTTTGAACCGAACGCGCCGATATTGCCAACCTGTCCGAACGGGATACAAATCCCCCGGACGCCGCCATGGACGGCAGCATATCCGTCGTCGCCGCATCCGCAATATCATGCGACAACGCCTGTTCCATCATGGAAACGCGCTGTTCCGAATTGTACTTTACCGCACGGGCAATCGCATCATACAGGGTCAACGGTCCTTGCAACGGTTCCTGACCGTCAAACAAAGTCGCCTTGTCGACTTCGGATCGCGCCGCACGTTCCGCCACCGTCGTCGGTTTCGTTCCGACGCTGCACGCCCCAAGTCCCGCCGTCAAAAGGCATATTCCTATAAATTTAACGGCGGATCCGCCCGGCGCTTTGAAAATCGACATCTAAAATAATTCCCTGTTCTTTGATACTTTAACGGCAAAAAAATGTGCCCCTTGGTTATCAAAGATACAAGATATGGAAATGCTTTCAATAAAAAATTTACGCTTTATTTACTTTTTTAAAGCCGCCGACAGCACAATGTCCGCCGCTTTGTCGCTGGGTGTTTCGCCGTCTTGTGCCCCAAGCGTCTTTAACACGTCAAAGGCTTTGTTCACTTCCGCGTCACGATACGCCTGATTTTCAAGCAACCGCTCGATCTCGGCTGCCAAAAGCGTCGGACGGCAGTTTTCCAACAAGTATTCTTTGACGACTTCCTGATTCGCCATAATGTTGATCAGATTGGCAAACTTCCCCGTCACCAAACGTCTGGCCAAATAAGAGCTGATCGGATTCATTTTATAGGCAATCGTATAAGGAACACGCGCCAAAGCCAGTTCCAAAGCAACCGTTCCCGAAGCCGCCAATGCCGCCGATGACGCCGCAAACGCGTCGTATCTGGCTGTTTCCCCCGTTACCACGTCAACTTTTAACGCCCAATCGGAAACCGCTTCCGAAACCTTTTGTTTAACCGTCGCCACCGTCGGGACGACAACGCGCATTTGCGGGTATTTTTGCGACAATATCCCGACCGTTTCCTTGAAAACGGGCAACAGATATTTCGTTTCCGAACGTCTGCTGCCGGGCAAAACGCATAAAACGGGCGTTTCTTCGGAAATGCCGTGTTCCGAGCGGAACCGTTTCCCGTCCCCTTTCGCCGCACCGCCTTCGACAACGGGATGACCGACAAAATCCGTCTTTAACCCGTACGGTTCGAAATATTGAGGCTCGTACGGCAATAATGCCATCAGCCGGTCTATGTAACGTCCGCATGTTCTGGCTCGGCGCTTTTTCCATGCCCAGACTTGCGGCGCAACATAGTGAACCTGCGGTATGCCCGTCTTTAAGGCTTTCAATTTCTTGTTAACGCGTGCCGAAAAACTCCAGCTGTCAACCGTGACAACGACATCGGGACGTTTGGACACGATATCCGAAACCGTTTCGTCGATGCGTTTCAGTATTCTGGGAATCGACGGAATGACCTCTGCCAATCCCATAACCGCCAGTTCCGAAGAATCAAACAGGCTGTGAAAGCCTTCCGCTGCCATCGTTTCTCCGCCGACGCCTTCAAAACGGACTTTGCCCCCCGTCTTGCGCTTCAAAGCACGCATCAAACGGGACGCCAGCAAATCGCCCGAAGATTCCCCCGCTATCAGATAAACGGTTATGTCCGACATTCTTTTTTCCTTTTTATATCTTGACCGCGACAATGAACATGCCGAGCTCGTCCGCTTTGGCAACCAGCGCCGCACGGTCGACAATCAAAGTTTTGCCCGCCTGAACCGCTATGCCCCGCAACCCCGCGTCATAAGCGTTCAAAAGCGTCGTCATTCCCACCGTCGGCAAATCCGCCCGTTGTTCCTGTCCGGGTTTTTTCGTCTTTACCAAAACGCCGCCGGCGCCCTCGCGCTTTAAATCCTTGCACCGCTTGATCAAAGCATCCGTGCCTTCAACCGCTTCAACCCCCAAGACAATCCCCTGTTGAACGACAACGGACTGTCCGACATCCAATGCGCCGAGACCGCGGGCGATCTTTATCCCGTATTCAATATCGGAACGCGCCTGCTCGTCGGGAGAAATTTTCCCGAACACGCCTTGCGTTGCGATAATGTCGGGAAGCAATTCGTGAATCCCTACAATCTTAAAGCCTTCGGACTCTATATGTTTTATAACCGCCGACAATAAATTATCGTCTCCGAACGCTTTAAAACCTATTTTCATTAAAAATTTCGCCGTCCACCAATCCGGCCGCAAATCCATCAAAGACGGACGACGCACGGGACCTATCATAACGACTTCTTTAACACCGTTATCTTTGAAAAACTTAACGGCTTTTCCGGCGTCTCCCATCCTGACGGTCAGGCACGGCGCATCGGACACGGCGCAAACCTCGGGCAAAGCATATCCCTTCAGCGCCGCCACGCAAAAAGGGCGACCCGTCTCGCGGCAACGTTCAATCAGCTGCCCCGGCAACGCGCCGCCCCCCGCAACTATGCCCAACACTTCAGACATCAGCCCTTGCGTTCCAACGGCTGAGTAAAACCGCGTTTGGAATCCGACTGCATAAAATGCACGATTTCCATAACGGGTTCGCAATCGGAATATTCCGAAGCCACCTTTTCAACGCGTTCTGCCAAAGTCGTTTCATGTTCGTTAAAGATTTCGTCAACAGCGTGACGTAAACGGTTAATAACGTCCAACGAAAAGCCGCGACGCTTTAACCCGACGATATTAACGCCTTCCAAAGCATTCGCAGATATCAAAGAATACGGCACGACGTCGCGGGTAATGCCGCACATACCGCCGACCATCGCGTGCGCGCCGATCCGCGTGAACTGATGAACGGCCGTCAATCCGCCTACAATCGCCCAATTCCCCAGTTTGACGTGCCCTGCCAATGTTGCATTGTTCGACATAATCACGTTGTCGCCGATAACGCAATCGTGCGCTACATGAGTGCCGACCATAAAAAGCCCGTTGTCGCCGACTATCGTGATGTTGTTGTCAATCGGCGTACCGGGATGCATCGTTGCATGTTCTCTGATCACGTTATTTTTGCCGATGACCAGCTTTCCCGGCTGGTACATGCATTTTTTGTGCTGAGGATTATGCCCGATCACCGCAAAAGGGCTGATTTCCGTATTGTCGCCGATCGTCGTGTCGCCGCCGACCCAAACATGAGCAATCAATTTGACGCCGGCTCCCAACTTTACCTGCGAGCCGACTATGCAATATGGACCGATCGATGCGTCCTGACCGATTTCGGCTCCGTCTTCAATTATCGCCGTCGGATGGATATACGTCATTGTAAATCCTATTTTTCGTCAAAAATCATTGCCGTAAAGACCGCTTCGGCATGAAGCTGGCCGTCAACCGTGGCTTCCGCCCGAAAACGATACACATTTCCGCGTGCCTTTTCCTGAACAACATGCATCTTCAGCTGATCGCCGGGACGAACGGGCTTGCGGAATTTCGCGCTTTCAACTCCCATAAAGTACACAAGCTTGTGCACTCCTTCAGGCATCGATTCCATCACGATAACCGCCGCCGTCTGAGCTACCGACTCTATAATCAAAACACCCGGCATGACGGGATGATTCGGAAAATGACCCGGAAAAAACGGTTCGTTCATCGTTACGTTTTTGGTGCCGATACCTTCCTTGCCGTGTTCAATGATGGCTACTTTGTCCACCAGCAAAAACGGATAACGGTGCGGCAACATCTTTACTATGTCGTCTATTCTGACTTCTTTGATAATATTTTCTTCCATATTCAGTCTCTCTTACTTTCCAATTGTTTCAGCATTTTTCTTAACGTCGCGGTTTGACGCAAATATTCTTTCATCGGCTGAGCCGGCGTCCCCATCAATTCCTGTCCGGGAGCAACGTCTTTGGTAATTCCTGATTGAGCCGCAGCCTTGACACCGCTGCCGATATTCAGATGTCCCGCAACGCCCGTCTGACCCGCAAGAACAACAAAATCGCCCAGCTTCGTACTGCCGGCAATTCCGACTTGCGAAACAACAACGCAACAGCGCCCCGTCTGAACGTTATGTCCGAACTGTATCAGATTATCCAGTCTGGAACCGTCTCCGATCACCGTATCGCCCAAAGCGCCGCGGTCAATACACGTATTCGCACCGATTTCAACGTCATGTCCGATAATAACGCGCCCCAGCTGCGGGATTTTCGTATGCCCCTTCGGGCTCATGAAAAAGCCGAAACCGTCCTGTCCGATCCGAGCTCCGGGGTAAATGTAGACCTGATTGCCGGCCAACGTGTTTAAAACGGACGCATTCGCCCCGACAATGCAATCGTCTCCGAAAACGACATTATCGCCGATAACGGCATTCGGATAAACGTGACAGTCTTTGCCCAAAACGGCATTTTCCCCGATAACGGCGCCGGCATCCACTCTGGTACCTTCGCCGAGCTTTGCCGAAACCGCAACATGCGCCCCCGGTGCAATCGATACGCCCTGCGTTTTTTCACGGGGATAAAAAGCCTGAGCAACCAAACCGTAAGAACGGTACGGTTCTTTCGACAGCAAAAGCGTTCTGCCCGCAGGAGCTTGGCTTGCCAAATCGGGATGGATAATACACGCCCCGACTTTGGAATTTTCAAAATCGTGCCAGTATTTGCGACTTAACAAAAAGCTGACTTCTTTTTCCGTCCCGTCCTGCAATGAACCGACGTCATAATACAAACGTTCGGGATCCGCTCCGTCAGACATCTCGCATTCGCCGAATTCGGCAATCTGCCTGAGCGTAAAAGGTCCCGCAGATTTAAAAAAACGTGAATCAGGCATTCTCGCCTCCGCCCTCTTTCTTATTTTTTCTTCTTTGCGGGTTTCTTCGCATCGGAAAGTTTGATTTTCGGAAAATCAAGTTTCGGAAGCTTTTCGTTAATCTGTTTGACCGCTTCTTCCGTAACGTTCACTTTGTCGCTGACATACAGTGCCGTGTTCACGTTCAAAATCGCGTCAAAATCATGTTCCTTGGCCAAGCTTGCCATAACGGGCGTTATCGCCTCGTCCTGTATCTTCTTTAAGCCCTGTTCCGTATATTCGCGAAGCTTCAGTTCCGCATTGGCAATCTTTGCACCGAATTCTTTCTTTTCCTTATCCAGCTTATCCAGCTTTTTCCCCAGTTCCGCTTTACTGGAATCGTTTCCGTCTTCTGCGATTTTGCGTTCCTTTTCAGCCAAGGCTTTCTGTTCCTTGTCCAAAGAGGCGGAAACCGATTTGAATTCCTTTTCGCGCTGCATCATAAAGCCCTGATATGCCGTGGATTCCTGCATCAGTTTTCCCAAATCGACAAAGCCGATCTTTTCATCGGCGGCAAACGCCGTCTGTGAAAACAAAATGCCGGCTGCGCAAAGAACGCTCAAACGCATCATTTTTTTCATCTTAAAACCCCGTATCAAAGTGTAAGCGGAAATATTCCGTTTTATCAAAGTCTTCTTTCAGTACCGGTATCGCAAAGTCGATATTGATCGGCCCCAAAGGCGAAGACCACAAAAGACCTACGCCGATACTAGCACGCATTTTCGAAGAATACCACATTGTTGACGCATCAAAATTATCCGGCTTGCCCACAAAGCCCGCATCCGCAAATATTTTGCCTTTCATTCCGAATTCGCTGGGCAACCCCAGAGGGAACATAACCTGTGCCGACGCCGTAAACTGCCAGTTGCCGCCCAAAGCATCGCCGCCGATTTTGGCACGCGCCGTAACGCCGCCTTCTTCAAATCCGCGCAAATCTCCGCCGCCCAAAAAATAGCGGTCGTTCAGGCGAACGTCTTCGCCCAAACCGTAAATATACCCCGCCGACGTCGTCAACCCCAAAACCCATTGGTCGGACAGCGGTATGTAGTATCCGAAACGCGCATCCGTCCGCAAATAGCGCGTATCGCCGCCAAGCCCCGCCAAATCGTTGCTGAACGAAAAGAAATAGCCTTCCGACGGATTGATGCGATTGTCCAAATAATCCCAAAACAGCGTTTGGCTGATCATGGACGTCGTACGTTCGCCTTCCTGCTCTTTAACATAAATCGAAGCGGTCGGATCCACGTTCGTGATTTCGTCTCGTCTGAGCGTGTACTTAACGGAATGCGACAGTTCTTCCGAATATTTCCACCCGAAAAATGTCGAAGCGCCGTACATTTCCGAATCATACGAGCTTCTTTCTTCGTAATTGCGCGTCAAATAAAAGACATCAAATCCTGCCGACAGTTCTCTGTCCAAAAACCACGGTTCGACAAAGCTGATGTCAAACAACGTCCGTTCTTCCGCAACGCTTGCCATCGCGCCCAAAGAACGTCCCGTTCCCAATAAATTCCGTTCTTGAATCGAAACTTCCGCCAACGGACCGTCATAAGAAGACCACCCCACGCCGACACGCAATGACCCCGTCGATTTTTCAGAGACGTCCAAATTGACTTCCGCAACATCGGGAGATTCCGCAGATGGCGTGATATCCAAATTGACGCGTTCAAAAAAGTCCAAATTCTCAATGCGTTGTTTTGAGCGCCTTATCTTTGCCGGATTATAGGCGTCGCCTTCCGCAAAACGAAACTGGCGGCGAATAACGCTGTCTTCGGTTCGGACGTTCCCCGTTATGTTGATGCGGTCAATGAATAAATGCGGGCCTTCTTTTATTTCAAACAAAACATCCGTTACAGGCTCGTCTTTTCTTTTTTCAAGCTTGTACGTTACGTCAACAAACGGAAATCCCATCGCGCCGATTTCATTGGTCAACGCCAAAACGTTGTCTTCCAGCTTGACGATATTCAGCCAATCTCCGGGCTTTATGCTGATTTCCCCTTCTATTTCCGATTCCTCAAGCCCTTTGATCAACGAAACGACCTTGACCGTGCCTACACGATATCTGGGACCTTCATCCATGACCACCGTCAAAAAAAAGTTCTCGCGGTTCGGAGACAGTTCAGCCGAAGACGAAAGTATCGCAAAATCCATATAGCCGTGCTGCATGTAAAAGCGTCGCAAAAGCTCTTGATCGTATGCAAAACGATCCGGATCATACGTGTCCGTCGCCGTAAAAAAGCGGTACCAACGCTTTTCTTTGGACATCATCGCGTCTTCCAGACGGTCGTGATCATAAGATTTGTTGCCGATGAAATTGATTTTGCGGATATACGTCGTCGGACCTTCGGCAATTTCAAAAACAACGTCCAACCGATTCTGAGAACGTTCGATGATTTTCGGTTCGACGCTGACGGAATAGCGTCCCGAACGTTTATAAATCTCCAATATCCGTTGCGTGTCGCGTCTGACTTTGCTGCGCGTATAGACGGCTCGCGGACGCAAGGTCAGTTCCGGCGCCAGCTGTTCCGTCTTGATTCGTTTGTTGCCTTCAAAAATAATTTGGTTCACGACGGGGTTTTCAACCAAATCCACTTTTAAAACGCCGTCCTTGTCCACGTCCAAACGCACGTCCGCAAACAATCCCGTCGCAAACAAAGACTTCAAAGCTTGATCCAAGCGTTCTTTCGTAACGGTATCACCGTCCCTGATCATTAAATACGACAATACCGTTTCGCGTTCGATACGCATTGTCCCGCTGATTTCTATTTTGCGGATATGATACGTTTCTTCCGCCGCACCGACGCGCGGGAAAAGCAAAAACAAAGCCCCCAAGACCAGAAAGAAACGCAAAATTTTCAAAAGCCGTCTCCGCCTGCTAAATCAACAAACGGTCGACAATACGGACAAAATCGTTCCAGGACGTTAAAACCAACAAAAAGATTAACAGCCCCAATCCGATTTGCAATCCGACGGTTTCGGCTTTTTCGCCCAACGGACGGCGAATGACGGCCTCGATCGCGTAAAACAGCAAATGCCCGCCGTCCAACACGGGAATCGGCAACAAATTAACAAAGCCGATCGCAATTGAAACCTGTATTAAAAAAGACAAAAACGATAAAAAGCCGCCGCGTGCCGCATCACCCGACGCTTCGGCAATTCCCAAAGGACCGCGCATATCCTCCGAAGAACGCTGTCCCAAAATCATCTGTTTTAAAAAGACTACCGTATCGGCAGTCATTTCCCATGCGCTTTTCGACGCTTCGACAAATGCGGCAGGCACCGACAAAGATTGCAAATGTTCGCGTTTCATCGTTGCGGTAACGCCTAAAACCGCCGCGCCGTTCTCACGCGACAAATGCGCCGTCAAAGGCACTTCCTTGCCGTCGCGCAAAACGACTATGTTTAAAACCGTGTCCAGCTGAACCATACGGCGAACATCCGAAAATTCTTTGATTTCCTTGCCGTTGATGCTTAAAAAACGGTCTTCGGGCTTGATCCCCGCGACTTCCGCCGCCGATCCCTTCGTTACCGTTGAAACAACCGCCGGAACAACCGCCCTGCCGAAAATCGATAAAAATATCGTCAGCAACACGATCGCAAAAACGTAATTCATAAACGGACCGGCAAACGAAATTATCGCTTTTTTCCATAACGGCTGATACGGAAAAGAGACTTTCTTTTCTTCCTCGGAAAAATCCGCCGCCTTTTCATCGGCTTTGGCACTGGCGGCATCGGCATCGCCGAACATCTTGACGTAACCGCCCAAAGGTATCAGACATACCTTCCACAACGTTCCCTGCTTGTCCGTCCGAGACCATAAGACTTTCCCGAAGCCCAAAGAAAATTCGTCAACTTTGACCCCGCATGCTCTGGCGGCTTTAAAATGCCCGTATTCGTGCACGATAACGACAATCGACAGCACAATCAAAAAAGAAACCGGATACAATATCGCATTCAGTGCGGCGGTCATGTTTCTGCCCTTTCCTTATCCTTCAATCAGCCGTTCGGCGGCCAGACGCGCTTCGGCATCCAATGCCGTTACATCCTCTATCGTTCGTACGGCGGGGATATCAAAACGTTCCATAATCTTTTCCACGGAACGCACAATGTCAAGAAATCCTATCTTTTTATTTAAAAATGCGCCGACGGCGACTTCGTTTGCCGCATTCATCACGCATGTCGCCCCCTGTCCGGCGGCAAAAGCCTCTCTGGCAACCCGCAACGCAGGAAAACGATTCTCGTCCGGATGAGAAAACGTCAGACCCGACATTTTCGTCAAATCCAGTTTCTGCGTCGGAGACTCTATCCGTTCGGGATACCCCAAAGCATACGCTATCGGCGTGCGCATGTCGGGCATTCCCATATGCGCCAAAACGGAACCGTCTATATAACCGACGGCACTGTGAACTATTGATTGCGGATGAACCAAAACCTCTATTTTATCCGCGCCGAAACCGAATAAGTGGCACGCCTCGATGATTTCAAGGCCTTTGTTCATCATGGTCGCGGAATCGACGGAGATCTTGGCACCCATATTCCAATTGGGATGCGCCACCGCCTGTTGCGGCGTCGCCTGTGCCATAAAAGCTTCGTCCTTGTCGCGAAAAGGTCCGCCGGACGCCGTCAAAAGAATCCTGTCAACCGCTGAACGGTGTTGTTCTTCCAACGTCTGGAAAATCGCGCTGTGCTCAGAATCAACGGGGATAAGGCGGGTGCCGTTCTCTTTTATCGCTTTCATGACGATTTCGCCCGCACAGACCAACGTTTCCTTGTTCGCCAACGCCAAAGTCCGACCCTGTTTCGCAACCGCCATCGCGGGAAGCAATCCCGCAGCCCCGACAATTGCCGCGACCGTCCTGTCCGCAGGTTCCGCCGCAGCCGCCGCAACGGCATCGCTGCCCGCTTCAACGCGAACGGCAGTCCCTTCCAACGCTTTTTTCAATTCGGGATAAAGACTTTTATCCGCCGTAACGGCGATCTCCGCCGACAATTTACGCGCCTGCTCCGCCAAAAGCGCTATATTCTTGTTTCCCGTCAAAGCCTTTACTTTGAACCGTTCGGGATAACGCAACAAAATATCAACCGTGCTCTTCCCGATTGAGCCCGTCGATCCCAATACGGATATTGTTTCAGCCGACATTCTCAGCCCCACGCATTAAAAAACGAAAAACCGTACATGATAAATAAAACGACAATCGGCGCCAACGCCAATAAAGCGTCCATCCGGTCGAATATACCGCCGTGTCCCGGAATGAGATTGCTGGAATCCTTGACGTCCAAAGAACGTTTAATCCACGATTCAAACAAATCTCCGCCTTGGGAAACCGCGCCGAATACAGCGGAAGCCAGCATCAAAGGATAAACGTCGGGGTTTTCTGTGAACCACGCACAAGCGCCGCCCCACAAAGCCGCCGTAAACATACCGCCGAACAAGCCTGCCCACGTTTTTTTCGGACTGATTCTGGGCGCCAGTTTCGGACCGCCGATCATTTTACCGAACACATACGCTCCGCTGTCCATTGTCCAAACAACACCGAACAGCCAAATCGCGGAAATAAATCCGTAGTTTTGAAGCAAATACGCTATCGCCATCATCGGATATGCGCTGTAAATCATTCCGAACGCATACAATTTCGGACGTTCGACATTTTGCGAACGAACCGTATAATACAGCGCCACAGTCGCTATTGCCGGAATCGACCACGCAACCAAAGGCATAATGTCCAGCAAAAAGACCGCACAAACGCCGCAAACGGCCATCGCCATGCCGCAAACGCCGAAACGGTTGAGAACCATCTTTTCCCATTCCCAACCCATCACGCTTAAAACCAATGCGGCAAACAGCTCGAACCACGGTGTCCCGAAATACAAAGCCAAAATCGGAAACGGCAATAAAGCCAAACCGAAAATAATACGCTGTTTCAACATGCAAAAACCCCTTATAAAATTTATTAAACCCTGCCGAAACGGCGATGCCGCAAAGCGTATTCGTCTAAAGCCGACTGAAAATCCTCTTTAGAAAAATCGGGCCACAGTTTTTTTGAAAAAACTATTTCCGTATAGGCGCCCTGCCATAACAGAAAATTGCTGATTCTTTGTTCTCCGCCCGACCGAATCAGCAAGTCGGGATCAGGAACATCCGGCGTATACAACGATCGGGAAAATTCCGCTTCGTTTATTTGTTCAATCGAAAGGTCGTTATTCGCGACGCGGCGAGCCAAACGGCGCGCCGCATCAACGATTTCTTCCCGACCGCCGTAGCTTAACGCCATAACCAGCGTTAATTTCGGCTGTGAAATTTCAACCGAACCGATCTGCGCCATCTTTTTTCGTATATCTTCGGGCAAACGGTCAAATCGCCCCGAAAATCTAAGCTTTACGTGCTTTTCCTGAAGCTTTTGAACGTCCTCTTTGAAATACGAACGCAACAAATCCATCAAAGCGGAAACTTCTTCCTCGGGACGGTTCCAGTTCTCCGAAGAAAAGCAAAAAAGCGTCAAGTACGAAATTCCCGCTTCCAAACACGATTCAACCATCGTTTCCGCCGCTTTGACGCCTTTGCGGTGTCCGAACGTACGCGGCAGACCGTGTTTCTCGGCCCACCTGCCGTTGCCGTCCATGATAACGGCTATATGTGCGGGAAGACGGCGTTCAGATGTCATCAGACTTGCTTGATTTCCTGTTCTTTAACCTTCAGCATTTCGTCCATATTCTTGATGGATTGATCCGTCATGGACTGAATGTCCGTTTCGTATTTTTTTTGTTCGTCTTCCGAAATGGCGCCGTCTTTTTGCATCTTTTTAACGGCGTCCATCGCATCGCGGCGAATGTTGCGAACCGCTACGCGCGCCTGTTCCGTGTACTTTGACGCGATCTTCGTCAATTCGATGCGGCGTTCTTCGTTCAAAGGAGGTATGGGAATGCGAATCAGCTGACCGTCGTTCATCGGATTTAATCCCAATCCTGCGTCTCGGATCGCTTTTTCAACGCTTTTCACCATTGAACGATCCCATACCTGAACCGAAAGCATCCTGGATTCGGGAACGCTGACCGTCCCGATTTGCACCAAAGGCGTCATCGCACCGTAAGCTTCCACCATGATGCCGTCCAACAATGCCGTCGATGCGCGTCCCGTGCGCAGACCGGAAAAATCTTTCTTTAACGCCTCTACGGCCTTTTCCATGCGGGACGCCGTGTCTGACTTTAACTCCGAATATGTAGCAAACGTTGCCATCTTCTTGTTCCTTAAACTTTTTATTCTGCAGTAATGAGGGTATATGCCCCTTCGCCGTTCAGAACACGACGCAAAGCCCCCTTCTCATGCATCGAGAAAACCACTATAGATAACCCGTTTTCTCTGGCTAATGCAATAGCCGCAGCATCCATCACTTTCAAATTTTTTATCAACACTTCATCATAGCTGACTTTTTCATAGCGTACAGCGTTTTTATCCTTTTTCGGATCCGCCGAATAAACGCCGTCAACCTGTGTCGCTTTTAAAATCGCTTCACACCCCATCTCTGCCGCGCGCAATGCCGCTCCGGTGTCCGTCGTAAAAAACGGATTGCCCGTTCCCGCCGCAAAAATGACAACGTCGCCTTTTTCCAAACTGTGTTTCGCTCGGCGCTGAATATACGGTTCGCAAACCGTCGGCATCGATACGCCCGAAACAACCCGTGCCGGAACACCCGCGCGAATCAACGCATCCTGCATCGCCAAAGAATTAATAACCGTCGCCAGCATTCCCATATAGTCCGCATTCACGCGATCCATACCGCCGGCAGCCCCCGCCAAACCGCGGAAAATATTGCCGCCGCCGATAACCAGCGCAACCTGAACGCCGTCTTCGCGCACGGATTTGATTTCTAAAGCAATTTCAGCCATTTTCTTTTCATCCAGACCGAAATTCTTTTCCCCCATCAGGCCTTCCCCAGACAGCTTTAACAATATGCGCTTATATTTCGCCATAACGGTTCTCCGATAAGTTTCTTCCAAAAAAAACGGCGAGGAAAAAACCTCGCCGTTTTCAATATCCTTACTTGCCGACGGCGGCCGCAACCTCGGCTGCAAAATCGTCCTGCTTCTTTTCCACGCCTTCGCCAAGACCAAAGCGGACAAAACCCGTCAAAACAATCGGAGCTCCGATCTTCTTGGAAACTTCCGCAACAACGTCTTTGATCTTTTTCTTGTCGTCCATAATGTAGAACTGTTCGTTCAAAACGATTTCTTCGTAGAACTTGCGCATACGGCCTTCAACCATCTTTTCGATAACGGCTTCGGGCTTGCCGGAATTGCGCGCCATATCGGCAACAACAACCTTTTCGCGTTCAACCATTTCCGCGGGAACGTCTTCTATGTTCAAAGCAACGGGAGCCGCAGCCGCAACATGCATCGCCAAATGCTTGCCCAATTCTTCCAATTCTTTCACGTCGCCCGGAGATTCCAAAGCAACCAAAGCTCCGATCTTGCCCAAGCCTTCCGCTATCGCGCTGTGGACATAACCGACGACAACACCGTTTTCAACGCTCAACTGAGCGGAACGGCGCAAATGCATGTTCTCACCGATCTTGGCAATCAAATCCGTCAAAGCGCCCTGAACATCTTTGCCCGAAGGAATATGCTTCGCAACCTTCAAAGCTTCCAAATCCGCATCGCCCTGCAACGCTATGTCGGCAACAGAAGCCACAAACGTTTGGAACAGTTCGTTACGCGCAACAAAGTCCGTTTCGGAATTGACTTCGACAACGGCGCCTTTCTTGCCGTTGACCTTCAAAGCAACCAAACCCTGAGATGCAATGCGTCCCGCTTTCTTGGCCGCAGCGGACAAACCTTTTTTGCGCAGCCAGTCAATTGCTTTTTCTATATCACCGGCGGCTTCCGACAACGCTTTCTTGCAATCCATCATGCCTGCGCCCGTCTTTTCGCGCAATTCTTTTACGATAGCGGCCGTAATTTCTGCCATTGCTTTTTCCTTTCTGAATAAAATCTTCGTCTTGTGTTTCATAAAACAATGGCGGCAGTGATATTTCGCCGCCGCCAATGTCAATTCATTCTTTTATTATGCGTCAGCCTGTGCTTCTTCTTCGTCGTCGGCCTTGTCGGCTACTTCTTCAACGACTTCTTCCTGAGCACCCAGATCAACGCCGGCTTTTGCCATTTCTTCCTGAATACCGTCAAGAACGGAACCCGAAATCAAATCGCAGTACAGGTTGATCGCGCGAATGGCATCGTCGTTGCCCGGAATCGGATAATCGATTTCGTCGGGATCCGAATTGCTGTCGCAAATCGCCACAACGGGAATGCCCAAACGGCGAGCTTCATGCAAAGCCAATTCTTCTTTGATCGTGTCGATAACGAAAATCAAATCGGGACGGCCGCCCATGTCTTTGATACCGCCCAAAGAGCAGTACAGTTTTTCGCGTTCGCGGGCAATGTTCAGCTTTTCTTTCTTCGTCAAGCCTTCGTATTCGCCTTTTTCCTGCTTGGCGTCAATTTCTTTCAAACGGCGAATCGACTGAGATACCGTTTTCCAGTTCGTCAACGTTCCGCCCAACCAACGATGGTTGACGTAATACTGACCGCAACGTTCCGCAGCTTCGCGAATCGGCGTCTGAGCCTGATTCTTCGTGCCGACAAACAAAACGCGACCGCCCTGAGCCGCAACGTCGCGGACAGCCTGCATCGCCTTGTACAGCATCGGTACCGTCTGCTGCAAATCTATAATGTGTACGTTGTCGCGCGTGCCGAAAATAAACGGTTTCATTTTCGGGTTCCAACGGCGCGTGTTGTGTCCAAAATGTACGCCCGCTTCAATCAGCTGACGCATCGTAAATGTCGGAAGAGCCATAATAATCCTCTTGTTTTCCGGTTAAGCCTCCGCAGGCCGTTTGAGCCAAAGTCGCCTTTGACACCGGAGCGAAACGCAAGTTCATAAACCCGAGAAACTCCCCGCATTTAAAAACCGCGCACCGCCGCCGCCTGCGTGTGAAATCGGCTTAGTTCTAATCCGTTTTCTTCGTTTTGGCAACTAATTTTTTATTGCTTCAGCGCCAAATACGCATACGACATAAAAACCGCTTGCGAAACGCACGAGAAAAGCAACGCAACTTCAAAAAGCAAAAATTGGAAAAACAAAAAAGTTCCCCCGAACGGAATTAATGACGTTAAAACCGCTCCGGCAAACATCGTAACGATAAACGGAAACGCCGCAATAAAAACATACATCGTGCAAAACGGCAACCTGTTGCCTTTCAACAGCCCCCACGCCCGTTTCATCGTCAGCCTTTCGTTTCCGGCCGCCGCCGGCAAAAAGGCAAATTGATTAATCATAAAAAAGGGCATCCATATAAAAAAGAACACGACTAAATAAGGCGCCGGAACAAATATCTGCGGCACAAAGTAATATATTAATGCCAAAACAAGCCCAGACAGCAAAAAAGAAAAAATCGCAGACAAAACGGTCAGTCTGACCAAAAACCATAAATAAACGGCATACTCACGCCCGAAACGCGGAACATAAAAACGCCCGTCGTCGGCTCCATTGACCAAACGGTGCACCCTGACCATCGTCAGCACCAAAATAAACAGCAAAATCAGAGAAAAAATGCCGATCAAATAAAAATTCCCGATATTCTGGACGCCGTTCGCCGCCATCGTCGAAGGCGTTGCCAGTGCCGCAACAGACAATAAAACCAAAAAAAGAAACGGAAACGCTGATAATTTCCATAAACGGTCTATATTGAAAAAAAACGAAAACGTCTTTTTAAAAAGCCCGTATAAGGGCAATTCCGTCGGAAGCATTATATTTCCTTTACTTCTGAAACTCCGGGAAGGGAGCGCATCTCTTGCCACAAGTCGGCCGTAAAAGTGTACGTCTTTTCCAATAAAATATCCACTTCCCATTTTTCTATCTGCAACGACAGACGGACATGGCTGCGGCCGGGAGAGGCTTTGCTTAAAATCGACCGTATCCCTTCTATGCAGGATTCTTCCGAAAACGAAATCATCATACCGCCCGCCATCTTGGAAATCACGTCTTCCAACGCTTCGGCACGCTGAATAATCATTCTGGGAGCATCAGCTCCCTCTTCGCGTTCCGCGCTGATCGTCAGTATCAGGGGCTTGTTCGATTTCAACGTTTCTTTATTCGCCGAATACGTTTCCGAAAAAACGCTTAGCTCAAAACTGCCCGTCGAATCAGAAGCCGAAATAAACGCATATTTCGTACCCTTTTGGCTGATTTTTTCCCGAACTCCGCTGACAATCGCGGCAATCTTGCCGCGGCAGTCCCCGCCCATCGCCACCGTCCGAACAACATCAGCATACGTCATAATATGCAACCGTTCCAGCGATTTCGCGTAACTGTCCAACGGGTGCGCCGACAAATAAAAACCGATCGCTTCGGCTTCCATCTTCAGCTTTTCCACCAAAGGCCACTCCTTGACCGGTGCCAGCTTAATTTCCGAAGCCTGTTCCGTGCCGCCGAACAGGTTGATTTGAGAACTGCGTCGTTCATCGCCCGCCGCCGCCGCGTGTTGCATCAGCAAATCCAAATTCGCGTGCAACAAAGCCCGGTTCTTTTCCAGACCGTCAAAAGCGCCCGCCTTAACCAGACTTTCCATACATTTGCGGTTGACCTGACGAGTATCAAGACGACGGATGAAATCCGATACTGATTTGAATTTTCCGTTCTTTTCGCGTTCGGCAACAACGCTTTCCATCGCCGCTTCGCCAACCCCCTTGACCGCCGACAAAGCATAGCGGACGGAACCGTCTTCCACGGAAAACTGAACAAAAGCATGATTGATGTCGGGCGGCAGCAACGGTATCCCCAAACGCATAAGTTCGCGTTTGAACTGAGACAGCTTGTCCGTATTTTGTTTGTCATACGTCATCGTCGCCGCCATAAATTCAACGGGATAATGCGCCTTTAAATATGCCGTCTGATACGCTATCAGCGCATACGCCGCCGCATGCGACTTGTTAAACCCGTACGAAGCAAACTTTTCCATGCGCGAAAATATGTCTTCCGCCTTGGATTTATCCACGCCGTTCTTGACGGCTCCTTCAATGAAAATGACTTTTTGTTTCGCCATTTCCTCGGGCTTTTTCTTACCCATCGCGCGGCGCAGCAAGTCCGCTCCGCCCAATGAATACCCCGCCATCTTTTGGGCAATCTGCATCACTTGTTCCTGATAGATCATAATCCCGTAGGTTTCTTTCAGGATGTCTTCCAGCATCGGATGCATGTAATCGGGTTTTTCCCTGCCGTGCTTGCGACTGATGTAAGTCGGAATGCTGTCCATAGGTCCCGGGCGGTACAGCGATACGATAGCGATAACGTCTTCCAGCGTATCGGGTTGCAAATCGCGCAGAACTTTTCTCATCCCGCCGCTTTCAAGCTGGAACACGCCGTCCGTTTCCGCCCTGTGCAACAGTTCGTACGTTTCTTTGTCGTCCAAAGGTATCTCGGATATGTTCAAATCTATTGAACGGCGGCGAACCATCTTGACGGCTTCCGCAATAACCGTCAGCGTCTTTAAACCCAAAAAGTCGAATTTGACCAGCCCCGTCGATTCGACATACTTCATGTTATATTGAGTAACGGGCATGTCCGAAGACGGATCGCGGTATATGGGCACAATCTTGTCCAATGCCGTTTGCCCGACGACCACGCCCGCCGCATGCGTCGATGCGTTGCGGAACAAGCCTTCCAGCTTGACCGCAATATCCAAAAGACGGTCGATTTGCGGATCCGACGCTCTGAGTCTGTTAAATTCGGGCTCCTGCTCAAAAGCTTCTTTCAGCGTAATCCCGATAACGTTCGGAACCATTTTCGAAAGGCGGTCCACCGCTCCGTAATTCATTTGAAGCACGCGCCCCACGTCCCTGATAACCGCTTTTGCCTGCAACTTACCGAACGTAATGATTTGAGCAACCTGATCCAGCCCGTATTTATGGCGGACGTATTCTATCGTTTCTCCGCGTCTGTCCTGACAAAAGTCAACGTCAAAGTCAGGCATGTTCACGCGTTCCGGATTCAAAAAGCGTTCAAAAAGCAAATTGAACCGCAACGGATCCAAATCCGTAATCGTCAAAGACCACGCAACGACCGACCCTGCGCCGGAACCGCGTCCGGGACCGACGGGGATGCCGTGCGCCTTTGACCATTGTATAAAGTCGGAAACGATGAGGAAGTAGCCGGGGAAATCCATCTGAATGATGACGCCGAGCTCGTATTCCAGCCGTTGAACGTATTTTTGGCGCAAAGCTTCTTTTTCTTCGTCGCTCATCGTTTCTTTGAAAACGTGAACCTGAAGGCGTTTTTCCAAGCCTGCGCGCGCGCGTTCCTGCAACACTTCGGCTTCGGTTTTATCGCCGCAATCGGGATAGCGAGGCAAAGCCGGCGGCTTTTTCGTCACCATGAACCCGCATCGTTTCGCGATAACAACCGTGTTTTGTATCGCTTCGGGCAAGTCGGAAAACAGCTTTTTCATTTCCTCGGGCGACTTGAAATAATGTTCGGGCGTCAAACGGCGCCGTTCGTTGACGTCTATGTACGTTTTTTCCGCAATGCAAATCAAAGCGTCGTGAGCTTCGTACATTTCCCTGTCGGCAAAAAAAGCCTCGTTCGTCGCCACCAAAGGAATATCATGTTTGTACGCCCAATCGATCAGCGTTTCTTCAATTTGTTTTTCCTCTGCCAGCCCGTGGCGTTGCAATTCGACATACAGGCGGTTGCCGAACGCGGACTTGAGCATTTTCAAAGCCTCTTCCGCTTTTTCCGTCTTGCCGTCCAGCAACAGCCGCCCCACGGGACCGGAGCAGCCTCCCGTCAGGCAAATCAAACCGTCCGAGTGTTCTTTTAAATACGAAAACGGAACGTTCGGTTTGGCAGGCGGCTCGGTTTCCATATATGCTTTGCGCGAAAGCTTCAGCATATTGTCGTAGCCCGCCTGATTTTGAACCAGCAAGACAACGCTGTCGGGACAGGTCTGGTCTTTTGCCGAAGAAAACCTTTTGTCTTCCAGCCCCATGTCGACGGCCGTCTGACAGCCGATAAGAGGCTGTATCCCGTGATCTTCGCATTCATGAGACATATCAAACGCCCCGAACATATTGTTCGTGTCGGTCATGCCTACTGCCGGCATCCGATAGCGTTCGCACAGCTTCATCAGCGTGCCGAGCTTTAATGCTCCTTCCAGCAAAGAATATGCCGTATGAACGCGCAAATGAATAAAATCGGACAACGGTTCCTTCGGCGTTTGATTTTCCGATTCTTCTGACATGAAAAGCCCGTTAAATAAAACGCTGTTTAAATGCGATACGCCCGCTCATGCCCAGCGTGTCCATTTCTTCCAGCTTGCCGTCTTTTAAAGCGATCTTGCGGTCCATTCTGTCCGCCAATTCGGGATTGTGCGTCGCGATCAACGCTGCCAGACCCGTTTTTTTCACAATATCAACCAAGACTTCAAAAACGCTGTCGGACGTCATCGGGTCAAGGTTCCCCGTCGGCTCGTCCGCCAACAGCATATGAGGCTTGTTCGCCAAAGCTCTGGCAATCGCCACGCGCTGGGCTTCGCCGCCCGACAGCTGAGCGGGACGGTGTTTCATGCGGTCTTTCAACCCCATCGTTTCCAATAAAAATTCCCCGTATTCCGCCGCCGCGCTTTTCTTTTTGCCCGCAATCATCTGCGGTATCATAACGTTTTCCAATGCCGAAAATTCCGGCTGCAAATTATGGCTTTGATAAACAAAGCCCAGATATTCGCGCCGCATCTTCGTGCGCGTGTCGTCATCCATGTCGCTGCACGGCGCGCCGCTTAAAAAAACTTCGCCTTCGTCGGGCGCTTCCAACAACCCCGTTACGTGAAGCAACGTCGATTTTCCCGCTCCCGACGGACCGACCAGCGCAACCATCTCTCCTTGAGACACGGATAAATCTATCCCGCGCAAAACGTCAATAACCGTGCGCCCCTGCATATAATGGCGGCGAACACCCCTTAAGACCAATACGGGGACTTTCGTAACGTTGACGGGCATTCCTTCCGATATGTCATTCATAACGCAACGCCTCCACAGGATCCAATCGTGCCGCTCGCCATGCCGGATACAGCGTCGCCGCAAAAGATAAAAACAGAGCCATCACGACAACGCTGACCACTTCCACGGGATCGACTTTTGCCGGAAGCTTTGAAAGAAAATATATTTCCGCCGAAAACAAATCCGTTCCCGTCAGGCTTTGCAAAAACTGGCGAATGTTTTCTATGTTGTCACAAAACAACAGCCCGAACAAAACGCCGAACGCCGTCCCCAAAACGCCGACGGATGCACCGCTCATAAAGAAAATGCGCATGACCATCCCTTTCGTCGCCCCCATCGTCCTGAGAACCGCTATATCGCGCCCCTTGTCCTTGACCAGCATAATCAAGCCCGAAATCATATTGAACGCCGCAACCAATATAATCAGCGTCAAAATTAAAAACATCACGTTGCGTTCAACCTGTATGGCATTGAAAAACGTCGCATTCGACCTTTGCCAGTCATAAATGCGCACGCCGCCGCCCAAAACGTCGGATATCCGGTTTTGAATAACGGCAACGTCGTCGGGGTCTTCCACAAACACTTCCAAATTCGTGACCGCGTTATCCGTATCGAAAAATTTTTGCGCCGACGGCAACGGCATGAAAATAAATCCAGAATCGTATTCATACATGCCGACGGAAAACGTCGCGCCGACCGTGTACGTCCTCATGCGGGGAACGGTGCCGAACGCCGTTATCGTGCCTTTCGGAGAAATCAACGTAATTTCTTCGCCGACGAAAACCCCCAGCTTTTGCGCCAAACGGTCGCCGATAAAAACCGTATCGGGATCGGAAAACGATTCTATCGTTCCCCCTTTTATACCGTTTGCCAAAATCGGGCGCTTTGCAAAATCGGACGCGGATAAGCCGCGCACAATTGCCCCTTGAGCGCTGCGCGCCGAACTGACCATAACCTGCCCTTCAATCAAAGGCATAACCGCCGTAACGCCTTTAACGCCTCTGACGTCCTTTGCCAATGCGTCATAATTGCCGAGAAGCGTCCCGCTTGACGCATATACGCCCAAATGTCCGTTCAAACCCAAAACGCGGGAAAGAAGCTCTTGGCGAAAGCCGTTCATAACCGCCATCACGATAATCAGCGTCGCAACGCCCAAAGCTATCCCCAAAAAGGAAAAGCCCGCAATCACGGAAACAAATCCTTCCTTGCGACGCGCCCGCAAATAGCGAAACGACATCATCCGTTCAAAAGCCGAAAATATCATTCTTCCCCGCCTTTTCGGTTCATTTCACAAAAAAGATCAGAGCCTGTTCGATCGACATTTCCTGACGTTCGCCCGTCTTGCGGTTTTTGATTTCGACAACACCGTTCGCCAAACCGCGGCTGCCCACAATCAGCTGATACGGCAACCCGATCAGATCCATCGTCGAAAATTTAACGCCCGCTCGTTCGTCCCGATCGTCATACAAAACCTCGACACCCGCCGAAGAAAGTCGCTTGTAAAGGTCTTCGCACGCTTTGTCCGTTTCGGCTTTGCCCGTCGTCAGGTTAATCAAACCGACCTTAAACGGAGCAACGCTTTCAGGCCAAATAATACCGTTTTCGTCATGCGACGCTTCTATAATCGCCCCCATTAAACGGGACACGCCGATACCGTAACAGCCGCCTTCAAACAATACGGGTTTGCCGTCTTCGCCGGCTACGCCCACGTTCATCGGCGTCGAATACTTTTTGCCGTAGTAGAAAACCTGTCCGACTTCTATGCCGCGCGCCGAAAGCAAATTGTCTCCGACGGCATCGGCTTCTTCCTTGACATACTTGTCTTCCGTCGCCGCGTACAAAGACGTCCATTGACGGTAAATCGGTTCCAAATCGCCGTCATAGTCAACGTCTTCACCGGGAATTTCCATCGTTAAATAATCTTTGTGGCAATAGACCTGACTTTCGCCCGTATCCGCCAAAACGATAAATTCGTGGCTTAAATCCCCGCCGATGGGCCCCGTCGACGCCTTCATCGGAATGGCGCGGACGCCCATGCGCGCAAACGTCCGAAGATAGGCCACAAACATCTTGTTATACGAATGTTTCGCCCCTTCGTACGTCAAATCAAACGAATAAGCGTCTTTCATCAAAAATTCTCGACCGCGCATCACGCCGAAACGGGGACGGACTTCGTCTCTGAACTTCCATTGGATGTTATATAAAATCTTCGGCGCTTCCTTATAGCTTTTCAGCTCTTTGCGAACAATGTCGTTAATGACTTCTTCCGCCGTCGGCCCGTACACCAAAGTACGGTCATGACGATCCGTAACACGTAACATTTCGGGTCCGTACGCATCATAACGGCCGCTTTCCTTCCACAAATCCGAATTTTGAAGCGTCGGCATCAATAATTCCTGTGCTCCCGCCCGATCCTGCTCTTCGCGCACAATCTGTTCAATCTTTCTTAAAACGCGGTATCCCAAAGGCAAAAACGCATATATGCCTGCGCTGCACTGGCGGATCATTCCCGAACGCAACATTAAACGGTGGGAGACTATCTGAGCTTCGACCGGATTTTCTTTCAAGGTCGGCATAAAATATTTGGATAAACGCATGGCGGTTCTCTGTCCATAACAAAAAAGTAATGCAAAAAGCGTCCTTCAGACCCTTTCTTTGCGGAACTTTAGGCAATCGCCGCCCGATTGGCAACTTTTTTTATCACAAACCCCGTTTATTCACGTTTTTCGGACGGATCGGACGTTCCGATTTCTTTTAACACGTCCTTTAACAAAGGCACCGTGACCGCTCGTTTTTCGGACAGCGCCTTTTTATCCGCCGCTTGCGCCAGACGACGCGCGAACACAAACGAACGTTCCGTGTTCTTTAATAAATACGAAACGGCTTCGGGCGATATGCCGACCCCTCTTTCGGCAAACAGCTTTACCCAGACCGCCGTCATCAAAGAATCGTCCGGAAACCCCAGCTGCGCCGATTGAACCGCCGACAATCGAGACAATAAATCCGCCAGCTTTATCCCCCAAGACGGATAATTCGTCAAAGCCGTCATCAATAAAACACCGCTCTGATTTTTAACGCCGTTCATTAAATGAAACAACGCCTCTTCTTCAACGGGAGCTTTGACATCTTCCAAAACGATAAAGCGGGAAGTCCGTAACGCCGTTTCCACAGATGAAAGGCTTAAAGTTTCCATAAAAAACGCTTTTTCGGAAAACTTTTCAAAAACGACATCGCAAAACAAATGCGCCAAATGCGTTTTTCCGCTTCCCGATCCGCCGAAAATCAGCAAAGCCGGAAACGCGGGCGAAACGTTTTCTATCAATCGAACCGCCGACATATTGGAAGGGGCGACGAAAAAATCTTCGCGCCCCAACAATGACTTGACCGGAAAATCAAAAGTTTCCTGATGAAACTTATTGTGCGGCATCTGTGTTGTTCGTCCCCAAATACAACGGGCTCTGCAAATACTTGCGGATGCCGAAACGAACCAATACGCCGATGATCGCCGCAACGGGAACCGCAATCAAAACGCCCAAGAATCCGAACAACGCCGCACCTGCCAACAATGCGAACATCACCCATACGGGATGCAGCCCGACTTTTTCGCCGACCAGCTTCGGCGTCAAAACGTTGCCTTCCAACATTTGCCCCGTAAAGAATATAATCACAATCACCAAAACGCGTTTCCAATCGTTAAACTGGACGATTGCCAAGCCCACGCTTGTAATAAAGCCCAACGTTGAACCGACATAAGGAATAAACGACAAAATGCCGATACCCAACCCTAAAAGCAGTCCCAAGTCCAACCCTGCCGCCGTCAGACCGACCGCATAGAAAATGCCCAAAAACAAGCAAACCGTCGCCTGTCCGCGAACAAACCCCGAAATCGTATCATTGATTTGGCTGAGCAAACAACGAATGGTCTGCGCCTCTTCTCTGGGCAACAAAGAGCGCATGATCGCACAGAACTTAGGCCAGTCGCGCAACAAATAAAAAGCAACGATCGGCGTAACCAACAGCAAAGACATCAAGTTAATGACCGCCATGCTGCCCGACAAAATTCTCTGTACCGTTTTCAGCAAAATTTTCAAAGACCCCGATAAATGTTCCTGTATCGTATCGTGCAGATTTTGCATTTGATCGGGGAACAGACGTTTCATTTCCGTCAGGAACGGTTCGACCTTATCCCACAACAAGGCGGCATAAACGGGGAAATTTGCAATAAAAGCCGCTAACTGTTTTTGTATAACCGGCACCAACACGAAAATGAACATCAACGCCAGCAAAATCAAAATCGCGGAAACAACGATCAATGCCGCCATGCGGGAATGAAAGTATTTTTGCAATTTTGTCGTAACGGGATCCAAAAAATAAGCGATGCACATTCCCGCGACAAAGGGTAATAAAATGTCGCGCAATTCAAAAATGCCCCACATAAACAGGGCAAACAGAACGCCCCACGCCGATATTTTTTGGACTGCCGTCATATAATGTTGTTCCTTATGTTACAGAGGAGGATAAACCGAAGTTGCGGGCGTTTCTGCGGGCAACGGCGAAGGTTGCGGCGTAAATCCTTTTTCTTCTGCCGCCGGCATCATGGTCGTTTCTTCGGGTTTCGGAGAATCGTCCTGAACAAAAAAGTTTTGCTGTTCGGCGGATTGCAGCTTAAAGACGCCGCTGGGCATAACGGACAGGGTCAGCATCCGTTTTTGCATTTCTTTTTGCAGCCTGTCCAAACCTTCGGCAAAAAAGATCGTCAGCTGCAACACGCCCGCGCGTGCCGCCTGAAGCTTATAAGAACTGATCAAAGGAATTCTGGTCAAACGCGACTGGATCAATTCCCATTGTTTCAAATCAGACACGGGCACCATTGCCACGATGGACGCCGCGTCGTTGAATTGAACCATTTGTTCGCGTTTCCAAACGCTTTCCAAATGTTCGACGACTTTTCTGACCGCCAAAGCCAGCGTCCGTTGCGTATTTTTTGTCATCGGTACGGTAAATGAAAAATTCGGTATTTCCGAAGCCGTCGTTTCGTCCATTGCCATGCCGCGAACGGCAAACGACGAGCCTTTGCGCGTCATTTCAACGATAAGAATGCCTTCCGCGTCATAGCGTCCCGCCAATTCGGTCGCCGCCGCCAGATTGCCTTTTTTAACCATGTCCACGTCCAAAACGGCCGCATCCGACTGATCGCCGATCGGAACCATCAACGGAACCATGTAGCTTTCGGTTTTTCTGTTCACCCAAGCGCGAAGCCAGGCATTGTCATCGCTCCACAAAACGGGCGACGCAGAAGCAGACTTTTTATAAACCGGCAATATCAGCAACGGTTTGCCCGACGTCCGAACGTACGGCAATCCGTTTTGGCGCAACAAGTCGCGCACGGAATCAGGATTAAAGCGGACTTCCAACGTCGCCATATACCGAACGGCCGACGTTTTTTCGTTTAACACGCTCATATCCTGAACCATATTGATGATGTCATCGGGGACAAGTTCGGGCAATTGTTCAACGACATATGAGGGCGTTATGCGTTCCATAACGACCATCAACGCCCGTTTTTGCCCGTCGGACAACGCCTGTTCGCGAGCAACGGCCGCATTTTCCGCCGTAACGTCAACCTGTATCCCGCTTGCCGAAAACATCTTTGAATCGACGGGAGCCGCCGATACCGGACACGCCGCAACAATCGCCGCGCATACCGGTAACAAAACCGTCAGTAAACGTTTAAATTTCTTCATTTAAAAGCTCCCGTCTCTTCTTTATCTGCCGTCTTAACGGCGTTTCAGCCTACAATTTCGCATTCGCTGAAGAAAAACGAAATTTCGCGCGCGGCATTTTCGTCAGAATCCGAACCGTGAACGGAATTCGCTTCCATTGATTCGGCAAATTCTTTGCGAATGGTGCCTTCCGCCGCCTTTTCGGGATTGGTCGCACCCATGACTTCGCGATTTTTCAAAACCGCATTTTCGCCTTCCAATACTTGAACGACAACCGGACCGGACGTCATAAAGGCGACCAAGCTGTCATAAAACGGACGTTCTTTGTGCACTTCGTAAAAAGCGCGAGCCTGATCCTGCGTCAAACGAATGCGTTTTTGCGCAACGACTCTTAATCCGTTTTCTTCCAACTTGGCAACGATTTTGCCCGTCAGGTTGCGGCGGGTCGCATCGGGTTTGATGATTGATAACGTACGCTGTAAAGCCATTTCTTCCTCTGATATTTGTTAGGTGGTGATTAAAATTTCAACTTCTTTATACCGTTGACGCCGCCCTGCTTCAAGCGGCTTTTTCATTTTCGCGCTATAAATCCCTTTATTTCCGCATCCAATAAAGGGCGTTCGTAATCCGAAACCTTCGTCGAAGCTTCTTTTAACGCCGCAACCGCTTTTTCGTCGCCCGACTTTGCCGCCAATGACAACCAATAATATGCCTGTCCCGCATCGCCCGACATCAATGAATAAATCCCCAAATCCCTTTGCGCCGCAGGATATCCCTTGTACGCCGTTTCGGTTAAGCGGCGCGTCGCCGTCCCTTTCTTTGCGTCTTTGGCTTCACCGCGAAAAACCATAACGGCCGCCATGTATTCCGCGTCCAAAATTTCCGAAGCCGACTTGGAAAAATGTTCGTATGCTTTCTTAAAATCCCGATTCACGCCGCGCCCGTAATAATACATCATGCCCAGCAGATAATTCGCACGCGCGTACCCGTGCCCCGCAGGATAAACCAAAATTCCGTAAGCTTCTTCAAAACGTTCGCGCGCATAAAGATCCGCCCCCGAACGCATAGCTTCGGCAAATTCTTCTTCGGTAACGGGAGGATGTTTGCCGAACGGATAAAACGCAAAAAAAAGGCACGCCACCGCAATCGCCGCACCGAAAACAAGCACACGATGCTGTAAACAGAATACTTTGGCGTAATACAGACGGTTCCTTAGAAAATCTCCGGCTTTCATCCTTTTTCCCCAAAAAAACGGATATCATATTCAAGCAATCCTTTCTTTTTGTAAAGCGCTAAGCTACATTGCTGTTCATGCTTGATATAAACGACATTTCTTTGCGCTTTGCCGGCAGGCCGCTGTTCAACGAAGCCTGTGCCCATATTTCCGACGGGCAAAAAGTCGGCTTGACCGGAAAAAACGGATCCGGAAAATCAACCCTGTTCAAAATCATTCTGGGCGACCTGGCCGCCGACAGCGGGGAAATCAGAATTACAAAAGGTCAGCGCATCGCCTCCGTTGCTCAGGAAGTCCCCGACGGCGACACG
>HF994935.1:332153-335611 GCA_000434295.1 Acetobacter sp. CAG:977 | reverse complement strand
AACTGCTGAAAATGCTCGAAGCCGCCGAACAAGAAAATGACGGCGTGCGTATCGCCGAAATCCACGAACGCCTGAACGCCGTCGGCGCGGGCTCTGCCGAAGCCAGAGCCGCCACCGTGCTATACGGATTGGGATTTTCTCCCGAACAGCAATTGATGCCCGTTTCTTCCTTTTCCGGAGGATGGAGAATGCGTGTCGCTTTGGCTGCCGCGCTTTTCGTTCCGTCCGATATTTTGTTGCTTGACGAACCGACGAACCATTTGGATTTGGAAGCGTCCCTGTGGCTGGAAACTTATCTGAAACGCTATGCGGGAACTTTGGTCGTCATCAGCCACGACCGTTCTTTGTTAAACGGCGTTTGCGACCGCATTTTGCACATCGAAAACATGAAAATCGAAAGCTATTCCGGAAACTATGATACCTTTGAGCGCACACGGGCTCTGAGAATCGAAGAACGGGAAAAGCAAGCCCAAAAAACCGAAGAACGCCGCAAACACCTGCAAAGCTTTGTCGACAGGTTCCGTTTCAAAGCCAGCAAAGCCAAACAGGCGCAAAGCCGCATTAAAATGCTGGAAAAGCTTGAACCGCCCGTCGAGATTTCCGCCGAAAGCGCGTGCAGGTTCAATTTCCCGAACCCGCAGGAATTGCCGCCCCCCCTTATAAAAATAGAAGACGGAACCGCAGGATACGGCGAAAAAACAGTTCTCAGGCGCTTGAACCTGAGAATAGATTCGGATGATCGCATCGCTCTTTTGGGGGCAAACGGAAACGGCAAATCAACACTGGCAAAGGTGTTGTCGGGACGATTGGCGCTGCAAAGCGGAAAAATCACCGCCTCAAACAAGCTGGCCATCGGATATTATGCCCAGCACCAAACGGAAGAGCTTTCCAAAAACCTGACCGCATTCGAACAGCTGAAAACCGTTATGCCTGACGCCAATGAGACTCAAATCCGCGCACATTTGGGCGCGTTCGGGCTTTCCCAACAAAAAGCGGACACGCTGATCGAAAAACTGTCAGGCGGCGAAAAATCCAGACTTCTGTTCGCCATGATGAGCAAAAATGCTCCGCACCTGCTGATTTTGGACGAACCCACAAACCATCTGGACATTGATGCCAGAAATGCTTTGATTGACGCCGTCAACGCTTTTGCGGGCGCCGTCATTCTGATTACCCACGACCCGCATTTGATTTCGTTGACCGCGGACAGATTGTGGCTGGTCGCCGACGGGACGTGCCGCCCTTATGACGGAGATATGGACGATTACCGCGCGTTGCTGGCGGAAAACAACCGACTGAGAAATCCGGCGCAAAAAAATAAAGAAGACGTCGCGGAAAACTCCGCCGCCGCCAGAAAAGACGAACGACGCCTTGCCGCTCAAAAACGCCAAAACGACGCTCCCAGAAGAAAAAAACTGAAAGAAACCGAAGCCGCTTTGGAAAAAGCCTCCGCCGAACGCGAAAACGTCAAAACGAAATTTCAAGATCCTGCGCTTTATGCCGAAAACGCCGATAAAAACGCCGTTACCGCCTTGCAGTTAAAGTTGGCGGAACTTGACGCCGAAATCGAACGGCTGGAAAACCTGTGGCTGGAACTGTCCGAAGAAGGCGAGCCCTAAGCCAGCCTTCTTCTGATCCATTTAAACGCTTCCGCCGCCGCAATTACCGACAACCCCGTCAGCATAATCTTGCCCCACATTTCCAACGGCAACGGAACCGTGCCGAATACAACGCCGCCGTACTGCGTAATCACGAATTGCAACAAAAACGTCGCCGCAAATACGCCCAGCATCAGATGATTGTGGGTCAGGTTCTTGAAAATGCTTTCATCGGTCAGTTCGCGGCAGTTAAACGCGTTCAACAGCTGGAAAACAACGAAAAGCGTGAAGAACACCGTCCCTTTTTGTTCCGGAAGGCAGTCCAAAAAATTCCATAAATTCTGCGCGATCATGACGCCCGAAATCAAAATGCCGTTAAACAAAATCCTGAACAGCATTCTTTTGGTAACTATCGGAGCGCCTCGCGGCGTCGGACGCCTGTCCATCAAAGATTTCCTGATCGGTTCCATCCCCAACGTCAAAGCGGGAGGTCCGTCCATGATAATGTTCACCCATAACAGCTGCAACGCCGTGAACGGAGCCTTTAACCCCATTAAAACCGTCGTCAACACGACGGCGACGGACGCCAGATTAACCGTCAGCTGAAACTGAAGGAACCTTTGAAAATTCTCGTAAATTCCGCGTCCCCAATGCACCGCTTTGACAATCGTGGCAAAGGAATCGTCAAGCAAAACGATATCGCCCGCTTCTTTTGAAACTTCCGTTCCCGATATGCCCATCGCAATGCCGACGTCGGCGTTTTTAATCGCCGGAGCGTCGTTAATGCCGTCCCCCGTTACCGCAACGACATGTCCCAAAGACTTTAACGCTTTGACGACGCGCATTTTGATTAAAGGCGTACTGCGCGCAATAACGCGAATGTCGGGTAAAGCCGCCTTTAATTCTTCGTCGCTCATCGCTTCGATATCGCGAGCTTCGACGGTTATGCCTTTTTCATCCAGCATTTTAAGCTCTTCGGCAATCGCGCGTGCCGTGATGATATTATCCCCCGTCAGCATTTTTAAATCTATGCCCGCGCTGCGGCACGATGCGACCGCTTCGGCGACTTCGCTGCGTAACGGATCCGAAATCGCCACAAACCCGTCATAGAGCATGTCGGATTCAATTTCAGGACGCGCATTGTCGTAATCGGTGTTTTCTTCCAATACTTTGTGCGAAAACGCGATAACGCGGCAGGCTTTTTTCTGATACCCTTCTATCTGCAGACGGGCTGCCGTCAAATCTTCGGGCAAAAGAGCGCACATCGACAATATTTTTTCGGGACTGCCTTTGCTGTAAGCGATGATACCGCCTTCGCCGCGCACAACCGTCGTCATGTTCTTTGTTTCCGAAGAAAACGGGTAAACGTGCAAAATCTCGGCACCGCTTCGATAAGACCGATAATCGCGTCCCGCTTTGTCCGCCGCCGCCAGCAACGCGCATTCCGTCGGATTGCCGATAAAACGCCCGCCGTTCTCACGGTCGATTTCCGACGTCGAATTCAGCGCAAAATTCGTTAGCAAAAATTCGTCTTTTAACGCATCGGGCTTATGCAGTTCGCCTTTTGAAGAAACCGCCACGACCGTCATTTTGTTTTCGGTCAGCGTTCCTGTCTTGTCCGAACAAATCACGTTAATGCAACCGATGGTCTCGCAAGCAATCATTTTTTTGACCAAAGCGTTTTGCTTTGTCATTTTCATGATGTTAACCGCCAAAGAAACGGCAACCGTCGTGGGCAAGCCTTCCGGAACCGCCGCAACGATCAAAACAATGCTGGTGATAAAAGCTTCCGATATGTTTTCAAGCGTCGCCGTGCCGTTCAAAATATAGCCCGCGGTCTGAATCAAAAACACCACGGCC
>HF994935.1:301008-332136 GCA_000434295.1 Acetobacter sp. CAG:977 | reverse complement strand
CGCCCGCCGCCGCCGTTCCGCAGATTGCAATAAGCTTCCCGAGATGCCCCAGTTTTTCCTGCAAAGGCGTTTCGCCTTTTTCAACATTCGACAGTTCGCGCGCAATCTGCCCGAATTCCGTTTTGTCCCCGACGCAAACGACGACCATCCGCCCCGTTCCGGATGTAACAAAGCTGCCCGAATAAACCATATTTTTGCGTTCCGCAACGGGAACGTCGGGCGTTTCAAAAACAATTTCCGCCGATTTGGATACGGGAACGCTTTCCCCCGTCAAAGACGATTCGTCGCATTGAAAGTCCACGGTTTCAATCAAGCGACCGTCCGCGGGAATCTTATCCCCCGTTGACAGACAAACTATGTCTCCGACGACGATTTCCGTTTGCGGAAGCAAGCAGACTTCGGCATTTCTGAAAACTTTAACCTGCATGTTTTGCTGAATACGGCTGAGTGCTTCAAACGCTTTGGCGCTGCGTCCTTCCGTCACGACGGTTATCGCAACGCTGACGGCGATCGCCGCCAAAATGCCCGCACATTCGATGTATTCGGCATGTCCGCCCGTCAGTGAACGCGCAAAGTTCACGCCGAACGCGATCAATGCCGCAACAATCAGCATAATCAGCATCGGTTCGGTCAGAGCTTCCCATATGCGTTGCCATATGCTGACCGTTTCGGGCGGCGTCAGAGTATTCGATCCGTATTTTTTCCGATTTTCAAAAACTTCTTCATTCGTCAAGCCGCTTTGTTCGTTCACGCAAAGCCGTTTTAATGTTTGATGCTTGGTTTCCTGAAATGCGTTCATCGCGCCGTTCCTTATAAAAAAAGACTCATGTACAAGCCGCTAAAAAAACGGCCGGTACATGAGTCTTGTTCTTTAAGACAAGCCAGACCGACGGGTCATGATGTTGACTTGCCACATCCGAACATGCGGGTGCAAACTACTCCCCCATGAATATGAAAGCAATACACAATCCTTAAGTGCCCGTCAACTAAAAAGCAACTTTCAACCCCGCCCCGACCGAAAAAGTATCCGTTTGCGCATTTGCATCATATTTAAACGTATCGTGCAACATGTATGATCCGCTTAACGATACGGACACCGTCGGAGATACAATGTATTCTGCTTCGGCAAATACGGAATATGACTGATAATTGTTATGTTCCCTGTCGTAATAGGCGTCCAGCCCCGCTTTGAGGGCGACCGTGTCTTTGACGACGGAATATGCCCCGAGCCTGAGACCGTACTTGCTTTCATTGTTATCGCGCCCCTGCTCCATCGGCGTCATGACCGAAAGTTCGCCGTACGGCAAAACCGTTGCTCCCGCATCATAGCCGAACGACAAAGTAACATCGGCTTCCTTATCGCCGCCGCGAAGCTGCGAATACATAACTTCCATCTGCAACAAAAACTCGGGCGTGTTTTCAAAAAAGAACGCATATCTGCCGCCGACGTGCCAATACAACGTGTCTTTATCCCCGCTGGCCTCAAAAAAATTCCCGACGCCCGCAATAAACGTAAACCTGTCCGTCAATCCGAATTCGAAACGCTGGTTCAGTTCGGAATCGTCCGACGTGTCCGAATAGCCGCCGCCAAAGCTCATCAAACCTTGCCGCTTAAAGCTTGAATGCGTATAGGAAAATGCCGTTTCGGACAATCCTTTACCCTTTAACGGCATGTAAAAGGGGTTTGTTATGTCTTCCGCGAACGCCGCCGTATTGAAAAAAAACGGCATCGCCAGGGCAAAAAGGGCTGCCAAATTGCTGTTTTTCATAAGAGCTCTCCGCTTTTTTATTGTTTATAAAAAGCTTAGGCGAAAAAAATAAAATATCTCTTAAAAGAATAAAAAGCTTTGACGGTTAATCCGACGTTCCGAAGATGTTTTAACATAAAAAAGCCTCCCGAAGGAGGCTTTTTCATTAAGCAATCCGAAGATTAACGGAATTCCCACTTAACGCTGGAAGTGTTGTTTGCCCCGTCACCTGCTCCGGAGCAACTGTCAGCGACGGCAACCAGGTCAGGAGGCAACGGATTGGCGCCACCCCAAGTAAATGTAGCATCGGCCGCACCGCCGGTCGTAATTGCCAACAAGCCCGAAGAAGCATCCGCGCCCCAGTCAGCCGTTGCCAACTTAACGCAAGCTTCTGCCGTCAGACCGTCATATTCAATCGTGAAAGAACGGTTTGCACCGGCCGTGCTTCCTGTACCGAAAGAAATTTCACCGCCGAAAGGATTCAGACCGGTCTGCGTTCCGGAATCATACGTTTCATCCGTCAGAATACCCATATTATACGCCGTTTCAGGGGACAGCGCATTATAGGTACGTTGAGACGCATACAACGTACGCAAGTTCGTAATGATCGTTTGAACCTGGTCAATCGTTTTCGTAATTTTAAATTTGGACATTGCCATGGAGTAGCCCGCGATACCGCCGACCGACAAAACGCCGATAATCGCCAGAACGCCGAGCATTTCGACCATTGAACGGCCGCTTTCGTTCGTGTGTTTCATAACATTATCTCCTGTTACACTCTTACTACGATAGTTTTATACTATATCCATTCAAAAAAAGAAACAATTCATAAAACTGTCATAATTATTATAACTTTCGTCATATTCCTTTTTCTGCGGGAATCAGGTGAATAATCGTAATTTCGGACGGAGCGAACAGCCGCATCGGCGGCCCCCAGCCCCCCGCACCGCGCGAAACATAAAGCTTGACGCCGTTAACATCGTATAATCCTGCCAAAAAGCCTTTATTCCCTTTTTTTGCAATCACGTGAAACGGAAAAATCTGTCCTCCGTGCGTATGCCCCGATATTTGAAGGTCAACCAAATCACCGTCCAATTCTTTTACAAATGCCGGAGAATGCGAAAGAAATACCGTATATGTCCCGCTCGGCCTGTTTAAAAGCGTCTGTTTTATCGACGACTTCATCGCATCGTTCAGTTTTAAAAAACGCGCATCAGGAATCCCCGATATGTAAACATCCTTTCCCCATATCGTCCCTGCCGTATTGCCCAAATACCGGAACCCCATCTTTTCAAACTGTCCTTCCCAACGGAGACTGCCGAAAAAAAACTCATGATTCCCAAGCGTTACAAACACGCCGTATTTTGCCCTCAGACCTTGAAGCGCCTTCATCTGGCGTTTGATCGCGCGCGGGAACGCATCAACGATATCGCCCGGCAAGACGATGATATCTGGATCCGCCTGATTGGTTTTCGCCACGATTTTATTAATTTTTTCAACCGATGTCGTCGGATTGATATGCAAATCGCTCAACACCGCTATTGTAAAAGGTTCGGAAAGCTTCGGCGTTTCGATAACAACATGTTTATACGCGGGAATCTTCGTCCCTTCGTGAACGGCATAAACCGCCGTTACGATGCTGATAACGACAACGGCCAGATTAGCACGGGCTATCGAAACGGGATTCATCGGATCCAGCCGTTCCGCCAAAGGCTTTTTCCGCCACTTCAATACCTTATAAGACGTGTACCAAGCCCAATCGCGAACCAATATCAGGCACAACAACAAAAAGCATATCCCGAACAGGCAAAACGCCCCTTGGGAAAACAAGGAAAAAACATCGGCATCCAACCATTTGCGACGGCGCACGAAAACAACGATAAACGGTGCAAACCAACCCGCAACGATGACGATCCCCGTTAAGACTTTATATATTCTTTTCATCGGCGTGTAGCCGGTCAGCGTCTTAATGCTGACAACGGAGCAGGCTAATCCGACAATGACGGAAAGCGTTATAAACAACATCGGCGTCTCCTTTTAAAAGAGGGGTGAAAGGGACGGTTTCGTGTCAAACCCGAATCAATATTTCGGCACCAAAACGGGGTGTTCCTGACATTCGAACGTGGCGCGCCTGAAATTATGGCGGTTCGTCAGCTTCATGTCTATTAATACGGTATCACGACCTTTGCCTTGGCAAAAACGCTTCGCATGTTCGCCCAGCTGTGAAAGTTTGATATTTTTGTCGTTGTATTCATACGAAATTAAGAACTCTTTCACTTCCGCAATCCGAATATCATCCGTTTTAAAAACCAATAATTCGGAATCAATGCCTACTCGGTGATGAACGGGCAAGCCGTGATCCGGAACGCGGTTCAAAACACAGGAAGACAAAAACAAGCCAAAAACAAAAACCAAGATATGCTTCATTTCTTTTTTTCTTCCCGTTTGATTTTGTCAAACACCTTTTTGCGGCGCATCGTTTGTTCTTCGCTAAAACGCCGCTCCGCCGCATCGGCTTTGGCACGGGCGGCTTTTCTTTCCGCGGCGGGCGCTTCCGTTTGCGTCATTGATTTTTCCCGATTCACCGAAAAAGGAAAAAGCATCATGCCGCTTTGATCGTACACGTTAAACGACACCTCATTCTCGGTCACTTTGACAGCCGTTTTCACGTCTTTGTTCTTGCGATCGGGGAAAACCGACAAACCGCGGGTTTTTAACGTATTGTCCACAACGTTCGCCACATAATTTCTGATATCGTCATCGCTGCGTTTTTTGACAATCTTTCCTTCGGCATTGCGCTCGTACGCCAAATCGCCGAACGAACCGATTTTTACCCATCCGTAAAACGCGTCGTTATCCGCACGAGCGGAAAAAGAGAATAAAAACCCGAAAACAAAAAGCATTATGTTTTTCATCATCTGTCTCCCGCTTTTTTCAGTTTAAACCGTTTACGGCGTTCTTCCCTATCTTTATCCAAAATAACCTGTTCCAGCAATTCTTCTTTTCTGCGGTCGGACAAATTTTCGTACCTGCTGTTACCAAGCCGACGCCGTTTCGGATTCAATGCTTTTTCGGCATCCTCGTCCCTGAACATTTTCAATCCCTTTTGTTCGGGTTCGTCTTGTTTTTTTTGTTGTTCGGTGTCTTGCGGTTCTGCTTTGGTCTCTGTTGTCGTCTGTGCTGCCGGAGCCTGATAAACGGGAGGCGGCAAATAAACAGGCTGAGCCGACATCTTTTGAACCGGCAAAGGCTTATTTCCCATAGAAACGCCGCCGATACCGCCGCCGAACGGATTTCTGCGCACGGGATAAGACGGTTGCCGAACCGCCGGCTGAGGCACATACGGCTGCGGCATATACTGTTGTTGCGGCGGGTATTGTTGAGGCTGATATTGAGCGGGATAGTACGGTTGTTGCGGGTATGGTGCCTGTTGCGGATACTGTTGCTGAGGTTGATAGGTTTGTTGCATATACTGCGTCTGCGCCGATGCGTCGAAAATAACGCCTTCGCACACAACCGCCGTCAAAATCGCCAATGCACGCATTACCATTTATAATCCCCCTCTAATTTGACATCAGGCATCACTTCGGGATGGTCTTTGATATACTTTTTAAAAAAAGCCGTATCCTCGCCTTGCACCGGCTGTTGCGCCTCTGCCTGTACGGCAGTGCGGGCAGGCACAAAAACAGGCGCCTGCGGTTGAGGAACGACAGGGACAAGAGGCGCCGACACGACCATCGGCGCTATGGCGTGTTTTTTTACGGGGTTGCCGTAAGCATTCATCCCTATTCCGCCCGCATAAGGATTACGACGCACGAAACGCGGCGCGGCAGGCGGATAAAATTGCGCGGGATATGCCGCAGGATACCCCGAAGGCATTGCTCCGAACGCTCCGTATCCCGCCGCGGCACCGTAAACGGGCATGTTTTGAGCGCCTGCGTACCCGTACGTTTGCGCCGCTGCCTCAAACGAAAACAAAAAACCTAAAAAAACAGCCGCTTTTTTCACTGTCCGCCCCCGTTTTTGGCTTTCAAGGGCTTTATTTTAACATTCTTTTTTATTGCCCCGCAAGGCGCTCGAAAAAAAATGCAATTTATGCCAAACGGATAGCTTAACCTCGTTTCATTCTTATGTTATACTCCGTTTGTTTTCAGAAATGCTTTTCCGGATAAAATTATGACTGATAAATCGGACTTATTAAATAAAACAAAACTCTTCTGCCGCAATGCCTGCGAAAAAGTTAAGGCCTTCGCGTCAAAAGCTGAGGCTTCGGAAAAATTCCGGACGGCAGTGTCTTATTTATCTTGGCAAAAAGCTAAGCCCTATATTGAAAAAATTTGGCTCCTCCTTAAAAATTTTACAACGCAACAACCCAAAACAGCCGTGTTTATCTATGTCTGTTTGTTTTGCGCTTTTTCAATCAGCTTTATCGACGAACCGCTGGCCGTCGCCAGAATGGAAACCGAATCGAATCCGATTTTTAAATTTTTAAGCGACTTTAACCCTTCGGGATGGTGGTTCCTGATTCTGGCGTTCTTATGGCTGACTTATATGGCCGCCGGCGGATTATCCCTGACAACCGACGCTTTTGAAAAAAATCTGCAAAAAGCAAAAGCCGTCGCCTTCATCTTCCTGGCTTTGCTGGTTTCTTCCGCCGCAACGTTCGTCTTGAACATCATTATCGGAAGATATACTCCAGAAATGCTGGATTCCATGCATCTTTACGGGTTTAGCGCCTTTAGAATGCGCGTTACGGAAACGTCTTTCCCCAGCTTCGGCGCGCAAAGCATCTGGGCTGTCGCCGTCGCCGCCGCGTCCTTCATGCCGAAATTTGCAAAAATCCTGTACGCCCTTGCCTGTCTGGTAACCGTCAGTATCGTCTTGACCGCACAATGCTACCTGAGCGACGCCGTTATGGGAACGTACGTCGGAATTATGATGTTCTTCGTCGCAAAATGGATCGTTTCCGAAAATCGCGAAAATACGCCGCTGATCTCTTTGTAAGAACGGTTGATTCCGTGAAAACTTGCCGTTATAATATAGGTGTTTAAGGTTTTTATTTTTTCCTTAGACACCCCTTAAACTCAGCCTTCCCGCTTCGTTCGGGAAGGTTTTTTTTACATATCCATCACGCGTTCCAAAACGTCGCGATTTAATTTGAATAATTCCATTTCTTTATCCGAAACGGGCTTTTGATATTTCATTGCCTGAACGACGTTTTGGACGTTCTTTAAATATTGCTTCTGCAATGCCGCCTTTTGTTCGGGGGTCTTGGACGTATCCGCCTGCAACAAACGGATCTGACGTTGCATCTGTTCCGTAAAAACGCGCCGTTTTTCTTCTTTTTGCAAAACGGACAGCGTTTCGCGGATGCGCCGTTCAATCAAAAAGAACCTGTCGGGAGCCCAATTGCGCTCCTCCAGCCAACGAACCGCTTCGGGAGGATAGTCCGGATCTTTGGACACTCCCGCATAAGCGACAGCCCCCGTGCCCCGCCCTTCGTTTTTCAGCCAGCGCGAATAACGACGCCAATCGCGCACAAAAAAACGAAGCTCTTCAAACGTAACGGGCGAAACGGAAGCCACGTCGGATTTCGGCAATTGCGTTTTTTGCGGAACGCTCGACTGTTGCTGGGCGCATACAGCCCCCGTGCCCGTTATCAGGCATAAAGACGCGGCAAATATCAAAAATACGGGGCGCAATTTCATTTCCGAAAGCTTTTCTGTTTTTATTCCAAAGTTTTATTTTTCGTCGTATTATAAAGAAAATGACTTTCCTTGTCCACTGCCCGAAGGTAAAAGATGAGCGATTCCCCTAAAATATGTTTTGCCGCCGACGAAACGCAAAAAGCTTGGGAGGCTTTATCCTTTTTAAAAAAACATTACGGCAGCGTTTCGGCTTCCAAAGCCGACGTCATCGTTGCTTTGGGCGGAGACGGTTTCATGTTGCAAACATTGCACAAACATATCGGCGACAACCTGCCCGTCTACGGCATGAACCGCGGAACCGTCGGTTTCCTGATGAATAAATACAAGAAAAAAGATTTGATAAAGCGCTTGGAAAACGCTCAGAAAATCACGCTCCACCCCTTAAAAATGCAGGCCGTTACCGCCAAAGGAAAAACTAAAGAAGCCTTGGCCATCAACGAAGTTTCCCTGTTGCGAAGCGCCAGACAAGCCGCAAATATCCGCATTTGCGTCAACGGACAGGAAAAGCTGTCCGATTTGATTTGCGACGGCGTTCTGGTTTCAACACCCGCGGGCAGCACCGCTTATAACTTATCGGCTCACGGACCTATTTTGCCTTTGGCGTCCAACGTGCTCGCCCTGACGCCCATCAGCCCGTTCAGACCCAGACATTGGCGCGGCGCAATTTTGCCTTCGCACGTTTCCGTCGAACTTGACATCCTGCAACACGAAAAACGCCCCGTCGCCGCCGTCGCCGACTTTACCGAAATTAAAAATGTCGTCCACGTCTGCGTGCAGGAAGACAGAAACACAACCATGACCCTGCTTTTCGATCCCGAACACAATCTGGAAGACCGCGTTTTAAACGAACAATTTCTGGTCTGAACCTACCAAATAAACGCCGGCAAAACGCCGCGAACAAAACATCCGTTCTGTTTTAACAACAAAAGCAACCTGTCCATATCGGGCTGTTGTCCTCTGTTCACGCCCAATTCTTTGGCATGAACGCCGCCCGCCACGAACAACGCGTCCAAATTGGCGTGATTTGCCCCCTTAATGTCGGTTGCCAAAGAATCTCCGATCACGGCGACCCTGCGGCGATCCGAAACATCCAATCCTTCCAGACAATATTCATAAACGGACGGATCGGGTTTGCCGCGCCAAAATACGTTGCCGCCGATTTTCTGATACTGAGCCGCCAAAGCCCCCGCCGCAATATGCAACGCCCCGTTTTGAAGAATGAACGGATCCGGACACGCGCAAATCATCGGCAAACGGCGCGACAGACAAACTTTGAAAAACGGTTCGTACTTGTCCAAAGAATCTTGTGTCCCGAACGTTCCCGTCACAAAAATAAAGTCAGCTTCGTCAATATTCGGAACGCATACGTATCCCAACTGAGCATACGGCTGCCAAAAACATTCGGGGCCGAGATGAAAACATTTGCGTCCGAGATTGGAAAAGAACGGATCTATTCCCGCCTTTAATTCATGGTAAATGATTTCGCCTGCCGTCAATACGCCTTTATACAAGCGCGGCTTAACCCCCATGCGTTCCAGATTTTTGGCGACATCTGAAGAACGAAGCGGCGAATTGGAAAGAAAAATAACGGGCTTTCCTTCGTCGTAAAGCTGGCTGAGCGCATTAAAAACGCCGTAGCACAAATGCTGTTCTTCGTAAATAACGCCCCAAAGGTCAACGATAAAAGCGTCATAAACCGAAACAAGATTGCGAATTCCCGATACAAAAGGAACGGCGGCGTTTGACAAAGGCTTCTCCGAATAAAATTGTTTTTTTTACGTTATAGCACGCTTCTTTGCGTTATCAAAGACGCTTTATCGCTTTTCGGCGCACGGCAGATCCGGCAAGCGTTCAATATCTTTCAGCTCGGAACGCAATTTATAAATCCCGAAATCCTGAACGACGTCATCGCTGATTCCGTTTTCGTAATAGCTGACGCTTGCTTCGTAAAAGGGCGTGCCGTCCGCGCCCTGAGAACCGTCCAACCCCGTATCATTGAAAAAAGCCGCGTCAAAACGGTACGATTTGCCGTTCAACAAAGAAACGTCCCCCGTGACTCCTTTTTTCTGCTTGGCCGGCAGAGCCGAAATACGCGCATTCATAAAATAAAGCGCTTCCAAACGGCTGCCGTCGTACACATACGAAGAAACGCTTTGTTTGCCTGCCGCGGCGGCACCGATCATCATCAAAGTCTGCTGAACGGGAAAACGGACGCCCGAGGGAAAATCCGCTTCCGAAGCGACGGGTTCCGAAATCGATATTTTTTTCGTTTTTCCCTTACAAACCGCCTTGCCTTTAAAATCCGTGCGATCACGACCGTTCAAAAACGAATACACCGCAAAATCAAAACGGCAACCGTCAGGGCTTTCCAAGGTTTCCTGCTTCCAATGTGTCGTGTCTATCCCGCTGAGCTCGTAACTGACGTCCAAAGAAAAAACCGTTTCCGTTTTCCATTCTTTGCAAACTTTACGGATCGAATAACGCATCTTTCCTTTGGCATCAACGACGCTTCCCGCGCCGCCCGATGTCGATTCCAAAAACAAATCGTACACCGCCCTGTGCGACACCAATTCGGGAACGCCCGCAAAAACGGGACGCGCCGAAATAAGAAGCTGGATAAAAAATATCAGGAAAAAAAACGTCTTCATAAAGCCCCGCACCTTTCGGACGGTATCATACTAATGATATACCCTGAATACAACGGGGATTTCTATCGTCATGGCGCCGCGCGGCGGCTCGGAAAGCTTCGGAAGATCCGCCACCGTCCTGACCGCCTGAACATCCAATTCCGGCACTCCGCTTGAAACCGCCAAAACAACAGACTTCTTATCTATTTCGCCCGAAGCCGACAAATAGAACCTGACGACGGCTTTGCCTGATTTTCTTGCCCCCGAAATATTTTCGGGATATTTCAGACGCCGTTGCAATAAACGTCTCAGTTTGACGAAATATCGGGCGGCTTCCATATCTCCGACGCCGCTGCCCCGCCCGATGCCTATGCCGGTTCCCGCACCTGCCCCGTACCCCGGAGCATCACCCACCGCACCGCCGTAAGGTTGCGTCCCCGTACCGCCTTCTCCGGATTTTAAAGCCGAAGCCGATGACTTTTCGGGAATCTCCGACGCACGCTCATGTTTGTTTTTTTCAACAATCAACGATGCGGGATTTTTTTTCGCCGTTTCTTTTGACGTTTTCTTTGTTTGATTTTTCTGAAAATGCGCCGTCTTTGATTTTTTTACCGTCTTTGACGATTGTTTTTTGCTCGGGGCTTTTTTGCGTTCGGCGTTCTTTTTTTTCGTTTGTTTTTTTTCGGGCTTTTTTCGGTCAATCTTTTGAGGGGCGGAGCTTTTATGTTCCGTACGTTCCCCTTTCTTTCCGGCGACATAGCCCATATCGCCCCACGGAACGCCTTGTTGATAAAAACCGTCGCCGCCGCCTGCTAAAAAAGCATCCAGAACCAAGCCGCTTCCGCCCGGTTCCGGACGCATCGAAATAAGGGCGGCGCAAAGCAAAATCACAGACAGATGCAGAAGAAAGGAAGAGACTGCACCCCGTAACAGGAAACGATTTCGCTTTGCCCGCTTTGACACACTCTTAGAACTTCGTAGTCAGGGTCAGGTAATAGTTGCGCCCTTCTTCGGGGTAACCTTCGGCAAGTTCGTAGTTCTTGTCAAAGATGTTCGCAACACCCGCCGCAATTTCAAAATTCTTGTTCGGAGCATAGCGCAGTTTGATTCCTGCCGTCGCAAAACCGCCGATCTTGACGCCGTCAATCTGGTTGACGCCCGTCCCGATGCTGGTTCCGACCGTTTGAACGGCGCCGTTAACCATATTGTTGCCGCCGATCGTCGAATAACGCGACGAATATGCTTCAACCGTCGGAATAATGCTGAAATGTTCCGTAACGCGCCAATCGGCAAATGCCGTCAGCTTGTGTTTCGGAGCATTGATCGGCTTCAAATTGCGTTCTTTGGCCGTCGGGCTGTCCAAATCCTTGATCATAAAGGTATAAGCCAAACCGAGGTCAAAGTTATCCGCAATTTTTGAACGGGATGCCAATTCAAAACCGTAAATCTTCGAACGACCCATGTTCACGGTCTGATACTGGCTGTCGTTGATACGGGTTTCAACGTTCGTGTCGCGGATCGAGCTGTAGAACGCCGCGGCGTCAATGCTGAAACGTTTGGCAAACGTATCGGAAAATCCGATTTCATAGTTGATCGCTTTTTCAGCTTTCAAATACGGGTTGGGAATACCCGTGCCGTTCCCCGTTCTGGTGCTGTAACGCGCTTTTTGCGTCGCAAAGCGGCTCTTTTGCGCAACGCCCGCATAAACCGTTCCCGTGTCGCTGTAGCGATAGCGCAATGCCGCCATCGGGTTCAGCGTATGATCGTCTTGACGGTGAACGTTCGATATGGACATATCCGCCGCATCGAATTCTTCGGCTTTCTTAACGTTCAGCCAATCATAGCTGGCGCCGACGATAACGTCCAATTTGCTCGTAACATGGAAGGTGTCTTCCAAAGCCACGGAAAACGTATCGTCAACATTTTCCGTCCACGGCGAATTGTAACCCAAATCGGCATCATACGCGCGGGATTTATGATTGTCGCGGCGGTAATGGAACGCGATTTTCGTCGTGTTCATCGGAATCAGATCCGCACCGGCTTCGACGCTGGCACCCATGGTATAGTCGTCATAAAAGCTGGGATAACCGCCCGCCATATCAGGATAAATGTAATCTTCGTCCTGATACATATCCATTCTGTTTTTATAGGTATCATAGAACATACGCGATTTGACGTACCCCGTATCGCCCAAAGCCGTATGCGTCAACGTATAAATGCTTTGTTTGTCATAGTACGGATAATCGCGATAGAACGGACGCGTCAGCTGAAAAGCAAACTTTTCTTCATCCGTCGGTTTTCCCTTGGAATCTCTTAATCCCAAAGCTTCGCCCGCGTAAACGGGCAATCCCGTTTCGCCGCTTTGATACGTATAAGCAATCGCATATTCGTCCGTATCGTTCGGCGTCAAGCCCAACTTGAAGTTAAGCTTTCCGTCTTTGGAATTGGAATTGTTTCTGAACCCGCCGTTTTCGTTAATCAGCGGGAAAGTCATCGTGTTTCCGGCTTGAGTGAACATCGTTCCGGAATTTTCGATCGGTTTATATTTGTCGGAAACGGACCAACGGCTGATATCGTCAAAAGACGCCCCTGCCTGAACATACCATTTTCCTTGGTTTGTCCCCATATTCAGCTGAGAACGGAAACCGTTGTAAGCCCCCGTATCGCCGAATTTTGCCGTCAAAGACAAATTACCTTCAAATTTTTTGGTCGGGCGTCTTGTCACCATGTTGATTACGCCGCCCATGGCGTTCGGACCGTTGAGGACCGAACTTAATCCTTTTGAAACCTGAATTTCGGACAAATCGCCCGTCAAAACGCGCGCCAAGTCGGGATAGGCGTCATACGGCAACGTCGTCGGCACGCCGTCGATCATAACCGTAATCTGGCGCATTTCAAAACCGCGAATCGATGCCGAAGTTTCGTTTTTACGGCCGACTTTGCTGATATCAACGCCCGGCAATAATGCAATCGCCGAATCAAGCGTATCCGAATCGTCGTATGTGGCAATTTCTTCTGCCGTTACGACGTTTCTGCTGCCGACAACGGTGGTCGGATCAACGACTGATACTGAAATTTCGCCTAATTTAAAAACATCGCTGCCCGATTGGGGAGCCAAAGTTTCCTGCTTTACCCGAGCATTCGTCGCACGAGCCGATGCCTGTTGAGCGTAAGACGGCGTTGCGCACAAAGCTATGAGCGAAGCGGAAAGAAGTAGAGCTTTCCTCATAAACTGTTCCTTTTTTACGGTTATGGCGGCATCTGACCTTAAAGCTTGCGCCTTAAGCGGCACCAGACCCGATTAAATTCAAAGCACTCCTGCGTGCTTTCGCGTTCACAGTATTGAAAGGTTTTCTCTTAGCGTCAAGCGCTTTTATTCATCAAAAAACATTTCCGTGCTATTTTTTTGAAACCGGCGCAAGTGACGTCGCTTTTACGCTCGGAACGGGCGCTTTTTTCGGAACCGTTTCTTCCTTCTTTTCGGAAAGCGCCGATGTCGGTGCCTTGGGCTTCGGACGCCTTAATACCTGAGCCTCGCCCTTGTTCGCCAAAGGCTTCTTTGCCCCTTTCGGCAACGCCATAAACGGAAACAGCGCTGATACATCGTCCGGAGAAACCTGATACAGCCACCCTTCGTGACGCGCCGCCAACCGAACCGCTTTCTTGCGCAATTCGGTGCCGGCATTCTTTTCGGCATCAACCGTAACTTCGACAAACGGCTTGTTATCCAGCAAATGGAACGTCATCATCATCCCGACACCGGAAAACGTCTGACCGCGAATAAATAAAAAAGGCTCGGAATCTTTTAAATTCTCGGGGCGCTTCGCCACATCCCTGAAATTGATTTCTTTTAAAACCTTTTCCATGTCGGATATAAATTGCGCATCTTTGACAAAATACTCGTCAGACTGATATTCCGCCGTCAGCGGTTTGTCTTCCGAATCTCTGGAAAAAATAATTTCGCGTTCTTTCGTCCCGTCCGCCACAATCAAAGAAGACAATGCTCCGAAATCATCGGGAAACAGCCGCGTTTCTATCCATGTTCGGGCATCGCCCGTAACGTCTAAGAATCCTCTGACCAACCAAGACTGCTTGTCCGACGGAAACCTCACGAAATGTCCCGTCCCGTCCCATCTGACCCCGCGAACGGAACGCCCGACCAATAACGCCAACCGTTCGTTGCCTTCCGCATCCAGCAACGTTACCAAATACGACCCCGATGCTTCCGACGATGCGTCTTCAACACCTATGTCGGGATAAAATTCTTCCAAAGCCGTCTTCGGTTCAACTTTTTCCAATTCGGAAATGCCGATCAAAGAATTGCGGATTCTTTCCCTGTCCGCGGGGTAGTTTTCCGCCTCCATCAGCGTCCAGTTCCCCAACGCATCGCGTACGAACGTAACCGTTTGCCCGCCGTGTTCCACCGACATCACGGAAATGTCGTTAACTTGAGAAATAAATCCCGGAAGCAATTTTTCCCCGAAAAAATCACCCGTCGAATACGTCGGCGCACGCACCCAGGCAATGACCGCAAAAACGACAAACGCCAAACAAACCCATAACAATTTTTCAAAAGAACGCGGATTCATGGGCTTATCCTTTTCTGTGAGAAGAACGGCGACGGGATTTGCGCCGCCAGGCAACAAACAACGCCACAACGGCCAACAACCCCGGAACGAACGCCACGTTCAGCAAGACGATAAAAGACTGCAACGCCGCAACGTCACGCGTTAAAACGCTTTGAACCGCCCTTAAATCCGAACGCAACGTCAAAAGCCGGTCCCTTAATTCCTGCATGCGATCCATATCCGCGCGACTTAACAAATCGTCGCCTTCGGACGAAGATCGCTGGGTTAATTCCCGCAATTCTTTTTGCGTTCGGTTCAGTTCCGAAACAATCTCGTTTTCCTGCGCTCTGTAACGACGTTCCGCGTTTTGAGCCAAAACGTCCAACAAAATAAACGGACGCCGCCATTCCGCCTTTGAACGCAAATCTATCAGTGAAACGGAACCGCTCAGATTATCCAAAGCATTGACGACCAAATCTCCGTTCCCCGCAAACGGATGAATCTGATCCACGCCCAGCGCCGTATCCGTAAACGCCCAAAATCTGTCCGCCAAAAAGTCCGAATCTCCGATCAAAACAATGTTGACCGGCTTTACGGCTTTTTCGATATGAGCTTCGGGGCGCTGTTTCAAAAAATTCCTTTTCGGAGCGCGGTCAAAAGCGCTTTCGGGCGTCCCTTTAATTCTTAATCCCAAAACTCTGGTTCTTCCGCTGTTCTTAAAAGAACGCAACAATCCCGAAGGATCGGGCAAAAGCAACGCATCCGTCGGTATCATTTCGGTTTCCTGAGACGACAATATCAAAGGCAAAATCGTCAAATCCGGCTTTTCCGCCACAACGTTAAAGCTTCCCGCCGTCGACATGACGACATTGCCCAACGCATTGGTAATCGGGTCTTCGGGGCTTAAATAACCTTCGGAAACGTCCAAACGCGGCAAATATTTAACCTGAACGGACTTGCCGTCTTCCGTATGAGAAACGGTCTGAGCCAGACGCATGTCGCCGACAACGCTTTTGGGCTCAAACGTTATCCCCCACGCCGAAAACAGCTTTTCCAAAGCCGGCGTTACGGCAAAAGACCCTTCGCCCATCCCTTTTTCGATTTCGGAATACGGATCCGCCAAAATAATCAAATTGCCGCCGCGCATCACATACTGGTCAATGGCATAAAGCGTTTCGTCCATAAAGCGTTTCGGATTAACCAGCATCAAAACGTCAACGTCGGGCGGAATATCCAAAATTTGACGGGAAATAAAACGAACGTCAAAAATTTCGCGAATTTGCTTCATAATCGCCCAACGCGGCTGATACGTCGGATAAATCAAATGAGGCTCGCCCCGCCCGTCTATCGGCAACGTGCTGATAATGCCGACAACGGGACGCTTTGCCCGCGTCAGATCCGTCAGGTATTTCGTAATGTCATATTCCAAAAAACGTTCGCGCGACGGATCCAACATCGCTATCGTGCGACGGCGATCCGAAGCGTTGGATATCGACAACCCCATATAAACATATTCCGACGAATCCGCGACGGGGATGCCTTTGATGCCGTAAGCCAGAGCTTCGTCTTCCGCCTTTGAAAACGGTTGGGGATCTATGACTTCCAAACGGATTTTGCCGTCGGATGCCGTTACATACTGTTCCAACAGCTCCAGCACGCGCAACGCGTACGTCGCATAGACCTGAGACGCCGTCGATAATTTTTCTGACACGTAAAAACGTATCGTAATCGGTTCTTTTATTTTGGAAACGGCTTCTTTAGACCCCGCCGACAAAGAATAAAGCCGGCTTTCCGTCAAATCGGCGCGATAATCCTTTAACGCAAACGTCGCAACGATATTTACGCAAAAAAACAGTATGACGGCGGCAATAAGTCCGAATATGCCCAGTTTTCCGCGATCCATGTCCGATATTTTTTTCATCGCTCAAGCCGCCTTCTTACGTTCTAAAACGATTACGGTCGCAAACAAAAACACACTGTCAAACGACGCAAAGAAAATAATGTCCCTTAAATCCAAAACGCCCCGCGTAATCGACAGATAATGCACCAAAAAACCAAACGAATTAAACAGCTTCAGCATTTTTTCCGTCGCCATTCCCGACAAAGCGTTCGCCAAAGCGTCAGACCCCAAAAACGTCAATAAAATGCACGCCATCATCGTTAAAACAAACGCCACGATTTGGCTTTTCGTGCACGCCGACAGGCATGAACCGACGGACAAAAACGTCCCCGCAATCAAAAAGCTGGCAAAATAGCTCATCAAAATAACGCCGTTATCGGGATATCCCAGATAATTGACCGTCCACCAAATCGGAAACGTCAAAACCAAGCCCGCGCCGACGAAAATCCATGCGGCAAAAAATTTGCCCAACACCAAATCCGCCGTCGAAAGCGGCAATGTCATCAACAGTTCTATCGTTCCGCTGCGCCGTTCTTCAGCCCACATCCGCATCGAAACCGCGGAAATCAAAAAAACGTAAAGCCACGGATGAAACAAAAAGAACGATTGCAAATCCGCTTGTCCGCGCCCGAAAAAATCCCCCGCGTAAAAAGTCAGAATACCGGAAAGCGCCACAAAAATTATCAAAAAAATCCACGCAACGGGCGTCGTAAAATACCCCGACAGTTCGCGTTTTGTAACAACCGCCAGCGATTTCATTTTTCCCCCTTTGCCGAAACGTCTTTTTCAGACGACGTAAACGCGTAAAAGACTTCTTCCAAACGCCCTTTTTCAACATACAAATCATGAATCTTGATATTTTGGCGGCGAAGCGCCTCAACCAAATCGGCAACAACGGATTCCGCCGTTTCGGGCTTTAACGCAAACAAATGCGTCCCCTTGCTGTCGGGGTGTTCTTCCAAAACGGAAACCTGTTGCATTTCTTGAAACAAAGACGCCGCCCGATCTTTTTGAAAATCGGGAACGGCAATGAAAACCGTCTGATGCACCGAAGACATCGCCAATAAAGCCGTCGGCGTATCGTCCAAAACGATCTTTCCCTTGTCTATAATCACAACGCGGGAACACAACGCCTCTACTTCTTCCAAAACATGGGTGGAAATAACAATGGACTTGCTTTCCTTGATACGGTGTATCAAAGACCGGATTTCGCGTTTTTGATTGGGATCCAGCCCTTCCGTCGGCTCGTCCAAAATTAAAACGTCCGGATCGTGAATCAATGCCTGCGCCAATCCGACGCGGCGTTTATACCCTTTTGAAAGCGTATCTATCGGCTGATACAGAACATTGGACAAAGAGATTTCTTCAATCACGCGATCAATCGCACGTTCCTTTGAAGACCCCATCAGCCCGCGCGCTTCGGCAATAAAATCCAAAAAGCTCAACGGAGTCATATCCGCATACGACGGCGCTCCTTCCGGCATATAGCCGATGCGTTTCTTGACTTCGACGGGCTGTTCGGTAACGTCATATCCGCAAACGGAAATCTTGCCCGACGTCGGAGAAAGAAATCCCGAAATCATGCGCATCGTCGTCGTTTTACCCGCCCCGTTCGGTCCTAAAAAGCCCAAAACCTGACCCTTGGGAACAGACATGCTTAAATCGTCCACCGCCGTGAACGATCCGAACTTGCGCGTAACGTTTTCAAGTGAAATCATCAAGAATCCTTAAAGAGCTGCATCCGGCTACAGGTTATAACCGTGCGTCCGAAAACTCAAGTTTTTCTTCATTTTCTCCCGCACCGAAACGTTTTTTTCCCGCATACGAAAAGAGCCTCTTGCGAGGCTCTTTCATTATATTCGCAACACTGCGGACGACGATTAAAAACCGCCCATACCGCCCATGCCGCCCATACCGCCCATGTCGCCGGCACCGCCGTGGCATTTGCAGGTATCTTCGGGCTTGTCGGCAACCATCGCTTCGGTCGTAATCAGCAATCCCGCAACCGAAGAGGCACTTTCCAAAGCCGTACGAACGACTTTCGTCGGGTCGATAATGCCGGATTCAAACATATCGACGTATTTGCCCGTCTGTGCGTTAAAGCCGATATTCGTCTTTTCGCCTTCCAGCAGTTTGCCGACAATAACGGCTCCGTCTTCGCCCGCGTTCGCCGCAATCTGGCGAATCGGCGCTTGCAACGCACGGCGGATGATGTCAATACCGACGCGCTGATCGTCGTTTTCGGGTTTCAACGCATCCAAGCACTTGACCGCATACAACAACGCGGTACCGCCGCCCGTAACAATGCCTTCTTCAACAGCCGCACGCGTCGCATGCAACGCATCGTCAACACGGTCTTTCTTTTCTTTAACTTCAACTTCGGATGCGCCGCCGACTTTGATAACCGCTACGCCGCCAGACAATTTCGCCAAACGTTCCTGAAGTTTTTCTTTGTCGTATTCGGACGTCGTGTCTTCAATCTGTTTCTTGATCTGTGCGCAACGAGCCTGAATTTCGTCTTTGGCACCGGCTCCGTCAACAATCGTCGTGTTGTCTTTCGTGATGGAAACTTTCTTCGCCGTTCCCAACATATCCAACGTCACGTCTTCCAGCTTGATGCCCAAATCGGAAGAAATAACCTGACCCTTCGTCAAAATCGCAATGTCTTCCAACATCGCTTTGCGGCGATCGCCGAAACCGGGCGCCTTAACCGCCGCGACTTTCAATCCGCCGCGCAGTTTGTTCACAACCAACGTCGCCAAAGCTTCGCCTTCAACGTCTTCCGCAATGATCAACAAAGGACGGGCAGACTGAACAACGGCTTCCAAAACAGGCAACATCGACTGCAAGTTCGACAACTTCGCTTCGTGAATCAAAATGTACGGATTTTCCAGTTCGCACGTCATCTTTTCCGCATTCGTTACAAAATACGGAGACAAATATCCGCGGTCAAACTGCATCCCTTCGACAACTTCCAATTCCGTGTTCAAGCCTTTGGCGTCTTCAACGGTGATAACGCCTTCGTTGCCGACTTTTTCCATCGCATCAGCCAGATATTCGCCGATCGAGTTGTCGCCGTTCGCAGAAATCGTGCCGACTTGAGCAATTTCCGCCGAAGTCGATACTTTGCGAGAACGGGATTTAACATCGCCGATAACCGCAGAAACAGCCATGTCGATACCGCGACGCAAATCCATCGGATTCATGCCGGCAGCAACCGCTTTGCAGCCTTCGCGAACAATCGCCTGAGCCAATACCGTCGCCGTCGTCGTACCGTCACCGGCGACGTCAGCCGTCTTGGATGCCGCTTCTTTAACCATCTGGGCACCCATGTTTTCAAACTTGTTCGGCAATTCTATTTCTTTGGCAACCGAAACGCCGTCTTTCGTAATGCGCGGCGCACCGAACGATTTCGACAAAACAACGTTGCGACCTTTGGGGCCCAGCGTTACTTTTACCGTATCAGCCAAAATGTCAACCCCGCGCAACATCGCGCTGCGGGCATCCGTAGAAAATTTCACTTCTTTAGCAGACATCGTGTCAACCTTTCCAATTCTTCTACTTAATTAAACTTGTTCAATCTTATTCCAAAACGCCCAGAACGTCGGATTCTTTCATAATCAGCAGTTCTTCGCCGTCAATCTTGACTTCCGTGCCGGACCATTTCCCGAACAAAATACGGTCGCCGACTTTTAACGACATCGGTAACGTTTTGCCCTGTTCGTCCCGTGCACCCGGTCCCACCGCGATAACTTCGCCCTGAGACGGTTTTTCTTTCGCCGTATCCGGAATAATAATGCCGCCGGCTGTCTTCGTGTCTTCTGCTGTGCGTTTTACCAAAACGCGGTCAAGCAACGGTCTGAATTTCATGTTATAACCCTCTGATATCGTGATTAACATCTTTGTAAAACCTGACGACGGTAACAAAGTTTAGCACTCTGTCCCATCGAGTGCTAAGAAAGATAGGGCGCCCCCCTGCCGTTGTCAAGAGGGCGCCCGAATTTTTTATTTTATCCCGCTTTTCAATATGTTAGTGCGCCATCAACAGCGGAATGTCCGCGTTCTCCACCATATATTTCGTCGTACTGCCCAAAATCCAGCGGCGCATGTTGCTTTGCGTGTACGCCCCCATCACAAGCATGTCAAAATGTCCGCACGTCTGGCGAATCAGTTCATCCCCCAAAGCCGAAACGGACGAAGTTTCCGGAATAATCAAAACCGAGGCGGAAACACCGTGACGCATCAAACGTTTTTTTAAAAAATCTACGCCTGCCAATTCGGGATTCGGCGCCGCCGTTTCCATTAAAACGACTTCTTCGGCGCGTTTCAAAAAAGGCAACGCGAACGTCACGGCTTTTGCCGCTTCTTCCGAAGCGTCCCATGCCACCGCGATCCTGTTGCCGAGGCTTACGGGCGCCGTCAACGGAGAAACCAAAACCGCAGAGCCGCTTTCCATCAAAACGGCATTCATCATTTCAAACGCGTCTTCCGACAAAGCTTCCGTATCGGGGCGCGGCAAAACCGTCAAATCGGAAACTCTGGACGCCCAAGACAAAATTTCATCCGCGGATCCGTACAATTCTCTGAACTCCGCCGTTACTTCGTTCGAATTCAAATCGGGTTCCGCCTGAGGACGGATGTCCTCCTTTTCAATAAACTTTTCAAAAATGCGGCGCGTCTTGTCCGCCGTTTCAGCCAACGCCGTTTCTTCCGCCGTTACGACATCGTTCACGACAAACCCCGCCATGTCCGAAGTCACCACGGGAACGGGAAGAACGCACGTCGGTTCTTTGTGAATATGAACCGCATCAATATGCGAATTAAAACGTCTTGCCGCCAACAGCGCCGTTTCCAGCGTCGCTTCTATGTTTTCGGTCGCATCCGAACAAACCAGAATTTCCTTAAAACCGCTCATTTGTTTCCCTGTTTTTTTTCGGCCAGCAAAGACCTGACGTATGCCAAAGTCGCCAATCGGTCGCCCGACGTGTCAACCTTGTCCCAGGTAATGTTTCCGACATCAATATCCAGCTGTTTTTCCAAAACCGCCGCCGTCTTGACATCCGACGGGTTTCTCTTGCGGGAAGCAACCCGTTCTTTTCTGATTTCAAGAGGCGCGTCCACCCAAAATCCCCGAAATTCAACGCCGGCCTGCTCTGCCAAAGCCTCTATCGCCTTTCTTTGATTTTCGTCATGGAACAGCGCATCGGCGACAACGGATTGACCCGTCGCCAAAACGCGGCGGCATTCCGTGCATAACAGTTCAAACACTTTGGCTTCGTTTTCGGGAGTATACGCTTCTTCGCCCAAAGAATCGTCGGGATCAACCCCCAGCATATTTTTGCGCAAAACGTCATCACGCAAAATAACCGCCCCCGGAGGAGACCCGATAAACGGCGCCAATTCGCGTCCGATGCGGGATTTTCCGCTGCCGGACAACCCGCCGCACGCCACCAATACCGGAGGCGGCGGATTCAAAAAACGGCGCGCCGTTACCAAATACTCATACGCCTGCTTTGCCAAGCGTTCAGAAAGTTCCTTGTCTTTGGTTTCCGAAGAACGTTGAGCATAAACATAAGCGTTCACCGCCGCGCGGCACGACAAAAACAAAGGCAAAGCGGGAACGCCTTCCCAATCCGCCGAATACGCCATGTAATGATTAAACAAAATGCTCGACAAACGCCTCAACCCGCGGATTTCCATATCCATCAGCAAAAAAGCCAAATCGTACAGAATGTCGATATGCGTCAGTTCGTCGTTAAATTCGACCGGATCAAACAGCGCCGGTTTGCCGTTCAGCATGACGATATTATGGAAATGGACGTCGCCGTGACACCAGCGGACTTTTCCTTCCGCCTTGCGTTCATCCAAAAGAGGCGCATATTTTTCCAACGCCTCAAGCGCGTCCGCCTTGAGCGCATCAATATCGTCCGGGTCAAAAATTTCCGGAACAAAACAACGCATCAATTCGTCGTTTTCCAAAATGCGCCCGCGAATCATGGCCGCACCGCCGCGGTGTTTAAAGACTTCGGCGTTTTTGTGCAATTCGACCATCTTTTCTGCCAAATCCATCATTTCAAAACGGTCAAGGCGCCCCGCTTCTGCCAGATTTTCAAACAAATCGGCTTCGTCAAAACGATTCATGACCAACAGATAATCGATGATTTCGGCATTTTTATCGGTTGCCTGCGATCCGATTTTTATCTTGCCGCCCTTATCCAAGACGACCGTTTCGACGCCGACACAAAGCCCCGGCGCCGTTCCGCGGCATATCAGAAGTTCTTTTTCGCAGGCATCGCGCCGTTTTTCCAAAGTCGAATAGTCAACATACGGATATTTGACGCCGCGCTTAAGCTTATAAGCTTTGTCGCCCGCCAAAAACACCGTTGAAATATTCGATTCGCGGACTTCGACTTTTTTGCCCTTCAGCCCGTACGCTTCCGGACGCGACAAAGCTTGAACCGTTTTGCTTTGATCGTCAATCAGCACGGCGCGCCTCCTGTAAAAAGTTAAGACGGTTTATGCGAACAATTCAGATTTTTTTGATTCTGAGGCTGGCTGGCCAAAGAAGAATTAAATTGTTGCGTAACGCGCACAAACGTTGTCCGCTTGCTCAATTCTTTCAACGTGCACGCCCCGACGTACGTGCATGTCGAACGAACGCCGCCCAAAATTTCTTTGACCGTTTCGGAAACGGGACCGCGGTATTCGACCAGAACCGTACGTCCTTCGCTGGCACGATACGGGGCGACGCCGCCGCTGTATTTTTCCATCGCGGTGTCCGAGCTCATCCCGTAGAAACGGCGATACTTTTTACCCGTCTGTTCGTCAACGACCAAATCGCCGCCCGATTCGTCGTGTCCGGCAAGCATCCCGCCCAACATGACAAAGTCGGCACCCGCACCGAATGCCTTGGACACGTCGCCCGGGCACGTGCAACCGCCGTCGGAAATAATATGACCGCCCAGTCCGTGCGCCGCATCGGCACATTCAATAATCGCCGAAAGCTGAGGATAGCCGACGCCCGTCTGAATACGCGTCGTGCAAACAGATCCGGGACCGATGCCGACTTTGACAATGTCGGCACCCGACAAAATCAGTTCTTCCGTCATTTCGCCCGTTACGACGTTACCGGCAATGATCGTCATCTTGGGAAAGTTTTCGCGGACTTTGCGAACGTATTCGACGAAATGCTGGCTGTAACCGTTCGCCACGTCGATGCAGATGAACTTTATCGCCGGATTTTCGTTACATATTCTGAATAAACGGTCGTAATCCTTGTCCGAAGTACCGGAAGTAATTGCAAGATAGTTATAATCTTCACTGCTGCGACCGTTGTTAAAATCGTGCCAACGTTCCTTGGGATAATGTTTGTGAATGCAAGTGAACATCTGAAACGTTTTGAGGACTTCAAACATCTCGAACGTTCCGACGGTATCCATGTTGGAAGCCATTACGGGGACGCCCGTCCATTCCATTTTGGAATTTCTGAAAATATACTTGCGATTCAAATCGACTTCCGAACGCGACCGAAGCGTACTGCGTTTCGGGCGAAACAGGACGTCTTTAAAATCAAGCTTCATATCTTCTTCAATTCTCATATTTTGCTCCTTAAAGAGAATTATCGGGGCTGCGAAAACGGCGGATGTTCATAGCACCAATCCGGATGATGTTCGTATAATCCCGCCGGATCCTGATGAATAAAGACTTCCGCATTCGGAAACGCGTCGCACAGCGCCTTTTCCACTTTGTCTGCAATAGCATGTGCGCGCGCAAGAGTCAAACTCGGATCCAGTTCCAAATGCAGCTGAATAAAGCACTTTGTCCCCGAAGAACGCGTCCGAATGTCATGAACGCCTTTGACTTCGGGCAAAGAGCCGACGACTTTCAGTATTTTTTCCTTTTCCTGTGCAGGCAGTTCCGTATCAATCAGCTGAACAAACGATTGTTTCAAGATGTGCCATGCGCTGAACAGCAAATATCCCGATATCAGCAGCGCAAATATCGGATCGGCGTATTCAAATTTGAAATAAGAGCCGATGAACAATGACAGCATGACGCTGGCATTCAACATAATGTCGCCCGCATAATGCGCGTAATCCGCCGAAATCGCCAAAGATTTCGTTTTTTTGACAACGTATCTTTGAAACAAAATCAACCCCAGCGTTACCACCATGGAAATCCCCATCGCCGCCATGCCGAGTCCGGCATTGTCAATCTCACGAGGGCGCAAAATGCACTGGATACCTTGAAAAATCAATAAAACCGCCGACCCGGCGATAAATGCCGCCTGCCCCAAAGAAGCCAGAGGTTCGACTTTGCCGTGACCGAAACGATGCGCCGAATCCGCAGGAACCAGCGATTCGCGTATTGCCCAAAAATTTAAAAACGATGCCGCCGCATCCAATGACGAATCAATCAGGCTTGACAGCATGGCCAGCGAATCGGTCGCCGCCAAAGCCGCAACTTTTAAAACAATTAAAAAAACGGCAACCAAAACCGATGCCGCAGATGCCGCTTTCATTAAAAATGAAGCTTCATTGCTTTCTTTCGGACACATTATTTTTTCCTTTGTCACCCTTTAAAAAAATAACAACGGAATATATCATAATCCTGCTTTTGACGTAAGAGTGTGCAAAAAATTCTTTTAAGCTGTTGTTTCGGCGTCTAAAGCATCTTATTTTAAAAGAACGTTTCATTTTTGAGAGTGCTGGTAAAACTATGGCAAACCCTTATACCCTTTTGGGCGTTTCCAAAAACGCCACTCAGGACGAAATCAAGCAGGCGTATCGCAAACTGGCGCGCAAAATGCACCCGGATTTAAACCCGAACGATCCGAAAGCCGAAGACAAATTCAAAGAAATCAGCGCGGCATACGACATCTTGTCCGACCCTGAAAAAAGAAAACGTTTCGATGCGGGCGAGATCGACGAAAACGGCAAAGAACGCCCCGGATACGGTTTCGGCGGGTTTAACCCCGGTGCTTCGGGCGGATACCAAACCCATGGTTTTGAAGGGTTCAATTTCGATTTCGGCGGCGCAAACGCGTCTCAGGGCGGACGGCGGAGATCGGGATTTGATTTCTTCAGCGACATTTTCGGCGCCGGCGCCGGCGGCGGAGAAGAATTCTTTTCCGCCAACAGAAGAAGGGGACCTCGTCCGAAAATGCCGGGCGCCAACGCAAATTACGACTTGAACGTTTCGTTCCTGGAAGCCGCACTGGGAAAAGAAAAAGAAATCAAATTGCCCTCGGGAAAAGTCCTGAACGTCAAAATTCCCGCCGGTGCAACCGATAAAATGACTCTGCGTCTGAAAGGACAGGGTTCTCCAGGTATAAACGGCGGCGCCAACGGCGATGCGCTGATCAGAATATTGGTTCAGCCTCATCCCTACTTTACCAGACAGGATAACGATATCGTCCTGACGGTTCCCGTTACGCTCAAAGAAGCCGTTTTGGGCGCAAAAATCACCATTCCGACCTTGGACGGCAAAGTCGCCCTGACCGTTCCCGAAAATTCAAATACGGGAACAGTCCTGCGTCTGCGCGGCAAAGGCATTAAAACAAAAGACAAAACCGGTGACCAGTTGGTTCATCTGACCGTCATGTTGCCCGAAAAGCCCGATCCCGACTTAAAGGCGTTCATTTCCAAATGGAACCCCGCATCTTCGTACGATCCGAGAGCAAAAGCCGGACTGATATAAACTTTTGTCTTTTCAAACGCCTTTTTTTTATGGTATGACCCATAAATCAAAGTTTTTTAGTTAACGTTATAATAACGGAGAAGTTCAAATGACCGCAGGACTGATGACCGGGAAAAAAGGTCTGATTTTGGGACTGGCTAATGATAAGTCCATCGCTTGGGGCATTGCGTCCAAGCTGCATGAACACGGCGCAAAGCTGGCTTTCACTTATCAGGGAGAAGCTTTGGAAAAACGCGTACGCCCCTTGGCGGCGTCTTTGGGGGAAGACTTGGTTCTGCCTTGCGACGTTACCAACGAAGAAAGCATGGATAACCTGTTCGCTGAATTGGAAAAACAATGGGGAACGCTGGATTTCGTCGTCCATGCCGTCGCTTTTTCCGATAAAAACGAACTTAAAGGTCGCTATTGCGACACAACACTGAAAAATTTCCTGAATACCATGCATATTTCCTGCTACTCTTTCACGGAAATTTGCCGCCGCGCTTCTAAAATAACAAATCCCGGCGGAAGCTTTATCACCATGACCTATTACGGCGCCGAAAAAACATTGCCGAACTATAACGTTATGGGCGTCGCCAAAGCCGCTTTGGAAGCTTCTGTTAAATATTTGGCTCGCGATCTGGGCGATCAGGACATCCGCGTCAACGCCATATCCGCCGGTCCCATCAAAACCCTCGCCGCATCCGGCGTCGGCGATTTCAGACTGATTCTGAACTGGAACGAATATAACTGCCCCATGCACAGAAACGTTACCATCGAAGATGTCGGCGGAAGCGCCGTATATCTGCTCAGCGATCTGGCAAACGGCGTGACCGGCGAAATCCTGCACGTCGACAACGGTTACAATACCATCGGCATGGTCAATCCTGACTATGCTCATGAAAGCGGCGACTTGCTGAAATCTTTTCCTAAAAAGAACGCCGAATAAACCATGGGGGGGAACGCTTTCGGAAAAATTTTCCGATTCACTTCCTTCGGCGAAAGCCACGGTGAAGCCGTCGGAGCGGTCATTGAAGGCGTCCCCTCTTGTATCCCGCTGAATGAAAGCGATATTCAGGCTGCTCTGGACAAACGTCGTCCGGGGCAGTCTGCTTTTACGACTCAACGCAAAGAATCCGATACCGTAAAAATCCTCTCGGGCGTGTTTGACGGTAAAACGACGGGCACCCCGATCGCTTTGCTGATCAAAAACGAAAACACGCGTTCTCAAGACTACGAACAAATCGCGGATATGTTCCGTCCCGCTCACGCGGATTTTTCCTACTTTATCAAATATACCAACCGCGATTGGCGCGGCGGAGGAAGGGCTTCTGCCCGCGAAACCGCCATGCGCGTCGCTGCGGGCGCCGTTGCAGAAAAGGTCTTGAAACGTTTCCTGAAATCGCCGTTTCGCGTTACGGCAGGCGTCATCGCCGTCGGAAAAGAAAAAATCGAAAAATGGGATGACAATGCCGTTGACGAAAATCCGTTCTTCTGCCCCGATCCGGATGCCGTACCGAGATTCCAAAAATTAATCGAAGAAACAAGAAAACGCGGTTCTTCCGTCGGCGCAAAAATAGAAATACGCGCTTCTGGGTTTCCCGCAGGATTGGGCGAACCCGTGTATTCCAGACTGGATGCCGATCTGGCTAAGGCTTTAATGAGCATCAACGCCGTCAAAGGCGTCGAAATCGGAGACGGATTTGACGTTGCCGAAGCTTTCGGCGAACAAAACGCCGACGAAATGTTCGTTGATGAAAATGCTTTAAACGGTGTCGGATTTTATTCAAATCACGCCGGAGGCATTTTGGGCGGATTATCGACGGGACAGGAAATCGTCGCCCGTATCGCCGTAAAGCCGACGCCTTCCATACTGATTCCTCTCCGTACGGTAACCGTCGATAAAAAAGATGCCGTCATCTCGACAAAGGGACGCCACGACCCGTGCGTCGGCATTCGCGCCGCTCCCGTTGCCAAAGCCATGACACTGTGCGTGCTGGCTGATCACCTGTTGCGTTTCAGAGCTTTATATTCATAGGAAATCATTATGCCTTTGTTCCCTGACAGCCTGTCTCAAAAAACGTCTTTGCAGGCTAAAATCAAAGATTGGACGTTGCGTTTTTGCCGCGTATTTTTTTACGGATTGGGCGTTATTACTTTTTTGGGAATTTGCTTTAACGTTTATGAAGCCGTCAAACTTCATTCACCTGCCGTTTTCCCGAAAGAAACAGGTCTAAAGCTTGATTTGGACACCGTCCTGTACGAATCAAGACCGACGGATTTAATATCAGCTTTAACCTTCGGGGAATCGCCGACCGTTGCCGACGTTATTGAAGGGTTGAACCGCGCCGCGGACGACCCGAACATTAAAATGTTGTTTGCAAGGCTGACGCAAACGAATTTGTCTTTGGCTCAAATCCAGGAAGTCAGATCCGCTTTGATGGCTTTTTCAAGCAAGGGGAAAAAGACTGTTCTTTTTGCCCCGACTTTGGGAGAAACGGGCGGCGGTCTGTCCGCTTATTATCTGGCATCGGCGTTCGACGAAATATGGTTGCAACCGACGGGCGGCGTCGGCACCGCAGGCGTGTTCTTTGAAGCCCCTTACTTAAAAAAAGCTTTGGAAAAAATCGGCATTCGCCCCTCTTTTGAAGCGCGTTACGAATATAAAACCGGCGCCGATATGATGGGCAGCGACAAAATGTCCGCCCCCGAACGCAAGAATCTGACGTCTTTGCTGAACAGTTTTATCGACCAGATCGCCGCCGACGTCGCGTTTTCCAGAAAAACCGATTTTGAAAAAACGAAAAAAATTCTTCTTTCGGGACCTTATAACGCCAAAGAAGCCCTGAAATTAAAGTTAGTCGACCGCGTTGCTTACGGCGACGTTTTGGAAAACGAATTGGAAAAAAGCCTGAAAAATGCAGCAGATTTCTTTGATTATACCTATATGACGCAAACTGCCCCCGCAAACGGAAAGCCGTTCATCGCCTACATACCCGCAACGGGCATTATCCAGTACGGCGATTCTTTGTTCGGCGGAGACGCTTATTCTTCGGTCATGGGGGTCGGAACAGTCAGTTCGGCTTTGCGCGAAGCCGCCGATGACGACAACGTCAAAGCCGTCCTGTTGCGCATCGACAGCCCCGGAGGCGGCTATACGCCTTCCGACAGCCTGTGGAGAGACATTTTGTATGTCAAAGAACAAAAAAACAAACCCGTCTACTGTTCCATGTCTTCTACGGCGGCTTCGGGCGGATACTTTATTTCTTTGGCTTGCGACAAGGTATATGCCCAACCGTCGACCGTTACGGGATCCATCGGTGTTTTCGGCGGCAAGTTGGTCGTCGACGGCTTGTTAAAAAAGCTTGATATCAACGTTGATTCCATCGCAATGGGAGAAAATGCAGGAATGTTTTCTCCTATCAGGGATTTTACGAAAGCTCAAAAAAAAGCGTTCGGGAAAATGTTGGACGCCGTCTACGGGGATTTTACCGCCAAAGTCGCAGAACGGCGCGGATTTGACGCAAAAAAAATCAACAGCATCGCCAGAGGTCGCGTCTTTACGGGGACTCAGGCCGTTCGGAACGGCTTAATCGATAAAATCGGCGGCATCAAAGAAGCTCGCCGCGATTTGTCAAATGCGCTGAACGAAAAAACGCCCCTGCCCTTGTACGAATATCCCGTTCAACCGTCCAGATTTGAAATGATTGTTCAATTTTTGACGTCGGGAACGTTAAACGTCAGCTCAAAAATCGACGGCATAAAAGGCTTTTTACCCGCTCTGTCACAACGCATCAAAGCGTTAAGCGGCGATATGCGATTGTTTATGCCTCCGTTTTGACGTGATTTTTATCAATTCTTTCAACGACAAAAGCCTCCGTATTTCGGAGGCTTTTGTTTTTTTCCCGATGCGATCAGAAATTATAACGGAAGTTCAGCATACCTGTATGGCTGGTGTAATCTTTTCTGAATTCGCCGTTATATCCGAAGTAAATGTCCGTCCTGTCGCTGACCAGATACGTAACGCCGAAACCGATTTCGGCAGCCGCTTTGTCCAAAGCATCGCCGTGAACCGTATAGAACGAACCGTTCGGCAACGTTACTTCGGCGTCATTGTCATCGGATGACAAATCATAAGTTAAGCCCAGACGAAGTTCCGGCTTCCAATAACGTTCCCCGTCTTCGGAAACGTAGTCTTTAGAAAAGCGGACTTCCGCAATGGCGGATGCCACCGTCGCAGACGTCGAATTGATTTGCTGACCGATGCTGTCCGCACGGCTGTCCGTGCTTAGCGACGAATACCTTAATCCGAAAGACGGTTTCCACCATCCGAAATCATATCCCGCGTTGACCTGAAGAGCATAAGACGACGAATCGTAGTTATCGTTCATCATAATCCCTGACAAATCTTTGGTTTCTTCGGTTGACATTTTACCGTAGTTAAAAATGCCGCTGACGAACCAATCGTTCGGTTTGTACATGGAATACAAGAACAAAGAATCTCCCGTAATGTCGCTTTCGCGCTGCAACATATCGATCGAAGAAGACGTATGGGCATAACCGATGCCGGCGATTACGCCGTCTGCCACCTGAGCATCGATGCCGACGGCGATGCCCGTCGTATTACCCGAAAAACCGTTCGGATCGCCCGAAGAAATATATTCCGATGCGTTATAAAAAGCCTGAGCCCATGCACCGAGTTTGCTTGTTCTGGTCTGACGTGCACGACGGCGCAGTCTGTCTTCGCGCGTTTCGGGAGCCGTCGTTATTTCACGATAATACGGATCGTCTCTCCGTGCGCCCGAAGCATTTTGCGGATTCGAATAATCTTCCGCAGAACGCGGGCGCTGTCTGTAATATTTCTGGCGGACGGGCGAAGACGTTTCGTCTTGGCTGCCG
>HF994935.1:284967-300813 GCA_000434295.1 Acetobacter sp. CAG:977 | reverse complement strand
GGGTAGAGGCGCCCGTAACGTCGGGAGCCAGTGCCGTCAAAGCCTTGACATAACGGTCGGGTTCATGTTGCGACAATTTATCCAAATGTTCCGCGACTTGTGCCAAAGAAGTGCCTTCCGCGAAAAATCTGCCGTCCAAAAAGGCGGCTGCCGTATCTTTGTTATTTTGCGAACCGCCGGCTTCCCCTGCCGCCGCAGATCCGTTTGACGTCTGGAAAACGTTATAGCAAAGTCCGCCGTCGCACGAAGTCTTTTCAAAGCGATAGCGATTGTTTTGGACACTTAACGCATCCCCGTTATTGACAGTCCCTTCAATGAATTTGAATTCCGTTCCGTTCACCGCCGTTACGACGCCGTAATCAACCGTTATTTTCAATGTTGACGGACCTGCGACATTTACCGTATTCGCCTGCAATACGCCGACGTTCCCGCCGATAACGTATCCCGCGTCATTCGTAGCTTTTCGGGCAATTCGCAGCGCCAATGTCGAACCGGTTCCCAAATCAACCGTCGATGCCGTTACTCGGGACACGTCCAAATCCAATACGCCGGCAGTTCCGATCTTGATCGTCCCCGCGTTCCCGTCATGGTTAAAGCGCAACGTCCCCGTTTCTGCCGTTATCGTTCCGTTAAAATCCAACGGAGCATTAAATACGGCTCCTGCACTGCCTTTCATCGCCAGAGTCCCGTCTCCCGTCAGCTTGTTTCTGTCGTTCGTTACGAAATCCGAAGATAATGACAGCGTCTTGGACGCCGCGACGACAATTTCGCCGTCCGCATCCGTATAAGAAACGTTTCCTATATTTGACGTTTCATTGATATTCAAGGTGCCGGATCCGATGCGGATACCACCCAAAGAAGAAACCACGGAACCGATAGTACCGTTAACGCCGTTAGCGAAATTCAAAACGCCGTCGCCGGAAAGAATATTGGCTCCCGATGTTGAAAAATCGCTGTAAAGCGTCAAAACCTTGCCAGAGGAAATAGAGATTTCGCCGCCCGTCCCGTCGACAAAATCTATGGCATCTATATGAGCGTTTGCATTAAACGCGGCTTTGCCCGAACCGATGCTTAACGTCCCCAAAGAAGCGATTTCGGCTCCGAAAGCGGCATTCGCTCCGTCCTTTAATACCAAAACGCCTTTGCCCGTCAGCACGTTCGTTCCCGAAGTCGCAATATTGGCATCAACGGTCAGCGTTGTCCCTTCGACAATGTTGATTGTGCCGCCGTTCTCCGATACGAAAGCGATATTGGCAACGGTTTTATCACCGACGAACGAAGCCGTTCCCGTTCCGATTTTCAATGTCCCTTCAATATCGTCCGATCCGCCGAAAACACCCGAAGCGTTGCCGGCAAGCAAGAGCGTCCCCGTTCCGTTGATTTCGTTGTTTTCTCCGACGGTTATGCCGCCAGAAACCGACAATGTTTTGCCCCCGTCAATATAGACCGTCGAAAGCGCTCCGTCCGAAGCGAACGATATCGTTCCCAAAGAACCGTCCTGATTGAAATTCGCCGTACTGCCGTTTCCCAACAGCAAATTCCCCAGTCCTGAAATCGATGAATTCAAAGACAGCTTTTTGCCGTCGCTGACAAACAGCGTGCCGGCGCCGGTAATATTATTGTTCCCCGTCGTCGTCATATCCTGAGTCAGCGTAACGCGAACGCCGTTACCGACGGTCAATACGCCGTTCGTAGCACCGAAAACAACGTTTTGTAAAGCGGTATCCGCATTAAACGTCGCCGTTGCATTGTTAATTTCCAGATTTTGCAATCCGCCGATATTTCCGCCGAAATTGGCGACGGCTCCGTTATTCAAAGACAGTGTACCGCTTCCCGAAACGGCGTTGGCTCCGGACATATTCAAAACATTGTTTATGGTCAAGGTTAAACCGCTGCCGATTTCTACCGTACCGCCCTCTGCCGAAGCAAAATTTAAATTGTTCAAAGACGAATCTTTGTTAAAAGAAGCCGTACCCGAACCGACCAGCAAATATCCCAAGCTGCCGTTGCCCGTGTTTAAGACCGCATTTGCCGCAGATGCCAAATTCAGCGTTCCTTCGCCGACAATCGAATTGCTTTGAGCCAAATTCAATTCTTTGGACAGCGTTACGGTCGTTCCTTTGGCGATTTCAATTTTTCCCGTACCGCCCGACGTAAAGACGACGTTCCCCAATGTCGCATTATAATTAAACGTCGCCGTACCGTCGCCGATTTCAAGAGCCCCCAGATCCTCTATAGAAGCTCCGAACGTTCCGTTCGCATTGCCTTCCAACTTTAATGTTCCGCCGCCGGTAATCTTGTTCGTTCCCGCCGTCGTCACGGAAGACTGAACATTAAGGACAACTCCGTCCAGAATGTTCAACGTGCCGCCCGTCAACGACGAAAACGTTACGCTGCCCAAGTCGGCTTCCTGGGTAATGGTCGCCGTTCCCGAACCTATTTTTAATCCGCCCAAATATTCGCCGCTGCCGCCGAAGTTAATGCTGGTCGACCCTAAAAGCTCTAACGTTCCCAAGCCTTTAATGACATTCTTTTTGGCATTTTCTCCGGAAATATCGGATGTATGTCGTATGCCTAAAATCGCTCCGTCCGCGATTTCGACCACGCCGCCGTACGTTTCGTCAAAATTTAAAGAATCCAGCGTCAGACTGCCCGTCAAATATGCCGTCGCCGTCGATGCATCCGTGCTTTTCAAGGTTAAATTCGCAATGCTGTCTTTGCCGCTTAATCCGTTAAAGTTTGCCGTCACATTTTGAGACGATGCATCCAAAACAACGGAATTAAAATTATCGAACCAACCGTTAAACGTTGCTTCCTCGGTAATCGTCAGCGTCCCCGTTCCGGAAACCGAAGAATACGTTTCCCGTCCGCCGTTCGTTAAGATTTCTCCTACGGTCAAATTTCCGTTCACAACCATCTGCGCTCCGATCAGCGCATTGACGTTTGACGCATTCAACGTTACCCCGTTTTCAACCTTTGCAACCGTATTCGTGCCGGCTTCAACGGCGCCGGCATCGCCGATAACCAAATTATTGACGTTCGTTTCGCCCGAATTAAAATTCGCCGCTCCTTTTTTGACGGTAACGTCATTAACCGTTGCCTTCGTCCCGTTGAAATTTAAAGAAGAACCTTCTTCTATCTGCAAATTCAACCCTTCGCTGACGAATTCCTGTCCCGGCGCCGTTTCATCGTCCGCAAAGTTCAATCCGTATCCCGAAGCAATCGTAATCGTTCCCTGTGAGGCGGTCGTATCTATTATTTTCGTATTATATATTGTCGAATCAGAACGCAAAGTCAGCGATTTGTTTGCCGTGAACTTAATGGTTCCCGACGTTCCGAAATCCAAATTCGTTACGTTTAAACCTTCGTTCATTTCCAGTTCTGAATTTTCCAAAAACAGGTTTTCAACACTGAGCTGGGCGTTAACATATATCTTTCCGTTTCCGCCGTACAAATTCGTTAAAAGCGAATTTCCTGTAAAAGTTGCACTACCTTCGTTCAAACGGACGCTGCCGAAATCCAAAGAGCCGAATATAGCAGATGCTTTTTCATTTAAGTACAATTCTCCATCGCCGACCAAACGGGTCGTCGCCAGCATCGTTAAGTTATCCAAAACCGTCAGACGATAGCCGTCTGAAATCGACAGTGTTGATCCGTCGTTTGAACCGAATAAAAATTGATTGACGGTAACATTATTGTTCAGAATCATTCCGCCCGTCGACAATTTCAACACGCCTTCGTTCCAATAGATTTGGCTGTTGATGTTCACGACCAATCCCGAAGAAATATCCGTCGATCCGGATGAAAATTCTATTGTTCCCGCGCCCGAAAATTTAACGGGCTGATATGTCGCATTATTTTCAAGCGTTACGCCGGAACCGCCGAAAGCCAGTGTGCTTCCCTCATCGACATTGTAAGTACCGCCGTAAATCCCCAAATTGTAAAACGTGTTTCCGATATTTACCGTTGCCGACGATTTTTGAGACAAATCGTCAGGATTGTCAGGATTCAGCACGTAACCGACATTAAACGTCGGATCATATAAAAAAACATTTCCCGATTTGTCCGAAGATGCCGTAACACTTGCTTTCAAAGAAATTTCGCTGGCGCCGTTATTAAAATAGAACTTGCCGCCGTAAAGCCTGATATTTCCTTGTGAAGTTATTTCAAAATTTTTTATCTGACCGTCTTGGGTTCTATAATACTGTATTGCCTTATCGTCGCCTTTATAGATGTTAACGTTCCCGTTAAAATATCCGTTTTGGATAACGATATCGCCGCCGTTGTCATTTGTGATGGTCATTCCCAGACTGTTCAGAACTTCACTGACCGGACTGCCTGAAGGGTCGATCAATTCTGCCACATCCGAAGGCAGCGTATAGCTGCTTGAAATATCCCATAAAGCCCCGCCGTTAAAGTTAATAACCGGCGGAATGTTCTGAGACGACATCTGAACCACGAAACCGTTTGCCAGGCGTTGGTATATCGACCCGATCAAAGTCAAAGTCCCCGTCGTGGATATTGTATTCTGGTTGCCTCCGTTCACAACCATGCCGTATGCATTCGTCCCGGAAATCTGGGTCTTTTCCACCGTACAATCAGCGCTGCCCGTCAAATCGCAATCCGCATATGCAGGCAACGGAAATACAGAAAAAGAAACACTTAAAAATAACGAAGCTTTCACCAAAGAACGCATGGCACAGTTCCCGACAAATTTTAGGAGTCCTGTGCTCAAGCATATCAGGAAAACATTAAACGGAACGTTAAGACATACCGGGTCTTTTCAGGATTTTTTCTCGGCGGCTATCAAAAATTCGATATTGCCTTCCTGACCTTTGATCGGGCTTGACGTTATCCCCAAAACGCTCCACCCCGGTACGTTCGACAGCCAATCATATATCACGTCACAGACTTCTTTGTGCAAAGCTTCGTCTCTGACGATGCCGCCTTCGCCGACCAAATGTTTCGGAACTTCAAACTGCGGCTTAATCAATGCAACCAGTTTTGCGCCGTTTGCCGCAAATTCCATGGGAACGGGCAAAACGCTCCTTAAGCCGATAAAACTGGCATCGCAAACAATCATATCAACGGGTTCGGGAATTTCTTTCGACGTTAAGTGTCTGGCATTCGTGCGTTCCAAAACGATCACTCTCGAATCAACGCGCAATTTTTGTGCCAACTGACCGTAACCGACGTCTATCGCATAAACCTTTTCGGCTCCGCGCGACAGCAAAACATCCGTAAAGCCCCCCGTTGAACACCCGACGTCCATACAGGTCATGCCCGCAGGAGAAATACCGAAAAAATCCAGTCCTTTGACCAGCTTTAATCCGCCGCGGGAAACCCACGGATGTTCTTTGCCCTTAACGCTTAACACCGCGTCGGCCGGCAGCGTCTGCCCCGCCTTGTCTATCCGTTTCGTCCCCCACAGCACTTCGCCCGCCATAATCAAAGCGCGCGCTTTTTCAATGCTGTCCGCCAATCCGGATTCCGTCAAAAGCTCGTCAGCCCGCCGCTTCATCGCCCATAACCATTGCTTTGACCGTCGCCGCTATCGACGGAGCATCCAAGCCCGCTTGTTTATATTGGCTTTCCATCGTTGCATGTTCGATAAACCGATCGGGAACCGTAATAAATCTTACTTTCGTTTTTTCAAGCAAGCCGCGATTGGCAAGCCACGTCATTACCATTGATCCGAATCCGCCCTGAACGCCTTCTTCTATAACAGCCAAAGCCTGATGACCTTCCGCCAATTCCTTTAGCAAAGCTTCATCAAACGGTTTGGCAAAACGTGCGTCCGCCACTGTTGCCGATATTCCTTCCAACGCCAATAAATCCGCCGCATCCATACAGGCTTTTAATCGCGCCCCCAAATTCAGCAAAGCAACTTTGTTCCCTTCGCGCATGATCCGTCCTTTACCGATTTCCAGCGGTTCGGGGTTCTCGCACAAATCGGGCAACGGCCCCGCACCGCGCGGGTACCTGACGGCAGACGGTTTGTCGTCTATGTTCGCCATCGTGACCAACATCCGTTGAAGCTCTGCCTGATCGGAAGGCGCCATCACAATCATGTTCGGAATATGACACAAAAACGCCAAATCAAAAATCCCGTGATGCGTCGCTCCGTCTTCGCCGACAAACCCCGCTCTGTCAATCGCAAAGCGCACGGGCAAACTTTGTAACGCGACATCGTGCACGATCTGATCGTAAGCGCGCTGTAAAAAGCTTGAATATATCGCAACAAAAGGCTTTATCCCTTCGCACGCCATACCCGCCGCGAACGTTACCGCGTGCTGTTCGGCAATTCCGACGTCAAAAAAGCGATCGGGAAATTTTTCGGCAAACAGATCCAACCCCGTCCCCGAAGGCATCGCCGCCGTTATCGCCGTAATTTTCTTGTCCTTTTCAGCCAAAGAAACCAGCGTTTCGGAAAAAGCCTGCGTAAACGTGGGACGCGTCGTCTTTTGCGGTTCGAACATTCCCGTTTCAACGTCAAATCCCGTAACGCCGTGATATTTTGACGGAGAACGTTCCGCAGGTTCGTATCCCTTGCCCTTATGCGTCACGACATGAACCAAGATCGGGCAATCTTCCTTGGCGTCGCGAATGTTGCTTAATATCGGTATAAGCTGTTCAAAGCTGTGTCCGTCTATGGGACCGACGTAATAACAGCCCAATTCTTCAAACAAAGTCCCGCCCGTAACGAACCCTTTGGCATGCTGTTCAACCTTTAACGCGGTTCGTTTCACGAATTGCGGCAACCTTGACGCCATATCCAAAGCCACCTGACGCAACGTCATATAAGGCTTTGACGAAATAATCTGGGACAAATGGTGGCTTAACCCGCCCACGGGGCGCGCAATCGACATATCGTTGTCATTTAACACGACGATAAGTCTGGTATTCATGCTGCCGGCATTGTTTAACGCTTCAAAAGCCATGCCCGCGCTCATCGAACCGTCGCCGATAACGCTGATGACGTTATGTTTCGCATACCGCAAATCGCGCCCGACCGCCATACCGACCCCAGCCGATATCGACGTAGAGCTGTGCCCAGCCCCGAACGGATCATACGGACTTTCCGAACGGCGCGTAAAACCGGATATTCCGTGTTCCTGACGCAACGTGTGAAACTGCTTTCCCCTGCCGGTCAATATCTTGTGCGCATAGCTTTGATGCCCGACGTCCCAGATCAGTTTGTCATTCGGCGTGTCAAAAACATAATGCAAAGCAATCGCCAGTTCGACAACCCCCAGACTGGCACCCAAATGACCGCCCGTTTTTGATACGACACGGATGATTTCCTGGCGGATTTCTTCTGCCAGATACGGCAAATCTTCTACAGGAAGCTTCTTTAAATCGCTCGGAAACTGAACAAAATCCAACAACGGAAAATCAATCAGTTGTTTTTCCGTTCCGTCTGCTTTGCGTTTTTTTTTATCCCCGTCGGATGTCATGAGCGCCTTTCAACAATAAAGCGAGCCAAATCCCTCAGCAAATCCGCTTTTTCATCAAAACCTTCCAACGACGCTATTGCCTGATACGACAGAGCATCCGCCTGTTCTTTGGCTTTATCAATCCCCAACAAAGAAATAAAAGTCGCCTTGTGCGCGTCCAAATCTTTACGTACCGCCTTGCCCATCGTTTCTTCATCGCCTTCGGCATCAAGAATGTCGTCCGTAATCTGGAACGCCAAACCGATGTCACGAGCATAAGATTTCAATACCTGCCTGTCCTCGTATGACGCCTTGCCCATAATGGCGCCGGCTTCGCAGGCAAACGCAAACAAGCGTCCCGTCTTCATTTGTTGCAGGCGGATAATTTCGGGCAAATCCATATCGTCCATACCTTCTGCCAAAATATCCAGCATCTGCCCGCCGATCATTCCCGTCATGCCTGCCGCTTTTGATAATTCGGCAATCAGCTGACAACGCAACGCCGGTTCAAACAGACATTCGTCGGCGGCAATCACGCCGAACGCGCGCGTCAACAACCCGTCACCCGCCAAAATCGCCGTCGCTTCGTCAAATTTCTTGTGACAGGTCGGCTGACCGCGGCGCATATCGTCATTATCCATTGCAGGAAGATCGTCGTGAATCAGCGAATAACAATGAACCATTTCCAACGCAACGGCAACGCGCAATGCTTTGGCACGTTCCACGCCGAACAGCTCGGCACACTGCAAAACCAAAAACGGCCGTAAACATTTCCCCGTCGCCAGCGCCGAATAACGCATCGCTTCGACAACACGCTTTTCGGGCGTGTTCGGAACGGGCAACAATCGATCCAATTCGGCTGCAACCTCTGCAGCGGTTTCTTTCACGGCAACGGTAAGATTAGCCATTCGTTTACTCCATAGTAACAGAAGTGAGTCCGACGGCTTTTCCTTCCGGAGAAGCCGCTATTTTGTCTATTCTGGAACGGGCGGCGGCAAGCTTTTCTTCGCAATGGCGGCGCAACAGCGTCCCTTTGGCATAAAAGTCAACCGCCTCGTCAAGCTTGACTTTTCCGGCTTCCAACTGGCGCACGATCGTTTCCAATTCCGACAATGCTTCTTCAAAGCTCATCTTTTCTATTTCGGCAGCCGTTTCCTGTTCGTTCATCGCCATTGCCTTTCCGTTCTGAATCTTTTTTTATAATTTTAATCACTAAAGCAATACGGACGTCAAAGTTTTTTATCAAAAAAACCAGACTTTTACCCCGCAATTGACTCGCCCCGCACGAAAGGCTAAAGTGCTCAAACCTTTTTTGCACGGAGTACGATATGAAAAATTACGAACAGCCTTTCGATTTGATTTTCAGCCTCGGCGACGATTGCGCCTGTTCGTATTACCTTCGGGAATTCAAGCTGCAAAACGCTTCCTATCCCCTCGATTGGGTCGGTTGGGCTCCGATCGAATGCGCCGTCTCCCTTATCGTTTCCGATTTTAAAGACTTTCTGGACATCGACAGCTTTGAGCCCGCCTCATACCCGAACCCCGCCGCCGCAGACACAACTCACGGCTTTTATAAAAACAAAAAATCCGGACTATACACCGCTCACGATTTTCCCGTCGGCGTCCCGCTTGACCAAGCCCTGCCCGAAGTCGAAGAAAAATATAACCGCAGAATCAAACGCTTTTATACCGACATCGCCAAAGCCCGCAAAATCATGTTCGTCTGGCTCAGCAAAGTATCAAAAATTTCCGACAAAACGTTGATCGAGCAGTACGAACGCCTGAAAAACAAATTCCCGAATCAGGAAATTACCTGTTTGATTTTGGAAAACGATTCTTCCATGAAGCCGTTGGAATTCAAAGAAACGCAAATCACAAAAAACATTACGAAAATCGTCTTTGATAATGTCAGTTACGACGTTTCAAACCCGTTTTCCGAATGGCGCGGCAACAGACAAAATATCGAAGCCGTCTTTTCGCGGTTCCGTTTGAAAACGTCCAAAGAAATTTTGTTGCGCCGTTTTTTGTTCGGCATCGTAAAAGCCGCCTGCCTGTTTATCCCGCTTCATTCCGTCCGAAACAAATGGCGAAAAAAAATGAAGGTAAAACTGCTGGGCGAATAAAAAGAAAAGCGGTTTCACAATGTGCGAAACCGCTTTTTATCAAAAATAACGGACTTTATTCCGCCGCAACGTCCATCATACGTTCCGTCGCTTTGGATTCCTTAAAACAGACGCGTTCTGCGTACTCGCTTTTTTTACCGATGTTGAATTCCGAAACGGGACGGAAATAGCCCATCACGCGCGTCCATACTTCGCAAGGCTGGCGTTCCGAATCCGAAAGTTCAATCTTCTGTTCTGTAAAATCTGTCATTATCCGTACTCTTTTAGTTAGGGTTCTTGGTCTGAGTTAATTTTTTTTATAAAGCATCCCGACAACAGATAGCGTCGTTCCTCTCCATACCTCCACAATATATTGTATCATTTTCCGTTGACAAGCCCCAAAAAAATATTTTTTCCGTTGACAGGAAAAAACCCGCTTTTCTCTCATTTTAAAACGATTCCAAAAAATAAGAAATTAATCTTTTATTCATACTTTTATGATTGCAACTTTTTCCCAAAAAAAGAAAGCCGCCCGAAAAAGGCGGCTTTCCTTAATCCGAAAAAGACAAAATCACAAAGAATTCAGCCATTCCGTAATCTTGTTGTCAACAGCGGCATCATATTCCTTTGACAGGTTGTTAAAGGATTCGGATTTAAGCAACCGCGCATTCTTCGCCTTTTTGGCAAAATCTTCAAAGAACGTTCCGTAATTGCTTCCCTGAGTCGAAAAAGGAACAACCGCTTTTCCGCCGAAATCCGCCTTTTCCAAAAACGATAATCCGGGCGTCGCAATCGTGTACCACCAAACGGGCGCACCGACAAAAATCATTTCATATTTTGAAAAATCAGGCATCTCCCCTGCCAATTCGGGGTACTTGCCGGACTTTAACTGTTCGCGGATATGCAGGTGCATCATCGGATTTTCTTTGATGCCCATATCTTCTACAGTCTTGATTTCGTAAAGATCCGCTCCCGTCTTCTTTTGAATGATTTGCGCAATCTGTTTCGTGTTCCCCGTCAAAGAGTAGTAAACGACCAAAGTCTTGGGAAACTTCTTTGTCAAAGCAACGGCCGCTCCTTCATACTGTGCCATTTCCTTCTTGTTGCGAACCGAAACCCTGTACAGGTGTATTCCTCCCGCAACCGCCGAAACCACAGCTATGGCAAGAAGAATATAAAGAACGTATTTCATTTGAATTCTCCTTCAAAAAAACAACCGAACAACGTATTCCGATAATTAAACAAAAATCAACTTTATACAACCTTCTTTAAAAAAAACAGCCTCTGCAACAGCAGAGGCCGATTTTAAATGGTAGCGGCTCCCAGATTCGAACTGGGGACACACGGATTATGATTCCGTTGCTCTAACCGACTGAGCTAAGCCGCCATCAAAGCAAGATGGTTTTTAAACGCTTTTTTTTCCCCTGTCAACCTAAATCTTTTTGATTTTCATCATCCGAAGAATCGATTTCTTTTAAGCGCTTTTCCAAATTCTTGATTTCCGCCCGCAAAGTATCCAATTCCTTTTGCATCGGATCTGTATTTTTATCGGCGGCATAAGCGCAAAACTGCTTTTCCGTATGCTTGCGGCACCGCACGACATGAGCCGGAACGCCGACAGCCGTCGCACCGTCAGGAACATCCTTTAACACAACGGCATTCGAACCGATCCGCGCGTCTTCGCCGATTCGTATGGGACCCAGCAACTTTGCCCCCGCCCCCACGATAACGCGGTCGCACAAAGTCGGATGTCTTTTTCCTTTTTCCGTCGACGTCCCCCCCAGCGTTACGCCGTGGTATAACGTGACGTCATCCCCGATTTCCGCCGTTTCGCCGATAACCAAGCCCGTCGCGTGATCAATAAACAGGCGGCGTCCGATTCGCGCTCCCGGATGAATGTCAACTCCCGTCAAAAAACGCGCAAACGAAGAAACAAACCGTCCCAAAATAAAAAATTTTTTATCCCATAAAAAATGCGAAACACGGTACAAAAGCAACGCATGAAGTCCTGGATAACATAGCAAAACCTCCGCTTTTGAGCGCGCCGCGGGATCCCGTTCCACAACAGAATTGATATCTTCCGATAAACGGGAAAAAAAATCTTTTTTGACGAGATGCTTGAACATAAGTCCTTCGTTTCGTTATGATAGAGTGCTTGATTTGCTTATAACCCACACTTTGCAAGGTTTCAATATGCCTGAAGTGATTTTTAACGGTCCCGAAGGACGTCTCGAAGGGCGCTATCAACCCGGACGCGACGAATTTTCTCCTTTGGCCCTGATTCTGCATTCTAACCCTCAAACCGGCGGTTCCATGAATAACAAGGTGGCTTACACCCTGTTCCAAACTTTTCATATGCTGGGATTTTCCGTCCTGCGCTTTAATTTTCGCGGGGTCGGACGTTCTCAGGGAACTTATGACGGAGGAACCGGCGAACTCGGCGATGCCGCCGCGGCTCTTGATTGGTTGCAAACCGTCAATAAAGATGCAAAAACCTGCTGGATCGCAGGACATTCTTTCGGTGCGTGGATCGGCATGCAGCTGTTGATGAGACGCCCCGAAATTTCGGGCTTTATCTCTGCCGCACCGCCCGCAAATACTAAAGATTTCTCGTTTCTGGCTCCATGCCCCGCTTCGGGCCTCATCCTGCACGGCGGCGAAGATGCTCTTATCCCGGAACCTTCCGTCGCGGCTCTGGCGGAAAAACTATCGGGACAAAAAAACGTCCATATCCATTATAAAATGTTCCCGCACGCCGACCACGATTTTAACAATCATCTGCGCGACCTGAACCAATGCATCATGGAATATGTGCATGACGTTATGGCTAAAAAACAAAAAAAAGGCTCAAAATCAAAAGCTTTGAAAAAAATAAAGCCTAAAGAATAAAAAAAAACGGCGCCTTTAACCGGGCGCCGTTTTTGTTTTTCACTTAAGCCTGCGCGCTTTAATCCCTGACCAAACGCGCTTTGCCGACACTTTTCCAAACCGCCCGTTCATAGCCGGACTGTTCTTCTTGTTTCAAAATATCCGTACGCAGATCATCTCGGAAATCATCGTTGATCGCACGAAACTCTTGCCCGAAAAGCTTCTTGACCGGACGCGCCTCGTTACGACGGCGGCAGGCATGGTCGCTTAAAACATAATCTTTCGGCGTCCATTTCGCCGTATCGGCAGGAATCGTCTGGCGTTCCATTTCATCCAACGCTTGGAAAACCGCATCCGACATATTAACGCCTTCGTTCAATCGCAGAGAATCTATCTTCCACAAAAGATTCTTATCATAAGACAAAGTCGCTTCTTTCTGCGCTTTTTCCGGCATTCGTGATTTTATCGCATCTATTTCAGAATACGATTTACCGCACGATCCCATCAGCACCGCTACCGCCGCAACGCCCAGCCCGCTTTTCAGACCGGAACGCAATAACACCGGCGCATGTCGCGAAACTTTTACTCCGCGATCATAAGGAACTTTGCCCGATGGAAAAACGTGAACATCCTTTTTAAAAAAATGATCCAATCCCATTTTTTTTCTCCATCCTTAAATGTTTATTTAATTATATAGACAAAAAACTTAAAAAGTCAACGTTTTGTCCATAAAAATCATTCGCTCATAAAAATAAGGCGGCTGAGCCGCCGCCTTATTTAATTTATCGGATTTTTTATTTTAACAGGCTTTCCACCGCGCCGACAACGGATTGAACATCCGGCTTAACGGCTTTGCCCGCCACGGATACAATCGGGTTTTCGCCCGCTTTGCCAAAGGTGACTTTTACTTTGACCTTGTCCGTCCATTTGTTTTCGCGGACTTTTGCCAAAACTTCGCCCATCAGCTTTTCGGCGCCGTTCTTCATGTTTTGTCCCGCAAAATTCAATTCAACATCGACGGGGTTCAATCCGCCGCGAATCAAATCCGTTTCCATATCCAAAATCTTAGGACGCGAAACGTAATGCGTATGAAGAACTTCGTGCGCTTTGTGCGAAGCCGGCGCCCCGCCCAAATACTTTTCATAGCATTCCTTGACGGCAGGATTTTCCTGTGCTTTGCGCATCTGATTGTTCCGATCCGACGCAAACAAGCCTTGAGCTCGCATCTTCTTCTTTACGGCTCCGACGCTGACGGGCTGACCGGCGCCGCCGACGCATCCCATCGGACACGCCATAACCTCAATCAAGTCGTACTTGCACGTCCCGTTAACAACCTGTTCCGCAATCTTGCGCGCATTGGAAAGCCCGTGAACAACAGCCAAATGCAACGGTTCGCCGTTCAACATGACTTCGGCTTCGCGAATACCCGCATCGCCGCGAACCTCTTTGAATTCAACGGCATTCTTTTCTCCGCCGACAACTTCTTCGGCAAAACGAAGAACCGCTTCCATAACGCCGCCCGTTACGCCGAAGATAATGCCGCCGCCCGTCGATACGCCCAACGGCTTGTCCAGTTCCATCGGAGGAACATGAGCCAAATCTATCCCCGAAGAAGACAATAATTCGCCTAATTCCTGCGTCGTCAGCACATAATCCACGTCGCGTTGCCCGTCATGTTCGAATTCCGGACGGCGCGCTTCGAATTTCTTTGCCGTACACGGCATAATGCTGACCGAAACAATGTCTTTGTTCGGTTTGCCGCTGACCGAAGGCATCGCTTCGCGAACAACCGAACCGAACATCTGTTGCGGCGAACGGCACGAGCTGATGTTCGAAAGCAATGACGGATAATACGTTTCCGCAAATTTTATCCAAGCCGGACAGCACGACGTGAACATCGGGAACACTCCGCCGTTCTTTTTGCGTTCGACAAACTCGGTCGCTTCTTCGACAATCGTCATGTCCGCCGTAAAGCAGGTGTCGTAGACGTAATCAACGCCCAACGCTTTCAACGCGCTGACAATCTTTTTCGTGCAAAGTTCGCCCGGCTGCATCCCGAACAGTTCTCCGATCGCCACATGAACCGCAGGAGCAATCTGAATAACCACAACCTTGTCGGGATCGTTAATGGCATCCATGACTTCTTCGACTTCGGAACGAATCTGCAATGCGCCCGTCGGGCAAACCGCCGCGCACTGACCGCAATTGACGCATTCGGTTTTGCTCATGTCCTTGCCGAATGCCGTCGTTACGACGCTGTTCGAACCGCGGTTGATAAAGTTAATCGCTCCGATGCCCTGCACTTCCGCGCACATACGCACGCAGTTGCCGCACAGAATGCATTTCGCGGGATCGCGTATCAAAGAATACGAACTGTTATCAACCTTGATTTTCTTGGGCAAGTGTTTGTAACGAATATTCTTCACGCCGACTTTGCGAGCAATTTCCTGCAGTTTGCATACGGTGCTTTTCCCGCACTTCAGGCAATCCTGAGGATGCGACGCCAACAACAATTCCATCGTCGTGCGGCGAAGTTTGCGGATTTCCGACGTGTTCGTCAAAATCTTCATTCCGGGTTCGGGAGGCGTCGAACACGACGACAGTATCCCGCGCCCTTCGATATCGACCAAACACATACGGCATGCGCCGTAAATGCTTAATTCGGGCTGGTAGCAGAAGGTGGGAATGTCTATCCCGACTTTACGGCACAGCTCCAAGATATTGCGTTCATTTTCGATTTCGACTTCTTTCCCGTCAATGAACAACGTTTTTTTCTGTTCTGTCATAAAGCTTCCCTCCGTTACGCCTTGGGCATAATGCCGACAATCGCGCCGAATTTACATGTCGCGACGCATGCTCCGCACTTGATGCATTTCGATTGATCTATCTTATGGGGCATTCTGACTTCGCCGGAAATCGCTCCGACGGGGCACTTGCGTGCACAAGCCGTACAGCCTTTGCACTTGTCGGGCATAATTTCGGGCTTTGCCAAAGCCTTGCACTGTCCCGTCGGGCAGCATTTATCCCGTACGTGAGCAATATATTCGTCGCGGAAATAACGCAACGTCGACAAAACCGGATTCGGCGCCGTCTTGCCCAAGCCGCACAAAGACGCTTTTTGAACCGTCTTTGCCGTTTCTTCCAGCAAATCAAGCGTATTTTCGTCCGCATTGCCTTCCATAATGTCGTCCAGCAAAGCCAGCATCTGACGCGTACCTTCGCGGCACGGCGTACACTTGCCGCAAGATTCGTTTTGCGTGAACTGCATAAAGAAGCGTGCAACGCTGACCATGCAGGTTTGTTTGTTCATAACGACCAAACCGCCCGATCCGACCATCGCGCCGGCTCCTTTAAGCGAATCAAAGTCTATCGGCAAATCCAAATGTTCCGCCGTCAGACAGCCGCCCGAAGGACCGCCGATTTGCGCCGCCTTAAAGCCG
>HF994935.1:271046-284933 GCA_000434295.1 Acetobacter sp. CAG:977 | reverse complement strand
CGAATTCAACACGCCGCCGCCGATATTGAAAATGATTTCGCGCAACGTCGTGCCGAACGGGACCTCAATCAACCCCGTGTTCGCAACGTGCCCCGTGACGGCAAACGTCTTGGTTCCGGGAGATTTCTGCGTCCCCACCGAACGGTAGTTGTCCGATCCCTTTAAAATAATCATCGGAACGGAAGCCAGCGTTTCAACGTTGTTAATGACCGTCGGGCACCCCCATAACCCCGATTGCGCGGGGAACGGAGGCTTCGGACGCGGCATGCCGCGCAAACCTTCAATCGAAGCCATCAATGCGGTTTCTTCACCGCAAACAAACGCTCCGGCACCTTCCATAACGTGAAGCTTGAACGATTTTCCCGATCCGAAAATATCATCGCCCAAAACGCCCAAAGCTTCCGCATCTGCAATCGCTTTGCGCATGCGCTTGACCGCCAAAGGATATTCCGCACGAACGTAAATATAGCCTTCGTCCGCTCCGATCGCCTTGGCCGCAATCATCATTCCTTCTATGACGGAATGCGGATTGCCTTCCATAACGCTGCGATCCATAAATGCGCCCGGATCGCCTTCGTCAGCGTTGCAGATAACGTATTTCTTGTCGCCTTGGACTTTGCGGGTCAAATCCCACTTCAGCCCCGTCGGGAAACCGCCGCCGCCGCGTCCGCGCAAGCCGGATTCCAAAACGGTCTTGCAAACAACTTCGTCGGTCATTTGCGTATAAGCCTTTTGCGCTCCTTTATAACCGTCATGATATATGTATTCGCGAATGTCTTCCGGATCAACGTGACCGCAGGCTTTCAACACCGTACGACGCTGACGTTTGTAAAACGGAATTTCGTCCGTGCCGCGACACGGCGTCCCGTCATGCGGATCCTTGTACAAAAGGCGTTCGATGACCTGATTGTGTTTCAAGGTCGTATTGACAATCTCGGCCGCGTCCGCCGCCTTGACATGGCAATACAAAATACCGTCCGGTTCTATCGACATCAAAGGACCCATCTGGCAAAACCCCTGACACCCGCTTTTCGACAACAACGTCTTTTCCCGCGCGTCTTCGGCCTTGAGTTCCACGGCGATTTCTATTCCCGCCTTTTGAACTTCCTTTTGCATTTCTTCATATAATTTCAAAGACCCGTTCGCTATGCATCCCGTCCCCGCGCAAATAATCAGGCGGCGCTTGACGGTATCATGCATACGGGCATATTCCTGCGCTACTTTGTCTAAATTCATTTCCGCCATTATTCGTTCTCCGCCTGAATGATGCCGTCAATCAGATTCAATGCCGCTTCGGGCGTCATCTGACCGTGCACTTCATCGTTAATTACCATAACGGGCGCCAATCCGCACGCCCCCAAACAGGACACCGTTTCAACCGTGAACATCATATCGTCCGTCGTCGGCTTGGACTGAGATACCCCCAAACGTTCCCTTAACGCTTTCAATATCGGTTCGGAACCGCGTACATGGCATGCCGTCCCGTCGCACAGACGAATCAGGTACTTGCCCTTCGGCTCTAATGCAAAATGCGCGTAAAACGTCGCTACGCCGTACACGCGACCCGCCGGAATGTTCAATGCCTGCGCAACGTAGTTCATTATTTCCTGCGGCAGATATCGGTATACTTCCTGTATTTCCTGAAGAATCGGTATCAAGTGCGAACTTTGGCGTCCGTACTTGTCCAATATCTCGCCCACTTTTTCAAATTTGCGGGATGAGGACAGCTCTCGCGGAGAAGTCTCGTTCATTCAATTTTCTCCCATTCAAAAAAACAACATAAGTTTCTGATATTTATAAAAACCAGAAATAAAGAATAGTCCTATAAATCTTTTATAGAAGCCCTAAGGGTAAGATAGTATTTGATTAAAATTTTCGTGTCAAACACCGAAATCAAACGCTTTTTCTTTTTTAAATTAAAACATTTCCCATCTTTTTCATAACCCGTTAAAAATAAATAAAACATACTTTGAATTGTTGAATTTTCTTATTCCCGATTTTAAGATACGCCTGTCTTATTTTCATTCGGAGGTTCTATGGCGGGTACCATCATTGTCGTCGGAAACGAAAAAGGCGGAACCGGCAAATCGACTTTGGCCATGCATTTGATCGCATGCTTTTTAAAAGAAGGCAAAAAAGTGTCTTCCGTCGATTTGGACGGAAGGCAGGGCACGTTGACCCACTACATACAAAACAGAGCCGCCTTTGCAGAACGGCACGGAATTGACTTGGATTTGCCCGAACACCTCTCCGTTACGGTGCGTGAAAACGTTTCTCCCGACGAACAAAAAGAAGATGAAAACGCTTTCGCCGAACAAATCGAAACTCTGGCAAAAGACGCCGACGTCGTCGTTATCGATACTCCGGGCGCCGACAATTACCTGTTCAGGTTGGCTCACGTCTATGCGGACATCCTTGTCACCCCCCTGAACGACAGTCTGATTGATTTGGACGTTCTGGCAAAAATCGACCCCGAAACTCTGACCGTCAAATCTCCCGGTCATTATGCTCAAACCGTTTGGCAGGCCAGACAAAAACGAGCCGCCCTCAGAAAAAAAGCCTCGACATGGCTTATCTTGCGCAACCGCCTGATGCACGTTTCCACCCGAAACGAAAAAATCATCAGATCCCTTCTGGACAGCCTGGGGAAACGAATCAGCTTTACTCCCGTCCCCGGATTGGGCGAACGCATCATCTTTCGCGAACTGTTTCTCAAAGGTCTGACTTTGTTGGACGTCGACGATAAAAGAACGCAAATAGAAATGTCCGTTTCTCACGTCGCCGCAAGGCAGGAATTGCGTTCCATCCGTAACGCCGTCAAGCTGAATTCGGAATAATCCCCGCCCGAAAATCCTGATAAAATTAACGTTTCCTTGACAGAAGCCGTCAAATTGCGGATTCTGTGTCTTAATCGGTTTGTTTTTTTAAAGAGGATTGTTATGCATATTAAAAATGTTCCGACCAAACCTTTTGAAGGGCAACGCCCCGGCACTTCGGGACTGCGCAAAAAAGTAAAAGTCTTTGAACAGCGCGATTATTTGGAAAATTTCGTCCAGTCCGTCTTTGACAGCCTTGAAGATTACAAAGGTCAAACGCTGGTTATCGGCGGCGACGGACGCTACTTTAACAGAAAAGCCATCCAAACCATCATTAAAATGGCGGCAGCAAACGGCTTTGGCGAACTTTTGATCGGAAAAGGCGGATTGTTGTCAACTCCTGCCGCTTCGTGCGTCATCAGAAAATACAAAGCGTTCGGCGGTATCATCCTGTCCGCCAGCCATAACCCCGGCGGTCCCGACGCCGATTTCGGCATCAAATACAACATCTCCAACGGCGGCCCTGCTCCCGAAAAAGTCACCGAAGCCATCTACGCGAAAACCTGCACCATCGAGTCTTATAAAATCGCGGACACACCCGATATCGATTTGGATGTTATCGGCGAAAAAGTCTTGGGCGAAACAAAAATCAAAATCATCGACCCCGTCAAAGACTATGCCGAACTGATGGCTAAGCTGTTCGATTTCGATCTGATCCGTCGTCTGTTCCAGTCGGGAAAATTCAAAATGCGTTACGATGCTTTGCACGCCGTAACGGGACCTTATGCAAAATATATTTTTGAAGAAGTCCTGAAAGCCCCCGCGGGAACCGTCGTCAACGGAGACCCCAAAGAAGATTTCGGCGGCGGTCATCCCGACCCGAATCTGGTCTATGCCCATGATTTGGTCAGCCATATGAATGCTCCGGACGCTCCTGATTTCGGAGCGGCATCCGACGGCGACGGCGACAGAAACATGATTCTGGGCAAAAACTTTTACGTCAACCCCAGCGACAGTCTGGCCGTCATTGTGGCTAATTTCTGGCAGGCTCCCGGTTATGACCGCGGATTGACGGGTGTCGCGCGTTCCATGCCGACCAGCCAAGCCGTTGACCGCGTCGCCAAAGGAATGGGCATGAGCTGCTATGAAACGCCGACCGGATGGAAATTCTTCGGGAACCTGATGGACGCCAACAAAGTAACCATCTGCGGCGAAGAAAGTTTCGGCACCGGATCCAACCATATCCGTGAAAAAGACGGATTGTGGGCAATCCTTTATTGGTTGAACATCATTGCCGCGTCGAACCAGTCCGTCGAAGAAATCGTCCGCGCTCACTGGAAAAAATACGGGCGCAACTATTATGCCCGTCATGACTATGAAAACGTCAATGCCGACGTCGCCAATAAAATCATGGACAACATGAGAGAAAAAGCCGAAGAATATGTCGGAAAATTCTTTGGCGAATACGAAATCAAAACTTTTGACGATTTCAAGTATCTCGACCCCGTGGATAAAAGTGAAAGTTCGAGACAGGGCATCCGAGTCTTGTTCACGGACGGCTCCCGCATCGTCTTCCGCCTGTCGGGGACGGGAACACAGGGCGCCACCATCCGCGTGTATCTGGAAAAATACGAACCCAACGTGTCCAAACACGACCTTGACCCCCAAGAAGCGTTGGCAGACTTAATCGCCATTGCCGAAGAAATATCGGGCATCAAGGCTAAAACAGGACGCAAAGCACCGGATGTTATTACCTAGACAACACTTTGCCTTTCCGCCTTCTTTGTTGCGCGGGGGAGACCTGCGCGGCACGGAAGGCGATGTCGTAACGCCTAAAACGGCAAATTTGCTCGGAAAAGCGTTCGGAACCATCCTGAAAAACAAAGGCGAAAATGAAGTTTGTACCGCCTATGACGGCAGGCTTTCTTCGCCCGAATTGTCCGAAGCTTTGATTGACGGATTGATGTCTTGCGGATTAAAAGTCCTGAAAGCAGGATGCGCACCGACGCCGCTGTTATATTTCACGATGCAGGTGACCGGCGTTCGAAACGGCGTTATGGTTACGGGGTCGCACAATCCCAAAGGCTATAACGGATTTAAGCTGTCCGCACAAGGCAGCCCTTTTTGCGGAAACGACCTGATTGAATTGGAAAAAACGGCGCAAAAAGGGAAATTCGCCTGCGGAATCGGTTCGTCGGAAGACGTCGATTTTACCGAACCTTACATTCATCGTCTGTTAAAAGATTTCCGCGAAGGATTGGAGCCCGCCGTCGTTTGGGATTGCGGCAACGGAACGGCGGGAAAAATCATTCCGGAACTGGTCGCAAGCCTGCCCGGACGCCATATCGTCATTAATGCGGAAGTCGACGGTTCCTTTCCGAACCACCACCCCGATCCTGCCGTTTCGGAAAACATGAAGCAATTGCAAAACATTGTCCTGCTGGAAAACGCGGACGCGGGATTTGCTTTTGACGGAGACGGCGACCGTTTGGGCGCGGTGGATTCTTCGGGACGCATTTTGTCGGGCGATATCCTGCTTTGCCTGTTTGCCGAACAGGTTCTGCGTTTCAATCCGAAAGCCGTCATCATTGCCGATGTCAAGACAGGGAAAAATTTTTCGGAAAACATCCGCCGAATGGGCGGTTGCCCCGTCATATGGAAAACGGGGCATTCTTTCATCAAAAAGAAAATGAAAGAAACAAACGCAAAACTGGCAGGCGAAATGAGCGGACATTTCTTTTTTGCCGACCGTTATTACGGATATGACGATGCTTTTTATGCCGCCGTACGCCTGTTGGACGTCATATCCAACGGCTATGAAGAAAATTTGGGACAACGCGCGGAAAAATATATGCAGACATTTCGATTGCCCGAAATCGCTTTTGAGTGCCCGGATAGAAAAAAAGCGGACGTTATGAAAAAAATCAAGCATCGGGTAAAAGAAAAGGGATTGAACCTTGAAGAAACGGACGGTTTGTGCCTGTCGTATGCGGACGGTTCCCGTATTTTAATCCGCGCCTCCAACACGATGCCTCAGATCGTGGCGCTGTGCGAAGCCGACACGCCCGAAGGATTGGAAGACGCCAGAAAAAACCTTTTTGATTTATTGCCCGAAGAAATAAAAAGTTGAAAACTAAAAAAAATAATTTTATTTTTACGATTCCAAAAATTTAAAATAGAGAGGGTACTATGTCTATATTTACAAATTTCTTTTGCAACTTAATTAATATGATACCCCCCCCCCTATAAACAACTTCAAAAAGAATCTATAAACAAAAATTTTTTTATTTCACGTTTTTTCTCCCTTTCGTTCTCCCTATTCCTTATTTGGAAAAATGTTCAAAAAACGGATTCCAGTTTACTTCAAGCTTTTATTTTGTCATTTTGCATCATTTATATGTCTCTTTTTTTTCGTTTCGTTTTTTTTTCGTCTTTCAGCTTAGCTCTAAATCTAATAAATATTCTGTCTATCCATGTTTTTCGAACATTTAGACGACCTTTTTCCGAAGTGGCTGATTTAGTTTTATCTGTCACATCAGAAACCAATTTTTTAGAAGTTTTATCATATGTAAAATTTTTAAAAAATGGTGAGTTTTCCTTTATAGCTATTTCAATTATTTCTTTATTACCCGCCTATTTTTACAATTCTTTCAAAAATAATTTCTATAAAAATTTATTTATATCTTTTTTATTTTTAGTTTCATTAACTCCGACTTTTATTTTCCCAACTTTATATTGGTTAAAACAGAATATTTCTGTAGATGAAGAATTAATGAAAAAACAGAAAAAAAAGCATTATTTTTTTTCTTATTCTTCTAAAAATTCTCCTCAAAACGTATTGTTCGTCATCGGCGAAAGTCACCGTTTCGATGAATTTAAAATATTTTTTGAAAAAAAACTTTTTAAGAATTTAATACTCTTTAAAAATTACATATCTGTACAACACCATACGACTCCTGCTCTAAAAAGTTTATTATCCAGAAAAAAATTGTTTCATAGCGGTTTGGGATTTTACGAAAAATCGCTTCTTTCTCTTTTTCGAGAAGCCGGATACAAAACTTATTTTTTTTCATATCTGGACAAAGAAGATTCTTCTCAATCCGACTTTTCCACGGAAGCCGATATCTTCGTCAATTACGCAAAGGGGAAACGACCTGACGACATTTATGTGCTTCCTTTTTTAAAAGAGCTATTATTAAAAAAAGAAAAAAAATTCATAGTCGTCAAAATGATCGGAACGCATTTCAATTTTGAAGACAGGTACCCATCAGGTTACGATTTTCTAAAACCTTCTTTTAAATCTGAAAAACTGACACCGACTATTGAGAATAAAATAGCGCTAAACAACACATACAAAAACGCCATGGCATATTCTGTAAGTATCATTCACAAAATGATCGAAACCGTACATTCTTCTCCATATAGTACTTTGATGTCCTTTTCTTCAGATCATGGAATTTGCATATATGATAATCAGCTTTATGTTTTACCTGACTGCAAAAACGCTTTCCATATTCCTTGGTTTCTTACCTTTAATGCCTCGTATAAAAAACAAATAGACGTTGAAAAATTTAACCGTGTTCGTAAACGTAAAAATATGCCTTTAACAGCTGAGTTCGTTTTTGAAACGATCGTATCTTTATCAAATATTGAATACCCGTCCCGCCAAAAAGAATTTGATATTACGACAGAAAAAATTTTGTTTCCCCAAAACAGAAAAGTAAAATCTCTTCCTGTTCGTCCGACATCGTATGACAATCTTTAACGGCGTTTTTTCTTTTTGCCCCAATCAACAATCGCTTTTTTGATAACGGACTTTTTGTGTTCGTGCGACAGGCTGTCCGAAATGTTTGCAATCGAATCCAATTCTTCGGACAATCGGCGCGCCTCTATCCTGATGCGTCGGTACTCTTCCGCCGACCCGGGAGAAAAATTCGGCACTTCTTCCGAAAATAAAGAAGACGGCTCGGCAGACTTTTCTGCCTTGGACTTGCTCAATTCCCTAAATCCGAAATCAAGCAAACGAAACATATGACGATCCCGTTCGCGCACCGAATTGCGCCCTAAAATCACTCCGATCAGCCGTTTGCCGTTCCGTTTCGCAGACCCGACAACATGATACCCCGACGCATCAACGTAACCCGTCTTCAACCCGTCTCCGCCCTTGTAAAAGCGCGCAACTAAATTGTGGTTCCCGTAATAACGACGACCGTAGCGAAATCCGCGCACCGAAAAAAGTTTGTAATATTCGGGAAAATGCTCGATCAAAGCCTTGGACAAGACCACCATGTCCTGCGCCGTCGTTACCTGATCTTTGTGATGCAGACCCGACGCATTCTTAAAACGCGTGTTTTTCATGCCCAATTCCCTGGCAACTCTGGTCATTTTATCCGCAAACTGTTCTTCGGATCCCGCCAAAGCCTCTGCTACGACGACGGCCGCATCGTTCGCCGATTTCGATATCATCGCAAAAATCGCATTTTCAACCGATATCGTCGTTCCCGCCTTCAACCCCATGCGGGATCGCGGTTGACGCGCGGCTTTTCTTGAAACGGGCAACAGCTGATCCATCTTGATTTCCCCGCGTTCCAATGCGTCAAACGCCATATACAGCGTCATCATCTTTGTCAGTGACGCGGGGTAGCGTTTGTCCGTCGCGTTTTCGGAAACCAATACCCGACCGCTGTCCGATTCAACCAGCAACGACGACGTACGGTCATAATACGCCCGTGCCGAATGCGAAACGCTCAGCATCAAAGAAAAAGCGCATATGATTGCAATCCGTTTCAAACAACAGCCCTTTCCGTGACGTTTTGCTTAAAATAGCCTCTTTTTAAAGTTTTTAAAAGCGATTTGGGCTTGCACCCCGACGCGTTGACGCCTTACATTATATGAAATCCATTTAAACAAAGGGTAAATGCCATGGCAAAACGGCAAAAAAACGAAAACGAAATCCAAACGGAAGGCGGCGTTGCCACAAAACCGAAACCTAAATTAAAACGCCCGCCCATGTATCGCGTGATTATCTTAAACGACGATTTCACGCCGATGGACTTTGTCGTCGCCGTTTTGCAAAGCGTCTTTGACAAAGACAAAACCGAAGCAACGGAAATCATGCTGCAGGTTCACAGGACGGGCATCGGCGTATGCGGCATTTATCCCTTTGAAATCGCCGAAACAAAAGCCGCTCAGGTCATCGATATGGCGCAAAGAAGCATGCACCCGCTTCAGTGCCGCGTAGAAAAGGTCTAAAAATATGCTCTCGCCGACTTTGGAAGCCACTTTACAGTCCGCCGTCGCCATCGCGTCGGAATACAGGCACGAATTCGTTACGCTGGAACACCTGCTGTTGGCGATGACGGATGACGAAGACGCTTTGGAATTGTTCCGTCACGCCCGCATTAAAACCGAAAAGCTGGAACAGGACGTCGAAAAATATATCGCGGAAGAAATGGATTACCTGATCCAAAAAACGCCCAAAGACCCCAAGCCGACCATAGCATTCCAACGCGTTCTGCAACGCGCCGCCATTCAGGTTCAGTCCAGCGGCAGAGACATCGTAACGTCCGAACATTTGATTATTGCCATGTTCGCCGAAACCGATTCTTATGCACTGTATTTTTTGAAAAAGGCGGGGCTGACAAAACTGGACGCCATGAGCTACGTCAGCCACGGAAAACGCAAACACGTTTCAGGCACGATGGAAGACGAAGATTCCGAGCTGAAAGAAGGCGAAGAAGCTTTAGAAGCTTATTGCCTGAACCTGAACGAAAAAGCCGAAAGCGGCAAAATCGACCCGTTAATCGGGCGCGAAAACGAAATTGAACGCACCATCCAAATCCTGTGCCGGCGCACAAAAAACAACCCGCTTTACATCGGAGAGCCGGGTGTCGGAAAGACCGCCGTCGCCGAAGGATTGGCATTGAAAATCACAAAGAAAGACGTTCCCGACGCTTTAAAAAACGCCGTCATCTACCAACTGGATTTGGGGGCTTTGCTGGCGGGAACCAGATACAGAGGGGATTTCGAAGAACGCTTGAAAGAAGTCTTGTCCCAGCTGGAAAACGACCCGAATGCCATTTTGTTCATTGACGAAATTCATACAATCATCGGTGCCGGAGCCACATCGGGCGGATCGATGGATGCGTCAAACCTTTTAAAGCCGGCGTTAAGCTCGGGGACTTTGCGCTGCATCGGATCAACGACCTATAAAGAATTCAGAAACCATCTGGAAAAAGATCGCGCTTTCTTACGGCGGTTCCAAAAAATCGACATCAACGAACCTTCGCCCGAAGAAACCGTCTCCATCTTAAAAGGTTTAAAATCCTACTACGAAAAATATCACGGCGTCGTCTATACCGCCGAAGCGTTAAAAGCCGCCGTCGATTTGTCTCAGCGCTACCTGCACGACAGGAAACTGCCCGACAAAGCCATTGACGTCATGGACGAAGCCGGTGCCGCAAGAGCTTTGGTTTCGGGGAAAAAGAAAAAACAAATCACCGCGAAAGACATCGAAAGCGTCGTTTCCAAAATCGCGAACATTCCTTCCCAAACCATTTCCGCCGACGACAGAAGCGCACTGAAGAATCTGGACAGAGACTTGAAACTGACCGTCTTCGGACAAAACAAAGCCATTGATGCGTTGTGCGATTCCATCAAAATGTCCCGCGCGGGATTGCGCGAACCCGGAAAGCCTATCGGTTCGTACCTGTTTTCGGGACCGACCGGCGTCGGGAAAACCGAAGTCGCCAGACAACTTGCAAAAAGTTTGGGCATTGAACTGTTGCGCTTTGATATGTCCGAATACATGGAAAAACATTCGGTATCCCGTCTGATCGGCACGCCGCCGGGATACGTCGGGTTTGATCAGGGAGGATTGCTGACCGATGCGGTTGATAAGCATCCTTATGCCGTTTTGTTGCTTGACGAAATCGAAAAAGCCCATCCCGACTTGTTTAACATTTTGCTGCAAGTCATGGATTACGGCCGTCTGACGGATTCCAACGGCAAACAAATCGATTTTTCAAACATCATTTTGATTATGACCACGAATGCGGGGGCGGCAGACCTTTCGAAACCCGCCATGGGTTTTGCAAGACAAAGCCGCGAAGGCGACGACAAGGAAGCCATTGAACGTCTTTTCACGCCGGAATTCAGAAACCGTCTGGACGCCGTCATTGCGTTTTCCAGATTGGATACGGAAATCGTGCGCCGCGTCGTCGACAAATTTCTGGCGCAGCTGGAAACAAAGCTGGCGGAAAAGAAAATATTGCTGGAAACGACGTATTCGGCAAAAGAATGGATCGTCAAAAAAGGCCATGACGATAAAAACGGTGCGCGCCCGTTGGCAAGAATCATTCAGGAATACGTTAAAAAGCCTTTGGCCGAAGAAATTTTGTTCGGGAAACTGGTAAAAGGCGGGAAAGTCCGCTTAACCGCCAAGAATGACAAGCTTTTGGTTATTTGTACGCCTCTGCAACGCGAAAAGAAATCCGATCAGGAAGAAGAACTGACGCTTTTGTAAAGGCGAATCGGGATTTATCCTTGAAAAAAAGCGGGGGATTTGCCCCGCTTTTTTGTTTGAAGGCAAAAACTTTTCCTTTCGGAAGCCTTGGAAACGCTTTGTATTTGTTTTATTTATTTTTTATCTGGTCTTTTGACACCCGCCCAGATATAAAAGAGTCCCGTTAGGTCAAAAACCATAACGGAGACAATATCGTGAGCCAATTCGATGTAACCGCTATCGGCGTTGCTTTTGTGGACGTCGTCGCAAACGTCACGGAAGATTTTCTTAAAAAATATCAGCTGACCAAAGGTCAGGGCAACGTTCTGCCGGTATCCGTCCTGCGCGACATTCGCCGCGAATTGGAAGATTCCAGAGTCATTCCCGGAGGAACCGCCGCAAACGCCATTGCGGGGATTGCTTCTTTGGGCGGGAAAGCCGCTTTTATCGGAAAAGCCTGCAACGACACCATGGGCGAAAAGTTCAAAGAAGCTTTTGATAAGGCGGGGGTCAAATCTTGCGTCCCTCTGGAACAGTATGACCGCGATATTGACAAAGCCACCGCACGCTGTTTGGTTATGGTAACGCCCGATCACGACCGCACGTTTGCTTTTAATATGGGCGTTTGCGAAGAATTAGACCTCAAAGACATTGACATTGACACCATTTTAAATTCTTCCGTCCTGTTCATCGAAGGACAAATGCTGGTTTCCCGCCGCGCCCGCGAAGCCGTCATGCTGGCGTTAAATACGGCAAAAGAAAATAACATCAAAGTCGCGTTTAACATGCATGACTTGAACTTCCGCGCCGTTGCCGTTCAGGAAGTCATCGAAACCATCAGAACGCGCGCCGATATTCTGATCGGAAACGAACGCGAAATCCGCGGATGTTTCGAAATTGACCAAAGCGTAACGGATTTAAACGAGTTTTTGCGCATTTTGCATGAACGCGGTCAAATATTGGCAATGACTCGCGGTTCAAGAGGCGCTTGCATCTTTTCTCACGAAGGCATTGACACCATTGCGTCGGAAAACAGAGACGCCGTCATTGACAGCACGGGTGCCGGCGATGCTTTTGCTTCGGGATTTTTGTACGGCATTTCTCAAAATATCAGCCTGCCCGCTTCGGGAAAGCTGGCCGCATTGACGGCGGCGGAAATCTTAAAGCATTGGGGGGGACGTCCCGAAACTTCTTTGGCGGATAAATTTAAAGATTATCTGGCCAACGTAAAACCCTGAATTTTTCTGTTTTTTAAAAAAGGGCTTTTTTCAAAAAGCCCTTTTATTTAAGCAAAACTCTTCTATTTAAAGAGTTTTTCGGCTACAATACCCACATTGATTTTCTGGCGGCACGGAGTCTAAAAATGCACTGGAACCAAACAAAATTAAAAGGATGGGGGCGTACTTGCCGGGCAGTCTGCCAGGTATGCCGCCCCGAACGTACCGAAGACGTCGCTAAATATCTGGAACAGGTCGGCAAAAACGGCATTATCGCCCGAGGGCTGGGACACAGCTACGGCGATCAGGCCATCAATGACGACGGCGCCGTTATGGTATTCCGACGCATGGATCGTATCCGTTCCTTTAACGAAGAAACGGGCGAATTGGTCTGCGAACCGGGAGTGACGTTGCATACCGTGACCGAACTGTTTTCTTCCCGCGGCTTTATGGCTCCGGTTACGACGGGGTCGGGATATCATACGTTAGGCGCCGCAGTCGCTTCCGATATGTTCGGCACCAATGCCCATAAAAGAGGTTCCATCGCCAAAGCCGTCAATTGGATCGACGTTACGCTGGCAAACGGGGAAACCGTGCGCGCCGACGCAGAACATAATCCGGATTTGTTTTCGGCGACCAAAGGCGGCATGGGACTGACCGGCTTTATTTCGCTGATTTCCCTGACATTACCCAAACGTCCGGCTCCGAACGTCATTGTGCGCAAAGAACGGTGCCCCGATTTGGATACGTTGCTGGAACACTTTGACAACGCTAAAAAAAGCGCCGATCTGTGCTATGCGTGGATCGACACCCTCGCCAAAGGAAACGCCATCGGACGCGGCATCCTTACCACGGCACAATTTACGGACGATACGGCAAAACCGCCTTTGTTCAAAATGCCTAAAATCAAATTGCCGTTCTATTTGCCGAACTTTATCGTCAATACGTTTTCAAGTTCGATGATTAACGATATTTTCTACCGTTTCTTTGCCGCACCCGCCGAAAAAATCATCCCTTACGAACAGTTCATCTATCCCAAGGATTTGTTCCTGGGATGGGAAAAAACACGCGGACGGCGCGGCTTTTATCAATTCCGTTTCGCCTTTTCCGAAGCCGAAGGTCCGCAGGCTATCCGAAGAATATTAACCGAAGTCAGCAGGACCCGCGTCGGTTCCTTTATGGCAACTTTGATGCCTATGAAAGAAGAAAGCTCGGCTGATCTGTCTTTCCCCATGAAAGGATATTGTCTGTCGCTTGACTTTATTCGCCGCCACGGCATTGAAGAATTCCTTATTCATTTGGAAACCATCGCCGCAGAACACCGCGGCAGGATTTCTTTGCAAAACGACGC
>HF994935.1:264060-271014 GCA_000434295.1 Acetobacter sp. CAG:977 | reverse complement strand
ACCCAGAAATTTGCAAAGAATGTATAGAAAACTGGACGATTTTAAAAAAACGCTCGCGACTTACGATCCTCATAAAAAATTCGACTCCGGTTTCGCCAGACGTCTGGGATTAAAAGGAGAACCCAAATGACCGAAAAAAGAACATGGTTGATTTTAGGCGGTACTTCCGCCGTCGGACGCTCCTTTGCCCGCGCCGCCGCAAAAAGAGGAAATGACATCTTTTTCCTGGGTAAAGACGAATCAGACCTAAGGTTGGCCGCAGAAGACATCCGCGTCAGATACCCGGATGTCTGCGTCAGTGTCCAAGAATTGGACACGTCAAATCCGGATTCTTTCGTCAAAACGGTCGAAATATGCGAAACAGAAGCTAAAAATATTATCAGCGTCTTTTCCGCCTTGGACACCGCCTATTCTCAAAAAGAATGCGGCAAAGATTTGGGCAAAATAAGAAATATGTTCCAAATCAACTACTTTGCGCAAATCTACTTTATGACGGCCGTTGCTCCCGTCCTGATCAAACAAGGGTGCGGAGAAGTCATCGTATTGGGATCAACCGCCGGCGAATACGGCACCGAAGACAACTACGCCTACGGGTCGACAAAAGCCGCCCTGCACGTATGGATGCAAGGATTCCATGACCAAATGAAACAAAGCGGCATTACCGTTACTATCGTTAAAATCGATAATCTCGGATCTGTCGGCGAAAAAAGGTCTTTGTCTTTTTGGACGCCCGTTGATTTGGAGGCATGCGCTGAACATTGTCTGGAATATTCCGCCAAAAAAGCATATATGCGTTATTTCCCGTGGTATTCGGGACTGACCGTGTTATTGCGCAGAATTATCCCCGCAGAAATTCTCAGACGCCTTGAAAAATAAAAAAAAGCCTCCGTAACGGAGGCTTTTTCGTCTTTGACATGCTTATTCGGAAAAATAACGTTCCAACAAGATTTCCATTTCTCCGGTATTTTTCAAACTCGTCAACGAAGCGTTGATCTGATCCAAAAGGCTTTGATTGCCTTTTTTGACCGCCGCGGCATAGTATTCGTCTTCAAAGGGTAAATCTATCCGTACCAAATCAGGGTTTCTGGCATGAAGAATTTCTCCCAAAGCTTCATCGGTCAGGACAAGATCGGCTTTCGAGTTTTTTAATTCCAAAATGGCTTCAAACACGGAATCAAAACGGATGATTTTATCGGCGGGCGTCAACGTCGACGCGACGGAATCGCCCGTCGTTCCCAAAGCAACGGCTATTTTTTTGCCTTTTAAATCATCAATGTTTTTTATTTTTGCCTCATCGCCTTGTTTCAACAAAACAATTTGGGTCACTTTATAGTACGGAATGCTGAAATCAACGTTTTTGGCGCGTTCGGGCGTTACGGTCATGCCGGCAAAGACCATATCGACTTTTCCGGAATTCAACGCCGGAATCAAAGCGTCGAACTTCATGTCTTCTATGATCAGCTTTTTGCCGTTTTTTGCAGCGATTTCACGGGCGACGTCCATATCAAAGCCGATAATTTCGTTACCGTTCGCACCGCCCCGCATTTCAAAAGGCGGAAATTCAGCATTGGTTCCGACGACCAAAGCGTCGCTGTCTTTTTTTTCTCCGCATGCCGCACAGCAAAAGAAAACAAAAACGACCGACAAAAAACATAAAAGATGTTTCATTTAACCTTCTCCGCTACAAACTTGGTGCGTACGGCGTCCGTTCCGTTTGGGACAATATCAATTTTTTCTCGTTTTTCTTTTTTCCTTTAACGTATCCGGCACCGCATGATATGCCCCGCCGCACATGGAATGGGGAACGCCCGTGGTTCCGGGAAAGGACAAAGGCAGACCGAAGATGCTTCTGGCAGCCAAAAAAGCGTATCCCTGAGCTTCCATGGCGTCACCGTCCCAGCCGACTTTTGAAGCAGCTTCGACGGGCGCCTCCAAGCGTTGGCGCAACATCCTCATCAATGTCGGGTTATTGGCTCCGCCGCCGCTGACAATCCATTTTTTGGGAGGCTTCGGCAAAAAATCCCGCGCACCGCTGGCAACGGCTTGCGCCGTAAATGCCGTCAAAGTCGCAGCACCGTCCGCAACGCTTGCTCCTTCAAGATTATCCATGATTCTTTCCGAAAATTCGTCCCTGTCCAATGTTTTCGGAGGAGCTTTTTTAAAATACGGACGTTTCATCATTGTAGCGACAATCTTTTCGTCAACGGTGCCTGCCGCCGCCATGTTGCCGTCATAGTCCATATTCGTGCCGTGCTTTTTCATCATCCAATCGTCGATCAAAGCGTTTCCCGGTCCCGTTGCAAACGCGACCAACTCTCCGTTTTCGCCGATCCAAGTAACATTTGCCACACCGCCGATATTCAAAATGGCGATCGGCTTTTCCATATCGCGAGCCAAAGCCGCATGATAAGACGGCAACAAAGGTCCGCCCTGTCCGCCGTTGGCCATATCGTCATATTTAAAGCGGTTAACGACGGGAATGCGCGTTTCGGATGCCAATAAATCTCCGTCACCGATTTGAAGTGTTTGGTGTTCCGACGGGTTATGAAACAATGTTTGTCCGTGAAATCCTATCACATCAACGTCTTCTGCTCTTAATCCCGCCAGCTCCAAAAGCTCGGCAACGACTTCGGCATGGAACAGCGTCATTTTCTTTTCGGCTTCTTCGACTTCTTTTCCGCCCTCCAACGCTTTTCTGCCGCAAACGGCTCGCAATTCCGCCCGCATTTCCATATCATAAGGGCGGTTCAGCGCTTTGCCGAACTGGAAAACGTCGACCCCGTCCGTAACCAATAATGCCGCATCGACGCCGTCCATTGACGTCCCGCTCATCAATCCCATCGCAGTCAAAGGCCTGATTACTTCCATATTTCAATTCTTCCCTATTGAGTTTGAGGGCTAATGCTGATACAGCTAAATACCTGCGGGACATTTGAACCCGTACGTTTATCCTAAGCTAAAGACCTTAACAAAATCCAAACGGGACAGGCTTTTATGACTCAATTCAAATCGGAATTTCTGAACATCCTTTCGGAACGCGGTTTTTTTAACCAATGCACCAACGAAGAAGGCTTTGACGATTATTTGTATGAATGCGAACGTTCGCACACGCCCGCCGTCGGATATCTGGGATCCGACCCGACGGGAGACAGCCTGCACGTCGGCCATATTGTCCCCTTAATGATGATGCGCTGGTTTCAAAAGCTCGGCAATAAACCGATCGCCTTGGTCGGCGGCGCAACCGCCAGAATCGGTGACCCGTCGGGAAAAGATTCCCTGCGTCCGTTTTTAAGCGCAGAAACCATCGAAAAAAACCTGAACGGCTTAAAACGATCGTATTCAAAATTCCTGCGCTTTGACGACACCCCCGAAGGCGCCGTCATGGTCGATAATTATGATTGGTTCAAAGACGTCAATTATTTGGAATTCCTGCGCGACGTCGGCACATACTATTCCGTTAACCGCATGCTCGCCATGGAAAGCGTTAAAACAAGGCTGGACAGAGAACAGCAAATGTCTTTTCTGGAATTCAACTATCAGCTTTTGCAAGGCTATGATTTCTGCCAACTGTACTTAAAATACGGTTGCCGTGCGCAAATTGCCGGTTCCGACCAGTGGGGAAACATTACCAGCGGCACGGAACTGGGACGACGCAAATACGGCGTTGAACTGTTCGGCTTTACCAGCCCGATCATCACGGATTCCAACGGCAAAAAGATGGGAAAATCCGAAGGAAACGCCGTATGGGTCAATGAAGACAAGCTGTCGGCTTACGATTACTATCAGTATTTCCGCAACGTCGGCGACGCCGAAGTCGGCAAATGTCTGCGCATTTACACCGATTTGCCCATGGACGAAATCCGCCGTTTGGAAGCGTTGAAAGATAAAGAAATCAACGAAGCCAAAAAGATTTTGGCATTCGAAGCCACGAAAATCTGCCGCGGAGAAGAAGCCGCTTCGAACGCTGCCGAAACCGCCCGCAAAACCTTTGAAGAAAAAACGGGCGGCGCAGAATTGCCGTTCATGGAAGCATCCGAAGATGATTTGAAAAAAGGCATCGGGCTGATTGACGCGTTCTGTGCGTTAAAGCTGACCGAAACGCGCGGAGAAACAAAGCGTTTAATCGCGCAGGGCGGTGCAAAAGTCAACGATACCCCCGTATCGGGCGACAACATTCTGCTGAGCGTAAACGACGTTAAAAACGGCGTCATTAAGCTTTCGGCAGGAAAGAAAAAACACGCCCTGATCAAACTGAAATAACAATAAAACCGAAACAACACAAAAACGCCCTTCCGAACGAAAGGGCGTTTTTTTTATTTCTGCCTTTTTAACGAGCTCGCTTTGCGTTAACGGCTTTTTTGATTGCCGCCGACTGAAGGGCATAATTTTGTTTTTTGGATTCGATACGTTCTTTAATCCCTTGAACATCCTTTGCGGACGTATAGGACTTTGCCTTTATCTTGGTTGCCGTGTTCGTTCTGGTGGGCAACCCTTTGATTGAAGGATCGGGTGCCATGCCGGTTAACGCTTCGCGAGCTTTAAAAAAGTTTTCCAACGACTTCATGGTCGTATTGGCAACCTCGACATACACGCCTTTTTCCAAAACGGCAGGATCATCCGTGAAATAATTACCGTCCTTTGTCCACCCCGCAATTGCGACAATGTCTTTGCCGGACATCTTTTTCGTATAATTCAGCGAGGGTTTCTTACCGACCATCAAGTTTGACAATTCCGTTTGCATCGGTTCGACCAAATAAGATTCTTCATAAACGGTTTTTGTGCGGTTTTGGTCATACCAGCCCTTGAACGTTTCCGTCATCACTTCGTTGGTGACTTCGCCCTGCGTTTTATCCAAAGCGTCCATAAAACGTTCTTCGATTTCGGGATAAGCCGCTCTGAATTCGCGATACGGACCTTTATCCCCGTTAAAACGCAACTCATTGCAGGCTGAAATTGCATAAGTCTGAGCATCGGCTTCCATGGCACGGAACATAATCAATTCCGAACGGACGTCATAAACGCCGAATTTTTCGTGTGCGCCGCGGTAAAACTGACCGGCATGACGGGATTCATGACACAAGGTTCCGACAAGTTTGTCATCCGTTTTCGCAGGGTTCAGCTTAATCCACTTTCCCTCTTCGTCACAAGCGCCGCAACATCTGGTTTCTCCGTCAAAAAAGCTGAACGTAAAGCCCGCTTCTTTGGCAATTTGCAACGTTTCCAAACCGATCGGGCTGCGCGCCAGACGGTTAATCAACGAAATCATACGGGGCTTTTCTTCCTCTTTACAAGGCGACATATCCACATCAACGACCGGTTTTTCGGCATTGTTGGGTTTCATCGCGGGAACGGAAGGATTCAAAGCTTCATTTAAAACGGACATAGGTAAGTTTCCTTAATATAAAAATTATAGAAAAATCATATTTCCCGAAAAAATTTTTGTCAACATTTTTTCCATAAAAAAAGCCCCGAAAGTATCGGAGCTTTTTAAAAATTTAACGACCTTTGCCTACTTTTCGTATCATACCCAGCCGAACGGTATCGTTTGTTGCGTCATAGCACGTTCCCCATCCGACATAGACCGACGTATTTACGGGCAACGGCTGGCGCACGGGCAAAAGATCAACGGATCTGTCGCCTTCTTTTCCCGTTTCTTTTTTCACGATGGAAGCATATTGCAGGGCTTTTGCCAGAGTCGTCGGAGATATATCCAAAAATTTCGAATTTTCAAGAACGTCGGGTTCATTTTTAAAATAACACCCGTCAACGCCGCGACACATTCTGTACACAATCGCTTTTGAAGATTCTTTTTGGCTGTACGGATTTTCCGCTTCTTTGTTTTCTTTCATAATATTGTCCATGACCGAAACAATATAAGAATTTTCGTAGGCTTCTTTGATAAAAGCATCGTCATACCAGCCTTTGAACGCTGCCCCCAACAACGCATCCGTCGCGCGGGGCTTTTCGGAAAATTCGGCACTGTGCACCAGCGGATCCGTCACATATGACGTTTCCTTTCTTAACCTTTTCCAAGGTTTTCCGTCTCCGTTTCCTTTCATTTCCATTGTTGTTACGGCAGCCGCAGCCTGAGCGTCGGCTTCCATGGCACGGAAATACATAATTTCTGTTTTAAGCGTGCGTTTGCCGAATTCGGAATCGGCACCGCGTGAAAACTGCTCGGCATGGCGCGCTTCATGTGCCAGCGTGGAAACCAATCTGTCGTCCGAATAAGCCGGATTCAGCATAACGGCTTTTTTGATTTCGCAACACGATCCCAAAACGGTGGCATCGCGCAATTGAAATGACAAAACGAACCCCGCATCCGCCGCACGTTCCAAAACGGATCTGCCGAATTCCGAAGAATGCGCAATTCGGTTCACCAAAGACGTTAAGCGCCTTTTTTCCTGTTTCGAGCCTTCCATTTTAAAGTTGATTTCGGGCTGTTCGTCAGAATAAGAACCGCGAAAAACCTTGGATGAAAACACTTGTGATAAAAAGGACGACATAAAAGCCTCTCCTTATAAAAAATGCCCGCTTTAATTTAATATCGGTCCGTCGAAAAAATTTGTCAACCTTTCCGTCTAATCCCGCCCTTTGTTTTTTTTCAGCGCCGAAACGGCGAAAAGGCTTTTGTCTGAGATCGCATTTCTTTCCGAAACGACTTTTTGCGCCTGCATGACACCCCGTTCGTTCAACGGGTCGGGATATATGAAAAACCGTTCGACTTTGTTTCTCATATAGCTTTGCAATTCGTACACCGGAATTTTGCTTAAGCTTGCATCCGTTTCCCCGTCACTGACGCCGTTGGCACGACACGCCTTCGCATGATTTGCAAGCCATGCCGCCGTAATATCGGAAATTCCCGCCCTCCGCGACGTATCAAGCGCCGACGGCGACATGCAAAAGTAGCTTTTGCCTTCTTCGTTTCTGCATATTTTTGACACCAGCTGTTCA
>HF994935.1:194803-264036 GCA_000434295.1 Acetobacter sp. CAG:977 | reverse complement strand
GACGTCGGATCTTCGCGTTTCGTGCCCGCCGGCGCAATATCCTGCCCGCAGGACACGGACGAAACAAATCCGTAGAATTCGTAAAGGAATTTTATTTCCGTATCGTCGTACCATGCCAAAGCACTTTGGGTTAAAGCCTTGTTTCTTTCCGTATCGGCGGAAGAACCGAATGCCCGCACGCAATGCGAATAGCTGTCATACAATTTTTCCAAAGGCTTTCGGTCGCCGCAACGATCCAAATCAAAACAAACCGCGACGGACGACGCGACGGCATCGGCTTCCATCAGGCGTTCTTCTTTTAACAAAGATGAAAAAGTGCGACCTTCTTTAAAAAAACCGCAAACGGCGCCGTTCGAAAACTGCTCCGCATGGCGGGATTCATGTGTCAGCGTCGCCGTCAAAAGCGAATCCGAACAACGGGGGTTTAAAACTATTTTTTTCAAATCCGAACTGGCTGCGCCGCGACTGCGTCCCATGGTTTCAAAAGAAAGCGAATAACCTTCTTTTGCCGCATGTTCCAAAACAGATCTGCCGAATTTTGAAGAACGGGCAATCCTGTTTATCAAAAATGCCAAACGTTTCTTTTCCTGTTTTGTGCCTTCCGTCCGAAAAGGAACTTCAGGCGGTTCGTCGGGGTAAAAACCGCGAAAAGGAACACTGGAAAAAATAGAAGTCAAACTCGGCATATTCGTCCTCCTGTTTTTTAATATATCTCATTTTTCAAAAAACAAAAACACAAAAATAGACAAAAACACGCATTTCGTTTGACAAAAAATACGCCCGCGCTTACGATAAAATAAATCGAAGCAAGCAAAGCAGGAGACTTTGTATGTCAGACGAACTTTCCAAAGCCTTAAATCCGCCGCCGCATGCGGCCGAACCGCCCGTTTCGGACAAGCCTTATCCTTTTTTGGACGATACTTCGCCCGCGTTATGCGAAGCCGTTAAAATTCTGCAAAAAAGCAAAACGGGACGCGAACTTTTAGACTGTGCCGCCGCCTACGGCACAAAGATCAACACGGAATGCTTAAATGCGTCTTTCGGATCCTTTAACGACGAAACAAAACAGATTTTCATCGCAGCCGGATCCAACAAAAACCGCATGGTCATTACGCTGGCGCACGAACTGCGGCATTCTCAGCAATTCCAAAACGGCGTCCTGCTCAGCGCTTATGCAGACCGTCCTAAAGACTACCTGCAATCTCAGGGCGTCATCGAAGCCGACGCCAACGTCATGGCGTGTCAGGTCGGCTGGGAACTGCAGCAGCAGGGCATCAAAGAGCCGATGGAAGAATTTAAAAAAGAAGACAGAGACGTCGTTTCCGCTTTTTTGAAATCAGCCGAAAAAGGCGGCGTCGAAAACGGCACCGCGCACGGCGAAGCGTTTTACGCTTGGTTTAACGACACGGGATTGCGCGAAGCCTACGAAAAAAATTACATCCGCAACTATGAACGCCATAAGCGCAAAGCCACGCGAGAAGAAGAAAAAACAGCCCTTCAACGCGTTGTGCCCGTTGCGGACAATATTGAAAAGGTTTGCAAATTCAACGGCAAAACGTATCTGGACGCCAAAGAAGCACGCGAATTCTTTAAAAAGCCCGAACAAAATTCCGTTACCCACGAAACATATTGGGCAATTTATCGCAACACCCGTGACGCTTTAAATCTGGGATTTTCAAAACCTGCCGAAGAAGTCATCGAAATGGCGGGCGGTCTGACGGAACGGGAAGCCACCGACTGGTATTGCGAATTGCCCGCGAATCTGGCTAAAAAGCAACGTTTGGCACGCCGGCAAAAAGAAGCTTCGGACAAAATATCGCATCTGCGTTCTTTAAAATCGCTGGATTCAATCCGCACGAACGGTCCGAAAACGCCCGATTTAACGACAGTCGCCCTCGTGCGCAAAAAAGGGATATTGCAAAAATAGCTTGCCGACGGGCGGCTCCGCCCTTATAATAGGAAAGTTAAACACTTTTTTCCGCAAAGGAGGGATGCTTTTGCCGGATCCGAAATTTCCGGCTTAACCGTTATTTTCGCTCTTTTCATCAGAACGAAAATATGTTACAGACTTCTCAAACTTTAATCGGTATGCCGCGGTTTCCCGAAAGAATCGGTTCAGCCGTGCATATCCCTCTTTTATGAAAGGAATGATCTTTAAAATGGTACAGGTAATCGTTCGCGACAACAACGTCGATCAGGCTTTGAAGGCTTTGAAGAAAAAAATGCAGCGCGAAGGTGTCTTCCGTGAAATGAAATTGCGCCGCAACTTTGAAAAGCCCTCGGAAAAGAAAGCCCGTGAAAAGGCCGAAGCCGTTCGCCGCGCACGCAAACTGGAACGCAAACGCTTGGAACGCGACGGATTCTAATCAAGTCCGTTTCAAACAAATGCTAAAAACAAACCCCGCTTCAATTCGCGGGGTTTTTGTTTAAAAACACTTTTCGTCACAAAAATAAATATTTGTTGTCAATAGGTTAATTATAAAACCGCCCCGAATGCGCCATTGACAAAAAAAGTCTTTTTTTATAAACTCTCCAAGCTAGCTTGAAGGAAAAAAGAATGGCAAATTCAACCGTTTTGGACGATTTGGCAGAAATCGTCGGCATCGCTTCGGAATATACCGACAAATCCGGACAAGTCCATATCACCCCCGAAGAAACAAAGCTCTTCTTTTTAAAGGCAATGGGAATTCCCGCCGCAACGCCGAAAGAGCGCGAAACGTCCTTAAAGCGTTTCAAAGAAATGCCTTGGAAACGCCGAATCGCCCCGACAACCGTCGTTTTAACCGACGAATTCCCCGCGTCTTGCGAAATTTCCCTGCCCGACGGCAAAGAAAAATCAGCCTCTTGGCACATCGTTTTGGAAAACGGCGAAGAATTAAACGGATCCGTCGATTTAAAAAAAGCACAAAAAATCGATACGGCAACCGTTAACGGCGTAAATTATTCAAAATACAAAGCCGTCCTGATGCCAGAATTGCCCGTCGGCTACCATAAACTGACCGTTACTTATGAAAGCGTGCCCTGCTCGTCTTCTTTGCTTGTTGCACCGCCGAAAGGCTATACGCCCGAAGGAATGAGCTCGTTTAAAAGCATTGACAGAATCTGGGGCGTTCCTGTCCAGCTTTATGCGTTGCGTTCCGAACGAAACTGGGGAATCGGCGATTTTACGGACTTAAGTTCGCTTTTGGACATTCTGAAACGTCAGGGCGCCGACATTATCGGGCTGAACCCCTTAAACGCCTTGTTCCACGACAATCCGGGCGAAGCGTCCCCTTACCGCCCCAGCAGCCGTCTGTACCTGAACCCGCTTTATATCGATGTCGAAGCCGTCCCTGAATTTTCCAAAAGCGCCAAAGCACAAGAATTGGTTCATTCCTTTGAATTTCAAATGCGTCTGCAAAACGCCCGAAAGACAAAGCTGGTCGATTACCAGTGCGTCAGCGATTTAAAAACGCGGGCTCTCGGCGCCGTCTATGAAACCTTTAAAGAGCTTTACGATTCGCAGGACGAAAACGACTGCCGCCGCCACGAAGATTTCGAAGTTTTCAAGCGCGAGCATACGCCTTCTTTGGACGAATTGTGCACTTTTGAAGCGTTGCGGGAAAAAATCGGCAACGGATTTCCCGCTCCCGGACAAAAAGACTGGCCCGAAGGATACCGCCGCGCCGATACGCCAGAAGTACGCGTTTTCGCCATGGAAAACGAAGATCGTATCAACTTCTTTAAATTCATTCATTGGATTGCGGATCGCCAGCTGGCAGCCGTCTATGAAAAAAGCAAAGCGTTAAAATTCAAAATCGGTCTTTATCAGGATCAGGCCGTCGGCGTCGCATCGGACGGTGCGGAGCCGTGGGCTCATCCGTCTTCGTTTGTCAAAGGCGTTGACATCGGCGCTCCCCCCGACCAGATGAGACCGCGCGGACAAAGATGGGGCTTTGCAACGCCGAACCCGCTGTCTTTGAACGAAGACTCTTATATGCATTACAGAGACTTGATGCGTTTTAACATGAAATATGCGGGTGCTTTGCGCATTGACCACGTAATGGGGCTGTACCGGTTGTTTTGGGCACCTGAACTGAACGGCGGCGAAAAAGTCGTCAATGGGGCTTACATCCGTTATTCCATGCGCACTTTGCTGGCGATTATCGCCATTGAAAGCCAACGGGCGAAATGCATCGTCATCGGCGAAGATCTGGGAACCGTTCCTAAAGGGTTCCGCGGAAAAATGTATCAGGCGCGTTTGTTCTCGACAAAAGTATTGCATCGCCAGCGCGACAGAAACGGAGCGTTTTTCCCGACGACAAAATATTTTCCGTTCTCGCTGGCTCAGGTCAGCACGCATGACCAGCCCAGCATTCCCGCTTACTGGACGTTTTACGATCTGGACACGTTTAAAAGGTGCAATCTTTTCTTAAGCAAGGAACAGTACGAAAAAGCGTGCGAAGAACGTTTGAATATTTGCAAAAAAATGATTGAATCCTTTAAAAGCGAAGGGTTATGGGCTGACGATGTGCCTTCCAGAATCGACATAATGAAAGATCCGCGCCTGCGCCGCCGTCTGATTACGACGACGAACCGCTTTATTGCCCGAACGAAAAGTTCGATTTTCCTTGTTCGGTTTGAAGATATTTTCGGTCAAACGGAAATGATTAACGTTCCCGGAACGACGAACGAATATCCGAACTGGCGTTTAAAATTGCCGTTAAATATCACGGAAATGGAAAACAGCCCAGAAATGCAGGAAGTCCTGACCGCCATCAGAGAAGAAAGAAACGCCGTCAAACAAAGCAAGGCTTCTTGAAAACTTAAAGCTTAATAAAAAAGCCGCCGTCAAAGCGGCTTTTTTATTTTGTCCATATTTTTTTGAATTTTCTGTCTATAATGTATTGACTTTAAAATAAAAACAGGAAATTATAAAAAGGTGAGTTTTAATAAGGATATGCGAAAAATGGACTCTTTTGCGGCAAATATCTACGAAAGCAGCGAAGGCGAACCCGTTATGGCTTTAGAAGCTTTGGACGGAAAGCCCGACATGCCCAGCCTGATTTTAAAATCGGACAATAACGCCGTGTTTTGCCGCACGGGGGATCAGTTTGTACGCATTTGCGATATTGATAAAAACTTGCTGGAAAAATTGCGTCGGCAACGAAAAATACTGGTTGCCGAAATCACAATTGGCGGCGAAACAAACGGATATTACGCCGATGTCAAAGAATTAAACTGAACAGGTGCCGGATGGTTGAAGTAAGGCTGGATAAAAAAACATCTGAAAAATTAGAATCTTTTATGAAAGGCGGCAAACTGCGCGTCTTTGAATGCGGCGAAAAACGTCCCGAATTCATTCAGGAACGCCCGTTTTTCGGATTGCTTCCCGAAGGACAGACTTCTTACATCGAACCCGGTTTAAACGGCGAAAACTGCACCGTTTCCGTCGGCGAACCCCCGAAAGATTACATTCTGGACACCGAAAACCACCGCTTCTTTAAACAAATTGAAGAACGCTTCCGCAACGTCAGACCCGACATGACGCTTTTTGTCATCGATCCCGACGTCGTTATGGGGCGTTACGCCACGGATGACGAACCCGACCGCAGCATCGGAAAATCCCTTTATCTGCACATTGTTGAAAAACTGAAAGAAGCTAACGTCTACGGCAAAACTCCGATCGACAAGAGCTATGTCGAACCCGTCATCGCTTCCGCCATTACGTCCAGCAACGCTTTCAGCGCAACCAACCCCGTCGGCGTGACAAAGAAAAATCTGGACGGCGAACGCAATATCAGTCTGGTTGTCGGCGATAACCCCGATACTTTGGTCGACGATATGTTTTATTGGGTTCCCGGCGTCAAAGAACGTATGGAAAAAGAAGGCGTTACCCGCCGTCAGCTTCAACAGTTCACGCTGTACCACGAATTCGGACACGCGCTGGATCCCGCTCATAAAGGCGGCTTTAAACGCCAGTTCACCGAAAATAACGTCGACGCTCAGCTGGCTCGCCACCGCACGGAATGTCTTGCCGACGCTCATGCCGTTTTGCAGCTGGCTCGCGATTACGGACAGACCGACATTTCCGTTTTGATCGGTGACGTCCGTATCGAAACGATGCATAACCTGATTAAAAAATATACCGAAAAACAGCCGACCACACGGCTGGAAGCCGCTATTGACCGCGAAGCGGAAAAAAATCTGAAAGTTAAAAAAGGCGATTCCAAAGAAGTCGCCGAATTGAAAACATTGCAGACCGGCGGCGCACGCTATGCCGAATTGAAAAAAGTCGGCAATTATCTGGCTTATTACACAACGGGCGTCGTCGATGCCGCCATTAAAATCGCAAACGAAAAACTGGCAGACGGTTCGCTAATGAAAATGAAAGACGTCGAAGTTTTGGATTTGGCAGACCAAATTTCAAAAACCTACGGCTTGTCCAAAGAAGAAATGAGCCGATTGAGAATCGATTTGGTTGATAACAAACCCAATCCTTTGATTAACCAGATGATGCAACGGACGGACGAAGCGTTTGCCCGTATGCCTTTGCCCAGAGAACAAATCGAAAAAATGTACGACGTGCGCAAAAAGAAAAGCGCCGAAAAACATAACCTTGAAGTTGAAGAAGCTTTGGGTATCGTCCGCCCGCAAACGGAAGTCAAATTAACCGAAGCTCAGCTGCTGGAAATGATCGCAAAAATGGAAGCCGTCGCCGCTTGGCGTTCGGGCGTTTATGATAAAATCGCCCGCGACGGCGCAAACAAAGATGCTTTGATTTCAACGATTACTCATGAAAAAGAAGCAATCCGAAAGGCGTCCGTCAATGATCCCGCAGGAAAGGAAAAAATGGATCTGTTAAATGCGGAATTTATCGGCGAAGCTCCCTCCGTTTTGAAAAAAGCCAAGGCAAATCAAGCCGTGTTCCGCCAGATTCAGGAAATCCCGCCAAAGCATGAAATTCCCAAAGGCGAAAATGCTTTGATTACGTTTATTTCCTATGAAATCTCGACAATGGACAGAATGTCTTCTTTGCTGGAAAAAACGGCAAACCGCGATTTCGATGCCATGACCGTTGATGAACAGCTCAAGTCTTTGCAAAAAGACCGCTCCGAATTTACAAAAATCATGACATCGGAAAAAATGGCGCAACTGGCCGCCGTCGAGGTCTGCAAAGATAAAGGAATCTTGGGGAAAAGCTATGTCTGCCCGTCCCTGTCGGATGCCCTGATGTTAAGAGCCGACGGAAAACATCCCGAATGGATGACGGATTTCCAAATGAATTTCACGTCTCCGAATCCGGCTGTCGCCAAAAAATTGCTGACCGAAATCGAAGAACAAAAGTTCACATTGATTTCCGACATGGCAAACGATCCGGAAATCAGCAATATCGTGTTGGAAAAAAAGCCGTCTTTGATGCGCAATGCCATGAAGTTTGCTCAAAACTACATGAACAAGGTTGATGCCCAACAAGAAAGTTTGGGGAAAGCTCCGAAAATGGATTTAAAAACGTTTTCAAAGCTGAACCCGCGCTCATCCCGCTAAATCGGGAAAAGAGGCTCAATCGAAAAAAGGAGGGGTTTCCCTCCTTTTTTTGCATCACGTTTTAAATTACGGGCATTGTTCTTTTAAAATATTCGTCGCATCATTCGTTAGCGGATGCCCGTTCATATAGACCTGACCGTTTTTAAACGTAACGTTTCCGACGGGAATTGTTCCCATATCCAACGAAGACTGAAAGAACGGAAAATTCTTTGACAGATCAACGGAAATCGGCAGCTCTATATCCTGCAAATCGACGGAAGGAAAATCGTAACCGCCGTTTAAATCCGCCGGGGCGACGGCGTCGCCCGTTACAGACACGCCCGGCTGATAATCCGCCGAAGCGACAGTCTGTCCCGTTGCGGAAACGCCCGCCTGATAATCGGCGGGAACTGATGCAGAGCCGGTTTTTAAACGGCGGCATGCTTCTTTGCTGATGCGGATTTTCCTTTTCGGAAGAGGTGCCGGAGCCGATGACGCCGAGGCTTGAGTATTCGGTTCCGTTTTATCCGAAGCTGTCGGCAATATCGTTTGCGCCTGTAAATCGTCCGTTGCCGTTACGGGGGCGGTTCCCGTCGAAACGGCTTCTTTCTCAGGCTGAGATATTGAAGCATTCGCGCCAAAAAAAGAAGCGTCGGGGTCTTGTTCGTCTTGAGCATCAGAAGAGCCTATGGCGACGCCCGACATGTCATTTAACGGAAAAACCGTCGAGACGGGCGCAGGCGTCGAGGAATTTTCAAGATAAATAAAAGCCCCCGCCGTGCATAACAACAAAAAAGACACTGCAAAAATCAGTTTTTGATACATTTTATTTCAAACCCGAACCAAATGAACATCAACCATCGGACGGCGACCGTGATTTTCCATAACCGTTTTTCGGATTGCCGCCTTGACGGCGTCGGCAACGCTGCCGTCATCCTTCAATCGTGCGGGCGTCAAAGAAGACAAAGCCGCCTTGATGCCTTCGTCCAAAACCGACATTTCGGGGCTTTGAGCATCAATTAACCCCGTCGCAGAGATTTGAACCGAGCCGACGACCGCGTTCTTTTTATCCAAAACAACCGTCGCGACAACCGTTCCGTCTTCCAGCATACGGCGGCGTTTTTTCAAAACATCCGCATTGACGGGAATAATCTTGCGACCGTCCATCGCCATCAATCCGCTTTGAACCGAACCGATGACTTCGGCTTTGTCCGCGCCGAAAGAAATAACGTCGCCGTCTTTGGGAATGACGGTTTGAGAAATGCCGCATTCGTCCGCCAATTTCGCATGTTCAAACAAATGTGCCGCTTCGCCGTGAACGGGAACGGCTATTTTAGGACGGACAAATCCGTACATCCGTTTCATGTCATTGCGGTTGGCGTGTCCCGAAACGTGCGTCAAAGCGTCTTTGTCGGTAACGACTTCTATGCCTTTGGCGATAAAGCGGTTTTTGATGTTTGCTATTGCCTGTTCGTTTCCGGGAATGACGCGGGACGAAAAAATAACAACGTCGCCCTTGTTCAGCTGGAGGCTGCGATAAACACCGTAAGATAAGTTCGACAAAGCGGCTTTCGGTTCGCCCTGACAGCCCGTGCACAGATACAAGACTTTTGACGGCGGCAAATCCTGTGCTTCTTCATCCGTCAGAAAAACGTTTATGCCCCGAAAATAGCCGCAAGCTCGCCCTGCGCCTTCAACGCGCCACAGGGATCGACCCAAAAGGCATACCGTCCGCCCGTTCTTTTCCGCCGCTTCCGCAATGCTTTCAATCCTGCCGACGTTTGATGCAAAGCACGTAACGACCAAACGTTTGCCCGAATATCGCGAAAATAACGTCGTCAGAGAATCCTTGACGTCGTTTTCGGATAAAATGTCGCTTTCGACAAAGACGTTCGTCGAATCGGCGACCATCGCCAAAACGTTTTCTTTGCCAAGTTCTTTAAACCGTGCGTAATTCGCAGGCTTTCCGACCACGGGCGTATCGTCAAAACGCCAGTCCCCCGTATGGAAAACGTTGCCGTATTTCGTTCGTATCAAAAGGCTGACGGCTTCGGGAACGGAATGGTTGACAGGAATCAGTTCTATGTCAAAGGGGGCTAAATCCAATTCGTCGCCCGCTTCGACGGTTTCCAAAGAAACGCGTCCCAAAATGCCCGCTTCGTCAAGGCGCGTTTCCAGCATCTCGGTCGCAAAAGGCGTCGCATAGACGGGACAGCGCAACAAAGGCCAAAAATGACCTACCGCACCGATATGGTCTTCGTGCGCGTGCGTGATAATCAACGCTTTTAAGTTTTTTGCAATCTGTTCCGCAAACGTCGGATCGGGCAAAACCATATCCACTCCGGGCAGTCTGTCGCCCGCAAAGCCGACGCCGCAATCAACGGCAATCCATTGTCCGTCGCACGAATATAACCCGAAGTTTATGCCGATTTCTCCGGCGCCCCCCAACGGAACAAAAAATAATCCTTTGTCCGGTACGGTTATGTAATCTGGCTGGTCGTTGCTTTGCATGATTTAGTTTCCCTGTACGCCGAAAAATACGTCTCCGGCGGTGATTTTATGTTCTCCGTCGGCATTATTTAACAATAAGCTCCCGTCATTATCAAGACCGGAAAACGTCCCCGTCAGCCGCCGGTCGGGCAGGTTCACCGTTATCATTCCCCCAAGCCCGTATGCCCGCGATTTCCACAAATCCAAAACAGGCAAAAACCCCTCTTCTTCGCGAAGTTTGTCCAGACGGTCAAAATGACGCACAATCGCGCTTAACATTTCGGATTTGTCCGTCGTGCACCCTTCTTGCGCCAAAGACGTTACGGGATAAAGCATCCCTTCTTCGGATACGGGAAAAATATTGACGCCGATACCGGAAATTAAAAACTCGATGCCTTTTTTGCCCGCCGTCTCCAAAAGAATGCCCGACATCTTTTTGCCGTTCAGCAAAACATCGTTCGGCCATTTGCATTTCACGCTGACGCGAGGGCAAATTTCTTCAACCGCCAGCGTCAAAGAAAGTGCCGACAAAAAACTGTATTCCCCCAAACGGGAAATATTTCCCGCTTTTACCGCCAAGGAAAAAAACAAGTTCCCTGCGGCGCTTTTCCACGGGCGTCCTCGGCGTCCGCGCCCCGCCGTTTGTTCATCAGCCTGAATGATTAAACGGTCTTTGCCGGTTTCCCAAACCCGTCTTTTTACGGCTTCGTTCGTGCTGTCGACCGAAGGCAGGCATTCCAAGCTCCAACCTGCGGGCAAAACGACTTCGTTCGGTTGCATCATAAGCCTCCCGTATATAAAACGGCACTGCGGGCAACGTCAAAAAACGATGCCGCTGGAAAAGAAAATAACAGCGAAACCAAAGCCGCCGCCCATAAAACCGATCGCAGAGAAAACGGAACGGGCGACAGTTCGTCTTTACTCGGCGAACCGTACATACGGCGAATAATCCTTAAATACACAAACGCCAAAACAAATGCTCCCGCCATAATTAACAGGCACGGCCAAAAATCTCCGTCCTTGATCGCGCTTTCAAACAAAAAGAAACGACGCCAAAAGCCGGCAAACGGCGGAAAACCCGTCATACCTAAAAAAATCAGACTGTATAAGGCGGCTCGCACGGGCTTTGATTTGCCCTGCCCCGACAATGTTTCTATGCTTTCGGATAAATCTCCGCCGACGCGCAGGCTCAGCGCCACGCCGAAAAGCCCCGTCGCCATAACCGCATCCGTCAATGCAAAAAATAAAAACGCTCCCGCATCCGAAATCTGAAGCGACAATAAAATAAAAGCGTTTGATACCGTCAGAGTATATGCCGCCAAACGCTTGATATTCGTTTGGGTCAACGCGCCGAATGCTCCGGCATATACGCCGGCAACGGATAAAATCAAAAACAAAACGCTCCAAAATTCATGCGCAAAGCTTAACGGATAAAACACAAGCTTTGCAAAAACCGCCCAAACCGCAAAACGCCACACCACCCCCGCAAACGCCGTAACGGGAGTAGGCATTCCTTCATAAACGGGCGCAACCCACGTATGAAACGGAACGGCTCCCGCCTTCATTAAAAAGCCCGCCGCTATAAACGACAAAGACGGATACAGCACAGATATCCCGGTTTTTTGAACCGCCGCTCCGATCTGAGAAAACTCTATCGTCCCAAGGCACACATACAAAGAAGAAATCCCGAACAAAATAAAAGAGCTGCTTAAAAGCGAAATTAATACATATTTTGCTCCGGCTTCGGTCGAACGTTCGCCCTGTCTTTTGTACGACGCCAAAAAACATAACGGAAGTTGAGCGGCTTCCATGCCTAAAAACATCGGCAAAAAACTCTCGGAACAAACCGCAATCCCCATTCCGCAAACCGAAAACGCCAACAAAACGGGATATTCGAAACGCACATATTTTTTGTACTTCAGCCAGCTTTGCCCGAATGATAAAGAAACGGCGCTCAACAGAAAAATCGCCAGTCTTGAAAAATTTGCATATCCGTCAGCCATAAACAAACCGTCATCCGATCCGCTTGTGTTTTCCCGCAACAAAAAAATCAAAACCAATGAACCGCACAAGCCGAACCAAACCAGCATATCGGCATTTGTTTTTCTTAAATCGACGCGGGAATAAACACCGGCACACAGTGCGCACATCGCGCATATCGTCAAAAAGGCTTCGGGAAGCAACGGCAACAAAAAATGTAACGTTTCGTAAATCATATGCCGGCTCCTCCGTTCAAAATCAAAGCCCTGGCCGCCGCATCCGCCATCCGCATCACAATTCCGGGACAAAGTGCCGCGACCGCCAAAACCAAAGCCAACATGCCGATTTGAATCCTCTCAATGCCGGACAAATCCGCCGGAACCGCCAAAGACGGATTAAAATTTCCCAATACGTAGCGGGGGAAAAGCGGCAACAGTGCGGCAAACGCCAAAACGGAAGACAATATTGCAAAAAATCCCGCCGCTTGAGAAAAATCAAAAATGCCTGCAAAAACCAAAAATTCCCCGACAAACGAAGGCGTCGGCGGAAATGCCGATAACGCCAGCAACCCCGCAAAAAAAGCCGCTCCCAACGCCGGAGAAACTCCGTACAATCCCGTGCACGACTTTAATTCTTTTGCCGAAAAACGCCGTATCAACGCCGCTTCAACCGACAAATACAATAAAACGGAAACCGTCTGGGCAAAATAAAAAAACAAAGCCCCCGACAGCAATCGTTGAGATCCGACGAATATTCCCGCCGCCAACAGCCCTGCCTGCGAAAGCTGGACATATCCCGCCGTCTTGCCGATATCGTCGCGACTTAAAGAAACCGTCGCCGCATATACCGCCGAAAATACCGCCCAAGCGCTTAAATACCCCCCGAAAGAAGACATCGCATCCGGAGCATATAAAAAGGCGCTTCTTAAAAACATAAACAATCCCGTTCCGGACAAAGCCCCCGACAGCAATACAGACGTCGATACGCTTGCCTCCGTGCGAATTTCAACAAACCAGACATGAAACGGAAACAACGGCAAAGACGCGGAAAACATAAATACCAGTCCCGCCAAAAATGCCGCCTGCATATCTTCGGGCAACGCCTGAATCCCGACACCGGCGTCCGAGCTGCCCGTCATAGAATACCCGTACATCAAAACCGCCGATAACGCCAACAACCCCGCCAAATTGTAAAAACAAAATTTAAAAGCCGAATACGCCCGTTTTTCAACTCCCCAAACCGCAATCATCACAAATACGGGCAACAATGCGGATTCATAAAAAACAAACCCCTGGATCAAATTGCGGGAGCACAACGCCGTTAAAACAAAGCTTTCAAAAACCAGCGTCAAAAACATATATTCGCGCACCATGGATAAAACCGTCTTGTGTGCCGCCAAAACGGATATAAAAACGGCGCCTGAAACCAACGGCAAAAACAGCAAAGAAACACCGTCAACCCCGATATGCCAAACCGTCCCGAATACAGGAATCCATTCCGCAATATAATCAAACTGGACTGCGGAACCGTTAAAATCAAAGCGCGCCAAAACCGACAAAGACGCCAAAAAAGCACATCCGGACGTTAACAGCGCAACTCTGCGCGAATTCATCGCCGTAATTCGTTCGTCCCCGCGAATGAACAATAAAAACAACGCCCCGACCAAAGGCAGCGCACATAATGCCGTTACCAAAGAAAATTGTTCCATGTCAGCCTCCGTACGCCAAAACGCCGCCTAATACAAAAAGGCTTAAAAGACCGGCAATGCTCCAAACAAACGACAATCCCAGATTCCCCGAATGAATGCTTTGCAACGCCTGCGCCGATTTACGCACAAAAGCCGGCATCATGTCCGTCAATCGTCGTTCTATCAAATCCAAATCCGCATGAAGCCATAACATATTGCCGACAAACAAAAACGGTACCGCAAACAAACGGCGGTACAATTCGGAAAAACCGAAACCTTTGGCGCAAAACAAACTCAGTCTTTGAAAAACGGCAGATCGTCTTGTCTGAGACTTTTCCCGTCTTGAAAAGTATTTCATCCCCGCCAAAAAACCAAAGCAGCCCAATAAAGACGAAAAAATAACTTCTGCCGATAAAATCCCCGTCAACGGCGGCAATATCGAACGCTTGGACAATTCGTTTTGAAACAATGAAACTATCGTCAGCAAAATTAACGGTATCGTCCCCGTTAAAGGCGCTTTTCGAATCTTTACCGCAATCTCAACCGGCGTTTTCGGAAAAGCATAAAAAATATAAAACATCATTCTGGCAAACGCAAAAGCCGTCCCGAACGACAACAACAAAAACACAAACGTAAACGCTCGCCCGTCCGCCTGAAACAATGCCGAATACATATCTCGCCTGGCTCCGAACGTCCCGATATAAGGAAAACCGACACAGCAAAAGCTTAAAATCCACATAATCTTCAGCGTAAACGGTTTTTCTTTTTGCAACCCGCCCATACGCGTAATGTCTTCTTCCCCCCACAACGCATATATGACGTTCCCCGCCGATAAAATCAGCCCTATCATCGGAACAGCCATCGCCACAAACGTATTCAAAGCAACACCTTCGCCGCTTAAACCGAATGCCGCCGTAACAAAACCGAATTGCGACATTAAAATAAAGCTTAATATCGCTTTGACATTCGTCACATTTAAGGCAATCAGTATTCCCGCCGCCGCCGACAATGCTCCGATGGCAACAAAAAACGTCCTGACGTTCGGAACGTCCTGCACAAACGGAAAACAATGGTATAAAAGATACATCCCCAATCCGCTCAACACCGCCGGAAAGCAAAACGCCGCCGCAGGAACGGGCATATCCGATCCGTCTTCCATAACAAAATGAAATCCGAAGCATATCAGCTTTGCCGCAGCCGCCAAGATGATGCACACCGCAAACATTCCGGCTTCAACCCCGCTGAACGAAGCAAAATAAGGGCTGACAAACGGCGGCACAAAAAACATTCCCGTTTTTTCCCACAACATGAAAAAAGCGTAAAACAACGGTAAATCCGTTACTTTGTGAGCAATAAAAAAACGAACGGAAGAACGCCGCAACGATTGTTTGTCATGAAACGTATTCATCAGCATATACGCAAACAATGCCGATAAATCCCAGCCTATGACAAACTGAAACATATTCTTTGCCCCCAGGCACGCCAATGCCGAAACCACCAGACCGGAAACATTCGCGCTAAATCGCCCCAGCTTTTCCGACGGAACATAATTCTTGGCATAAAACAAACTTAAAAAAGCCGAAAAAACCATAAATGCCGCCAAAAACAATTCCGCCTGTCCGAAATGAAGGCGCCACGCATAAGATATACCGTCCCATGTCATAAACGGCGCTACAAACGACGAATATACCTTTGAACGAAAAACTGACTTTACGCTCATCGCCGCCAGCTTAACGCACGCAAAAAACAAACCGATCATCACCAAATACCATCCGGCCGTCCCTTGCCTTAATTTCGGAACAAATAAAACCGAAACCGCGCAAAACAGCAAAACCAATACTGCCGCCGTCATAAACTTTCCTCCTTGCGGTCGGTTTGCAATCGTTTCCTGTAATACAAATAAAATAACGATAAAGCTCCCGCCGACTGTGCCGCCGTCATGCAAATCACAAATAATGCAAAAACAGCTCCGGAAACATCGTTAAACAAAAACGTCCCGGATACAAAGTTCAACGCCGAAGACCAAAAAATCAACTGTAGCGAAACCAAACACCTCACAAAATCGGAACGGTGAACCAGTACCCCCCAAATCCCGATCAGCACCATAACGGACGTCGCCGCCAACATATAGCCGGAACTTATCGTCATAAATATTTCCTTTCAACAGGTATGCGGCGCAATTCTGCCTTGATTTCCCGATCTTTGTCTTCTTCTTTACGAAAATCTGCTCCGTCCCCTTTTTTATTCATCATCAGCATCGTTATCCCGACCATGGAACCCGTCAAAACCAACGCAAAAACAATAACGCATATCGCATACCGCGTGTATAAAAGCGTCCCTAACGCAGATAACGAAAAAATTTCCGAAAACAAAGAACTGCCCCGTAAATGCCGAAAATACAGCCACATAAATTCCGACAACGGCAATATAACCATAACCAAAAAATATAAAATCCGACGCTTCGGCGTGTCTTCCGATCGTTCGGGAACATTAAAAATTATCAAAGAAAACATCAATACGATCAAAAAAATGCTCGATGCCGCAGAAATCAAAGAAAATGCCGTAAAATACGCATGCTGACACGCCATCAAACCGCAAATCGCCACCGCCGATTGAAGCTGCCATATTACCGCGTACAGCGTCTTGGACACGCTTACGCACGCTATCCCGCCGGCAATCGCAATAAAGCAAAAAAAGACGTAATCCGCAACCGACATTATGCTTCCTCCGACTGCTTTAAATAAATCCGAACCGGTTTCGACAACGTCGGTTTCGCTTGTTCAAACAACGCTGCCAAAGCTTCGCTCGGACAAGACTCAATACATAAACCGCACGAAACGCATCTGGACGGATCAATGCTTAATCTTTCCAAAACCCATTTTCCGTCACGTTTCGACGTTTCAACCCATAAAGCACTTGACGGGCATACCTTTTCACAAAGCCCGCACCCGATACATAACCGCCCGTCTTCCTTCAAAACGGGGCGGCGAACAACCTTTGCCTCACCGCGAAAAAAACGGGACGATCGACCGCGCAACGCGCTCTTTAACGCAACCAGCAACGAACGGAAAACATCGTCGGGAATAATCTTCTTTATCAGATCTTTCACTGTACTCCGCCCCCTTCAAACAAAATAAAAAAAGCCGTCACAAAAAACCAAATTGCGCTTAACGGCAAAAAACATTTATAACTGATCGCCATCGCATCTTCCGTTTTGTACGACGGTAACGACGAGCGCAACAGCACAAACAAACAAAACAAAATTCCGGTTTTTGCCAGCAAATACCAACACGACCCCTCTGTCCCGAAAAACATAAAGGCGTTCCAACCGCCGAAAAACAACAGAGCCGACAGCAAAGAACCCGCTAACAGCAAAATATAATCCGCGCTTTTGAAAAACAAATAAAGCCCGCCGGAATACTCCGAATAAACTCCGCCGGAAAGCTCATACGAACCTCGCGAAGTTCCGAACGGAGCCCCTCCCGTCAACGTCAACAGGCTTAACATAAACATTATAAACATCGGAAAATGAATAAATACATACCAAACATCCCGCTGCGCCGAAACTATGTCTGACAAATCCGTGCTGCCCGCCGTCATTAAAACAACTCCCGACGTCAACATAAGTATTAACTGACATGAAAATGTTTCCGCCAAACTCCTCAACGCCCCCAAAAACGAAAAACGGGAACCGCCCGCCAGACCGCCCAAAAAAAACGTATAACCGAACAAAACTCCGGCAAACAGCAAATACAGCAAACCTCCCCGCAACCGTAAAAACTCGCCGTCTTGCCCCGTCGGCAGCATCAGCAAAAAAAATAACGACGCCACAAACGATATTATCGGTACCCAAAAAAACAAAACTTTGTCGGATGAACCGGGTTGCAACGGTTTTTGCATCATTAGGCGCACCATACCCGCAAAAGCCTGTTTAAATCCTTTTCCTTTGCGCCCGAACAAACGTTCGCGTATCCGACTTTCCAGCATAACGGCGCCCGTCGTTAAAAACAGCGCCAATAAAACAAACAATCCGACCTTGCCCGCAAATACAAAAAATAAAGAAAAATCCGCAAGCTTTAATTCCAAACCTTTAAACAATTCAAAAAAAGATCCCGTCATACGCCGACCTTCCACACTTTCTTTAATGCCCGAAGCGACGCCGAGCGACGGCATATCTCATTGTCCTCTATGTCCCTTGATTCGCATACAAGCTCTTCCGGCAAAAGAACCCCTTCGCTTCCATATGACGTTACGGCTTCTTCGGTCCTCGTCAGAGGCATAAAAACGGCGCTCAACGCTCCCAAACGATCCCGTATCTCGGCCAAGTTGTCATACGGCAACGGCTTTTCCAAATATTCGGACAATGCCCGCAATATCTTCCAATCCTCACGGCTTTGCCCCAACAACGGCAAAACCGCCGACGTGCTCTTGGCTTTGCCAAAAGCGCCGACATATGTCGCTTCTTTTTCCGCATATGACGCCGACGGCAAAATAACATCCGCACCCATCGCCGTTTCCGACGCAAACATCCCCTGATAAATTATAAATGTATCCCCCATATCAGAACGCGTCAAACGGTCTTCACCCAACAAATAAACAACGTCAAATTCCCCTGAACGCGCTTTGGGCAAAAGCGGTTCCGTCTTGACCAAACCAAGTTCGGATGCCCCGAGCATCCCCGGGGATATGCCCGTCATGTTAAAGCCGTTCCAACCTTCTTTCACAACACCGTATCGGAAACATATCTCGCAAATCTTTTGAAACAAAAACGGCGCATCGCCGCGCGACCACAGCGTTTTTCCCGCAACAACCATCGGAAAACGGGATTGTTTCAAAACCGATGAAAACGGATGTTCTCCACTCAATATCCCGTCCAAAAGCGATGAAGAACCGCCTAAACAGTCATACGCATAATTCTGTTCCGTCCTTGAACCTATCATCGCTTTCGGCATTACATTGCGCCGAATTTGCGCATTCAACAATGCCGCTTCACGTTCGGGATCCGAACCGATTATCAATAAAGCATCGGCCTTTGCCACGTCGGAAAAATCCGTGTTGCAAAAACGCCAACGCCCTGCCGAACGCGGCACTCGCGCATAAAAACTGCCCGCATCCGTATTGTCGGAACCCAGTATCTTCATTAAATCCGCTAATGCCGCCATGCTTTCGCAGTCCGCCGTCGAACCCGCAAATGCTGCGACTTTTCCTTTCGGCGCGGATTGCATCCTTGACGCCGCCGTCATCAGCGCTTCCGTCCATGAACATTCCCTGAACCTGCCATCCACACGAATATACGGCCGATCTATACGCCCGCTTGACAATCCGTCCGAACCGAAACGAGTCCTGTCCGATATTATCCCGCAACCGTCACGCGACGTAAAATCCGCTTCAACCTTCACTATGCGGCCAAAGGCGACTTCCATAATGACGGAAGGCAAAAAAGAATCCAATACGTCCGTCGTCTTTTTGCGCTCCGTCTGCCACGGACGAAACATTTCTTTCGACGTCGCGTCCGTAAATACGCCGCTCGGACACAGGTCTATTAAATTCCCGGATATCGGCGATGAAAAAGCTCCCTTTACAAACGGACTTATCCGCGTCAATGAGCCTTTCCCTGACACAACAAGTTCCGGCGTCCCCGCTACATCATTCATAAAATTCAGGCATTTCATGCATAATACGCAACGCGACGGATGCATTTCAACCAACGGCCCCGTTTCAACCTTTTCGCATTCAGACGGTGACCTCCCGATGCTGTCCCCTTTCATAAGCCCGAACGCAAAACACGCTTCTTGCAAAATGCAGTTCCCGGCCTTTTCGCAAACGGCACATTCCGCAGGATGGCTCGCCAACGTTAAACGAAGCATTCGATCCCGAATCTTGTCCAACCGCAAAGAATGCGTCACGATTTCCATGCCTTCCGTGACACGTTCCGAATGCGCGTCAAAAACTCCGTCACGTCCGCGTATCTCGACAAAGCTTAATCTCAATACTCCGCGCAGCGTTTCTTCCAAACGGCGAAAAATATCCGGAAAACCGTGTCCCGTCGTTTCACACGCCTCTGCTATGCTTATCCCTTCGGAAACTTCCTCGACACAGCCGTCTATCGTCAGCTTAACCACTGCAGCGTTCCTCCAACAAAAAACGAAAATGCCTTAAAAATCCGCTGATAAAACGAACGCCCGAAACACCTACCGGACATAAAGCCGTGTCCGACGTTTCTTCGCATAAACGTTCCAAAACGTCTATATCCGTGCGTTTCCCCTTCCCCGTTGAAATTAAATCCAGTAAATCATAAATTAATCGGCTTCCTTCACGGCAAACAGCACATTCACCGCAACTTTCATTCTTAAAAAACAACGCCGCACGCCGGATCAGTTCGACAAAGTCCGTCGTCTTTCCGACAACAATCAATCCTCCCGTCCCCAATCCGGACGATACAGCCCCCAAAGAATCATAATCCATACGAACATGTTCACATATCTCTCTGGAAAGGCACGGCATCGATATGCCGCCGGGAATAACCGCCTGCAAATTTGACCAGCCGCCTTTTACTCCTCCCGCGTAATTGTCTATTAAATCTCGCATCGGAACTCCGAGCGTTTCCTCAACCAGACAGGGGTTTTCAACGTCGCCGCTGACCGAAAACAAACGAACCCCTTCGTTGCCCGAACGCCCCAAAGAAGAAAACCATTCGGCTCCGCGTTCCAATATCGACGGAAGCATGCACAGCGTTTCCATATTATGCACCAAAACGGGAGCACCGAACAACGTGTCCTGACCGCACGTGAAATCAGGCATCGGACGACGGCCTTCCATTGCACGAAACATCGCCGAATCCGTCCGACACACATAAGCGTCTGCTCCGCGGTGCACAAATAAATGCAAATCTACGCCCGTGCGCAAGATATTCATTCCCAAAAGACCGGCCTCGCGCGCTTGATTGATGGCTCGTTCCAAAATTTCAGTCTCTTCGCGAAAGGCGCCCCGTACATATATGTACGCTCGGCGAATCCCGCATATGTAAGACGCTATTAAACACCCCTCCAATAAACGGTGCGCTTCATAACGCAACAGACTCCTTGCCTTGCACGTCCCGGGTTCGCTTTCGTTAACGCTGACAACCAAATATTTAAATGCTGACGGTCGCTTGATAAATCCAAGCCACTTTTCCGCCGTCTTTTGAGCAAACATCCCTCGCCCGCGCAAACCGGAACGGTCAATTTCTTCCAACAATTCGCGAGGTGGCTTTTTTAAATATTCCGACGTATTTTTCCAACACCCCCGCATTCGGGCGGAAGCTAAATCGGAATCTCCGAATTCCCCTCTTATATTTGTAAAAATACGATCGGATTCTTTTAACATTTTTCCTCCGATTCGTATTTTTTCAGAATTTCAACCCCGCGCTCGGGCGTCAAACGTTCAAAGCATATCCCGTTAACCGACATGACGGGCGCATTCAGACAATCCCCCAAACAATCTCTGCTTTCTGCCGAAAACATCCCGTCAGAACGCGTTTGCCCGCACGTTATTCCCATATATGACAAACAGGCGGCTTTAAGCTTTTCCGAAGATTTCATTCCGCAGCATATCCCGCGACAAAAAATAACATGTACGCGTCCCCGCGGCGTTTCGTTGAAATCTTCGTAAAACGAACGAAGCTCCCATAAACGGGCGTACGGAACGCCCAATATCCTCGAAATTTCAGACAACGCATCGTCGGACACGCAGCCTTCCTGTTCCAATGCCAGATACATCGCTCCCGTCGCCGCCGCGGTCGCACGACCCGCAGGGTAGCGCTCAATCAAATCTTCAAGCTTTTTCCTGTTGCGTTCGCTGAAAACAAATCCGCTCACCTGTCCGCCTCCGTCATGCTGATGTCCAATGAAGATATGACAGGTCCGATATCCGACAGCGTCAATCCGCACAAAAGCTTCGGAACCGCCTGTAAATGTGCAAATCCTGCCGAACGGTACCGACAGCGGTACGGCATTACCCCGCCGCGGGAAACCAAATAAACGCCCATTTCTCCCCAAGGCGCTTCCGTCGGAACATAAACTTCGCCCGCCGTCAAAGGATATCCTTCCGACAACAGCTTAAACCTGCTTCCTTCAGATTCTACGGAACCGTCTCCGCGATCAACCAAAAGCCTCATTTGAGGCGCAAGAACTTCTCCGGCAGGCATCTTGGATATCGCCTGAAGAACCAATGCCGCCGACTGTCTGATTTCCATAACCCTCAATAAATTCCGCGTATACGCATCGCCCGAATAACCTACGGGAACGCTGAATTCCAAATTCTTGTAAGCGTCATACGGCTCGTTGCGGCGCAAATCAAAACTAACTCCGCATGCCCGTAAATTTACTCCGCTAAAACCGTACGAAACCGCATCTTCTTCTTCAATAACGCCGATCCCTTCCGTTCGGGATTTAAATATGCGGTTGCGTATGCTTAAACGTTCAATGTCTTTTATTTTGGACGGCAATTTGCGCTCTATCCAAAACGCCGCCCTGTCCAAAAGATTCTGCGGTATGTCTTTCTTGACACCGCCGGGGCAAAAATAACCCGACGCACGCCCGAGACCGGTTACCCGCGAAAAAAAAGAAAATAAAACTTCACAAACCTCGTTCGAAACCCGTAACGCCGAAAAGGATCCGCAATCCGCCGCACATCTCGACAACGCGCAAAAATGCGACGCTATCCGTTCCATTTCCGAAACCATCGATCGCAAATACGCCGCTCGATCGGGAACCTTGATCCCCATCAGCTTTTCTACCGCCAATACATAAGGATATTCGCACGAGCTTGCAAAAGCATAATTTAAACGCCCGCTGATGCATATCCCCTGCATCACCCCGCACGTCTCCAACAGCTTTTCTATCCCCTTGTGCATATAGCCTATATGCGGATCCGCCCGAACAATGCGTTCTCCGTCCAATTCCGCAACAATCCGACACAAGCCGCCGCCGTATGACGGCAAAGGTCCTATGTTCATAAAAAATCCGTCTTCGTATCCGCTCATCCGCCGGACCTTCCGTTTAAATCAACATAACTGCTGCGATTCTTATACTTTATACCGGGCTTCGGTCGGCTTACAAAAGCCGAACGGGAAACTTCATAACTCAAATTTTCGCGCCCGAAAAAGGGATAATCTTTCCTTAACGGACACGCTTTAAATTCTTCATCTGTTAAAATACCGCGCATGTCGGGATGATTCGAAAATACGGCGCCAAACATATCCCATATCTCGCGTTCATACCAAACAGCCGACGGATACAGCCCGCAAATCGAACTGACCGGCAATTCCCCGTCCGTCATCAGCTTTACCCTGATACGGCGGTTATGACGCAAACTGTGTAAATGATACACAATCTCAAAACGTTCCGAACGTTCGGGATAATCCGCACACGTTATGTCCGTCAGCCTAACAAAACGACAAGAAGAATCATCCCTTAAAAATTGCATCAGCTTCAATAAAACAGACCGAATAACCGTCAAAGTCAGTTCCCCGCGGCTGACAACCGAAGACGAAATATCCTGAGGCGCAAATCTCAAAGAAATATATTTCGACAATTCTTCGGGCGTTTGCAAAAAAACTTCGTGAAGACCTGCCATCTTAATCTTGCTCCGAAACTTTCGCGGCAAACAAACTTTTAACCGCCGATTGAAATTCTATCGGAGATACGGGACAGCCGCAAATATAAACATCTACCGGAACAATGCTTGAAATATCCGGCACCGTTGCATAAGAATCCGCAAAAATACCCCCGCCGCTCGCACATGAACCGGCTGCTATTACTCCGCGGGGATTGGGCATCTGTTCGTATATCCTTCTTAACAACGGCGCCGATTTGCGGCTTAATGCCCCGAATATTGCCAAAACATCCGCCTGTCTCGGAGAAAATACATATGATATCCCCTCGCTTTCCGATGAAATCACCGAACCCGGCGAACGTCCCGAAAAACAACACCCGCAATCAAAAACATATACATTAACAGAATTTCTGTCCGCCCAATCCGAAACCGAACGATACGCACGTTTGAATAAACTTTCCTTTGCGCCGCGCCCGACATCCCCTCTCATTTCCAGTCCAACGCCCCTTTCTTATATTCATACGCATACGCAACAGCCCAAAAGACAAAATAAACAAAAGCGCATACAAAACCGCTCCGCCCCGTCATCCGCAAAGATGCCGCCCACGGCAGCAATAACAATATTTCCGCATTATACAAAACAAACAGCAACGATATCGTCGCAAATCGGACGGGAAACGCCTTTTTCCCGCGTTGCAATGCAGGAAAACCGCCCGCATACGGTTCTTTTCGATCGGGATATTCCCTTTGCATCCGTGAAAAAACACGCGACATAAAAAAAGAAAACTTCAACGCCGCGGCACTTAACAGCAAAGCCGTTACAAAAAAAAGAAGATAATAAAAATACATGTGTACGGCATCTTCCATTTCAGGGAACCCTTCTAAAAATGCCGAAAAACAAGCCGCCTTATTGCGGCAACGTCGGCAGATTTTCCGGCGATAACGGCAGCTTCTTTACAAAACGGACGGGAACTTCATATTCCCTCATCACTTCATCGCCTTCAAATTCGACAATCAATACTGATTCGGCATGCGCCAAAGGTGCACGCGCATCAGGGTGAATAAAATCAAGCGTAATCGAAAAACCCTGTTGCCTGTACAGCAAAGCATGTTTCCCCCCGTCATAAACAATACGGGGATTCTCGGGTTCTCCCGCCCGCGCACGGATGGAAATCAGCAAATCTCCCGCGCCGTTTTGCAATATATCGTAAAATCCTTCCTGTTCGGGTCCTGTTTGCGTCGCGACCATAAAAACACCTTAAAAAAATTACATATTTCTGTTTTCGCTCAAATCTTCGCCCGCGTCAAGCCCCGCTATCATAAAAGGAAGGCGCGACGCCAAAATATCCGATGCATGAAGGCGATCTTTCAATTCGGCTGCGGACAACGTGCCGGAAGCATCCTTGATAAAGGCTTCATCCGACACGGATGACAAAATCGAAAAAATCTCCGACGCAAGCGTCCCGGGAACGGCCTCTTCCGCGTATTCAAGCCCCAAATAATCGCATAAACATGCTTTTATCCGCGCCGCCAAACCGAAAACCGCCCCCAACTTCGACGTCAGACGCTCCAAATCATCCCCTTGCGAAACTTCGGTCACGGCATCCAACTGTTTTAAATAAATATAGGCTTCCGCTATCTTCGGCGATGCCGTTTGAACTTTGTCAAATTCAAAAATCTGAGTCTCTTCCATTCAACGGTCTCCTCAGCGTTCCCGATCCGACGACGCAAACGACGCGGCAACGCTTTGCGCCAATCCCGATCCCTTGCGCTCCGCAGGCTTTAGATCCGCATAGTCCTTTATGACGGGCTTGCGCGACAAAAATACCGACATTTCCTTAGCCAATTCTTTATGACTTGGATACGCTTCCCGCGAAATATATGCCGACAATTGTTCCGTATGGCGCGTAAATCCGACAAGACCTTTCGCCAAATCAAGTCCCCCGGAACGGTCAATCGCAAAAAAAGCGCGATCACGGGAAACTCCTTGCGCCACATACAGCGGTAATGCCCATGAATAACGCAGTATGCTCGATTTTTCTTCGGGAATATAAATGCGTTTTTTCTTGCCGTCCAACATCAACCCCAAACGACCGCCGCGAATATCCACAACCCGCGCCGTCGTCCCGGGATTGACGGTTTCAGTGTTCCGACCGTCGTTCCCTGCAACCTTCCCGGTGAACATAACGGCGTCGCCGAGACCGAGTTCCGTTACCGTGTCGCCTTCGCCGTAAACGTCGCGCGCTTTGCGGATCACGCCGGCTTTCTTCAATCCCTCGCGCAATTCGTCATTCAACGTCTGCGCCGATCTTTCGTCAATCGCCAAAACAACCGAAGACATCGATTGCGTATCGGAAGACGTTACAAATTCAACATAATCCTTTGTCAGGCTGTCGTACACGCTTTTGGCATCGTCATGAAAGCGTAATGCTTTGGAGCCGTCGGGATAACGCTGCATGGCATAAAAATCCAATGCTTTTTCGGCATGACCTTCGCGAATCCAAGACGATGCCTTGGCTTCTCCGGGCGTCCTTTGACGCAATATGCGCGTTACATTATAGATACTGGCTTCGGGAACGTGATTGATAATCAAATCAAATCCGTTGCCTGCAGGCAAAGGCGGAATTTGACGGTTGTCTCCCAACATAAACAGTTTCGCATGCGTCTTGTCCGCCGCCGTAATGAACTGCGCCATTTCGCGCGTGCCCATCAGCCCCGCTTCGTCAACGATGATTACCGTCCCCGGTTCGACAAAACCTTCGTTCATGCGGTTAATCAAATCTTTCAAGGGCATTCCCTGAACCTGAGACTGTTCCGGCCATTTATCGTCCAATGCGGAAGCCGCAAACTGTACGTCGGCATGTATCGCGGCAGCCGCTTTATCCGAAGGCGCCGTCGTAATAAATGTCGGAGGCGTATCCATATGTGCCAACATACAATACGCCAGACCGGCGCACAATCCGGACTTTCCCGCTCCGGGAGGGCCGTTAATCAGGCGCAAGTCCCCGGGTTCCAAAATGGAAGCCATCGCTTTGTCCAAATCTTTTGACCGCGAAAATCCCTGAGCGCTGTTCCAAAACACAGAAAAATCGTCAGCAATATCCGTCAAATCCTGATCCGCGCGAAAATACGGCACTTTGCGTAAAGACATTCTTTTTGCCGCTTCGACAATATCCTGTTCCGCCTGAACCAAATCCGGCGCGGTAAACAACCGTTTGCCGTCACGAACGACGCTGGGGCACAATTCGGGATGCGCAGCCATTTCCTGCCTGATCTGAGACGCTATGTACATTCCGGTTCTGTTCACGCCGCCCGGCGTAAGCTTTAATTTGTCCGAAGGCGTCAGTATGCGGCGAATGCCGTCCGACAAATAGGTATCCAGCTGTTTTTCGTCAAAAAAAGTATTGTATGCCGTCAAATCCGACAAAGCATGCTCTGCCAAAACGCCGAACGGCTTGGCATAAACGGCCATTAATTTGCGGGCATATATTTTTTCTTCCGTTCTCATTTGCGCCGAATACGTTCCGGATGTCATAAAAGGTCTCCTTAACACGTTGATCACAGCGTTCTTTGCCAAAAGCGACCGCTCTATTTTATGGACGATTTTAGACGAAAAATCAATGTTTTTTTGAAAAAATGCTCCTGTAATCAACGGGTTTTCCCGCTTTCCGTTTTATTTTTTTCTTACTTTATCGGGCAAACTGTGATATGCAACCCGTACAAAAGTATTTTTCTCACATCACGGAGGACTGTAAAAGTGACGAAAAAAGCGACCGAAACTAAGCCTACCGCCATTCGTAAGGAAGTGACCGCCGAGGTCATCGCCGAAAAAATGGAACGCCTGCTAAAGTATGATTTGTGCAAACAGGTCTCGGAAGCCTCTAAGGACGATTTGTTCACGGCTTTGGCTCTGGCCGTTCGCGAAATCGCAACGGATCAAATGTTCGAAACCGCCGCCAGATACTCAAAAGTCGACCCCAAAAGAGTCTATTACCTGTCCGTTGAATACCTGTTGGGGCGCTCTTTGGTCAACAACCTCGACAATCTGGGCATCCATGACCTGATCGATCAGGTTAAGCTCGATAACCCCATCCCCCTGCGTGACGTCATCGATTGCGAATACGATCCCGCTTTGGGAAACGGCGGCTTGGGACGATTGGCCGCCTGCTTTATCGATTCCATGGCAACGCTCGGTCTGCCCGGATACGGTTACGGCATCAATTATCAGTTCGGTTTGTTCAAACAGTATTTTGAAAACGGTTATCAAAAAGAACGCGCCGATTCTTGGCTCGACCGTTCCTCCCCGTGGCAAATCGAACGCGGCGACCGCGCTTGCCGCGTCCCCATGTACGGACGCGTCGTCTATGAAGACGTTAACGGAAAAAGAAATCCCAGATGGGTCGATGCCGAATCCATCATCGGCGTTCCCTATGACATGCCCATCGTCGGTTACGGCGGAAAAACCGTCAACTATTTGCGTTTGTTCTCGGCCAGATCTTCCGACGAACTGGATATCAAAACCTTTAACGAAGGCGGTTATATCAAAGCCGTTGAAAAGAAAATCAAATCCGAAACAATCTCCAAAGTCCTTTACCCCTCCGACGCCGTCGAAGCCGGTAAGGAATTGCGTCTGATGCAACAGTACTTCTTCGTATCCTGCGCCATCAGCGATATTATGCGCCGCTTCCTGGAAACAAACACGGATCTGCGCAAACTGCCCGAAAAAGCAGCCATCCAACTCAACGATACGCATCCGACTTTGGCTATCGCCGAACTGATGCGCGTCTTGATGGACGTCCACGGTCTCGATTGGGATACGTCTTGGGAAATCACGGAAAAAACCATGGGCTACACAAACCACACCCTGTTGCCCGAAGCTCTTGAACGTTGGCCCGTCAAACTGCTGGAAAAAGTCGTGCCCAGGCACATGGTCATTATCTATGACATCAATGACCACCTGATGAAAAAAGTCGGAAAACTCTATCCGGGCAACGTTGAAAAAATGCGCCGCATGTCCATCATCGAAGAAGGTCCGGAAAAGAAAGTCCGTATGGGTAATCTGGCAATTGTCGGTTCTCATTCCATCAACGGCGTCGCTGCCATCCATTCGGAATTGGTCAAAAAAACTTTGGCTCCGGACTTCTACGAAATGTGGCCGGAACGCTTCAACAACAAAACAAACGGCATTACGCCGCGCCGTTGGCTGTTGAGCGCCAACCCCGAATTGGCAGACTTAATCACGTCCAAAATCGGCGATTCGTGGATTACAAAGCTGACGGATCTGAAAAAGCTGGAACCCTATGCCACGGATTCCGAATTCGTCCGCAATTTCTTCCGCATCAAAAAAGACAACAAAGAACGTTTGGCAAAAATCATCCTGCAAACCACGGGAAATATCGTCGATACGAATTCCATGTTCGACGTGCAGGTTAAACGTATGCATGAATATAAGCGTCAGTTGTTAAACGCGCTGAACATCATCTACAATTACCTGTTGATTACCGAAGACGGATTAACCCTGCCTTCTCCGCGCACGTTCATTTTGGGCGGAAAAGCGGCTCCTTCCTACGACTTTGCAAAACTGGTCATTAAATTGTTCAATAACATCTCGAATGTCGTGAACAACAATCCCAAAGTCAAAGATCAGATGAAAGTCGTCTTTATCCCGGATTACAAGGTATCCATCGCCGAACGGGTCTTCCCCGCCGCCGATGTTTCCGAACAAATTTCCACCGCCGGATTTGAAGCTTCCGGTACGGGGAACATGAAGTTCGCGTTAAACGGCGCCTTGACCGTCGGAACTTTGGACGGCGCCAACATCGAAATCCGTGACGAAGTCGGCCATGAAAACTTCTATCTGTTCGGATTAACAACGCCCGAAGTTAAAAAAATCCATGAAGAAGGCTCTCATAAGCCTTGGGATTTATACAATTCGGACGTTCGCATCCGCCGTATCATGGACGCTTTGTCCTCTAATATGTTCTCGGTGACGGAACAGGGCATCTTCAAGCCCATCTTCCAGAACATCATGACGTCGGACTATTATTTGTTGCTGGCGGATCTCGGTTCTTATATCGACATTCAGGCAAAAGTCGGCAAAGACTTCCTGAACAAGGCTGCTTGGGGCGAAAAAGCCATCCTGAACGTCGCCCGCTCGGGCAAGTTCTCAAGCGACCGCACGATCGCCGAATATGCCAAAGATATCTGGGACGTCAAACCCGTTCTGTAATATCCTGCGACAAAATAAAAAAGGGAGCGAATTTATCGCTCCCTTTTTTATGTTTCCTAAATACCCCGTATTAAAAAAGCGGCCTTATAACAAAGCCGCTTTTTTCAATATTGAACGTTCACCCGCCTACCGATTAATCCTGTACGGGTAAAAGTTCGATTTGTTCGTTGTCTGCCCGCAATACGCGGAATAAAACGCCTTTTAAAGACAGCATCGTCGTATTTAAAGGATACGTATAAGTATCAAACGATCCTTTCCCGCCGTTCGTTCCCGGAACGGCATACTTATAAAACAGGGTAATTTTGCCGTCTTTGATTCCTTCATAGATAATTTCGTAATCGGTTGAAGGTATTTTTTCTTCTCTAAACGACATGATACGGGTCAGATAAGCACCTTTGGGCGACACGGAAATGGGATCAGAAATAATATTGACCCTGTTTTCGGGCGATTTCAAAGAATGGTAAAGCAAAATCGGTTGAACGACACCGTCCAAATTTGTCACAAAACGCATTTTGGCATCAATGACGAAAACGAAAAACGTTTCGCCGCGCATATTTAAGATGCCGTAGATCGGATATTCTTTCGGTTTGATTTTAAAATCTTCGATTTTGGATTTTAAGATCAGTTCTTGTTCCAAGCGCATTTTGGCATGTATGTAATTATGTTTCCGATATGCTTTGACGCGCAAGACGGATTCGCCGTTTTTAATGACCAAGCGTTCGTTGATTTTATAATTTTTTTGATAAACGGTTTCGGAACCGACAAATACGGTTGCCGGCGGCGGAGGTTGCAAATCATATTCTGTTGCCGACTGGTTAAATAAAGTCTGATCCGCCGTTTCCAAAGACGTATTGGTAAACAAAACGCACCCCGCCGTCAAAAATAACAAAACGGACGCTGCGACAGGTTTAAACATCAAAAACTCCCTAAGATATTTTTAAGAATATCGTACTTCAGACATTGACATTACACGAGAATCTGGGTATTGTCATCTGTCTTCATCAAGAAGGCATCTAGATTGAGGATTTAAGTTATGAAAGTTCGTAATTCCCTGAAATCCGCGAAACTGCGCGATAAAGACTGCAAAGTCGTGCGCAGAAAAGGTCGCGTTTACGTCATCAATAAGAAGAACCCGCGCATGAAGGCTCGCCAGGGCTAATTTGCGGACTTGCTTATTACAGTAACGATAAAGCCTGCAGTTTTGCGGGCTTTTTTCGTTATTCTTGCTTTAACAAATCCGCCAAACGTTGCATATCTTCGGGCAAAGGAAGCTCAAAGCTCATTGTTTTATGCGTTCGCGGATGTTCAAAGCTCATTTTATATGAATGAAGCGCCTGGCGCGCAAAAGAAGAAGCTGCCTTAAACGACTCGGACGACATTTTTTGCTTTGCCGATTTCGGAATTCTGCCGTACAGTGCATCTCCCAACAAAGGATGCCCCAAATGCGTCATATGCACGCGCACCTGATGCGTCCGCCCCGTCTTGAGAGAGCATTCCACCAAACTGACGGCGCCGCCCGCAAAAATATCCAAGACTTTATAATTCGTCAAAGCATGTTTGCCCGCATTCCGAACGACCGCCATTTTTTTTCGGTCGAACCGACTGCGTCCGATGAATGTTTCAACGCTGCCGTTTAACGGTTGCGGCGTTCCCCAGACCAACGCCTTGTAACAACGTTCCAAACTGTGAACGGCGAACTGTTCCGACAATCCCTGATGCGTAAAATCATTTTTGGCAACGACCATCAAACCGCTGGTCTCCTTGTCAAGCCTGTGGACGATCCCCGGACGTGCCACTCCGCCGATCCCCGACAGGCTGTCCGCGCAACGGGATAACAAAGCATTGACCAGCGTTCCTTCATAATTTCCCGCCGCCGGATGAACGACCATTCCTGCGGCTTTGTTTAAAACCAGCAAATCGTCGTCTTCGTAAATGACGTCCAAAGGTAAATCTTCGGGTACGGGTTGTGCCGAAACAGGTGCCGGAATACGGATTTCATAAATTTCGCCCGTCCGTATTTTTTTATCCGCCGCGATCAAAGGCGTTCCGTTTAAAAGAACTCTGCCCTCGTTAATCAGTGCCGCCGCACGACTGCGGGACAAATCGCTGCATTCGGAAATCCATTTGTCGGCTCTGGTTCCGGCATTTTCTTCGCCAGCCGGAGGCGTAAAAATTATATTCCCTTTTTGTTGCTCACACATGAAATATTCTTCCCAAGCAAGCTTTTGACTTACCGGCAGGCTTTCAAAAAACGCAGCCTTTTCTTTAAGCTTTTTTTCTTTTTTTTCAGTTTCTTATGCAACTTTCCAAGACTGAACAGCGTAAGAAGCGAATACAGAAAAACTTCGAAACGGTCTTTAAATTGTATCTGTACCGTTTTTCTTTTTGACGGTGAAGCCTCTAAAAGCTTTAAAAACAATCTGTCATTAGTTTCAGGATTCATTTCTTTTTCGCACAAGCTTACTTCTTTATTGAACCAAGCATGAACATATGCTTTATCCGACAAAAGGCGTTCTATCTGCTCTTCTATATCTTTCGGCTGTTTATAAACGGCTCCCGTAATGCCGTACTCGTCACGAACGCGCGAAAAAGGGAAAATATCCGGAACAAAAACAAATGCCGAAGCATACACCCCCGTTGCGATAAAGTTCAGTGTCTTGTTTTTGCAGTTATTACGAAATTCGTCATTTTTCCCTTCGGGATGAAGAATAAAATGAATGGGAAGAGGTTTTAATTTATTTAAAAAAGCGTCATAAGAACGTTCCCCTTTTATAATTTTCACCTCTATTTCATCTTGCTTGCAGGCTTCCGCAAAAGCCGTCATTTCTTGATGCTGTTGTTGTCTGTCAAATATAAAAAAGCGAATTTTATACTTACGGCGCAAATCTTTTAAAACTTCCCGAAATTCTGTCAGTCCGTCCATCCTCATATTTGAGGCATACAAAAAACCTAATTCTTTCGGGTTTTTAAAGCGCCCGTCGTCAAGAAACGTTTCTGATTTTCGAAAAACAACGGGAACAACTCTTTGAATCTCGGAAAAGCCTCTTTCCTCAAAATACTTTTGCAACGGAGCTGTCGAAACCATAATTCCCGACGCTCTGTCCAGAAAATATTTTAAATCATGAGAAAAAGACATCATTCCCAAATCAAAAAAATTCTCATCCGTACAGTAATAGTAAGGAGTCCCCGCACGGCGGCATGCTTCCGCATACGTTAAATAGTTTTCGGAAACATAACGGCAAAATACGACTGCAGACGCATTTTTTAAGTGATATGCCATCTCTTCAGCCAAAGAAAGTTCGTTTAAAACGATAACATTCGTATCATGCGATGAAAAAAACATATCAACGGATGCTTCTATACAATTTACGACTGCCAATAAATATTTTCCGCTTTGTTCCGGCACAGAATATTGTTTTTTGCTCCAAAAAAATCGAGAAAACTTTGTTTCGGCTATTTCTTTTATTTCTTCTTGAGATCGTTTTGACAGGCGCGGAGAAATATCATCTATTTCCATGTCAAAAATAGATTCAGGCTTCAGCCTGTCGTTACGATCCGTGAACATTCGTTCTCTGACGGCGGCTTTGCTTAGCGGATAAGAATTTGCAAGACTGTCCGGCAAAGACAAAGAAAGTTCTTTGACAAGCGTTTTATCGACGCGTCCGACAGGATATTTTCGTGCAATACGACACCACAAATCCCAATCGCATAAACGCACCATAGAAATATGCGGATCATAAAAACCGATTTCGTCAATCAACTCTCGGCGCATGAGGACAGGTGAATTCGGAATGTAATTCAGTGTAAACAGTCTGTCCAAATCCAGATCTTCGTCACCGATCAAAGAAACATTTCCGTTTGGCAAAACAAATTCAGAAGCACCGTAAACTGCTTTTAAATCCGGATTCTCCTCTAAAAACTTCAGCAGAGTTTCCATTGCCGAAACATCATATTCATTATCATCAAACGCATAAAAATAAAAAGCCCCTCGCGAACGCAAAAAACCTTCGTCCTGAGACACGGCCGGCAACCCTATATTTTCAGGGTGTCTGATAACTGCAACACGTGCGTCTTCAGACATATATTTTTTGATATGTTCAGCCGTCGAATCTGATGAGCCGTCGTCAATAATAATCAATTCAAAATTTTTAAACGTTTGAGCTAACAGCGAATCAACGCTTTTTTGAAACAAACCGTTGTCACCGCGTTTAAACGTAGGCAAAATAACGGAAATTTCAGGCGTAAGTTTGTCAAAACCGTCTGCACAAGAAAAAACGGATGCTTTTACCAAATCGGAAAATTTTGCCATAACTTACCCCTTAATTTATAAAATAAAGCAACTTTGAAATACTGTCCGAAATATTCTATCGTTTTCGTTTCCGCAACATTTCAAAACATTAATAGCATATCAACTTATAATTTCAAACACACAAAATACATAACCGCTTAAAGAAAAAGCCCCGTTTGAAAGCGGGGCTTTTCCTGTTTTCCTTATCAGCGGCTGCGCTTTTTACCCGCCAAAGCATTGTGAACGAAACCGCCGCTCGGATTACCGAAATTCGCATACAGCTTCGTTACTTCCTCTTTGTAAGACGACGCCTTTCCTTTATTTTCGGCGGGTTTCGGCGCCGCGTCCGCCTTAACTTCGTCTTTGGACATCGGAACCGTTACCATACCGCCCGGATTGCCGTAACCTTCAGCAATCAAACGCTTGACTTCCTGCCAATACGACGACTTTCCTTCCGTCTTTTTCTCTTCCGAAGGAGCACGAACTTCCTTTGAAGGAGGAACCGTTACCATGCCGCCCGGATTACCGTAGCCGTCTGCGAACAGCTTGCCGACCTGTTCCATATACGTCGGTTCACCCGTCAAAGCTTTTTTCATTTTCTTTAAAGCAATCTGAGCATGCTTGATTTGCGTGTATTCGCGCAAATCCTGCTTGTTTTCGGATTTGCCGTCCGCCGTAAAGCTGTCAACATACGTGCAAAACGCTCCGGCTCCCAAAACCAAAGAAGCCGCCATCATCGGTTCGGCACCGTTCGCCCCCGCAACGCCGTTCGCCCCCGCAACGCCCGCAACGACAGAAGCCGCACCCAACATCACGGCGCGCATCCGTTCTGCACCGCCTAGTGCATAAGCAACCTTCGTTTTCGTATCGTAAGAAGATGCCGCTTCTTTCAGCTTGTTCTCAACCTTGCCCATCATTTTCAGTGTATGATCGGTATCTTTTTTAAATTCGGACAAATCGGCTTTGCGCGCATAAGACGCCGCCCTCTTCGACGCACCGTACGCCGTCGACGCACCGCCCATCGCCGCTACGGCGCCGCTTAAATATTTTTCAATGTTGCGAACCTTGTCCAAATCCTTCAAGGAAACGTCACCGTCTTTACCTTGAAATTCTTTCGCTGAAGTCTGAAAAAGCTCTATCGGCATGAGAAACTCCTACTTCTGATGTTTTTCTTATATCCTACCTTTATCCGTTTCTTTTCGCAAGAAGTTTTTTGGACAAAAAACAGTATTTTTTGTCATATAAAATCCCGTTTGCCCCAAACGCCTTTTAACGCTATAAATATAAAAAAACTTACTTCCCAACCGAGGCTCCATGAATAAAATTTTCTTCTTAAAGCTTTTGATCGGCGTCATGACTTTTTTAATCTTTTTGGGAATGGGCGGCGTCGTCTACGGATTGCTGTTTTATAAAAAAACGCCCAAAATCCTTCCCCGTACCGCAACCGTCGCCGAAAATGTCTGGCTGGGACTGGAACACGGCGCAAAAATCAACAATGCCGTCGGATGCGGCGATTATATCTGTCTGAACGTGTCGGATAACGCCGAACCCGATAAAATTGCCGTCATCAATCCAGCTTCGAAAAAAATCGAATTTTGGATCCGCGTCGGTAAAAAGCCCGAAAAAGAATCTTCAAAGCCTTAAAAAACTATTTTCCCTCTTCTTCGGGAACTTTGGACGCTTTCATTTCCCAACGTCCGTCCGCACTCTGTTGCCAATAGTATGCTTCGGCACGCGCTTCAACAGCCGATTTCCACAGCTTGCGCGCTTGAATGACGGCATCTTCGTCATTGCCGTCAAATATATTTAAACAGCGCTCAAACGTCTTGATCTCGTCAAAACTGCCGCCGTCCGTCAACATGACGACCGTTGCGTTGTTCGGATTGTTTTCCGCAGACGTTATGTAAACGGGCTGTTCGGCATCATAGCCGTCTTTTTGCGTACCGTGCGGCAACCACGAATTCGCGTCATACGTCCAAAGAAGACCGTTCAAGTATTCCGCACGATCTTCCACGGACGTCCGTATCAAAAGCCTCAATCCCCGCGAATAGCACATCTGAGCAAGTTTCGGCAAAACCTGTTCCAGTGAACTGCGTTGCAAATGGTAAAAATCTACCCGCATCTTCACTCCGGCATTGAAAACTTTACAACCATAAAAAACCGTTCGCCGTTGCGCTCGATTAAAAGAAATGCCGAATCCTGTCCCGTTTCCGCCGCTTCGTTTTTCCAGTCGGCAACGCTTTTCGTCGTAAAGGCGGGCTTCTTGTCGATTTCGACGATCAAATCCCCCGCGCGAAGCCCCTTAAGCGCCGCGTCCGTCTTCGGAACGACTTTGGTAATCAACACGCCTTCCGCGCTTTTGGACAAGCGGAACTTTTGTCTGACCGCCGGAGACAAATCCGCAACGGAAACACCCAAAAACTCTATTTCTTCAACCGTCGTCTTATCCGCGTCCGACACAACCTGCGCATTCGGAGCCGAACGAACGGGTTCTTTCATTTCGTCAATGACCAACGGCGCTTTAAAGACCTTACCGTCGCGCCAAACGCCCAACGTTACCGTCCCGCCGACCGGAGATTCCGCTGCCAAACGCGGCAATTGCCTCATCGAAGAAATTTCCGTTCCGTCAAAGGAAACGATAACGTCCCCCGCCTTGATTCCCGAAGTCGACGCCGGAGATTTCGGATCAACGCCCGCAACCAAAGCTCCGTAGGCTTTGGGCATTTTCAGCGTCTGTGCGATTTCGGGCGATACCGTCTGAATTTTCAACCCCAGTCTGCCGCGGCGAATCCGACCGTCTTTTATTAAAGAATCCGCCACCCATTTCGCCATGTTTGACGGCACCGCAAAAGCTATGCCGACGCTGCCGCCCGAAGGCGAAAAAATCGCCGTATTCACGCCGACCAGCCCGCCCTTCGCATTAAACAAAGGTCCGCCCGAATTGCCGCGGTTAATCGCCGCATCGGTCTGTAAAAAATCGTCATAAGGACCGACCTGTATATCGCGGGAACGCGCGGAAATAATTCCGGAAGTTACCGTATTGCCCAAACCGAACGGATTACCTATCGCCAAAACGACGTCTCCGACACGCGCCTGATCCGAATCGGAAAGCGTAACGGGCGTCAACGGTTCGGGGCTGTCCACCTTGACCAGCGCGATATCCGTCTTCGGGTCTTTGCCGACGACTTTGCCCTTCAGCGCTTTGCCGCCGTTCATCGTTACCATGACCTCATCCATATTTTCCACGACGTGAGAACTGGTTACGATGTACCCGTCCGCGCTGTACACAAAGCCCGACCCCAGCAAAATCGCCTTTTGCGCGTTCAGACCGCCGTTTTTGTAAAATTCGCGGAAAAAATCTTCAAACGGAGATCCCGGCGGCACTCTTAACATTTCCAAAGGAACGGGCCCCGTTACTTTTGTCGCAGACACGCTGACGACCGAAGGCAACAGACGTTCAACGACATCCGCATACGAATCCGACACGGGCAACGACGCCCGCGCCCGAAGCGGTAATAAAAGCATCAACGCAAAAAGGAAACGGCAAAAAATCATACTATCTCCTCAGCAAAATAACGCAAACAGTCCCGAACAGCGCCAAAATCATTCCTGCCGTGCTTAACACGGACGCAGGCACCGAACACAAGCGACGCATGGCTTCCTGAGCCTTATCGGGCATCAAAGCATAATAAAGCCCTTCAATGACCATTGCCAATGCGATTGCCTGCAAGAGCTCGCTTATCACCCGAAACGCCTCTTATCTTACTTGGCAGAGCGCGGCAGTTTTCCGAAAAACCGGAAAAAGTCCGATTCCGGGCTCAAAACCAAAGATGTCCCTTCCGTTTCCATTGATTTGCGATACGCTTCCAATGAACGGTAGAACGTATAAAACTCTTTGTCTTTTGAAGACGCTTCCGCCCAAATGCGCGCGGCTTCCTTATCGCCCTGACCGCGAATAATCTGAGCTTCTTTCTGAGCCTGAGCCAGAATTTTGGCTTTGTCCCTGTCGGCTTCCGCCTTGATTTTCTGGTTCATCTGCTGTCCCTGAGCCCGAAATTCTTTGGCTTCGCGCTCGCGTTCCGAACGCATCCGCGCATAAACCGCCTGAGACGTTTCTTCCGGCAAATCCGCACGCCGAATACGAACGTCAACGACATTAACCCCGAACGCCTTTGCCTTGGAATTCACTTCATCCCTAATCTGAGCCATTATCTCGGTACGTTTCGGCGACAAAATCGTTTTCATGTCGTGTTGCCCCAAAACGTCGCGCAACGAAGACGCAATCGCGTCGCTTAAACGGGAATGAGCGTTTTCTTCCGTTTGCAATGCTTGATAAAACAGCAAAGGATCAACAATTTTAAAACGCGAAAACGTATCGACAACGATGCGCTTTTTGTCGCCCAAAGGCACTTCCTGTGCCGGAGGGTCAAGGCTGAGAAGACGGTTGTCATACACAACAACGCGCTGTATCAGCGGCACTTTTACATGAAGCCCTGCTTCCTGTACAACCCGTTTCGGTTCACCGAATTGAATGACGATCGCCTGTTGGGTTTGCGGAACAACATATAAAGAATCAAAAACAACGATTAAAATAACCGCCAAAACTGTCAACAAAATGATCCGGTTACGCGATTTCATCGGGTTTCTCCTTGTTTGCGGGCTTCCAACCCGTTCAACGGCATATACGGCAAAACGCCGGCTTTCGACGCCGACGGGTCAATAATGACTTTGTTGACTTTGCCCAGCACGTCTTCCATCGTTTCCAAAAATAAACGGCGCGCCACGACTTCTTTGGCATTCTTGTATTCGTTATAGACCGCGTTAAAACGTGCCGTATCGCCCTTTGCCGCATCAATGACGCGCGCTTTGTACGCTTCGGCTTCGTTCAAAATTCTGGACGCTTCGCCTCGTGCCCGCGGCAAAATGTCATTGCGGTACGCTTCCGCTTCGTTGCTTAAGCGTTCCTTGTCCGCCTTTGCCCGCTGAACGTCGTTAAAGGCATCGATAACCTGTGCCGGCGCATCCGCTTTTGTCAGCTGAACCGACGTGACCGCAATACCCGTCTTGTATTCGTCCAACAAACGTTGCAACGTCCGTTCCGCCTGATCCTGCACGCCTTTGCGGTCGTCCGCGATAATCTGCATAATCGGCGTCATGCCGATGGCGTCACGCATCGCGCTTTCCGCCGCAATGCGAACCGTCGCTTCGGGATCGCGAACGTTAAAGAGATATTCCCCGGCATTCTTGACTTTCCACGTAACGGTAAAGTTGACTTCAACGATGTTTTCGTCGCCCGTCAACGCTATGTTTTCCGAACGTACGTCCTTTAAAGGCATCCGCCCCTGATAGCGAAAACGCCCGTTATCCGTTCTGAAACCGATTTCAATACGGTTTTCGCGCGACACGTTCGGCGTTAACACCGTTTCTATCGGATAGGGTAAATGGTAATGCAACCCGGATGCCGTCGTATAAGCGTATTTTCCGAAACGCAAAACAACGCCCTGTTCCTCGGGCTGAACCTGATAAAAGCCCGTCAGCGCCCACAAACCGATCACCAATGCGGCAATACCCCACGCGCTGATTTTAAATCCGCCCGACGGTTTTTTCCCGCCCGTCATAATGCGGCGAAGATTATCCTGACTTTTTTTAAACAGAACCTCTATCTCGGGGGAATTTTCCCCGTCCCAGGGATTCTTATCATTATCGTTTCCGCCCCACGGGCTTTGCGAGTTCGACATTACTTGTTTTCTCCGCTTTGAGTGTCGATGCCCAATGCATCCATCAGTTCAATCCATTCGCGTTTTGAAATTTCGGTATCTTCGCGATTAACCTTGTCGCCTTTCAGCAAACGGCGCACGACTTCCATCCCGCGATGCGAAATATGCGTCCCGCCGCGCAGATATTCTTCAAACGCATCCGCCGCCATCGGAACCCACAAATGGACAATGTCCAATATTTTTTCCGCATAAACCTGAATTTCCTTTTGCGCATGACGATCCGCGCGCAACGCCAGAAAATGAAACAGATTGTGCAGATCTATCTTCCAATACCATTGCGTATAAGCGTTTAGCGGCAAATTCATGCGCGCAAGTTCGCGTGCCAGACCCTGACGGTTCGGGTCGACTTTGTTGCCGTAGTTGTCTTCGTTGATGAGGTATTCGTAATCGTCATAGCATTTTTCGGCGTCCGCCTTTAAAATACGATAGACTTCGGCGGCTTCTTCGCCGGAAAGAACGTTCCCGCGACCTTGACGGTTGTCGGTTGACTGTGCCGCCAAATCCTCAGCCGCAGGGAAATAAAATTCGCGATCCAAAATCGAATAACGCGCCGAATATTCGTTCACGCTGGCCATTCTGTGGCGAATCCACTGCCGCGCCACAAAAATCGGCAGCTTGACGTGCAGTTTGATTTCGCACATCTCAAACGGAGTCGTATGGCGATGACGCATCAGATAGTTAATCAGCCCTTTGTCTTCGCTGACCTTTTTCGTGCCGCGCCCGTAAGAAACGCGCGCCGCCTGAACAATCGCGGAATCGTCGCCCATGTAGTCAATAACGCGGATAAAGCCGTGATCCAGCATCGGAAACGGCGTGTACAAGATTTCTTCCAATGCCGTTACCGTCGCCCGTTTCGTCGTATGCGGCGTTTGGCGCAAACGTTCAATTTCAGCCAGCTGGTCGCTCGTTAAATCCATATTTAAAAAACTCCGATAAAAATTAAACCTCGCGCAGTGTAATGCACTCCGCACAGGTGCGCAAGGATTTAAAGCCACTTGATTCGGCGTCCGCATTACTTATATAATCCCTTCGCCGGTTTTGCCGGCTATGATGCTAAACGCCCTGCAGAATAGGCGTTGCGGACCCGGGGGCGGTACCCGGCGCCTCCACCATATACGGGGGCGAAACAGGATCGACGCGCGTAGTAAAGGCAGGATCTGCATCCGGCATTGTACCACCGTTATCGGGCTAAATTTTTGAATGCGAACGATAATCGCACTCAGGTTGCTCTCGCTGCCTAATCGGCGGTCGGACGACCAAACTTAATCCCCGTGCCTTGAGCGGTACGGGTGGGGCGGGGACTGCCTAGCAACAGAAGTGTCCCACTTAAATTTCGATTATCTCCCTTTCCAAAAGGATTCCTGTCTATGAAAGCAGACGCCATTTCCTATGAACTTCTGGTCGAAAAAGCTTTGCTCGGCGTTGTGAAAAACGCGTTGGAAATTACTCGGGACAACGGCGGTCTGCCGGGAAACCATCACTTTTATATTTCCTTTAAAACCAAATTCGACGGCGTTCGTCTTTCCGATCGTTTGCTGGAGTCGTATCCCGAAGACATGACCATCGTCCTGCAACACGAATTTTCCGATTTGGAAGTTTCGGACGACGCGTTCTGCGTAACTTTGAGCTTTTCCAACATTCCCGAACGCATTACCGTCCCCTTTGCCGCCGTAACGTCCTTTGCCGATCCGCATGCCCGTTTCGCCGTCAGCTTTAACGTTGACGCAAAAGAAACAAAAAAAGAAAAAAAGAAAAAAGAAAAAATCCCCGAACCCGACAAAAAAGAAAACGACGGCACAGAACCCGCAGATAACGTTGTCAGCTTAAGCGCTTTTCGCAAAAAGAAATAAAAAATCATGCTCTTTCCCTCTTTGGTTTCGTGGCGGCGCATCAACACTTCCCAAGATCCGTTTTTAAAAGACGGGTTGTTGCATATCCCTTCCGTCGTGTTTCGAGAACTGGCTTTTGAAGCGTTTCACGACGTTTCTTTTTTGCTCAGAGCCTCTCATCTGAGCGCATTAAGAGGGATTTTCGATGCGCCCGACGCTTCGGCAAACGAAAAATTCGTCGCTTTGGAATTGTTAAAAAACGCCGCCGTTGCCGCGGGAGGCTGTCTGCCTTTGTGTCAGGACACGGGAACAGCCGTCGTGTTCGCCGAAAAAGGACATGCCGTCATTACCGACGGGCTTGAAGCAGACGAGTTGGAAAACGGCATTAAAAAAGCCTATGAAACGTTTAATTTGCGCTATTCCCAAAACACGCCGATTTCCATGTTTGAAGAAACGAACACGAAAACAAACCTGCCCGCCCAAATCGAGTTGAATGCGGTACGCGGAGATACTTTTAACTTTTTGTTTGTCGCCAAAGGCGGCGGGTCGGCAAATAAGACGTTCCTTTTTCAGGAAAACAGAGCTTTGCTGAATGAGGGGGCTTTGTTTGATTTTCTGGGCGAAAAAATCAAATCTCTGGGCGTATCGGCTTGTCCGCCTTATCGGTTGACGGTTGTCATCGGCGGGCTGTCGGCGGAAATGAACTTGAAAACCGTCAAGCTGGGTTCCGCCTGCGCTTTGGACGAAATGCCCCGTTCGACAATCGGATACAGAGATGTCGAAGCGGAAGACAAGCTTCTTGAAATCGCCAAAGAAAGCGGCATCGGCGCACAATTCGGCGGGCGGCATTTTTGCTTGGGCGCCCGCGTGTTCCGCTTGGCACGGCACGGAGCCTCCCTGCCCGTCGGCATCGGCGTGGCCTGTTGCGCCGACAGAAATATTCTGGCTCGTATTTCTTCCGAAGGCGTCTTTTTGGAACAACTGGAAACCGATCCCGCAAAATACCTGCCCGACGTTAAGACTTCCGCCCTTTCTCGGGAAAGCGTCCGTATCGACCTTGACCGACCGATATCGGAAACTTTGAAGATTTTGTCGGGATTAAAAATCGGCACCCGCCTGAGCTTAAACGGAACGCTTATCGTTGCGCGCGACATCGCTCACGCCAGATTCAGAGAGTTATTGCAAAGCGGAAAACCGTTACCCGATTACTTAAAAAAGCACCCCGTCTTTTACGCGGGCCCCGCCAAAAAGCCAGAAGAGTTCGCCTGCGGTTCGCTGGGACCGACGACAGCCGGAAGGATGGATTCTTATACGGAACTTTTGCAGAAAAACGGAGCGTCTCTGATTATGCTGGCCAAAGGAAACCGTTCAAAAGACGTCGTAAGGGCATGCCAAAAATACGGCGGATTTTATCTGGGCGCCGTCGGCGGAGCAGCCGCTCAAACTTCCGCCCAGCACATAACATCATGCGAATGCATCGATTATCCCGATTTGGGCATGGAAGCCGTTTGGAAAATATCGGTCAAAGATTTTCCCGCTTTTATCATCATTGATGACAAAGGAAACGATTTTTACAGCCGCTTTTAAAGCAAAATTCGCGCATTGGTAATAAAAAGCTCTTTATCCGAGAATCCTTTTCAGTTATTATACTTAAGTTTTATAAATCCTTTTTTATCCGATAGTTCCCTTAAAAAACAGGAGGGGCGAAATGATGAATATTTTAAAAAAAGAACAAGCTTTGTCCGAAGAAGACATTCAAAGGTTGATGGCTGACCATTCCGCAAACGTCCGAAACGATACAATAAAAAAATTAGCCGTCATGTACGCCAGAAAAGATTTTATGGAAAAAGAACAGCGCATTGCGGAAGAAATATTCAGAATTGCCGCGAAAGACATAGAAGAACAAATCCGACAAACGCTGTCGGTAAATTTGGCTGTCAGCGAAGATTTGCCGCATGACGTTGCCAAGACTTTGGCGACGGACGCATCGGATGCCGTTGCCGCGCCCGTGTTGCAATATTCCAAAGCGTTGAACAGCCAAGACTTAATCGAAATTGTCAAAGCGGGGAACGAAACCCGCCAAACGGCTGTTGCTTCGCGAGCCATCGTCGAAGAAGACGTTGCTTCGGCGATTGCAGCGCACGGTCATGAAACGGCCGTTCAAACTTTGGTCAAGAACGAAGGTGCTCGAATTTCCGAGCAATCGTTTCACACCGTTGTCGATCGCTTTGCAAAAAGCGAAAACATTCAAAAAAGCATTGCCGACCGCAAATCCGTTCCCGAATCCGTCGTGGTTCGCGTTTTGGAACATGCCGGCGAAGGGTTGCAAAAATATATCGTATCCAAACACCGCGTTGATCCGGGAAAACTAAAAAACATCATTAAAATTTCATACGAAAAAGCCATGATCAGCGTCAGCAGCACCAGCTCGGACGAAGAAATTCGCGCCGTCATATACGGCTTAGCCGAAAAAAACAAATTAACGCCGACTTTGATTTTACGAGCTCTGTGCGTAGGGGAAATGCCTTTTTTTGAAAATGCCGTGTCTTTTTTAACGAACATCCCCATTGAAAACATCCGCAAACTGATTTACGACAAAGGTCTGTTGGGATTGCCCGCTTTATACAGACAGGCGAACCTGCCCGACACAATGTTTCCCGCGGCGAAAATTGCCGTCGGCTTGATTCAGGAAATCGGATACAGGGGCGGCAATCCCGATATTCAGGAATCATTTGCCAGAACGGTTGTCGGGCGCTTAATGGAAGAATTGGGCGTCGATGACGACGAAACCGACATTGACATGTTGTTGGGAATGTTGCTGGAAGATGAAGGAAACGCTTAATCTCTGCTTTGCGGAAGAAGTCTATATAAAATGAGCGTAAAAAAATATTCCGTCATGATTTCAGGCCACCGAACCAGTATTTCTTTAGAACCGGAATTTTGGGAAGAAATCAAACGTCTGGCGAGAGAAGAGAATATATCCGTTGCCGCGCTTGTCGCCGACATAGACAATTCACGAAACGGGAACCTGTCATCGGCTCTGCGCCTGTTTGTTTTAAAAAAACTTAAACCGTATAAAGTAGAGTCTGACATATCCGTTTGATTGTATAAATATGACTTGATTTTCATATAAGCTTGTTTTAGCTTCTAAACAGAAACAGGAAATTTGTTTCCTGTTTTTTGGTATAAATAAGGAAACAGATTTCCTGTTTTGAAACAAGGGCGACTCTTAAATGGAAAAAGTTTACGTTACACGGCCGTATATGCCGCCAAAAGACGAACTGTTTTCTTACTTTTCAAAAATATACGAAAACAAAATCCTAACGAACCAAGGTCCCTTGGTCAATGAGCTGGAAAAAACGCTTAAACCGTTTTTAAACGCTCCTTATCTCCATTACGTAACGAACGGAACGATTGCTTTACAGCTGGTGTTAAAGGCTTTGGATATTGACGGGGGCGAAATTATTACGACTCCGTTCACTTACGTTGCCACGGTTTCAAGCATTTTATGGGAACGTTGCACGCCTGTTTTCGCCGACATCGAAACGGATAATTTTACGATTGACCCCGAAAAAATCGAAGGCCTGATTACGCCGAATACAAAAGCCATCATGCCCGTTCATGTTTTCGGATATGCCTGTGACGTTGAAAAAATTCAAAAAATCGCCGAAAAACATAATTTGAAAGTCATTTATGATGCCGCTCATACTTTCGGTTCGGTTTATAAGGGCAAGGCATTGGCTTCTTACGGCGATGCGTCAACGTTGTCATTTCATGCGACAAAGCTGTTTCATACCGTGGAAGGCGGCGCGATTATCGTTAAAAACGCAGCCGAAGACAAAGCGTTAAATTTAATTAAGCGTTTCGGACATTTGGGAGACGAACATTTCCGTTTGGGCATCAACGGCAAGCAATCGGAATTTCATGCGGCGATGGGATTGGCGGTTTTTGCTCACTTAAAAGAAATTTTGGCAGAAAGAAAACGGATTTGCGAAATGTATGATGATCAGCTGAACGGCAAAATCCGCCGTCCGAAAAAACAAAAAGATTTAGAATACAATTACGCTTATTATCCCGTCATTTTTGAAAGCGAAAAAGAACTGCTTTCGGCATTCGCGCGATTGGAAAAGATCGGTGTATACCCGCGCCGGTATTTTTATCCCAGCCTGAACGGGTTGCCTTACCTGGAAAATGCGGAAACCTGCCCCATGTCGGAAGATATTTCAAAACGGATTGCCTGTCTGCCTTTGTTTGTCGGATTGCATGAGAACGACATCATCCGGATATGCGGAGAAATCGTATGAGTTTTGCATCATTTAAACATGTGGCGATTACGGCACTAAGCGTCGTTGTCCCCGAAAAGGAAATCAACATCTATGACGAAGCCGAATATTACGGCAACAGCGTCAAGAAAATCGATCGCATGAGAAAAATGGTCGGTTTTTACAAACGCCGTATCAGTGATGAAGACGTAACCGCTTCGGATTTGGCCGTTGCCGCGGCGGAAAATTTGTTTTCGCTTAAAAACATTGACCGTTCAACCGTAGATGCTCTGATTTTTGTAGTTCAAAAACCTGATTATCGCGGGGTCGGTACGACTTATGACATTCACCGCCGTTTAAGGCTTTCGCGTTCATGCACCGCAACGGAAGCCGTACAGGGATGTGTCGGATGGGTTTACGGTTTATGGATTGCCTCACAAATGATTGAAAGCGGGATTCATAAACGCGTTTTATTGTTAAACGGCGACACGCCGACCAAAAAGATTGATGTTGCCGACAGAAACGTTGCGCCTATTTTCGGCGACGGCGGAAGTGCGACACTTTTGGAATATTCGCCCGACGAAGTCACGTCATCCTTCGGCATTGAAACTTACAGTGACGGCGTGGAAGCCATCCTTACGCCTGCCGGAGCCGCCCGCCTGACATTTGATTACCGAAAGCCGATGAGTGACGAATACAATGCCGTATTGACGGAACACATCGATACGCCGCGCGGATACAAAACAAAATTGGTCAACGGTTATCTCAACGGTCTTGCCGTTTTTGATTTTACGATGAATGCCGTTCCCGAAAACATCCGTAAAACGATGGAGTTTGCAAAAGTGGAAGAAAAAGACACCGCTTGCTTATGTTTGCATCAGGCAAACAAACAAATCGTTCAAACGGTGGCGGCTGCTGCGGGGTTCCCCGAAGAAAAGGCTCCGTATGCGGCTTTTGAAACTTATGGAAACAGTACGATGTGTTCCATACCGACGACTTTGGCAGGACTGTATTCCGAAACGAATTCTTTTTCGGACAAGCCTTACGTTTGTTCCGGGTTCGGCAACGGATTGGTTACGGGAACCGTTGTTTTGAAATTGGACAAGACCTCTTGCACTGGGGTAAAGACCTATGTCAAACCTGCCGACCATCCGACGCGGCAGGAGCTGATTGAATATTGGAAAAAGAAAATCCAGGAAACATCATAATAAGGAGTGTATGTTATGAAAAAAGCCGAATACTTAGCCGAATTGCAGGACGTATTGCAGCGCGACGATCCTGTATGCGAAACGGATGTATTGGACGATTACGAAGAATGGGATTCTTTGTCAAAGATGGCTGTCATGGCGTTTTATGACAAGGCATTCGGTGTAAAATTGTCTTTGACGGACATGAAGTCTTTGCACACGGTAAAAGAACTGATGGACAAAGCCGAAGGAAAGATTGAAGAATGATATCTTTTGATCGGGAACAACGTTTTATCGTAACGGGGGCGTCTTCGGGTATCGGCGAAGGCGTTGCTCTGTTATTAAACGAGCTGGGAGCAACCGTCATCGGCATCGGACGCAATCAGGAGCGTTTGGATGCGATGAAAGCCAAAGCGAAATATCCCGATGCCGTTTTTACCGAAGCGAAGGATTTAACGGAAGACATTGAAAATCTGCCTTTATACGTTAAAGAGCTGAAGAACAAGTACGGCAAATTCCAAGGAATGGCGTTATGCGCAGGCATTTCTGCGACCGAACCTTTACAGGCTGTGGATTTAAGCTCTCTTAAAAGAATGTTCGACATTGACTATTTTTCTCCGATTTTTATGACCAAGGGCTTTGTTGACCGTCGTAACAACAATGGAAAAGGTTCTGCAATCGTCGCCATCTCTTCAATCGGAGGAATTGTCTGTGAAAAAGGAATGACCGCTTATTCCGGAGCAAAAGCCGCTTTGGCAGCGTCACTCAAGACAATCGCCCGAGAAACCGCCGTTCAAGGGGTTCGAGTTAATTCCATATCGCCTTCGCTTATTCAAACACCGATGCTTAACGATGCTTCTAATAACGACTATCTGGAAACTTCGTTAAGCAAGTATCCCTTCGGCTTTGGGAAAGTTTCGGATGCGGCGAACCTGATTGTGTTCCTGTTATCCGACAAAGCGGAGTGGATTACGGGGCAAAACTATATTTTAGATTGCGGAACCTATTAGCATGAAAAAAGTGTTTATCGTCGGCGGTGACGGCTTCGCCCGTGAATGTTATAACCACCTGTCCGTAATGAAATCTTACGATCCTTCCGTTGAATTCGGCGGCTTTTTAGGGCACGGCGGGTACGGACATACAGTCGACTATAAACACTTGCAGAAATTCTACTTGGGCGAAGAAAGCGACCATGTCTTTAAAGATGACGAATATGCCGTTATCGGAGCGGGTTATCCGGAACTCAGGCGCAAAATCTATAACGATTTAAAAAAACGCGATGTACGTTTCCTTAATATTATTTGTACCCCGCTTGATCCGAGTGTCTGTTGCGGCGAGGCAAATATTTTCGTTCCTCCCTTTTTTGGTAGCGTTAATCTGACGATCGGAAACGGAAACGTTTTTAACAGCAATGTCATTGTCGGCCACGATACGGAAATCGGAGATTTCAATTTCTTTGGTCCCCGTTCTTCCGTACTCGGAGCCGTAAAAATCGGCAACGACAATATCATCGGCACGAATGCCGTTATATTGCCGCATGCAAAAATCGGAAATAATAATAAAGTCGCTCCGCTGTCGGCTGTTTATAAAGGATGTCGTCATAACTGCTATATGCTGGGAAATCCGGCATTAAAAGTCGGAGAAATATAAATGGGGCTGTGCCGTTTCAACCACGTTAAAATAACCGGAATAAAAGGCGTCGTCCCCGAACGCGTCATCAATATTGACGATGAAATCCAATATTATGACAACGACCCGAAAAAACTGGCTCGCAACAAAAAAATTCTGGGATTGGGAACGCGCCATGTCGTTGACGAGGGAGTAACAACAGCAGATTTATGCGAAGAAGCCGCCCGTCTCTTGTTCAAAGAAATGAACATCAATACAGACGAAATTGATGCGTTGATCTTTTATTCAACGACGCCAGACTATACGCTTCCGACAACTTCTTGTTTATTGCAAGGAAAACTCTGCTTAAGCGAACATTGCGTCTGTATTGACATGAACGGCGGTTGCACGTCTACGGCGAATGCGTTATTAACGGCACATTCTTTGATTGAAGCTGGTGCCGTAAAAAAGCTTCTGCTTTTAGGCGGAGAAATGCCCAGTATGCGGAATGATGTACGGAACAGAATAACATCTATGCTTCTGTCCGATATCGGTACGGCGACGTTATTGGAATATTCCGAACAGGAAAACCCTGCTTATTTTCTGACAGGGACGCGCGGCAAAGAATGGGATAAACTGATTATCCCTGCAGGAGCCGCCCGCCTGCCGATCCGAAAGGACATCGCCGACATAGAAGTAACCGATGCTGCCGGAAATGTTTGGCATCCGTGGGATGATGTTATGCGCGGAATGGACGTCTTTAATTTCGCCATGGAAATCGGTCCGAAAAGCATTTCTGAAATATTGGAGTATGCCGGTTTAACAAAAGATGACATTGACCTGTTTGCCATACACCAGGCAAACAAGCAGATCGTGAATACCATTCGCAAACACGCGAACCTTCCCGCCGAAAAAACGCCTGCAACGCCTTTTGAAAAATATGCAAATTGTTCAACTGTCGCCGTATTAAGCGTATTGCTGGATTGCTTAAAGTCCGAAATGAAGCGTGTTTTAATGTGTACGTTCGGTGTCGGATTATCTTGGGGAAGCTGTATCGTCAATACGAACGGCTTGTACAATGGCGGTATGGCAATTTTTCAAACACCGCAAAACATTCCGACAAGAAAGGAAAAAGTCGAATATTGGATCCGCTATTTCAAAAACGAGGTTTAAGAAATGCCTCTGATAATAGATTCTTCCAATATAAATAAATACTTAAAAAACACGGCTCCGTATATTTTCGTCGATTATGCCGAGGTCGTTCCCGGAGTTTCTGCAAAAGGGATAAAACTATTCACGCATAATGAATGGTTCTTTAAGTGCCATTACACGGACAGACCTGTCGTTCCGGAAATTTTTTTAGTTGAAACCTTAACCCAAACAGCTTCGCTGGCTGTTGCTTCTTCGTTTGAAAGTCAGGCTTTATCCTTTTACATGAGAAATTTTAAAGATTTCTCCTTTTTTAAAAACGTCGAACCTGGAAATTACCTAAACATTCAAACAGAAATTTTAAGTAATAGACGCGGACTTGTAAAAATTCAAGGTGAAGCCAGCGTTTTTTCTTTTAAAACGAATAAAAACGAACTCGCCTGTCAAGGTTCTTTCCAAATAATTGTCCCTGAGCTTATCAATGCATTTTTGCCTGTTGAAAAGGAGAAACTTCCATGACAGAAACGAATCTCTCGTCTCCGATAATTTTGGAAAAAAAGGACATCCTGAATTATTTAAGGATGACTCCTCCCTTTGTTTTCGTTGACCATGCCGAGATTATTCCGGGTCAGTCAGGAAAAGGATACAGAGATTTCCCCGAAAATGAATGGTTTTTTGAATGTCATTTTCCAAACGATCCCATCGTTCCGGGAGCATTTCAGCTGGAATGCATTATGCAAACAGGATTGTTGTGCATGCATGCGCTGAACGATCCTGATCTTGATATCATATACGCCTCAAAATTCATTAATGTTGACTTGCTAAACGGTGTTCGCCCAAATGACCGTTTGTTCATGGAAACAGAAATAAAATCTTTCAGGCGCGGGCTGGCAAAAGCGGAAGGAAAGGCCTTCCTGATAAAAAACGACAAAAAGATCCTGACTTGCAAAGCAGAATTTCAAATGGTAATGCCTGCCGTTATGGCTAAATTTATGCCGTCTTAAAAGGAAAACGCATGAAAGGAAAAAATGTTTTCATTACCGGAACCAATCGCGGTTTAGGCAAAGCCTTCTTGGAAGAATTTGCCAAGCGCGGGGCAAACGTCATTGCTCACGCCAGGCAAGAGACCTCCGAATTTAAGGATATGTGTTCTGACCTTTCGACGAAACACGGAGTTTCTGTCACTCCCGTATTTTTTGATATGACGGACACGAATACAATGAAGTCTGTCATTAAAGATTTGTTTTTGAAAAAAACTCCCGTAGATATCCTTATTAATTCCGCAGGGATCTTGTATTCGGGAATGTTTATGCAAACACCGGTTTCTAAATTTAAAGAAATCTTTGACATTAATTTCTTTGCACAGCTGGAATTAACACAGCTTATTTTACGCATAATGATGCGCCAAAAATCGGGAAGTATTATCAATATCGCATCTATCGGCGGACTGATTACTTACGAAGGGCAAATCGCGTATGCCGCATCAAAAGCCGCGTTAATTTCATGGACAAAAAATCTGTCTGCCGAATGCGGACGCTACGGTATTCGGGTAAATGCTCTGGCTTTAAGTCTGATGGATACCGGGAAAAAAGAGGAAATGAGCTCGAAAGAGATAGAATATTTTGAACAGCACACTGTTCTGGGACGTATCGGAACAGCACAAGATGCTGCTAACGCTGCCGTTTTTTTGGCTTCTGACGAAGCTTCTTTTATTAACGGACAAATCATTCGCATCGACGGAGGCCTTTTATGACAAACGACGAAAAATTTGCCGCATTTCGCCTTTCTGCGCAAAATATGCGCAAAGACATTATCCAAATGACTTATAACGTCGGCGGAATCGGCGCTCATATCGGCGGAGCCCTTTCCTTGCCGGAAATATTATCCGTTCTTTATTTGGGAATCTTAAACGTTGATCCCAAAAATCCGACAAAAGAAGACAGAGACCGCTTCATCTTAAGCAAAGGACACGGCGCTATGGCTTTGTACGCCGTCTTTAAACAAATCGGTCTGATTTCCGAAGAAGAACTCTTTTCTTACAAAAAAACCGGTTCTTGGTTAAGCGTTCATCCGACGATTAATCCCGCTCACGGAATTGAATTTTCAAGCGGATCTTTGGCTCAAGGGCTCGGGCTCGGCATCGGAACGGCTTGGGCGTTAAAAATGAAAGGCAACCTTTCCTCCCGTGTCTTCGTCGTATTGGGCGACGGAGAATGTAACGAAGGCGCCATATGGGAAAGCGCTTTAGCCGCACCTCAGTTGCGATTGGATAACATAACTGTCGTCGTAGACAAAAACGGATTGCAATGCGATGATAAAACAACCGAAATCATTTCTATGGAAGACATGGAAGCTAAATGGAAAAGCTTTGGTTGGGACACGAAAACCGTTGACGGACACGATGTTGCGGCTTTGTACGAAGCCCTGAAAGAAAAACATGAAAGACCGTATGCCGTCATCGCTAATACTGTTAAAGGCAAAGGCGTTTCTTTTATTGAAAATGTTCCTAAGTGGCACGTCGGAAAACTTAGCAAAGAACAGTATGAACAAGCCATGGCGGAACAGGAGGAAAACCAATGATTAAATATTCCCCCATCAATATCAAAACTTGGTCTTTAACCGGAGCAAACGGTTGCATCGGAATCGCCGCACTTGAAGTAGCAAAAGAAAACGAAAAAAGTATCTTCATGACAGCCGATCAAGGAACGTACTCTGGCTTGATGCGTTTTAAAAATGCGTATCCCGACCGTTTTTTCAATGCCGGCATATCTGAACAAAATATGATTACCGTCGCCGGAGGATTGGCAAAAGAAGGCTTCAATCCTTTCGTAACCGCTCAGGCGCCCTTTATGTCCATGCGTTGCACGGATCAAGTCCGCGTAACGTTAGGGTATATGAAGCTGGGCGTTAAAATTTTAGGGTTGTCCGCAGGTTTTTCTCAAGGCGAATACGGAGCTACCCATCACTGCATCAATGATATTGCCATTATGCGCTCTATTCCGAATTTGACGGTTCTCTCGCCTGCCGATTGCACCGAAACGGTCAAAATGATCATGTCTTTGGCAAATTCGGATTTGCCGGTTTATGTTCGACTGACCGGGGCTACGCATAATCCGATTGTCTACTCCGAGGATTTCGATTTCGAAATCGGAAAGTCCATATCCCTTAAAGAAGGCAAAGACATCACGATCTTTGCAACGGGAACCATGGTCTACCAATCGTTAAAAGCCGCGGAAATCCTTTCCGAACGCGGTATCGAAGCAAAAGTCGTCGATATGCATACCATTAAACCTTTGGACGTTGAAGCGATCAAAGAAGCCTGTCAGGCAAAATTGATCGTTACAGTCGAAGAAGGATCGGTTATCGGCGGACTGGGCGGCGCCGTTGCTGAAATATTGGCAACGCGCACGAAAAAAACGCCCCCGCTTTGCATCATCGGCGCCGAAGATACTTATATTCATGCCGACGAATATCCGCGTCTGCTTGAAAACAGCGGTTTGACGGCTCCTCAAATCGCTGAAAAAATTACCGAAGCCTATAAAAATCTGTAACCTATGTAACTGAACCAGGAGATTAAATCATGACCAATAACGAAAAATATATCAAAGCCTTCGTCGAAGCCTTTGACGTCCCCGAAGCCGATGTCCCCAACTTGAAATACCAAAGCATCGAAGCTTGGGATTCCGTCGGACACATGGGGCTGATCGCCGCTTTGGAAGAAGCGTTCGATATCATGATGGAAACCGACGATATCATCGATTTCAGCTCTTTCGAAAAAGGAAAAGAAATCCTGAGCCAAAAGTACAATGTGGAATTTTAACCGTTACCCGAACAAAATCTGCGCGATTACCGAAGACGGAGAGGAATTTACTTATTCCTCCCTGTCGGCTTTTTGCGACGAAATGAAACAATATTTGCCCCCCAGAACGTTGGTGTTTTGTCTGTGCTCGAATACTTACGCTTCTATGGCAGGCTACGTTTCGTTTCTAAAAAATAAAGTCGTCCCTTTAATGCTGGACGCTCATATCGATACGGAATTGTTGGATAACTTCTTACGCCTGTATCGTCCTCAATATATTTGGGCACCCGCTCAAACGGCAGAGCGTTTCAACGAAAAACCTGTCTTTGAAGCTTACGGGTACTCTTTGGTTTCTTTAAACGAAGACGCGCCTTTTCCTTTGCACGACGATTTGGCTTTGCTGTTGACAACGTCAGGGTCTACGGGGTCGCCAAAGCTGGTTCGCCAAAGCTATAAAAATATCGAAGCAAACACCGCTTCCATCGTTGAGTACCTGAATATCGACGATACGGAACGCGCCATTACGACTTTGCCGATGAACTATACTTACGGGCTGTCCATCGTCAATACGCATCTGGATGCCGGAGCCGCCGTCATTTTAACGTCAAAGACTTTGATGCAACGCGAATTTTGGGAACAGTTCGATAAATTCGGCGCAACATCGTTCGGCGGCGTTCCTTATACTTATGAAATCTTGGACAAGCTGAGATTCTTCCGCAGAGACGTTCCGACATTGCGTACCATGACGCAGGCCGGAGGAAAGCTGTCCCCCGAATTGCATAAAAAATTCGCCGAATACGCCGCTCAAAGCGGGCGAAAATTTGTCGTCATGTACGGACAAACCGAAGCAACGGCGCGAATGGGTTGGCTGCCCGCGCAAAATTCTTTGGAAAAAGCGGGCTCTATGGGAATTGCCATTCCGGGCGGAAAATTTACGCTGATCGATACGCAAGAAAATGAAATCACAGCTCCCGATACCGTCGGAGAACTGGTCTATGAAGGCGATAACGTCACGCTCGGCTATGCCGAAAAAGGCGAAGATTTAATCAAAGGCGACGAACGAAACGGACGGCTGGTTACGGGAGATATGGCTAAATTCGACGATGACGGATTTTTCTATATCGTCGGACGCAAAAAAAGATTCCTTAAAATCTTTGGCAATCGCGTCAATCTGGATGAAACCGAACGGCTGATCAAATCGCATTTCAACGGTTTGGATTGCGCTTGCACGGGGCGGGACGACCGTATGGATATTTTCGTAACAAATGAAGACGATATCAAAGACGTTAAAGCCTTTATCGCCGAAAAAAGCCGTTTAAACCCGACGGCATTCCGCGTCTCGTACTTGGAAAAAATCCCCAAAAACGAGGCGGGAAAAACTCTTTACGCCGCGTTGGAGAAAATCAATGAGTGATTTTGAAACGGCTCTGTCTTTGCCGCCCTTCGGCGTGAACAAAGAAGAAAAAAAACGCTTTTTGACGGATGCTCTGCTGCGCCTGACACACAAACATTATGATGCGTGCCCGCTGTACAGAAATATGCTGAACGGAAAAGGCTTTGATTTCAATGAAGTCCGCGATTGGACGGATTTGCCTTTCCTGCCCGTTTCTTTGTTCAAAGAGCTTGATCTGAAAAGCATCCCCGACGAAGAAATATTTAAAACGATGACGTCTTCCGGAACGACGGGGCAAGCCGTATCCAAAATCTGTTTGGATAAAACGACCGCGGCAAATCAGCAAAAAACTTTGGTAAAAATCGTTTCCGAATTTACGGGTGCCGCTCGCCTGCCGATGCTGATTATCGACAGCCCATCCGTCATAAAAAACAGAGCCATGTTCTCTGCCAGAGGTGCCGGAATTTTAGGGTTTTCCATCTTTGGCGCGGACAGAACTTATGCTTTAAACGACGATATGCAAATCGATTTTGACGCCGTACGGGCTTTCTTGGAGCGGCATCAGGGGCAAAAAATACTGTTGTTCGGTTTTACGTTTATGGTGTGGCAGCATTTTTACAAAGAACTGTTGAAAAGCAACGTTAAAATCGATTTGTCAAACGGTATCCTCATTCACGGCGGCGGATGGAAGAAACTGATCCAAGAAGCCGTCAGCGCCGCAGAATTCCAAAAAAGGCTGACAGATGTTTGCGGATTGTCGGACATTCATGATTATTACGGCATGGTTGAACAAACGGGTTGCATTTATATGCAGTGCGAATGCGGACATTTGCATGCGTCTGTTTTTTCGGACGTTGCCGTCAGGCGCGCACATGATTTTTCGTTGGCTGAAAACGGCGAAAAAGGCATCATTCAAGTCGTTTCTTTGTTGCCGGAATCTTACCCCGGACATTCTTTGCTGACCGAAGACGAAGGCGCCGTCTTGGGCGAAGACGACTGTCCCTGCGGCAGAAAAGGAAAATACTTTAAAATTTTCGGACGTTTAAAAAATGCAGAAATCAGAGGATGCAGCGATACCTATGCCGTTAAATTCTGAACAATTCATTGTCGGAAACGCGGATATTCTTGCCGCCATGTCCGAATTAAAAGCGTTGCCGCCGTTTAGCAACGATGCGGTTTCTTTTTTGAACGCCCTGTCCGCGCTTTTGCTTAAAACGGGAAAAGCATGGTCGGATGTGGCGACTTTTGCTTTTTGGTGCCGGAAATCCGCGTTACTGAAAGAAAAAGAAAAATACGACGATTTAAATCACAGGCTGGGCAGAGGCATTGCCTTTCATTCAACACCGTCCAACGTTCCCGTCAATTTCGCGTTCAGCTTTGCCGCCGGACTGTTAGCGGGAAACGCCAATATCGTCCGTCTGCCCGCCAAAGATTTTGAACAGGTCAATGTCATTTGCAATGCCGTCAACGAATTGTTGAACGGTGAATTCCGTTTTCTTGCCCCTTATGTCTGTATGGTCAAATATGCGCCCGACAAAGCCGTTTCGGATATGTTGTCCGCGATTTGCGACGTGCGCATCGTTTGGGGCGGAGATATGACGATTTCGGAAATGCGCCGATCGCCGTTAAAACCGCGCGCGACGGAAATCACGTTTGCCGACCGCCATTCGATTTTGGTCATCAATGCCGACGAATATCTGAAAATCGAAAACAAAGCCCGAACGGCACAAGATTTTTACAACGACACGTTTTTCAGCGACCAAAACGCCTGCACGTCGCCACGCATTATTATCTGGATGGGACGGGAAAAAGAAAAAGCCAAAAAACTTTTTTGGGACAACATTCATGCGCTGGCAAAAGAAAAATACACCCTTGCTCCCGTTCAAGCCGTCGGAAAGTTAGCGGCTTTTTATCGTACCGCCGCAAAAAAAGACGTTCGACTGATCCCGACCGAAGACAATTTAATCACGCGCATTACGGTAAAAGAGCTTTCTTACGACCTGCCCGATTATAAATATAACAGCGGCTTTTTCTTTGAATACGATGCAAACGAATTAAAAGATATTTGCCCCGTATGCACCGAAAAATGCCAAACAATGACATATATCGGCCTGACAAAAGAAGAATTGTCCGACTTTTTCGCGACTGCCGCCCCCAAAGGGACAGACCGCGCGGTGCCGGTCGGAAAATCAATGGATTTCAGTCTGGACTGGGACGGCTTTGACCTGATCCGCCAGATGTCAAGAAAGGTCGTGTTCTGATCCTTTCTAAAAAGCCCCCTTGTTCTAGAAGACATCAAAATAAAAAAATCTTTTTATATCGGGAGTTCTTATCATGTCAATCTTTGGAAGATATTTTAGAAAAACAAAAGCATTGGCTAAAAAAATAAAAACGAAGTCGGTTTATTTCAGACAAGATTTGTACGACAAGAAAACTTTAAAAAATTGCAAAAAGCTAATCGTTTTTTTTATCCCTCAAAAGGAAGAAATTAACGGTGGAATAATGTCCATATTTTCCCTGTGTAAGTATTCAAGGATTATAAACCCAGATGCCGCTACTATATTATGCACGTTTCCAGGGGCAGCAACCTATGTAAAAAACCGCCTTTTTCAAAATGATGAAAAAATCTGGCGTTTTGACCAAGCTGTTGCTTATGCAAATCCTGATGAAATTATTTTACATATCCCTGAATTCGTTTCTGGTGTTATTTATTCTTGGTTTTCCGAAGAACAAAAATCTTTTCTGAAAGCACCAAACAGAAAGCTTCAAATAAATATTTTAAATCAGAATATACTCTTAATGCCAGAACGAAAATTTTTTAAAGATTTATTCCTTCTCACAAAAAACATTACGCAAACTACTGCTCACGACAGTTATGCGAACCAAAATACTTGTGATCAATTTGGGATTCCGTTACATCACTTTTCCGTTTTTATTGAAAAAAAGCATTCTCCGCGCAGAACATTCAAACAAAAAGAAAAAATTATCGTTTTCTCTCCTGATGAAAACTGCTATAAAGAAAAAATTGAAAAAAGAATTCGCGAAGAATTAAAAAACTTTAAAATTATTACCGTAAAAAATTTAACCTTTAAAAAATACTTGGATTTGATCTCAAGAGCTTTTTGTGTTATCAGTTTCGGTGAAGGTCTTGACGGTTATTTCTGTGATCCGCTCGCTGTCGAATCCATCGGAATCAGTGTGTATAACCCTGATTTTTTTCCGTCCGACGATTTTAAAAATCTCAAAAATGTTTATTCCTCTTATGAAGAAATGGCTGAAAAGCTACCTAATGATATTAGGAACTTATTAAACAATGAAGATGAATACAATTTAATCATTGAAAAACACAAAGAAATATTATCAAAATTGTATTCTTTTGAATCTTTTCTTAACAACTTAAGAAAATTCTACAAAAAAGAATATAGCTTTTTCCCAAAAGAATCCGTTCATTAAGATAGGCTTTCTACTTTTGTTTTCCTTGCCTGAAGAAAACAAAACCCGCACCGAAAAAACGTACCTCTATCAAAAAAATAAGCCCTTCAATCAGGGCTTATTTTTTTATGAAAACCCTTCGTCAGAGCTGTTTTTTCATTGCCAGCTTGTGAACGCTGTCGCTGCCGCCGACAAAGCGACCGTCAACAAACATCTGAGGGAAATGCATATAGTGCGTATATTGGCGAATGCCGTCAAACAACTGCGGATCCGAATAGACGTCAACGCTTTTATATGAAATGCCGCCGGCTTTTAAGCACTGAGCCGCATCTGCTGAAAACGCACAACGCGGCTTGGCAGGCGTCCCTTTCATAAAGACAACAACACGATTGTCCTTCAGCTCTTGCCGAATACGCTGAAACGCTTGATTCTCTGTCATGGTTTAGTCCTTTGAAAGAGTTTTGATACTTAAATTTGCCGCTTCTTTCCCACAAAGGCGGCGGGCATCCGATCAGCCCTTAATTCTCTTTCCTTTTAAGACCCGTTCAGTTTAACACAAAAAGCGCTTTATTAAAACATTATTATAAAACGCGTCCTTGAGGAATCGGTGCCTTCGTTTCCGAAGAAATGTGTTCCAAACCGCCCGATCCCAATTCACGCCCCTGTATCGGTTGAGAAGCAGGCTTCGGCGTTGCAGGCTTTGACGGTGCGACGGTCTTTTCCTGCTTTGTTTGTTTAATGGAATCAGGATTTGCCGTTTCGGTTGACAATGTTTTTTCGGGAACCTGCGGGCGCGCTTCTTTCGTCAGCTTTGTTTTTTGTTCTTCCTCGTCCAAGACCTTTTGCGGCAAAGAACGCGACAAAGAATCGTCCTTCAATTCCTTTTGAACGGGGAAACGTTTCCTGAAACGGTTCGGATTGCGTTTGCGTTCAATGAAAATATACGTTTCCTTCTGTCCCGTAACCGGAGAAATGCGTTCCGTGACGATTTCCCTTGTTATGTCGAGATCATCCTTATTAACAAGCCCGGAAGACGAAACAGGCTGCTTTGTTGAAGCATCTTGTTTCTTTTGAGGTTCCTGAGCTTTTTCCTGAGCCGTCGCGGTTTTTTGCGCCGATACGTCTTTTGCTTTTTCTTTTGCTTTTTCGGGCGCTTTTACCGTTTGAGGATCAGCTTTTTGTGCAGCAGGCTGTGTTGATGCAACAGGCGCCTGTTTCAAAGATTCGTCCTGTTTTTGCGTTTGTGCGGCAGGCAAAGTTTCTGTTTTTGCTTCGGCGGTCGGCGACTGAGACGCTTTTTCCGCAACGGGTGCCGTTGCCGTCGCTTTTGTCGGAGCGTTCGATTTTTCAGATTCCTGTTCCGATGTTTCCTGAACCGTCTGAGCTACCGTTTCGGAAGTCGTTTCCGTCGGTTTTAACTCTGCAGGTTTCTGTTCCGCCGATTTCTGATCCGCGGGCTTTGTCACCGCAGGCTCTTGTTCCGATTGAAGCGTTTTTTGTTCCTGAACCGCATCCGTCGCCGTTACGGCTTCGCTAATTGTCGCTTTGACGTCTTTGGACGTTGCCTCATCGCCCAAATTCAATGAGGGCATTCCCAACGTTACGTCTTCTTCCAACAGTTCTTCAATTTCTTCGTTTGCCGTTTGTTGAGGCGCGGGTAAAGGAACGCTTTCCGTCTGAGCGACGTCAGAATCCTGCGCCGGTGCGGAAGTCGTTTGTAGTGTCGTTCCCGGAACGGCCTCGTCGGCTTGTTCCGTCACGGAAACCGCCTCCTGTTGCGGTTCAATTTCGGGTTCGGGGAAATCAAAATCCGCTTCAAAGCTTTCGGAACGGATTTCAAGAGACGGCTGAGGCTCGGGAGGAATTTTGGAAGCGGGTTGCTGCACGGCGTTTGCCGTTTGGTCACCGGCGTTTGCCGCCGCCGTTTTTTCCTGAGGCTGAACATTGCTGTTTTGTTCAGGTTCCGCATTTTCTTCCGGCAACGGCAAATCGGGCAAATCAATGACGCCCTCACCGACTTCGGGAACGTTTTGCTGAACCGAAAATTCCTGAGCTTTCGGCTGAGCGGAAGTTTCCGATTCTTTTACGGAAAGGATCTGTTCTTGTATCGGCAAATTTTCGGGTAACGGCGGCAATTCCGATACTTGCGCCTCGGGAACGGGAGCCGCTTCCGGAACGGGATGAGCCCCTAAATCGGGCAAAGCGACAATATCGCCCGCCGCATTACCGTCTTCAGCCGTCGTTTTATTTTCTTCCGAAACGGAAGCGGGAACGTTTTCCTGCGGCAAAGGAACAACCTCGTTCGTTGCGGGTTGTTTGTTTTCCGCTTCGTCCTGTGGCAGAGGCTGTTTTTTTTCCTCGGGTTTGGCATCGGCTTCTTCGACCAGTTTCCATTTGCTTTTGGCAAATTCGGGATCGATTTCTGGCAGCTCTATTTTTTTCGGAGCTTCCGACGGCGTTTGTTCAAAAATGACATCGACGGATTCAGCCTGAGGTTCATGGATTTCCTGAGTATCATCATCCGTTACGGCAGGCACGGTTTCGCCCGGCATTTCGGGTAACGTTGCCGTTTGTTCCGCAGAAGGCGTTTGTTCTTCGGGCACGGGCACGACGACTTCTTGTTTCGCGGAATCTTCCCCTTGTATTTTCAGCGTATCCGTCGATTTCCGTTCCGCGGGCGGTTCAAGGAAATTCAGCTTGTCATTTGCCGTTTTTCTGCCCTTCATCGCTTTATAGCGGCGTTCGGCAGCAGCCAAAGACGACTGACCGCCCATATCCAACCAATCGGCATACGTTTTGGCATACTTTTCCTTGGGCGTATAATTGATGCCCGCGATCGGCGATGTCAGCCATTTTTGCAATTTCGATTTTTCTTCTTCGCCGAAATTTTTCAAATCTGGCAACTTGCAGGCTTCCGATTTTTCCCCGAACAGGTACAGCTTTGCCAAAGTCCCCAAATCGCACGGGTTCGGTTTGACTTCGCCTTTTTTGGCGTTCGGCGAATAAACGGCAAAGGTTGTCGAAGAATTGCGTTTAACGCGTTCCAAAGCCTGATCCACCTTTGCCGTCAGCAGTAAATCTTTTGCCGAAGGCATAATGCTGGCGCCTTTATCACCGTGAATAATGATTTTGGTATGCTTTAAGTCCCCCGAAGCCTCCCAATCCTTTAAAACGGCATTAATCTGGGCATAAGTGCAAAACAGCTGTTGATTATACGCATCCCAGCGGCGTTCTTCTTCTTTGGGTTCTTCAACGCCTTCGTAAGCTTTATTCAACCGCCAAAGCTGAGGATCTTTTTTCAAACGGCAAAAGCGGTCATAAACGTACGGTTCTCCGGGCAAAGAAACATGCGCGAAAAAGACGTTCTTTCCTTTGGCATTTTTGACGTCGTCGCGCAAACGCAACAGCATTTGTTCCTGACCTACGGCCAAAGAACGCGCATACGGATTGCCCACAAACGGAAAATCGTTGACTTTGATTTTATGTGCCAAAAGCTTTTTCCTGACGTAATCAATGAACGACCGTCCCGGCGGGAAAGAATCCATCCAATGCCCCGTCAGCAACAATACCTTTGAGAACAGGGATAAATCCGCATTATACAGCGCCCCCATCGGTGCGGGATACGTAACGCATCTGTCAATGCGTTTGCCTTCGGCGCCGTCGCAATAATTAATCGGATAAGATTGATAAACGTTCAGCTTATAGCCTGAATCTTTCAGCTTTTTAAACGTTTCGTTTTTCGAAAGCGTGACGCGCGCTTCGTCAGATGCCGTATAATAAGAGGATGTCCCGCGCGAAAACATTTCGTTTCCTATTTTGTCCTGCGACGGGTTCACAACGGAGGCAACGCTTCTGTATTTATCCTGGAAAAGGGAATATGCGTGAGGGAAAAACGTAAAATTATTCGCCTGATAGAAATCATTGATAAAATAAGGCGACTTGTCCGCCGACGGATTACCGACGGACTTCGGCTGCCATTTTTCCAAAGCATAGGCATACCCCGCATGGTCGGACAAAACCAGATAAACGACGTTTTCGGATTTGGCATCATCCCGGTTTGCGGCGATAGAAGCTTTGTTTTCCTTAACGTTCGGAATTTTTTCGGCGGCACTGTTGTTAAAGATAACGAACAAGGCGCACAACGCCGGCAAAGACAACAATGCCATGGCGCCGCCCCTTAAAATGTTCACAAGAATGAAAAAGGCTATTCCCGCAATAATCCCGACGGCAAAATTCCCGCCCGAAGCCAATGCATGCAACTGACGGCGCGGCAAAAAATCCAAAGACGACGCCAAATATTCGCCGATGTTATACGAACTGTACAACCCCAACAGATAAGCCGCCGCCACCCCCGCGACCACGCTTAAAAACACGCGGGAAACAAAGCGCGAAAACGATAAAAGGAAAAGGCATAAAAAGGAAAAAACAAACAATCCGCCGAAAACGGCAACGGCTTCGGGAAGCAACTCGTCATTTAAAACCAGCGGATAGCCGTTCGAATCAAGGAATTTCGCGAACATCCACGATGTGACGAAAAAAACGAACAAAGAAGAGTTCAAATAAAACGCCACCGAAGATTCGTCTTTGGGAACGGCCGTTTCGGCTTTGACCCGTTTCACGCGTTTCGCGCTGTTTTCGGGCAGTTCGTTGTCAGTATCTTGTTCCTGATTTGCCATAGTATTGCCTGCGGTTAAAACTCGTTCTGGTATTTATTCATAGACTCGACTAGAGTATAAGTCAATTTTTCATTCGGAAGAGCCTTGAAAATGTCTTTTGACGTCTTTTTTCAAAATGCCGTCGCTCTGCATCAGGCGGGACGGTTGGACGATGCGGAAAACATCTATCGCAGCCTGCTGGAGATTTCTCCGCAAAACGCCGATTTGCTGTATTTAATCGGAATGATCGCTTTGCAAAAAAACGCTCCCGATTCCGCGTTGGAGTTTTTGTATAAAGCCGTTCGCCTTAATCCGAATGCGGCGTCTTACCGTTTTACGCTGGCTCAGGCGCTGTGCGACGCGAAAAAGCCCAAAGAAGCGTTGGAACAATATAAGGAAGTCCTGAAGTTAAACGATTCATACCCCGACACTTATAATAACATGGGGCTGATTTACAGGGCTTCGGGTGACAGGGAAACCGCCGAAACTTATTTTCAAAAGGCGTTAAAGCTTAATGCCGCATTTACCCCTGCTCTGATCAATCTGGGGCTGATGCGGCGCGAAGACGGTAAAATAAACGAAGCGCGCGAACTGTTCGAAAAAGCCCTTAACGCCGAAGAAGACAATGCCGAAGCCGCCGCCCAGCTGGCCGTATGCGAACGAATGGAAAACCGGTTTGAAAAAGCTTTGGAACTGTACGAACGCGCTTTGAAACATGCCCCAGAAAACGCGGATTTTTGGAACGGAAAAGGCATCGTTTCGGAATGTTTAAAGCGTTATGAAGATGCTTTGGCATCTTATGATACCGCTTTAAAAATATCGCCCCGCATGGCTGACGCGCATAACAACCGCGCAAACGTCCTGACAAAGCTCGGCAAACATTGGGACGCCGAAGCCGCTTTTAAAACGGCGATCAAAATCGATCCGAAATTCGTCGAAGCCTACAACAATCTCGGCGCGCTGCTTTTTGAACGCGAACGCTATGAAGAAGCCTTGGAATGTTACAGAAAAGCATTCCAAATCAACCCGAAACAAGCCCAAACCTGCAACAATCTGGCAATGGCCGTCCGCGCCGCGGGAGATTTAAAGGAAGCCGTCGGGCTTTATTTTAATGCGTTGGTCTTAAATCCCGACGACGAAACCGTGCGCCATAATCTGGCGCGCGCCCTTTATGATTTGTATGCCCACGAAAACTGTCCCGAAGAAGCCAAAGCCCTTTGTGAAAAATGGGCATCGGCATATCCCGACGACAAGATCGCCCGCCATTTGGCGGATTCTCTGAACGGAAAACAAACCGACCGCGCCGATCCCGAATATGTCAAAGAATTGTTTGATGCGTTTTCTCCGACGTTTGACCAAACTCTGAACGCCCTGTCCTACCGCGTTCCCGACCTGATAAAAAACGTTTTAAAAGAATGCCGGAGCGGGCTGAGAATATTGGATGCGGGATGCGGCACGGGACGGTTGGCCGCGATACTTAAACCTTACGCCGGTTTTCTTGCCGGCATCGATTTGTCCGAAAAAATGGTTCAAACGGCAAGAAACACGGGGCTGTACGATGAGCTTGAAACCGGAGAAATCGTCGAGTATTTAAACAATCATCGGGAAAGTTTTGATTTAGTCGTCCTTGCCGACGTCATGTGTTATTTCGGCGAACTCTCAGAAGCTGTTGGCGCTGTTTTAGGCGCATTGAAAAACGGCGGAACAATGCTGGCAACGTTTGAAAAAACAAACAAAGCGGGATACCTTTTGCAACCGACGGGACGTTTTGCCCACAATCGCCTTGAAATCGAACACAAACTTGGCGACGCCGGCTTTGATTTGATTGAATTGACGCAAGCGGATCTCAGAACCGAAGACGGCAATCCCGTGGAGGGTTTTCTGGTAAAAGCGGCAAAAAATAACGCCGAAAATAAATAGATTTCTGGACAATCTCTTAAAGGGCGATTAAAATTCCCTTTATGTATCGGGGGTTCCCCCCGTGTAATTGTATGACGGAGAATGATTATGGCCCAGTATAACTGGATTGACGTACAAGATGAAAATGTCCCCAGCCTGATTGAAAAAATCAATGAACAAAGCTCGCTGAAACTGTTCAGCGAAGACCGTTCTCATGTCGAAATGGCGGAGCTGCCCTTTTATAAGAATTTTAAATTGGTTCAGGCCACGACGTTTTCTTCCATCCCCCCCGTAACGATGCAATATTTGGTCGCAGGTTCCGCTCCGAATTGGGATGTGGTCAAGCTGAACGGCACGCGCGACCCGATTTTTGAAAACAATGCCCGCGCCGGATTGGTGTTGAACGCCGAAACGGTCGTTCCTTACGCCACTTTTGTTCTGGGCGCCGTTCAAACGGAACAGGGTTCCCTGCGTTTGGTCGAAAAAGTCGATGACGAAACCTTTACCAACACGCCGACCCCCGAACAGCGCAAAACCGTAACGCGCCTGATCCGCCCCGCAAAGGTCGAAGAAACGCCCGACGGATTTAAGCTGGACGTCATCATGCTGTACGGCGATTCCGTCTATCGCGCCGAGCTGGACGTTAAAAAAGACGGCTTTATCGAAATTACCAAAGAAGAAACTTTGGCCGAAGGTATGCCCATCCGTCCGATCTTCTTAGAGTAACAAGCCTTATGCATTTGCGCATTGCCGAAATCATTAACCGTTTGGAATTGGATGCCGATTATATCAACGGCGGCAATTGCGTTGATTATTCTCCCGTGAACGGAAAGGAAATCGCTTCCTTTCCGTTCAATGATTCCGCTCAGGTCGAAAAAGCCGTCGAACGTTCCGCTCACGCCTTTGAAGAATGGAAGTTCGTCTCTCCTCATGACCGCGCCGCCCTGATCCGCGCGTTCGCCGAAGAATTAAAAAATCACGCCGCCGATTTGGCAGGACTGATCGTTATAGAAACAGGAAAAATTTACGACGACGCTTTAATTGAAATCAGAAAATCCGTTGATGTCTGCAGCTATGTTTCAGGACTGCCTCAACGCCTGACCGGCGTGTCGGCTCCTACGGAAACGAGCAATCTGTCTTTGTTGGAAACGTGGCTGCCGATCGGCCCCGTCGCCATCATTACGTCGTTTAACCTGCCTTTGCGCGTATGGACAATGCATGCCATGCTGGCTTTGGCTTGCGGCAATTCGGTCATTTGGCGCCCGTCCAGAAAAACCGTCCTGACCGCTTTTGCCGCAAATTCCCTGTTGCGGCGCGCCATGGCAAAAATCGGCGCCGATTGCCCGGAATACCTCAGCCAGTTCGTCGTGTGCGGACATGAAGAAGCAACCATCCTTGCCGATAATCCGAAAATCGCCCTGTTGTGCGCGACGGGGTCTCCCGCCATGGCTCGAACCATGGTCGGAAAAACGGGAATGAGAATGGGACGCTCTTTGGTTGCTTTGGGCGGCAATAACTCTGCCATCATTACGCCCGAAGCCGACATCGATCTGGCCGTTCGCCATCTGGTCAAAAGCACGATCGTCGATTGCGGACAACGTTGCACGTCTTTGCAACGCCTGTTCTGCCACACAGACGTTTATGACACCGTCATGGAACGTTTAAAAAATTCATTAAACCTGATCTATGTGAATTCCCCCTTTGAACGACAAACGCAAATCGGTCCCCTGATCGATAAAGAAGCATATAATAATATGCGCTTGGCGTTGGATCAGGCTCAAAACGAAGGCGGAAAAATATTCGGCGGAAACAGGCTGATGATCGGCAATTACGATAATGCCTATTACGTCCACCCCGCCGTCGCGGAAATGCCCGAACAAACAGAAATCGTTAAAACGGAACTGCTGGCGCCGGTTTTGTTTGTCATGAAATATGACAATCTGCACGACGCCGTCGAAAAAATTAATGAAGTCCCTCAATCCTTGATTTCCTGTATCTTTTCAAACAATGTCAAGGAAACAGGATATTTTTCATCCATCCGCGGCGTAAAATCCAACGTCGCCACCGTCAATGCGGGATCGGTCGGATATGATTTGGTCGCAATGTTCGGAAATCGCAGAAACGGCGGAAGCTCCGCCGCCGAACCGTGGCGATCTTATATGCAGTCCAAAACGTGTTTGGTCAATTATAATTTTTAACGATTCTTCCTTTTTAAAAAGTTGCGTTCCCCCTTGTGAAAACGCTATAACAAAGAACGGTTTTCTTTTCGACAGGACCTTAAAATGACCTTTTTGCAACGCGCCCGCATATTGCTTTGCTTGTCCGTGCCGGCTGTTTTCGGCGCGTGCGCTTTGCCCGAACCGCCCAATCCCGAAACCACTCCGCCCGAAATTTTGTATAACCGCGCATTGGATTTGCTGATTAAAAACAAAGAATACACCAAAGCGGGAAACGAATTCGACGCCATCGAACGCTATTACCCCTATTCCAGATGGGCGCCCCGCGCGCAAATCATGTTGGCGTTCACTTATTACGTCAAAAAAGAATACGATGACGCCATCGTCGTTTTGGATCGCTTTATTCAGCTTTATCCCGGCAATACGTACGCCGCTTATGCGTATTATTTAAAAGCTCTGTGCTATTACGACCAAATTTCCGACGTCCGCAGAGACCAAAAGATGACCGTCGCCGCGTTGGAAGCTTTGCAACAGGTTGTTACGCGCTTTCCTTTGACCGACTATGCAAAGGACGCCGCCGTCAAAATCGAATTGGCAAACGACCATCTGGCGGGAAAAGAAATGTCTGTCGGACGTTTTTATCTGCGTCAGGGAATGCATTTGGCCGCCATGAACCGGTTTATCCGCGTGGTCAAAGAATACCAGACGACGGATCACGTTCAGGAAGCTTTGTACAGGTTAACGGAAACGTATTTGATTTTGGGGCTGACCGAAGAAGCGCAAAAAAGCGCCGCCGTCTTAGGCTATAACTATCCGTCGGGGAAATGGTACAGAAAAGCCTATAACCTGATGAAAAAGAAAACCAACCTTGCCCTGAACGAAACCAAAAAAGAATAAGAGGTTTGACCGTGCTGTCGCGTTTGTCCGTCAGAGACGTCGTTTTAATAGAAAAGCTGGATTTGGATTTTGCAGGCGGCCTGTGCGTTTTCACGGGTGAAACGGGCGCGGGAAAATCAATTTTGCTGGATTCTCTGGCTTTGGCGACGGGGGCGCGTTCCGACGCCGCGTTGGTCAGAAGAGGATGCAAACAGCTTTCGGTTACGGCGGAATTTTCTTTGCCCGTCGGGCATGAAGTTTTCAAAGTGCTTGACGAACACGAAATCGAACACGAAAGCGGCGAACCTTTGGTTTTGCGCCGCATCGTTACCGCCGACGGAAAAAGCAAAGCCTTTGTCAACGACCAATCGGTTTCGGCGGGACTGTTGCGAAAAATCGGCGATTTGCTGATAGAAATTCACGGACAATTCGCGACGCACGGTTTGTTAAACCCCGCGACGCACAAAAGCGTTTTGGATGCGTACGGCGGTTTGCAGGGACGTTTGGATGCCTGTCGCGCCGCTTATAAAAACTGGCGGGCAAAAGCCGAAGAACGCCAAAAAGCCGAAGAACGCCTGCAAAAAGCCAAAGATGAAGAAGACTTTTTGCGTCATTCCGTTGACGAGCTGGTTCAGTTCGCTCCCCAGCCGGGAGAAGACGAGGAACTTTCGCAACGCCGTTCTTTGATGATGAATTCCGAAAAGCTGATTGAAGGTCTAAACACGGCGCGCGACGCTTTGTTCGACCGTTCCGTCGACAAATCGCTCAGACAGGCGGAACGGGCGCTGGAAAGCCTGTCCCGACTGATCGAAGGGCGTTTTGAACCGATTATCGAAGCTTTGGATCGCGCCGTAACGGAGTTAAACGAAGCGGGAAACATGCTGGAAGAAGAATGCCGCAAAGTCGAACTTGATCCGCGAGAACAGGAACAGGTCGAAGAACGCTTGTTCGCGTTGCGGGCTTTGGCGCGCAAGCATCAGACAACGCCCGATGAACTGCCTGCCCTTCTTTCGGAATACCAAAGACAGCTGGCGTCGCTGGACAAAGGTGCCGAAGACCTGATTCGCCTGACCAAAGAAGAAGAATCTTGCCGCATCGCTTATGAAGACGCCGCAAAAGTGCTGTCCGCCGCCCGCAAAGAAGCCGCCAAAAAGCTTGATGCCGCCGTCATGAAAGAACTGCCGCCCTTAAAGCTCGGGAAAGCCTCATTTTTAAGCATTGTCGAAGAACTGCCTCAGACCGAATGGAACGCGGACGGCATCGACAAAGTCCAATTCGCGGCAACGACAAACCCCGGACAACCCGCGGGAGCCATTAACAAAATCGCATCGGGCGGCGAATTGGCGCGCTTTATGCTGGCGTTAAAGGTTAATCTGGCTCAGGCGGAAGGGATTCCGACTTTGATTTTTGACGAAG
>HF994935.1:178496-194770 GCA_000434295.1 Acetobacter sp. CAG:977 | reverse complement strand
GCAACCGCCACCGCCGTCGGCGAACGATTGGAACGTTTGGCGGGAGAAGATTGCCAAGTCTTGGCAATTACTCATTCGCCTCAGGTCGCCTCTTTCGGCGCGCACCATTTCAAAGTGTCAAAAGCGGAAGACGAAACGGGGCGGACTTTGACGGCCGTTTGCGAACTGACGGGCGATGCCCGCCGCGAAGAAATCGCCCGCATGCTGTCCGGCGCTTCGATTACCGAAGCTTCCCGCGCCGCCGCGGACGAATTGCTGAAAGGGCGAATATAAAATGTTAAGACCCGTCCCCGTCGAAGAGCTGAGCGAAGAACAGGCGGCAAAAGAACTGGAACGTCTGGCAAAAGAACTGGCAAAGCTGGACGAAGCCTATTACCGCAACGATGCTCCGTTGCTGGCGGACGCCGATTACGATTTTTTGAAACGCCGCAACGAAGCCGTCGAAAAACGTTTTCCCCACTTAATCAGAAAAGATTCCCCTTCTTTTAAAGTCGGCGCAAAAGTTTCAGACGATTTTGAAAAAGTCGTTCACAGCGTTCCCATGCTGTCTTTGGGAAACATTTTCACCAAAGAAGACGTTTTTGATTTCGTTGATCGTCTGCGCAAATTTTTGGGATTGAGCGAAACGGCGGAAATGGAATTCATGGCGGAACCGAAGCTGGACGGATTGTCGTTTTCGGCATTGTACGTCAACGGAAAATTCGTCCGCGGCGCCACGCGCGGCGACGGAAGCGTCGGCGAAGACATTACGGAAAATCTAAAAATGGTCGAAGGGTTGCCTTTGACGTTAAAATCCGCCGATCTGTTCGGAAGCGACATTCCCGAACGTCTGGAAATCAGAGGCGAGGTCTTTATGAACAAAGCCGACTTTTTCGCGTTAAACGAAGAGCAGGAACGCAAAGGCAAAAAAACTTTTGCCAACCCGCGCAACGCGGCGGCAGGGTCTTTGCGCCAGCTTGACCCCGAAATCACGAAACAAAGGCGGCTGAGCCTGTTCGGCTATACGTTCGGAGAAGTTTCAAAAGAAGTCTGGACAACCCAAGCCGAATACCTGCAAAAAATCCAATCATGGGGATTTCCGACAAACCCCGAAAACAAATTGTGCCGCACGGCGAACGATATTGTGTCCTATTTTGCGGCGTTGGAAGAAAAACGCCCGAACCTGCCTTATGACATTGACGGCGCCGTCTACAAAGTCAACCGCCGCGACTATCAGGAACGTCTGGGCTACGTCGCGCGGGCGCCGCGCTGGGCGATTGCGCATAAATTCCCCGCCGAACAGGCGTTGACCGTCTTGAAAAACATCCGTATTCAGGTCGGTCGGACAGGCGCTTTGACGCCGGTTGCCGATTTGGAACCCGTCAACGTGGGCGGCGTCATGGTTTCTCACGCCACGTTGCATAACGAAGACGAAATCAAACGAAAAGATTTCAGAATCGGCGATACGGTCATTGTCCAACGCGCGGGCGACGTTATTCCTCAGCTGGTCGGCGTCAAGCTTGAAAAGCGCCCCGTTGATGCCGTCGCGTTCGTTTTCCCCGACCGTTGCCCCGTGTGCGGTTCTCATGCCGTAAAAATTGACGGCGAAGTCGCCAGATATTGTTCGGGCGGGCTGGTCTGTCCCGCTCAGGCGGTGGAAAGCCTGAAGCATTTCGTATCCAGAAACGCTCTGGATATTGAAGGGCTGGGCGCAAAAAACATCGAATTTTTCTTTGAACGGGGATGGATTAAAACGCCTGCCGACATTTTCCTTTTGGAAGAACGCTACGGCGATGCCGTCCGAAAGCTGGAAGGATGGGGGGATAAATCCGCCGACAACCTGTTTACCGCCGTGCGCCGCGCAAGAGCGGATACGCCTTTTGACAAATTCCTGTTCGCGCTGGGCGTTCACGAAGTCGGACAGGCAACGGCCAGACTGCTGGCGGGACATTATTTGTCCTTTGGCGCCTTTTTGGAAAATGTCGACAAAGCCCGCGATAAATCGTCCGAAGCGTATTCGGAGCTGTTAAATATCGAAAGCATCGGAGAAACCATCGCTCAGGAAATTTCAGATTTCTTTGAAGAACCGTCCAACCGATCCGAACTGGAACGCTTGTTGTCTTTGATAAACGTATCGGACTTTGTACCGGCGGCGCGGGTACAAACGGCGTTGGCGGGAAAGACCGTCGTCTTTACGGGAACGCTTGCCTCGATGACGCGCAGCGAAGCTAAAGCAAAAGCTTTGTCCGCAGGCGCCAAAGTCGCAGGGTCGGTTTCAAAGAAAACGGACTATGTCATTTTGGGAGAAGACGCGGGAAGCAAAGCGGACAAAGCCCGCGAACTGGGCGTCGCCATCATATCCGAAGAAGACTTCAACGCTCTGTGCCGCGCGACGGCTTCGTAACAGAACGGTTGCAAAAATATAACGCCGATCTAAAAAACTGTATTTTTTTCTTTCCTGCTGTTATAAGTCCCTTCCGAACGTTTCGGATTTTAAGGACAGAGGTTGAAAATGAAAGACAGAATTATGCAATGCCTGTTCGAACCTTTGGGATACGGGCAACCCGACGGCATCAGCCTGTTGGCGGGCGGATTGGTCAATACGATACTGATTACGTTCGGTGCCGTCCTGCTCGGTTCCGTGTTGGGCGTAATGCTTGCCGTTTTGCGTTCTTCGGAACATAAAATTTGCCGGTGGCCGGCTCTTGTGTACATCGAAACCGTCAGAGGTACCCCCGTTCTGGTTCAGCTGTTCATCATTAACTTTGTCGTCTTTGCGTCCGTCAATGTCGATAAATGGGCCGTCGCCGTTATCGCTTTCGGCATTAACTCGGGCGCTTATGTGTCGGAAATCGTTCGCGCCGGAATTAACGCCGTCGCCGAAGGGCAAATGCAGGCGGCTTTGTCGCTCGGGCTGACAAAAGCTCAGGCGTTGCGGCATATCATACTGCCTCAGGCGTTTAAAAAAATCCTGCCCGCGCTGGGAAACGAGTTCATCGTTTTAATCAAAGAAACCTCCGTCGTCGGATTTATCGGCGGCATTGACCTGATGCGCGCCGGCGATATCCTGCGTTCAAAAACGTATGACGCCGTCGTGCCGCTGTTCACGGTCGCTTTGATCTACCTGATCTTAACCTTAAGCCTGTCCCAAATTTTGCAGGCCGTCGAAAGAAAATGGAGCCGGCAATGATTAAAATCGAACGCCTGTATAAAAGTTTCGGCAACACTCCCGTTCTGAACGGCGTTGACTTGCACGTCCGCCCCAATGAAGCCGTTTGCGTCTTAGGGCCTTCGGGGTCGGGGAAAAGCACTTTGCTGCATTGCATCAACCGTTTAAACGAACCTGATTCGGGGCATATTTTTATCAACGGCCGCGAAATTACGGACAAAAAAGCCGACTTGACGGCTTTGCGCCGCGATATCGGCATGGTGTTTCAACATTTCAATCTGTTTGAAAACAAAACGGTATTGGAAAACCTGACGCTGGCGCCCGTTCTGTCGGGTGTGACAGACAAAGAAAACGCCGAAAAAAAAGCCCTGTCCCTGCTGGAACGCGTCGGATTAAAAGAAAAAGCCGACGTTTATCCCAAAAGCCTGTCGGGAGGACAAAAACAGCGCGTCGCCATTGCCAGAGCGCTGTGCATGTCACCAAAAGCCATGCTGTTTGACGAACCGACCAGCGCGCTTGACCCCGAAATGGTCAAAGAAGTGCTGAACGTTATTCGGGAACTGGCTCAAAACGGAATGACGATGCTGATCGTTACCCACGAAATGAACTTTGCCCGCGAAGTCGCCGACCGTATCGTGTTTATGGATGCCGGAAAAATTATAGAAGACGCAGAGCCCGAAAAATTTTTCAACGCTCCCGAAACGACGCGCGCAAAAGAATTCTTGAGTAAAATTTTATAGCACTCTCTTGCCTTTTGCCTCTTGACCCCTTATATGAACCGCGTTAAAACGAAAACCGTTCAAAGAGGTCGCGTTTCTCTTTGATTTTTAAAGAAAAACTGGAGGGTCCTATGTCGGAAGAAGAAGATTTGTACACAAAAATCATAGACACTCATGCCCACATCGGGCATTGGAGCGCCGATAACGTCGATTTTACCGAAGAAACCCTTCAGGAAACTTTCGACGAACCCTTTGAAGTTTCCGTGTGCGGAGAACCCGAAGAAAACGAAGTCGTCGCCGTCATGGTTTCAAATATGAGCGGCATCGATACAAATCCCGACGGTTCCCCGTGTCAGGACGAATTCGAAACAAACCGCGAAATGTTGGATATTTGCGCCGAAAATCCGAAATTAAAAGCCCTTATCGTCGGTCAGCCCGGCTACGGCAACGCCGAAAAGCTGGTACGTCTGATCGAAGAACGCGGCGACGAAATTTACGGTATCAAATTGCATCCCAACACGTTAATGCTGGACGCAAACGACCCCTTGTACGAACCTTATATGTCCGTCGCTCAGGAATACGGATTGCCCGTTTTGTTCCATTCTCAGGATAATTGGTCAAGCCCCGTTTATATTTATGAAACGGCTCAAAAATTTCCAGATGTCCCCGTCATTCTCGCCCATATGGGAATGGGAAGCGATGAAAACCATTACTTTACTTTGGGGTTGCTGACCGCCGCTTTGCGTTCGGGAACGGCAAATCTTTACGCCGATATTTCGTGGCTGTCCCCAGAAACAATCGTCAATGTCCTGAAAATGGTTGATGAAGACATCCTGACTCATTTGATGTGGGGAACGGATATTCCTTTGGGCCCCTTCGGCGATCCCGCTTATTACCCGCAACGCGTCAGCGAAGTCAAATCCGCCATCGTTGAAGAATTCGGCGATGATGCGCCCGAAATTATCGAACGCTTGTTCTTCGGCAACGCCTATGATTTATTTTTGGCTCCGAAAGAAGAATAAAATCAACGTGTTAAATCCCCCGCAAAAAAACGGGGGATTTTTTTTGATTCATCGCGTATGTTTTTTAAACAAACTTCGTTACATAAACGTGACTTTTATGAAAGAACGAAAATGGACCTGATCGGATTGACTGACGAAGATTTGATGAAAAAAGTAGCCGCACACGATGCGGAAGCTTTTCAGGTTTTGGTGAACCGCTACAGTCAAAAGGTTTATGCCTGTGCCTGGCGGCTGGTTTCAAACAAAACGGATGCCGAAGACATGACGCAGGAAGTCTTTTTCAAAGTCTGGCGCCATGCCGAAAAATGGTCTCCCGACGCAAAGCTGTCCACATGGCTGTATCGGATATTGTATAACCATTACATTGACATGTGCCGACGCCGGAAGCCTATGGAAAACGAAATTCCCGAAACGGCATCGTCCGAACCGTCGCCCGAACAGCGGCTGTTAAAAGAAGCCGAAGAACGGGAAGTCGCCGACGCCATTAATTCTTTCCCCGCCCGCCAGCGCGAAGCATTGATTTTGTGCTACCATCAGGGATTAAAAGCCAAAGATGCCGCAGATATTCTGTCTGTATCCGTCGGCGCGTTGGAATCTTTGCTGTTCAGAGCCCGACAAACTTTAAAAGACAGGCTTTTGGAAAGAAAGGAGACGGCATAATGGATTTTCAAAAATTTAAACAGGAAGTTCAAACATACGGCTCCCGCCCGTTCTTAAACACGCCGCATCCCGCTTATGACGGTGCTTATGCTCTGGTCTTAAACGAAGAAAAAGCCTTGGACGACAGGCTGGATCTGTTTGAACCGCCCTTTAATCCCGGACTGGCTTCCCGATTGATGAAAGCCGTCATCACCGAACAAAACACGCGTTTGTTTTTCCTGTTCGCAAAACATTCGATATGGCTTTCATTTCTGCTGATGCTGTGCGGCTTTTATTTCGGTTATCAGGAAGCCGCCGACAGCTGTGCCAACTCGACCAGCTATTTTAACGATATGTATGATTTAACCTTTACCGAAACGGAGTTATACCAATGAACAAAAAAATTCTGATTGTTCTGGGCGTATCATTGGCGTTGAACTTTTTGTTCATCGGCTTTGAAGTGTCTCGTGCCGTTTTTGAACCGCCCTATCCGTCCATGCCCGCGGAACGTTTTGATTTCCGCCCCGACGGTTACAGAGGACGTGACGACGGTCGCGACATGAACAAAGACGCTAACCGAAAAGTTTTCTTCGGCGCCTTTAAAAAGGCCTTTAAAGATGCGCGCAAACCCATGGCCGATTCCAAAAAAGCCATCGCCGACGCCGTACGCAAAGACCCCTTTGACCCCGAAGCCTTAAAAAAAGCTTTGGACGAAGCCAGCGCCGTGCGTGCGAAATTCGATGACAAAGTCCAAGACAATATGTTGGAAATCATTTCAAACATGACACCCGAAGAACGCGCGGCTTTTGCCAATTCTTTTGAAAGAAAACATCATCGCGCAAAAAATCCGAAGCCTCGTCACGAAAAGAGAATGCGTCATATGCCTCCCGCAGAACCGGGAATGGAACCGCCTTTGCCGCCCGAACCCGGCATGATGCCTCCTCCGCCGCCCGAACCCGGCATGAGACCCGACCCTCGCCGCGATGATCCCGACTTTCGCCGTCCGCGCCATCACCGGCGCCGCCCTCACCATCCGGAAATGATGCCTCCCTGCGATGATAATGTGCCTGTGCATATGAGACGGCCGATGCCCGATGATGAAGCAGATATGCTTCCCCAAAAAGCAAAACCTGCAAAAAAAATGAAAAAAGCTCCTAAAAAACAAAAAAAGGACGGGAAGCCTAAGCCCGTTCTTCAGGAAGGAAGCACTCCTCAAAAATAAAAATATCCTTCCGGAAACAGACGCCTTCGGGCGTCTGTTTTTTTGTCCTTATCCTAAAAAAAACGAAACCACTTTTACGGGCAATTTATAAAAAATTCGAATCAGAAGTTTAATTTATTAAAATGTTCTTTATACGTTCTTTTTTTATAAAAAATTTTTTTGCGACTCGTCGGAATCTCTAATGATTCAAAAAGTCCTTATTTTCCGCGCCTTCTGATTCTTTTCATACGGAACCTTTGCTTGTTTTTTCTTTCCTTTTTTACCTTTTATTATATTTTTTTCTGGATTCGCCGATTCGTCAGTATGTATATTGTTAAAAAGTTCAAATTTTACAAAAGGATTCAATATGGGTATTAATCCTGCTCAGAATAAAGTCGTTCCCGTCGCTTTGGACGATTCCCTTTATCAGCTGATCGAAACTCAGGCACAATTAGCAGGCGAAACACTGGAAACTTTCATCTTAAACCGTTTAAACGATTCCATCGAAGCATGGGCAGACTACTGCTCCGCCGTTTCCATGCTGAACAGCGAAGAAAAAGAACATTTCCATATCAGAGTTACCGACTGAACTCTATAAAAAGCAAAAAAAACTCTGCCTGACGGGCAGAGTTTTTTTATCCCTAAAATTGATCCTGAATTTCGGTAACTTCAAAACCGACGTTCGCGATCGCTTCTTTCAGGCGTTTGTTGGTGACCGTTCCGTCCGTTTCAACAACCGCTTTTTTCGTTTCCAGATTCACGACAGCCCTTTCGACGCCGTTCACCGCCATCAGCGCTTTGGTCGCCGTTTGAACGCAATGTTCACAATGCATTCCTTCTATGCTTAAATTCTTTATCATATTAAAACTCCTGCTTTTCATCGTGGTTGAAGATGTTTTTTGATGAACGGGGCGGGCTTTCTTTTCCGTCATAACGGGCGGAAGCGCATCGGATTCGTCATCTTCCACGGAAACGGAAAACTTAAAGCGCGGTCTGAAGTGTCTGAGCCGCAACGCGTTCGCCACAACGCTCAAAGAACTGCAGCTCATTGCCGCCGCCGCAACCGCGGGGCTCAACATGATGCCGAACCCGTACAAAGCCCCCGCCGCTACGGGTATACTGATAATGTTGTAGAAAAACGCCCAAAACAAATTTTGACGAATGTTCCGCAAAACGGCACGCCCTAACTGGACGGAAGAAACAACGTCCATCAAATCGTTTTTCATCAAAACGACATCCGCCGATTCAATCGCGACGTCCGTCCCCGCGCCGACGGCGATTCCGACATCCGAACGCGCCAATGCCGGTGCATCGTTTATGCCGTCGCCCACCATTGCAACAATTTTGCCCTGTTCTTGCAAACGGCGCACTTCACGTTCTTTGTCCTGAGGCAACATTTCGGAAATAACGCGGTCGATCCCCGTTTCTCGACGAACGGCTTCGGCAGCGCGGGCGTTGTCTCCCGTCAGCAAAACGGTTTCAAGCCCCATTGCTTTGAGTTCCGATACCGCCTGAAACGACGTCGGCTTTACGGCATCGGCAACCGCTATAACGCCCAACAGCTCGCCTCCCTTAGCGCAAAACAGCGGCGTCTTGCCTTCCGAAGACAGTTCGTTCCCCGTTTCGGAAAGCGTGTTGAGGATGCCTTCTTCCTGCATCATTTTGGCATTGCCTGCCATGCACGTTTCCCTGTCTATCGTGCCGGAGATGCCTTGTCCCGGAATTTGCATAAAGCCGTCCGCCTTTAGCAAACTCAACGACCGTTTTTCAGCTTCCTTAATAACGGCTTCCCCCAACGGATGGGCGGACAATTTTTCCAACGAAGCCGCATAACGCAAAACATCGTCTATTTTCTTGCCGTTCGCCGCGATGATATCCGTCACGACGGGATGACCTTCCGTAACGGTTCCGGTCTTATCAAAAACAATCGCCGTAATACGCGCCGACGTTTCCAATGCCGAAGCCGACTTAAACAATATCCCTTTGGACGCACCGCGCCCAGAACCGACCATAATCGCCGTCGGCGTCGCCAAACCCAACGCGCACGGACATGAAATAACCAATACGGAAATCGCCGCCGATAATGCAAATTCCGTCCCGTATCCCAACGCCAGCCATACTATCGCCGTAATGATCGATATCAGAATGACGACGGGAACGAATATTCCGCTGATCTTGTCCGCTAAACGGGCAATCGGTGCTTTTGAAGACGTCGCTTCGTCAACCAGTCGGATGATTTCCGATAAAACGGTATTTTCTTTGACGCCCGTCGCCTGCATTAAAATATGTCCCGATACGCTCAAAGTTCCGCCGATAACTTTATCACCCGGCTTTTTTTCTTTCGGCATGCTTTCGCCCGTCAGCGCGGATTCATCCGTCGACGCGGAACCTTCTATCACAGTGCCGTCAACGGGAATTGTTTCGCCGGCTTTGACCGCCAAAATATCGCCGACGCAAACGTCTTCCACAGGAACGGTAATCTCTTTGCCGTCTTTGATGACCGTCGCCGTCAACGGAGACAAACGAAGCAACTTCTCGACCGCTTGAGACGTCTTGCCTTTGGCTTTTGCTTCAAAATATTTTCCAAGAGATATCAGCGTCAAAATCATTGCCGCAGATTCAAAATACAGGTTCGACGCAAATCCGGCCACCGCTTCCGCATCGCCCTGCCCCGCCGCATTTAACAACGCGTATAAGGAATATATCCCGTATATCACCGCCGATCCCGATCCGACCGTTATCAGCGAATCCATATTCGGCGCCGCGGAAATCAAAGCTTTTATACCGGATCGGTAATAGGAATAATTAATAAAAACAACGCTCAACGTTAATAAAAGCTGGGTCAAAACTTCCGAAGCCGCCGCATAGTATCCTTCACCGCCCCAAATGCCTGCCCCTTTCGAAGACACATACATCAAAAGACCCGTCAAAATCAGAGAAAGAATCAAACGGATCTTTAAATTCTTTTCTTCGCGACAGGCTTCGTCATTCCCCCGAACGCGTTTCAAAGCATCTCCGCCGCGAAGTTTCGCTCCGTATCCCGCCGAATCAACCGCTCGGACAATATCATTCGCCGACACCTGCGTTTCGTCGTAGAAAACGTTCATATCGTTCTTTAATAAATTAACATCTGCCCGACTAACGCCGTTTAAGGCACAAACAACATTGTGAATACGGTTTGAGCACGCAGCACAGCTCATTCCGGAAATATCAAAACTATCTTTTTTCATGGATGTTTCAAACCCGACATAAACAAAAAACAGCGCTCATTTCAAAGACGCTTCCAATTCTTCCAAAACCTTTTCCGCATCATCCGAAAAATCCGCCCGTTCCAAAAATAATGCCAAATCCCCGCGCGTATTTATGTCCGAAATCGGCAAATCGCTGTCCAGTTTCAGTTCTTTTATATAATCGGAATGTTCCACCAATGCCGGCATCCAATGAGCGTCTTCGGGAACGATTTTAACGACCTTGAACAATTCCCTCGGCCATAAAACGGGATTGTGGCGCACGCCGTTATATGAAGGCAGGCAAACGGCTTTTCTGGTCGCTTTGGGATCAAACAATTCTATCAGACGGTCTATGTATTGCGCCGTAAAACCCGGCATATCCGCCGGAAGAACAAGCGCGGCAACCGTGTCCGGCGGCAATACCGAAAGACCTAATCGGATAGAGCTTAAAACTCCCGCCGCATAATCCGGATTCCTGACTATCTTGACATCGTAATCGGACAGACGCCGTTCTATAAACTTGGCATCATATCCCGTTACAACGGCAACAAAATCCGCCTTGGACATCAATGCGGACCGAACAACCCGTTCCACCATCGGAATGCCGTGAATGTTTTCCAACAGCTTGTTCGTCCCGATCATCCGTTTCGAAGATCCCGCCGCCAAAACAACAACCGCTATCTTGCTGCGTTCGCTTAATGCCCCGACGCGAACCGTCTTGGCTTCGTCTTCAGGCTTTAAAAACTTAATCAACCGTTCCAACGACAGCGTCCCCGTCGCCAGCGTCGGAAATTCTTCCGCAGGAGGAAGCGATTTCGTCGCTATGTAGCGTATCAGCCTGTCCAAAGACGGAGACGTAAAATCAGACGTCTTAAACGCAATAATCTTCATATCGTTCTTATGCGCCACCAACGCCGATACGCCGGGATCCGCACACCAGCCTAACCGGTCAATGTCTGCCCCCGCTTCTTTCGCCGCCATCGGAACTATGTCAGACCGGTTCAACGGCGCCGTCGAACTTTCTATAAAAACGGCATCCAGCTTATCCGACGAAGCCTTGTCAATCTCTTTCGCAACGGCTTCCCTGTCATGAACGCAAACCGAATAACGTTCAATATCAAATCCGTAGACCGCATATCGGTTTTGTACGTCCTCTTCGCTTTCTTCAACATCGCCGCCGTGCTCGACCGTACGAATATAGGCAATCTTGCAAAACGCATACGGCGCAATCCTTAACAAAGGTCCCTGCCCCGTAATTTTTTCAACGGCCTCATTGATCATATCCGCATTAAATGCCGGTCCCAACAGCCTCAATGACCCGATAAGCTGATTCTTATACACGGGCGTGTACGGCAATAACGTTGATAAAATCAAACTCTCGTTATGAGAATTAAATCTCAGCAACCGATCGGGAAGTCCGATAAAAACACCGTCCGCATCTGCATAAAATTCGCTGCAACCGTTTTCGGGAAGCGTATACCGCAAATGGTCGCCCGCGATATCTTTTAACAAAATGTCGCAAGCCGTATCGGGACGCAAATCGTTCGAATCAAAAAACGCCCCGACAACCGTTTTGATTTCCGCCTGACGCAACAGACGGACATCGTCCGCCGTTATGATGTGCCCGACGGGAAAAACCTTGCCCCCGCATTTTAATTCATGAGCAAGCTCAACTCCCGTCGCATCATAAAGCGGAAATTCACCGAACTTCATCGAAAAAACCTACTTATAATAGTTTTCCAAAGACAGCTGAATGTCCGAAGGAATTTCGGAAGGCTCTGCATTTTGCTTGAAAAACTGCGAAAGCGCCCCCGTAAAACTCAACGACATTTCTTTGTTCGTTTGCGTCGTATCCAACGGAGAATGCCCCTGAATCCCCAGCTTAAATTCCATCAAGCCGTTCATCGGTCCTTTCATGGCAAACAACAGGTCTTTCACGATGACGTTCCTTAAAAACGCCTGCATATCTTTGTTCATTTTCTGTTTAACCGAGGCAGGCGGATCAAATTCCAGCAATCCCGGAATCTTCGATTGAAAGCGCGCGCTATCCACGACAACGGCACCGTCCTTTAGAGAAATTTTCCAATCGGAATCAATAATGCCTTCCATTTTCAGGAACGGATCTTTCAGGTTCTTGGATAAAAGATCCAAGTTGATGCCCCTGCCTTCCAAGTATATCGCAGAAGGCGTCCCTTCATGCGGTATCGTGAACGATTTCAGATTTTTAAACTGACCGTCGGCGTATCCCATTTTTAAAGAATCGACTTTGATACCCGTCGCGGGAGAAACGCTAAAGTTAAACAAAGCGTTCTTAAAAGGCACGCCTGAATTTAACGTACCGACGAACAGCTGTTGATTCGACGCCGTTTCAAAAGGAGCCACGCTGTTAATAACCAAAACGCCGTTCGCGTCGGCAATGTCGATTTCGCCCCAAGACGCGGAAACGTCGCGAATCAAAAGATTTAAAGGTCCTTCGACTTTGCCGTCTTTGATATTCAAGCGACCTTTGATTGCCAAACCGCCGGTCGGTTCTTTTTTGAATTTCGACGCAACGGAAGGCAATATTTCAGACAATTTCAGACCGCCGTCTGAAAATTTCTGTTCCGGAACGTCAACCAACAAAAGCCATTCTTTCGTTGCCGGCAAATAAGACCCTTGAGCCGTTGCTGAAACCACGCCGTTCAGTGTCCTGATTGCCAAATTCACTCCGTATTCCATGCCGCGCATCGGCTTTAAAGCCAAATTCGCGGTAAGCGGCGGCAAAAGCCCCTGTTTAACCAACGTTGCCGTTCCGACGCGCAAATTCAATGACGGAAGGTTGTTGTTGTCAAACGTAACGTCTCCTTGCAAATTCGTCAGCTTTATATTCCTGTCCGCATAGCCCGACTGAGAAAAGATCATCCTGCCGACGTACGTACCCGCGAACGGATTGTAATTGACGACCGCCTGAGCCCCGTTAACCGCCGCAACCGTCTGAAGACTGCCGGCACGATCGCTAACCAAAGTCTTTGCCGCAAACCCGACCAACGGCAAACGAAACGACAGCATTCCTTTTTGAGACGTCAAAAACGGATCTTTTGCAGGATTCACCCCCAGCGACAACGGTTCGTACGTTTTGACCTGCATCAGCTGTCCCGCATACGTCAAAGCGCCGATATCCGCCTTGAGCGGCTTGGTCAGAGAATAGTTGCATACTCCCGTATCGCACGATACCGTTATGTCTGCCGTCGTTTTCAGGTTCGCCAAAGATATCTTGCCGTTCGACAGAGCGGACGATTCCAGCGACAACGGCAACGTCCCGTTAAATTTTTGCAAATTCCCCGACATTTTCAGCCCCAAAGCCTTGAGCTTTAAATCTCCCGTGAATTTGCCGAAGGCGTCCTGCGGCTTTTTAAACGAACGGTTCATGCTGATATCTACATCAAACCCTTCCTTTTCGCCGGGACGGGCGCTCCCCTTCAACCGGACATCCTGTGCCGGCGTCGTTAAAACCATATCCGCTTCGCCGTTTTGCAACGCCCCGTTCTTAACCGAAACGTTAAACGTCCCCGTGACGGAACCGACCGTCGCTTCTTGTTCCAAAATATTGCCCTCGGTAACTTCGGCTTTGATTTCCGTCGAAGCCGGAGACTTGAAAAAGCTCGATTTCGCGCTTAGTACAAGCTGCTTATTTTCTACATTCGTCGTTACCGTCAAATTCAATCCGGACGGCTTCCAAGAACCGTTCGCCGAAAACTTGACCGTAAACGGCTCCTCGGGTTCTTCTGCGGGAAGCGGTTCTTCCTTTCCTTTTTTCTTGGACTTTTGGGACGTATCGGCAACCGGCGCAGGAGCCGCAGGCGGAAGTTCCTCTTCCAAAATAAAATTACCCGCCAAATTCAGACGGTCTATCGTCATCGCATTGTCTTTGGCATTACGCATCGAAGACGTAATCACATTCCCCAACGCGCCTAAAGATATGCCTTCGCTCGTCTTTTCGCCTTTTATCGTGATCCCGCTGACATTCAGACTGGAAATACGGTTGGACGTCAGCAAATCAAATAAAGAGTATGTCGCTTTCACATTGGCGATGTTGACTGTCCCGGCTTTATCCCGCACGCCCGTTATTTCCATGGTTTCCGTCGTTAAATTTTTAACGCGGTAAGACCCGACGCGTATCCCGTTGTCGCTTAACATCTCGGGAATCTTGGATTCCGCCAATGACGGCAACCACGAATATATGCCATAAACAATAATCAACAAAACTACTGCGGCAACGCCGATATGAAAAGAGCGCATCCGCATTATCTTGCGCGCCTGATCCTTTATTTCCTGGATTTTTTCCTGACGCGGATCGGGTTCCGAAGGAGCCTGATATGCGCGACGGCGACGTTTGCGCGGCGGTTCTTTTTCTATTTCTTCGGCCTCGATCGGCGACGTTACGATTTGACTTTTGTCTTCGGGCGGCAATTCGGGTTCCGATGAAGCCTCTTCTTCCTGAACGACAACCGTTTCTTCGGTCTCGGCAGGCGTTTCTTCTTCCTGAACGGCAACCGTTTCTTCGGTCACGGCAATCGCTTCTTCCGAATCCATTGCCGTTGAGGGGTCTTCTTCCGCCGCATCAGCCGCCGGGGCAGAAGCCGGTGCCGGTGACGGCGCAGGCGATGACGGCACAGAAACAGGTGCTTTTACCCGCTTAACCATTATTTTTTTTACTGTCGGACGTCCGGCCGCGTTTCCAGGTACGGGCGGATGGTTCGCCGACGGTTGTCCGTTTTCGTTTTCTGCCATAGAGAACCCCTAACTTTTATCATTTGAAACGGCACTATTGCCGCATTAAAAAAACTTTACAATACTATATCTTAATTTTTCCTTTGTCTATTCATTCATAACGCAGGTTTTCAAGCTTTCTTGCGCCGTAACGGAAAAATAACCTTTTCATGCCATTATCATTTCCGTGCCCTTATAATAATGAAAACCGACCCTGACTAAGGAGAAACTTATCTTTATGACTGCCTCTGCTTCGGAATCCGTGTTTGACGTCGCCGAATGGTTTTTGGATACCGCCTTGAATGACGGAGAATATCTGCAACCCATGAAAATGCAGTACCTGATGTTTCTGGCTCAGGGATATTACGCCGCCTTGACAAAAGGCCAACGTTTAATCCCGTCCGTTTTTATCGCTACGGCACGAGGCCCCGTCGAACCGAACAGCTATAAAATTTATGCTTCCGCGCGGCCGCTGATTTCAAGAACGCCTTTTAACCGCACGGTTTCCGCTTTTTTGCAAACAGTATGGAGAAAATACGGCTCTTATTCCGCAGACTACCTCGGCCGATTGATCGCCGCCCACGCCCCTTATGCCGAAGCTTTCGCTCAAGGCGAAAATACGGAAATCAGCCTTGCCCTGATGACAGAATTCTATACTCAGGGCAAAAACACACCCGCAACGCCGAACGCCGCAAGCTTTACCGCAACGCACGTCATGCGTTCCCAATCGGGAAAAACCGTCGCCGTCAAAAAATGGATCCCTTCCGTAAAAAAGAAAGCCTGAAAAACTGCCCTTTCCCTTTAAAAAAGCTTGCCGACGAATTAAAAAATGAAATAAGCTTTATTCATATATAATTAACGTCTTTTTTGTTAGAGTATCTTAAGGGCAAAAGCCGCACGGAATTTTCGTTATGGAGCTGAATATGGAAAATTTGGAATCTCGCGTTCAACACTTGGAAAAAAAATGCCGAATCTTAACGCGTTCGGTCGCGGCTTTGGCTTGCTTTGCCGCTTATGCGGCTTTTTCGGGCGGGCTGACCATGAATAAAAACGCTACGGCTCAGTCGGCTCAGGATGCTCAGCTGAGCGCCGCGTTGAAAGCTTACTCCGCAGGAAAAGAGGGCGAACCTCAAAAAATTCCTACCGTCGTCGAAGCTCAGGTCTTCGTCTTAAAAGACAGCTCCGGTCAAATCAGAGGCGTATGGAACGCCGATGAACAAACGACTTCCTTTGCCATGATGCACAAAGGAAAATTCCCCGTCGCCGCCATGTCCGTCGATGACAAAAACGCTTCATTGTCCCTGACCGACGTTTATCAGGGCAAAATCAATATGAGCCTGGTGAACTCGGTTCGTTCGATTTCCGTCACCGACGATACAAGACGCAACAACATCTATCTGGGGCTGACCGGAAACGGTTCCGCCGCCATCGATATGGTCAGCTCGGGCGATTCCGAATTCTCCATCGACGGCGCAAAAAGCACCATTGATTTAACGGGCGACAAAACCACGCTGGCCATGACGGAAACCGTCGGAGGAACCGTCGCATTGCAGGCTCAGCCCGCCG
>HF994935.1:106012-178472 GCA_000434295.1 Acetobacter sp. CAG:977 | reverse complement strand
GCCGTTTTGTCCTATATCGATTATCAGGGCAAATCCACCATGAAGCTGTCAACCGTGGACGGAAGAACGTCTCTCCAGATGGAATCTCCTGCCACACGTGACAAAAAAGATATTACGACGGCTCCCGACGAACCCGTTGCAACGCCCGCGGCAACACCGGCCGCAGAACCCGTAGCGGAAGGCGAGGATAAAAAAACGGAAGATAAAAAAGACGAGAAAAAAGAAGAAAAAAAGGAAGAAAAAAAAGATGACGCAAAGTCCGTCGTTGATATGAAAAGCTATTCTCCCTTCGGCGAAAAATAAAAAAAGAAAAGCCCCAGTTCGGGGCTTTTTTTCAACATAAACGGAGACGCTCTTGAAACTGCCTTTTTTTGTTCTTCTTCTTTTTGTGTCCTCCTGCCTGTGGGAACAACCGAAACAAACGGGCATGACGTTTGAAAAAACGCAAATCGAAATTTTGCGAAAAAATGCGCCGACGTTGGAATTGACCGTCGAAACAGCCGTAACCGATGCTCAAAGAGAACGCGGTCTGATGTTCCGAACGGAAATGGACGATAATGCGGGAATGTTGTTTGATTTCAAAACGCCGCGCCAAATCGGCATGTGGATGGCTAATACGCCGATGTCTTTGGATATGTTCTTTATTGACGATAACGGCGTTATTCGTGCGATTTTTGAATACACCGTCCCGTTTTCCAGAGACGTCATTACCGTAAACAAAAAAATGCAAGCCGTTCTGGAAATGAAGGCGGGAAGCGCGAAACGCCTGAACATATCGGAAGGCGATGTTGTCAGGCATCCGTTTTTTAACGTTGAAAAATAGAAGTTTTACGCTATGATGCCTGATATGTCGGGGCGTGGCTCAGCCTGGTAGAGCGCCTGCTTTGGGAGCAGGATGTCGCAAGTTCGAATCTTGTCGCCCCGACCATTTTTATTCTCCGATTTTTTCTATGACGGCGTCAAACGGTTCGGAAATCGTCCGCAAAAAATCAAAATCAGACGTCATGCGCCCCATGATAATCAAATCGCCCGTCCAACCTTCGCCGTAATATAAAACCACGGTATCGCCGCCCGTCCAATACCCGATATCACCGATTTCATAGCCGTCGCGAACGTCGCTGTCTTCTTTTTCAAGAGCGATCGGCGCGTAGAATTCGCGATTTTGAAGCGGATAAAACCGCAACCGAACCGGCAAAGACGCCCACAAATCCCTGGATGTCGCCGTATTATTCAATTCGGCTTTTATTTCAAATTCAGCCCCCGAAATCCTGATTTCCATCTGCTTACCTCCTTCGCCGGCAAAAGAGCGGGCATTAAAAATAAAAAACACGAAAAAGAAATAAAAAATTTTATTTCGGCAACATTGTCCGACCGTCATCTTTCCCGCCATAGCCTAAGTTTTCATTTAAAGCAGTGTACGCACAAAAAAATATTATATCAAATACTTATACTTTATCGTATGCTATGCTTTTAAAGCATCTATAAACGGAAAAAATATGGAAATCAGAGTCCTCAGATACTTTCTTGCCGTTGCCAAAGAAGGCGGGTTCAGCGCCGCCGCCGAAACATTGAACATCACTCAACCGACTTTGTCCCGACAAATCCAAGAGTTGGAAATCGAATTGGGTTACCCTTTGTTTGAACGTGCCAACAGAAACGTATTTCTGACCGCAGAAGGAATGTTTCTAAGGCAACGTGCCGAAGAAATTCTGGAAATGGTCGAAAAAACAAAATCGGAATTTTCCCGCGCTCGAAATGCCGTCGAAGGAGACGTCCATATCGGCGGTGGCGAAACCGAAGGCATGACCATCGTTGCCCGTTGCATCCGCGACGTTCAAAAAAAATATCCCAAAATCCGATTTCATTTGTACAGCGGCAACGCTCAGGACGTCGCCGAGCGTTTGGAAAAAGGGTTGTTGGATTTCGGCGTGCTGATCCAACCGTTCGACTTGTCAAAATACGATAAAATCGATTTGCCCGCCAAAGACGTATGGGGCGTCATTTTAAAAAAAGACCATCCTTTGGCTGCGCATAAGACGCTGAATAAAAACGACCTGCCGGGTGTACCGTTAATTTGTTCAAGACAGGTTCTTCAAAAATCCGTCAAAGAAAACGGTTTTCTTGATTGGTTCGGAAGCGATGTTGACAAAATGAACATCGTCGCCACATATAACCTGCTGTTCAATGCGGTGTTGCTGGTGGAAGAAGGCGTCGGCTGTGCTTTGGCTTTGGACAAGCTGGCAAATATCCGAAACAACGGCTCTCTTTGTTTTCGTCCTCTCGAGCCCGTTTTGGAATCCGCTCTTAACCTGGTTTGGAAAAGGAATCAATCTTTCTCGCCGGCTCAAAAAGCATTTCTTGATGCCGTACAAAAAAAATGCGCGTTACTGCATGCTTAATGCTTCATTTTCCTTTTTTCCAAAAAATGATCCAGAGGATAGCCTTTAAAAACCCAAAACTTTCTTATTGCGTTCACATACGACAAAACAGACTTTCGCCCTTCGTCCAACGCTTGGGGACATTTGCGTTCCCATGCCTTGTAAATTCCTGAAAAATCGACCTTTTCCAAGTATTTTCTGATAAAACGAGGCATGTGTTTCGTCGAAAGACAGGATTGGAAATCTATGATATAAGGTTTGCCGTCGTCTCCTAAAATCATGTTTCCCAAATTCCTTAAATCCAAATGCACGAAACCGCATTCATGCAGTTTTGATACGATTTGTTCCATTTTAATAAAATAATCAGCGGGAACGTTGCAAGGGACTTTGTTTAACGTGTCGCCCCGAACATAATCAAAAGCTATAGACCACGGAGACAACCTTTGCAAAACGCCGTGATCCCCCGTCGCTTGCGCCAAAGCCTTTTTAGCCGTGTATTCGGTTCGGGTCGAAAAAACGCCGAACACTCTTCTGATCCAAAAAGGAGATCCCGAAAAATCTTTAACCGTTAAATCCAGTCTGTCGTCTTTGTAACGTAAAACCGCCGCATTGGCAAAGCGCCCTTCATGGATTAAAACCAGATTGTCCGCCGATATGCTTTGCGAAGTTTGAGGAAAATTTTTCTTTAACGCAAGTGCAACGTTTTCTTTTATTTTTTCTATGTTTTTCATGGCACCCCTCTTTAATTATTATATAACCATGTTATTATTTGTTTATATAATAATCAAGCAAAAAGAGCTCGCGCCGTACCGAACATAAAACGGTTACAGCAAATCAAAAACGTTCTTGTAGCTAAATGCGATGCCTATCGTGAAATTGCTGCCCGCCGCATCGGCTTGACGCGAATGAGCCCTGCGATAGCTTAAAAAAGGTCCGAGCGACAATTTCGAATTTAAAGAAGCGTCCATGCGCGCGTTCGCACTGAAATCATACCTGAAATCTTCGGGGACATATTGGCTGTACGATAAATAGCGGCGATAATACCCGTCCGTCGTAAAAAGCAAATTGTCGGCAGGCTTGTATTCCAAACGCCAGCCCGCTTCCAACGCAAATTTATTCACATGTTCAGGATAGGTGATGTCATATTCGACAACGCCTGCGAAATACAAATCTTTGACGATCGTCCCGTCAAAAATCGTCATGCCTGCCTTGCCGCGATAAACGCGCATCCGTTCCGCGCCGTCGTTTGCGGTAAATTCGGTTTGGTATTCGGCATTAAGCATCGGTCCGAAATCAGCCGAATATATGTTGAACAGCCTGTGCGCGTATTCCGTATAAGCTAATATTTTATCCGCCGTTTCATTGCTTTCGGACGGCTCGTCATACGGCTCAAGGCGGATTTTCCCGTATTCCAACAAAACGCCGTTGTTCCAACGCATATTTCCGTGCGAATATTCGGCAACAAAGTCAAAAACGCCCTTTGTGACCGTTTGTCCGTCGGCGCTTAATTGTGAAACAGGAGAATCCTGATATTGCGCGGCATTGGCAACATTCGTTGAAGACAGCTCTAACCCGACACGGCGGAAATTCGCTTTCAGCGAACTTTCCGGTTTCGAAACTTCTTCCGCGGCCGCCGCTCCGGACAAAAGCACGCCGGCCATTATAAAAGCCGTTAAACGCATTTTATCGCCCTTTCGCAAAAACTTGCGAAAAGTAGCACGCCCTGCTTCGTTCCTCAACAGAATAAAGAAAAAATTTCAGCCGTTTTTAAAAAACGAAACGGCATCTCTTCCCGCTTTTCTCAACGCTTCGGGGGTATCGCGCAAAAGTGTTTCAAAAGAAAGACTTTCTTGAAACAACGGCTTTATCTTTGTAACACCTTTTAAAAGCAACCGATCGCTTTCCGCTTTGGCCGTGCCGCAAACCAAAAGTACGGGAACACCGTACTTTTGCGCCGCCGACGCCACCTTTAAAGGCATTTTCCCGAACAGGGTTTGACCGTCCGTCCGCCCCTCGCCCGTTATGACGCCGTCAATGCCCGAACGCAGCAATCCTTCAAAATCAGCCGCCTTTAAAATAATATCCGCCCCCGAAACGGTTTGAACGTTCTTAAAAACATTTAAAGCCGCCCCCAACCCGCCTGCCGCTCCGGCTCCGTCAAAATTCAAACTTTTTGAACAGCTGCGTTCCAAAACTTGGCAAGCATGAACCGTCCCGAATTCCAACATCTCAACCGTTGCGGCATCCGCTCCCTTTTGCGGTGCGAACACTTTTGCGGCGCCGTTTTCTCCGACCAACGGATTTTTTACGTCGCTTGCCGCAACAAAAGCCGTTTGAGCAACGGTTTCATCAATTTCAGCCATGTCCGCATATTTGCAAAAAAGCAGCTCTTTTGCCCTTGAACCGTCGGAAATCAAACGGTTTGAATCGTCGTAAAACCGCACGCCCAAAGCCTGCAACATCCCCATTCCGCAATCATGCGTACCCGTTCCGCCCAACCCGATGACGATTCTGTCACATCCCGTTTGAAGAGCCGACAAAATCTGGCACCCCAAACCGAACGTCGTCGTATTTAAAGGATTTCGTTCCCGCAACGCCAAACGCGACAAACCGCAAGTCAGAGCGGATTCGACATATGCCGTTTTTCCGTCATGCAGAAACGGTACGACGATCGGGCGCATCAAAGCGTCAAAAGTTTCGGTTTCAACACGCTTCAGCCGTTTGTCGGCAGAGTTCAAAGCCTCTAAAAATCCTTCCCCGCCGTCGGAAACCTCAACGCAAAAAACGTTGCAATCGGGCTCAACCGACAAAACGCCCTCTTTTAAAAAAGAAGCGACTTCGGCGGAAGAATACGTTCCTTTAAAAGAATCCGAGGCAATCAACAGCCTCATTGTCTGGCATATCCTTTTCCGAACAGGGGCGGTCGGCTTACGGCTTCCAAATAGTTTGAAAGCGTCATTTTTTCGCTGATCAGGCATCCGCCCATTCCTATCTTTCGCGCCGCGGAAATGTTTACCGGCGTATCGTCAACCAAAACGCATTCATGGGGCTTTTTGCCGATTTTTTCACAAAAAATCAACAATCCTTCTTCGGACTGTTTTGGGTGAAACATGCCGTCCTTTTCGGTAGAACGGATATCATAACAGGGAACGCCGACCGTTTCGCAACTTTCGCCGAATCGGGCATTCAAAACCTTTTCCAAATGAGCTTGATGGTTGTTTGTCAAAATGACGACGTCGTTTGTTTTTCGGGCATCCTTCAACCGTTGCTTTAAAACATCGTCCCGCGTGATTTTCGTATAATCGACACGGTCAAACATATCGGTGCAAAAACGGTCGAAACGCGCCATGTCCCCTTTTGTCATTTCAAGGACGAAATTAAACATCCCTTTTGCGTTTTTTGACAAAGACGCCTGAGACGCTTTGTTATATTCTTCGTCAGAAATTCCCCAAGCCTTTGCCGTCCGTTTCATGGCGGAAACGAAATCGCGCAACGAAAGCTGGGAAGTCGGATACAGAACGCCGTCGCAATCCAAAATCAGGGTTTTTCTCATTTTCCGCTCCGTTATCAAGCCGTTCCCCGTATATTTTATAATCACTTTTTGATTTATTCAACGCAGACGGCAAAAGTGTAATAAATTTGACAAAATTTTTCGCCAAAAAATAATAGAAGAGAACAACATTTTCGGATATACTTTATTTTACGGGAAAGTATTTAAAACCAGCCTAAAGGAGAACGGTCATGGCGGGATTTTTACAAAACCTGTTTTCGGGAAAAAGAAACGGCAAAACCCGATACGACACTGTTGAAAAAGATTCTGCCAATAAAGAACGTACGGAAACAGCCGAGAAAACCGCAAATGATGACCGAAACGCGTTGCGCCCGCAAACGCCGAACGACATGGCAAGAACGGTTAATAAAATCGCTTTTCGCGCATCGAAATCAAACCAATCGGAATCTTATTACAAGCCGACGCAAGAAGAAGCTCTGGCGGCTCAGCGCGTAACTCAGGCAGCAATGAATGCTTTAAAAGCCCAGCATATAGACCGCCGTTCGGTTCGAGCCAAAGAAGCTTATGTAAAAGCCGTCGCCGCGTACGCCCGTACGCCCGAAGGGCAAAAGGATCTGGCCGTTTTGCAAAAAGCCGATGAAAAAGCGGCGTTGTTTGAAAAAAACAACACTCAAACGAAACAAGCCCGGACGGTACGTACGGAAAATGTTTCCGACAAAACGCCCGCACCGAAGGAAGCGGCACCCGAAACAGTAAAGACGGAAAAAACGGAAGCCGCCTCTGCAGAGGAAAATACGACAGAAAAAGCGGCAGAACAGATTATTCAACCGTCTCAGGGTCAGACGGCGCAAAAACCGAAACTGAACGACGTTTTTGCCAAAGGACAGGAAGCCGAAGATGCCGTCCGCCCGCAGGAATTGTTGCCCAAACGCGAGGTAACCTATCGTAAAAATCCCGATGTTGAAAACGGATATATCTTGCAATACGGCGACCGCCCGGATCAAATCTTTTATGCAACGGCGAAAAAAGAAGCCAGTGTCAAAAAGCTGGCCGGTATGCTGGCTCATTGTGTCGAAGATCCGGTAACATTGGCCGCGTTTGATTCCGTACCGCCGGAAAAACGTCCCGTCCTAAGCCGCGAATACACGGGAAACGCAGCTGCTTATTGTGCTCCCGGAGAACCCGGACAAATTGTTATGGGAACCCTGATGACAGGATCGGGATACCGTTCCGCTTCCATCTTTGTCCATGAATTCCATCACCACAAACAGCATTTGGATAAAGAATACAATTCGTCACGACAAAGTTCCGTTGAAGAAATCATTTCGGATCGTTTGTGCGAAGCGACGGCAACAACGGCAGAAGCGGGCTTCTTGTACCGTATGAGAAAACGCGCCCCATTGACATTTGCAAGCTCTTTGCCGCAAGTAACGGCGTTGCAATCCTATACGGCGGAAATGAGCCGATCGAAAGATCCCGGAAAAGCCGCCATTGCAGCCATTCAGGGATATTCCAAAGATTTACTAACCGCCCGCGCCTATGAAGAATACTATTCCGGTCGTGACAAGCTTGCTTTTAACAAAACCGTCCGAATTTACGCTCCGTTCGTCGTGTACGGAACGGAAAACAAACGTTTAGAAGCCTCTCAAAATCTTAATGATGCCGCCGAATCCTTTTTCAAGGTAGACCAAGGAAATCTTCGGGATACCTTGAAACACCACGCCAGAGATTTGATACCCGAAAAATATCTGGATCAGGCCACCCAAGCTGCCGCCGGTCCGAAAGTCAGCTTTATTACTTCCGGCATGGCAAGAGCCATCATGAAAAATAAAGATACCCTGATCAAGACCGGGCTTTTGACTGAAGAAAAAATGAAACAGATTCATGTCAAAACCGTTCTCGGAACGTTTTCATTCGACAAATTGGCGAATGCAAAAATCGCAGGACGGCAATTCTTGGTCGCCGACAGTCGAATCTGGGGGTCTTTGGTTCGTTTAAACGACGCTTTGTTGGAACCGAAAACATTCCTGAACGCCGTAAAAACAAATGCGGAAGAAAAAATCGCCTCTTTAAAACAGTGGGCAGGAATAAAACCAGATGTCCCCTACGCGACGCGTCTGTCTTTCGGTCAAGGAGTGCCTTTTGCGAATTTCAGCGCAACCCCGTATAACAAAACGGGAAATGAAGTCGTCCGCTTATCTTATGACTTGCGCGATAAAAAACGCAACATGATCGAAAACAAAGCCAAAAAGATGTTTGACTATCTGATGGCATCCGACGAAACAAAGAAAATGTTAACGTCAAAAGACGTCAACGACAAACCCGTCTTCAGCTTTGCCACGGGGCTTGCGGCGAATGCGACTGCCTTTGCCAAAAACGACAAGAACCCTGTTGACCGTATTGTCATCAACGCAGATCTGCCGCCAAAGGAAATGGCAAAAGCGTGCGCCGAACAAATGCGGATGCTGCAACAGGAAAAAACTATGGAATCCGTCCGGCAAACCGCGACGGGCAGAGGGGCGGAACAAGCCATTCGCCAACAGCAGGGAGAAGCAATCCGTCAATCTCAGCCGCAGGGAGAAGCCGTCCAACAGGCTCAGGCTCAACCCGATCCGAAACCGAAACTGAACGACGTTTTTGCCAAAGGACAGGAAGCCGAAGATGCCGTCCGCCCGCAGGAATTGTTGCCCAAACGCGAGGTAACCTATCGTAAAAATCCCGATGTTGAAAACGGATATATCTTGCAATACGGTGACAAACCCGATCAGGTTTTTTATGCCGAGATCGAATCCGGTAAAGAAAAAGACGTTAAAATTCTGGCAAAAACGCTCAGCCATTGTATCGAAGACCCTGTAACTCTGGCTGCGTTTGATGCCGTACCCAAAGACAAACGCCCGATATTGATGCGCGAAAATACGGGCAATGCCGGAGCCTATTGCGCCCCCGGAGATCCCGGTCGAATCGCTATGGGTAAAGCCGTAGGCTCAGGATATCTGGCGGCATCCGTTTTCGTTCATGAATTTCATCATCATAAACAACATTTGGATAAAGACTACAGCAACTATAATCTGGGGCTTATTGAACGCATGACTGAACTGCGTCTGTGCGAAGCGACCGCTTCAACTGCGGAAGCCGCTTTCCTATACCGCATGAAAGAACGGGCTCCTCGCGATTTTGCTTCGTCTTTGCTCTCAGATTCGACGTTGCGCGCATACACGAAGGAAATGGCCAAATCGAAAAATACCGATAAAGCCGTCGTCGCCGCAATTGAAGGGTATTCTTCCGATATGGGAACGGCACGTTACTATGAAAACAGTTATGTCTCCGATGAAAAATACTTAATAAAGAAGCTGATTTCGAAAAACGCCGCGTATATGCAATACGGCACGGAAGAAAAGAAACAAAAAGCAGCGGCAGACATAGAGTTTTTCAGCAAAACTTGGCTAAGCAGCGGTCAATTGGACATGAAAGCGGCATTAAAGCACCATGCGCGCGATTTGATTTCCGAAGACTATTTGGATAAAGCAACCGAAGCAGTCAAAAAGCCCAAGGTCAATTACGTGACTTCGGGTGTTGCCAGAATGTTGATGAGTTCCAAAGAAAAAATGATTAAATCCGGCTGGATGACGCAAGAAGCGTTCGATAAAATCAATGTTCGCACGTCTTTGGGTGCTTTTTCGATGAAGACCCTCGGCAAAGCCAAAGGTCCCGGGAAATTATTGGTAAAAGCCGACAACCGCATATGGGGCGGATTACAGGACTTCAACGACTTGATGTCATCTCCGTCAAGCCTGATGAACAGAATTAAACAGGCGGCGGAACAGAAAAAAGATGCGCTGAAAAACTTGCTTATGCCAAAGCCGCGGGCACCGTTTGCAACAGACCTGCGATTTAAACAAGGCGGTCATATTTATGCAAACTTCGGCAGCACGAACGAACTGGGCAAAAACGCCGTTCGCATAAAATTCGACAAGGCATCGCCCAATCGGGACAAAATCGAGAAGAAAGCCAAAGAAATGTTCGATATTTTGATGGCATATCCCCCGACAAAAGCTTTACTGACGTCCAAAAATCCGGAAGAAAAGCCTTTGATTGCTTTTTCGGAACTGCATTCCGTCAAAGGCAGTGCGACATCGAAAAGAATTATGGTCAGCATAAACCAAAGCCCCTATGAAATGGCGGCTCAGTTTGTAAAGCAGGCTCAGGTTCAAAACCAAATAGCCAAAGGCGCCGAATATACCGGAGGCGATCCCGTAAAATACAAAGCGGAAACGGAATATTTGCGTTCTCCGGCTCAGCTGATGCAGGAAAAACGCCTGTGCGAAGCCGCCGCCGAAGCCGCCGCCGCCGAGTTTATGTTCAGAACCGAAGAAATGATGTCTCCGGCTGACAAACTTAAAGCCATGAGCAATCCTGTCTTAAAGGCTTATAAACAAGGCATGAAAGATTATGAAGGCAACCGCGTCGCCGCAATTTCAAAAGCTATAGAAGCGGATATCAAACGCGAAAAAGATCCTCTGTCACCCGACCACTTTAAGGACGGAACGGAAGCCATCAAACGCGCCGTTAAAGAAAATGCACCGTTCATTCCGCAACTTGACCATTTAACACCGCAAGAATTGGGGCAACAAATGTTTTCACGTCACGTTTCGGAAGAACATATGGCTTCGGTCGCCTGTGCCGGCTTGCTCAAAGAAGAACAGATGGGCTATACGTTGAAAAAGACCATGAAAAATCCGTCTTTTTACAATGTTTCGGACAAACGTGCGGACGACATGAGAACCGTTTCGGCGGCACGCAAAGAAAATGCGGCAATACTCTCAAACAGAAATGAGGGAATAAAAAATATCGCCGCTATGAAAATGACCAAAGAAAATCAAAGCTCAAAATAATACTTCCTTTTTAAAACAGCCCCGCACGTTATTCCTGCGGGGCTGTTTTTATCTCAAGCTTATTTCTTCATTCGGCTTTAAGCGTCTTATACGCCCAATCCAACCACGGACACAGGCGTTTCACGTCTTCGGCTTCCACCGTTGCGCCGCACCAAATCCGCAATCCCGCAGGCGCGTCTTTATAGGCACCCAAATCATAGCCTGCTTCTTCTTGCGCCAGTAAAGACGTCATCTTTTTTATAAAAGCCTTTTGTTCTTCGGGCGATTTCGCCTTGAACCACGGATCCTTTATGGACAGGCAAACCGACGTGTTGGAACGGTATTCGGGCTTGTCCGCCAGAAAATCCGCCCAGTCCGAAGCCTTGACCCATGAAGACAAAACCGCAAAATTTTCCTGCGAACGGGCAATCAACGCTTTTAACCCGCCGATGCTTTCCGCCCATTTCAAAGAATCGATAATGTCTTCGACACATAACATGGAAGGCGTGTTTATCGTATCACCGATAAAAATGCCTTCGTTCAGTTTGCCGTCTTTCGTCAAACGGAACAGCTTCGGCAATGCGCGATCGGGAACATACGTTTCCAAACGTTCAACGGCTTTCGGGCTTAAAACCATAACGCCGTGAGCCGCTTCGCCGCCCAAAACCTTTTGCCATGAAAACGTCACGACGTCCAGCTTGCTCCACGGCATTTCCATAGCGAAAACAGCCGAAGTCGCATCGCAAATCGTCAAACCTTCCCTGTCGGCAGCGATCCAATCGCCGTTCGGAACGCATACGCCCGACGTCGTTCCGTTCCAAGCAAACACAACGTCACGGGAAAAATCCGCACGGCTTAAATCGGGCAGCTGACCGTAAGGAGCGTCAAAAACGCGGACGTCTTTTAACTTCAATTGTTTTTGTACGTCGACGACCCAGCCTTTCCCGAACGTTTCCCACGAAAACATATCTATGCCGCGGGCACCGAGCATTGACCACAACGCCGCTTCGACGGCTCCCGTATCAGATCCCGGCAATATGCCGACGCGATATGCCGCGGGAATGCCCAGAACCGATTTCATCATATCTATCGAAAGCTTTAAACGTTCGTGTCCCAAAACGGAACGGTGCGAACGCCCCAAGGCTCTCGTATCCAAAGCCGATGCCGTCCATCCGGGACGTTTGGCGCAAGGTCCCGAAGAAAAGTTCGGGCAAGCCGGTTTGATTTGCGGTTTATTCATTTAAAATCTCCTTACTTAACCTTGGGCATGAAGACCTTTGACTTCGGCTTCCAATGCTTCGGCTATTTTATCGGCCATATCGGAAATCCGTTTTCTGTCTTCGCCTTCCAACATAATGCGAATCAACGGTTCCGTTCCCGAAGCGCGTATCAGAATACGTCCGTCTTTACCCAATTCTTTTTCCATTGATGCGATTAAAACCCTCAGCGTATCGGAATCCAGTGCCGCCGCCGCCAAAGAACGGTCTGCCAAGCGAACGTTCTTTAACAATTGCGGTATCGGTTCAAACAAATGCATCACATGGCTGGTCGGCGCTTTTTCTTTAACAATCGCGGCACAAACCTGCAACGCCGCGACCAATCCGTCGCCCGTCGTCGAATGTTCGCCCAAAATCAAATGCCCCGATTGTTCGCCGCCCAAATTATAGCCGTCCGCACGCATCTTTTCGACAACGTAACGATCACCGACCTGCGTCCGAATCAGTTCCATCCCGTTTTGATTCAAAAAGCGTTCCAAGCCTAAATTCGACATTACCGTCGTCACGATGCCGTTGCCTTTTAATATGCCTTGCGCTTTCCATTCGCGGCTGACCAACGCCAAAATCTGGTCGCCGTCAATGATTTGACCTTCTTCGTCACTGACGATCAGCCGATCCGCGTCTCCGTCCAAAGCAATACCGATATCCGCACCCTGAGCCAAAACTTCCGCGCACATACGATCCGTATCAACGGCGCCGTAGCCGGCATTGATGTTGCGTCCGTCGGGATCTACGCCGATAGCGATGACTTCCGCTCCCAATTCATACAAAACCGTCGGCGCAACGCGATAAGACGCTCCGTTCGCACAGTCCAGAACGACTTTCAGACCGTCCAAACGCAACCCGTGCGGAAACGTGTTTTTAACATATTCGATATAGCGACCGACCGCGTCGTCCAAGCGATGCGCCTGACCGATTTGAGACGGAGGCGCCAAAAATTTGTTGATGTCGCCGAAAACGCGGGATTCTATTTCGGCTTCCACGTCATCGGACAACTTATAACCGTCGGGACCGAAAAATTTAATGCCGTTATCTTCGTACTTGTTATGAGACGCCGAAATAACCACGCCCAAATCCGCACGCATGCTGCGCGTCAGCATTGCGACGGCAGGCGTCGGCATCGGCCCCAACAATAAAACGTCCATACCGACGGCCGTGAACCCGGCAACCAGCGCATTTTCTATCATGTAGCCCGACAAGCGCGTATCTTTGCCGATAACGACCTGACGACGGTGGTCGCCGCGCATGAACAAAGAGCCCGCCGCTATTCCCAGCTTTAAAGCGTTTTCCGCCGTCATCGGTTCCTGATTCGCTCTGCCGCGCACGCCGTCCGTGCCAAATAGTTTCCGTACCGCCATTTATTCAAACTCCTTTGTTTTCCGCCATACCGAAACCGCTTGCAGCGTTTCGGCAACGTCATGAACCCTTAATATGTCCGCGCCTTTGTCCAGCGCCGTAATCTCTGCCGATATCGTGCCGCTTAACCGAAAATCCGACGGTTCGTTTCGGGACGCCGCCGCAATAAAGCTTTTCCTCGAAACGCCCAACAGCAACGGACATCCCAGCCCTTTAAGCATCCCTAACCGGCTTAATATCTCGCAATTGTCTGACAGTGTTTTACCAAAGCCTATGCCGGGGTCAATACAAATTCTGTTACGAAAAACTCCCGCTTTTTCGCATGCCGTGATTCTGTCCGACAGATAATCAAAAACTTCCAAAGATGCCGGACCGTCATAAGACGGCGCATCCTGCATATGTTCGGGCGTACCTTGCGAATGCATTAAAATGACGGCTGTCTGCGGCGTTTGCGACACATATTCCAGCCCGTCCCCGTCAAACGTAAAAGCGGAAACATCGTTAATAATCTGAGCCCCCGCCTGTATCGCCCCCGCCACAACAAAAGATTTGCGCGTATCGACGGACACGACGGCACCGTTATGCAAAAGTTCTTCAACAACGGGCAAAACGCGTCCGGCTTCTTCTTCGGCATCAACGCACCGTGCGCCCGGACGCGTCGATTCCCCGCCGACGTCAATCAGATCCGCCCCGTCGTAAAGCATTTGCATGCCCGTATCCGCCGTATCGAAACGCCCGCCGTTTGAAAAGCTGTCCGGCGTCGCATTAACGATCCCCATAATCAAAGGCTTGTTCAGCGGTAATCCGGCAAACGTTTTTACAGGATTTGAAAAATTTTCAAAAATCCTGTCCGTATAAGACCCGATCCCGACAGAGTTCGACCAAGAATCAATTTCGGCCGTTGAAGCATGAATGCTGAATACGTCTTCGGCATCACGGATTAAAACCTCAAAATACTCAGCCTTGTATAACGGATTCAAATACACGGATTTGGAAGGTTCTTCCGACCAAACGCCTTTTTCCCGCGGCAACTGCCCGAGACGTACAACGTTTTTCATTTAAATCAGTCTTCTTCCTTGTCCTTTGAAGATGAAACTTCTTCTGCGGCTTTATCGTTTTCAGAAGCGGAAGCGGCCTTATCGGAGGCTTCGGACTCCGTATCCCCGTCGTCGCTGACGGGAACCGTCGAACGTAACGAAACGTGAACGCCCGGTTCTTCGCGCGTTATCTTCTCGCCTTTAATCACCGCTTTAATTTCATCGCCCGTCAACGTTTCGTATTCCAAAAGCGCCTGAGCCAACAGTTCGTGTTCTTCATGATAATCCGTCAAAATCGTGCGCGCGCGTTCGTACGCTTCGTCAATAATCGCACGAATTTCAGAATCGATCTTCGCCGCCATTTCATCGGACAACGCTTTGCGCTTTGACATCGAATAGCCTAAAAAGACTTCGCCGTCGGGTTCTTCCAACGCTATCGGACCGATATCCTCGTTCATCCCCCATTCCGTTACCATGCGGCGTGCAATCGACGTTGCCATCCGTATATCGGATTCCGCCCCCGTTGATACGTTTTCGGGTCCGAAAACGATTTCTTCGGCGACACGGCCGCCGAACGCCGTACATAAGCGGTCTTTCAGTTTTGCCTTTGAATACGATACGTTGTCGCGTTCGGGCAACTGCATAACCATACCCAAAGCCCTGCCGCGCGGAATAATCGTCGCTTTGTGAATCGGATCGGAATGTTCGCAGTGAATCGTACATATCGCATGTCCCGCTTCGTGATATGCCGTCATTTTCTTTTCGTCTTCGCTCATCACCATGGAACGGCGTTCCGCTCCCATCATCACTTTATCTTTGGCGTATTCGAAATCCGCCATCGTTACGACGCGTTTATTGCGTCTGGCCGCCAACAGAGCCGCTTCATTGACCAAATTCGCCAAATCGGCGCCCGAAAAACCGGGAGTACCGCGCGCCAGAACGGATACGTTCACATCGGGACCTATCGGTACTTTTTTCATATGAACTTTTAATATCTTTTCACGCCCCACGACATCGGGATTCGGAACAACCACCTGACGGTCAAAGCGTCCCGGACGCAACAAAGCGGGATCCAATACGTCGGGACGGTTCGTCGCCGCAATCAGAATAACCGCTTCGTTCGTATCAAAGCCGTCCATTTCGACCAGCAACTGGTTCAGCGTCTGTTCGCGTTCGTCATTGCCGCCGCCGAGCCCCGCTCCTCTGTGACGTCCGACGGCATCGATTTCGTCAATAAAGACCAAACACGGAGAATGTTTTTTCGCCTGTTCAAACATATCGCGCACGCGCGACGCGCCGACACCGACAAACATTTCGACAAAGTCGGAACCCGATATCGTAAAAAACGGCACGTTTGCTTCGCCCGCAATCGCCTTTGCCAACAACGTCTTACCCGTCCCCGGAGGACCGACCAGCAATACGCCGCGGGGAATTTTGCCGCCCAAACGCTGAAATCTCGGAGGGTCTTTCAAAAAATCAACGATCTCAACCAAATCTTCTTTGGCTTCGTCAATGCCCGCGACGTCGGCAAACGTTACTTTTCCCTGCCCTTCCAACAGCTTGGCACGCGATTTGCCAAAGCTCATCGCCTTGCCGTTGCCCGCCTGCATCTGGCGCATAAAGAAAATCCAAACACCGATAAATAAAACAAACGGCAGCCAATAAAGCAACCCGCTCCAAAACGATGTTTCTTCCCCTTCCGCCGGCAACGCCGTAACACGAACGTTCTTTTCCAGCAACATCGGCACCAACCCCGAATCTTCGGGCGCATACAAAGAAAACTTCCTGCCGTCCTGAAGAACGCCGTCTATCTTTTTGCCGCGCAAAACGACTTCGGACACCTTGCCTTCCTGAACCTGAGCCGTAAATTCCGAAAAAGGCATGCTGATCCGTTTCGTACCGACCGCCCCTTGTTGAAAAGCATCAAACAGCGTGAATAAAATCATCGCTGCCAGAACCCAAACAAAAAAATTCTTTTTCACTACAACCGCCTTGTCTTTTTTAAGTCACAGGGAGCATCCATTCGGGAGATTTGCACAAAGGATAAATCGGCGCAAAATCCGCACGGCAGGAAACATTCGTTTTCTTATACCCTAAATGCGGCACAAGAAAAAGACCTTCTCTGTCAAAAAGTGCCGGAAGCACAAAAAAACACCGCTTCGGCGCCCGCCAAAGCTCTTTCAAACGCCCTTCCAACGCTTTGACGACCAAACCTTCCGTACTTTGCGAAAGCTCAAATGCAAAGCGATCCCAATAAAACAAACGTTCCGACCCCGTACGCAACGGCGGCGGCAAATCCGCATATTCCCGCCAAATCAGCAAACGCCCCTTTGCCGACGGCGCAATACGACACCCGCCCAAAGAACATCCTTTGAAATCGGAACGCCTTATATTCTCGTAAAGCCGTTCCAATGAGTCTTCCTTCGGCACATATGCTTTGTTCGCAACCGCCCTCAGCACTTCCCCCATGCTGCCGACGACCGTTTCCCGCTTTGCATCCAAAAAGCCCGCGCGGGACATTAAAACATACCCTTTGTCAAAAACCTGTGCGTTCGCATTTAAAAATTCCGTCCGCTGACGCTCCGTTTCCATGCGTTGCGCTCCGTATTTCAGGCTTTGAAAAAACGCATCCTCCAAAACGTCCGAAGAAGCCGTTTGACGGATCCGGCCGCGTTCAAAACAATTCGAAGCGTTCGTCGGGTCTTCCACCCACGTTTGCCCCAAGCTGCGATCATACGCGCGAAGCTCCGAAGGCGAAATCCCCAACAGCGGGCGATACATCCTGCCAAACGCAAACGAGCGCACCGCCGACATTCCCGCCAACCCCAACGCACCGCTGTGCGCCGCGCGGCGCAATAAAAAAGTTTCCGCCTGATCCTGACGGTGGTGCCCTAAAAATAAAGATTTTATCCCTTCTTCGCGGCACGCGGAAAATAACAGACCGTAACGCGCTTCACGCGCCGTCTTTTCAATCCCGCTCAGCGGTTTCTCCCCTGCCCATTTCAGTATGCGGCACGGCACGCCCATCCGCTTTGCTTCGTCAAAAACAAATCGCGCTTCCGCGGCGGATTCGGGACGCAGACCGTGATCTACCGTAAAAACCGAAAGCTTTATGCCGCTTTTTTCCGAATACCCGAGCAACAACCGAAACAACGCCATGCTGTCCGCCCCGCCCGAAACGGCAACGGCAACGCGCTCTGACGATTTCCCGCAAAAACCAAAAGCGGCCATCGCTTTGTCAAAGGCCGCTTCCGTTTGCATTGGCTGATACGCTTCCTTTATTTGCATCCGACTTTTTGAGCTTCTTTTTCCAAACGCTTTTTCATTGCATCCGACACTTTCGGATATTCTTTGCTGAACGTCTTAAACGCGATGCAGGCTTCTTTTTTCTTGTTCAAACGAGCCATCGTCAGCCCCAGTTTTAAAAGATTGTCGGGCGCCTTTTGGCTGTCGCGAAACATCTTGAACCCGTCTGCAAAAGCAATCGCCGCCTGTTCGTAATTCCCGCGCGCATAAAAGGATTCTCCCATCCAATATTGAGCGTTGCCCGCCAAATTATGTTTCGGAAATAAAATCGTGAACGCTTCAAAACGCCGTTCGGCGTTCTTGTAATCATTCTTTTTCAATGCCGAAAACGCGCTTTTGTAAAGTTCGTTCGGCTTCATTTTGCCGAAATCTTTTTTGATGGATGCCATTTTATTTTCTTCGGCTTTGGCTTCCGCCTTGGCTTTTGCGGCTTCTTTTTCTTTTGCCGCCGCCGCTTTGCGTTCGGCTTCCTGCATCTTGTCCAGGCGTTCCTCAAGCTTGGAAAGTTTTTCTTCCAATCCTTTTAACCTTAACCCGATATCCGCATTGATTTTCTTTAACTGTTCGGACTGTTTATCCTGTTTAAAACGGAACGTTTCGATCTGTCCCGTCAAATCGCGAACGCTTTCTTCCAATCCTTGCGCCTGCATAAACGCCGCATCAACAGATTCTTCCGTATCGTTTTTTGTTCCCTTGCCGGAAGTTGAAGGCATATTTTTCTGTACTTTTCTCATGGCGGCTTCCAGCTTGTCCAGTCTGGTGGTCAATTCGCCGACCCCTTCGGCACTCACGGGAGTGCTTAAAAACAGAATAAAAGAAAAAACAAAACATAAAATCGGTTTCATCTTATCCTCTGAAATACAAAAAATTTCTTTTGATTATAGGGATGCTCTCAGCTTTCGCAAACAGTTTTATGGATTTACAAAAAAATAATAAAAAAAGCGCCCCGATAAACGAGGCGCTTCCTTTAATTATGGTGTTTTTACGAATTAGTCTTTAACAACCGTAACGGCACGGCGGTTCTGAGCCCAAGCGGCTTCATTGGCGCCGACAACGGCCGGACGTTCTTTACCGTAAGAAATCGTTTTGATGCGTTCAGCGTCAACACCGCGAGAAATCAGGTAGTTCTTAACGGCAACGGCACGGCGTTCGCCCAAAGCCAGGTTGTATTCGCGCGTACCGCGATCGTCGGTGTGGCCTTCGACAATGACGTTCGTGTCAGGATTGGCCTGCAGCCATTCGGCCTGAGCTTTCAACGTATTGACGGCTTCCGAGGTCAGGCTGGATTTGTCAAAACCAAAGAAGACGCGATCTTTCGCCGTCTGAGCGAAATCTTCGTTCTGTCCTTCGACAACAGCCTGAGACGTCGTGGAAGATGCTTCTTCTACGGATTCCGTGCTCGCGCAGGCGGATACTAAAGCCAATGAGGCCAAAACAGCCAGAAAACGTGTTTTCATAAAATTTCTCCTAACTAATGAAACACCATAAATCAGTATGATTTTTTGAATTTAATGAATTTTATTCATTTTATCAACTCAAAATATCATACCTGCCGATAAATTCTTTGTTTTATCGGTTCGACAACAAAGGTGACCATGCCGGATCCGACGCATCAACCGGCGTAATCAAACGGCGTTCGTTATACCCCGTAATGTCAACCGCGTAAATTTTCGTTGCGCCCGGTATGCCGTCAAATCCCGGTGGATCCTGACGGAAATACATCAGCAAACGACCGTTCGGAGACCATGTCGGCGCTTCGACCAAATACCCTTCGGCGACCAAGCGTTCGCCCGTCCCGTCGGGGAACATCACCCCGATATAAAATTTGCGCCCCTGCATCTTTGTAAACGCAATATAGTCCCCGCGCGGCGACCATACCGGCGTCGCATATCTGCCCGCTCCGAAACTGATGCGCCGCACGTTCTTGCCGTTCGCATCCATAACGTAAAGCTGTTGCGCTCCGCTGCGATCCGAATTGAAAACTATCTTCTTCCCGTCGGGCGAATAGCTCGGAGACGTATCAATCGCCGGATGACGCGTCAACTGGCGCACAACGCGCGTATCCAAATTCATTTCGAAAATGTCCGTATTTCCGTCTTCCGCCATCGACATAATCAGCTTGTGCCCGTCCGGCGAAAAACGCGGCGCAAACGTCATGCCCGGAAAATCGCCCACGATTTGCTGTTTGCCCGTTTCTATGTCAAACAAATAAACGCGCGGCGTGTCACGGTAATACGACATATACGTGATTTGTTGCATATTCGGCGAAAAACGCGGCGTCAAAACCAAATTCAGGCCGTCCGTCAAAAATTGATGATTTTCCCCGTCCTGATCCATAATCGCCAAACGCTTGATACGGTTAATCGCAGACCCCGTTTCCGCCACATAAACGATGCGCGTGTCAAAATAGCCTTCTTCGCCCGTGATGCGCTTGTAAATCGTGTCCGCAATGATATGCGCCACGCGACGCCAACCTTTGTTGTCTATTTCCAACGCTACCGAAGACAGCTCTTCTGCCGAAAATACGTCCCATAAACGGAACGAAACCCTGATCTGGTTCGCGTTCGTATAGTCAACCTGACCCTGTACCAAGGCTTCCGCCCGTATGGCTTGCCAATCGACAAAACGCGGCGCTTCGTCAATCCCTTTAAACGTTTGAAGATAGGCATAGGAATCCAAAACCTTGAACAGACCCGAGCTTTCCAAATCCGCCTGAATGATGTCGCGAATCTTTTTCCCAAGCTCTTTGGCTTTTTCGTTGTTGCCCGCAAAATCAGGCATCGCAACCGCCATCGGTTCGGAACGCGCCCCCGTAATGTCTATGCTCAGCTCTGCTTGCGCCTCAAACGCAAACAATCCGAAAAACAATACTAATATAAAGGATATCCGCTTTTTCATCGCTTATAAAACTCCGCCGTCAAACGGGTTGAACCTGAGCATCAGGGTCTTCCAATTGTCGTATGTCTGTTCGTAATATTTCGGGAATATCTTGAACGGAGACTCCTCGCCTTTTTTATCGCATATATATACCGCGCGCCGTGCGCTTTCCGCCACCGAACGGAAGGCAGGATCCTTCTTGTATCGTCCCGTGTTCAAAATCTTTGTATCGCGAACCGTGCCGTCCCGATTCAAGTAGGCGCGAATTTCAACCGTCATGTTTTGAACCCCGCGAACGCCGGGATCCAAATTCCAGCATTGGCGCAGTTTTAATCCCAGCATGTCTTTTTCCGAAACGCTCAGCTCGCGCACATAGCTACCGCCGCTGCCGCCTTCTATGCCGTCGGTTTCTCGGTCTTCTTCCGAAACTTCGGGTTCGTCGGATGTCATCCCCATTCCGCTGCGTATCCCGTCAACAGACGCCAACAGCGTTTTAAACGGATCCCCGTCCGCCGAACCGTCGGACGTCGCTTTTACGGAATTCGAGGCTTTCTCTTTTTTCTTTTTCTTGGAAGAAATCGAATCCAACATGCTGTTCAATTCGCTTTCCAAAGACGCCCCCGACGTCGCAAAAGCCCCGCTTTCGCCCGAAGAACCGCCGCGTGACGTTCCCGTGCCTTCGGATTTCTTGCCGCCCTTCGCCGTGCTGTACGACGACGTCTTGACGTTCTTTTTCGTCTTGGCGGGCTTTTTCGCATTTTCCAAAAGCTTCGGCGGCAAATTCGTCATCGGTCCGATCTTGACGTCCGTCAGATCAACCACGAACATCGGTACGGATACCGTGTTCTTTTTGCTTTCCGAATAAAAATCGTACGTCAGAAGAAAAATAACAAACACATGCAACGTTACCGACATAACCATCGGCATGTGGTCAAACATCTTCTGCACCGTTTTAAACAAAAACGGATAATGACGCATGCGCATAAACAGGGAAAGCCGCAATCCCACAGCCGTTATTTCCTTTTCTTGGCCGCCTTTTTAGGCTGCGCTTTCGGTTTGATCGTTTGGGTATCCAACAAATCCCCCGTTTTCAACCCGACTTTCGATATGCCTGCCAAACGTAACAAAGACATCAGTTCGATAACCTGACCGTACGAAGCCGCTTTGTCCCCGCTGATGATTATTTTTAATGACGGATTGCTGCGCTGCATGGCTTTGAGCCGCGTAACCAGCGTATCGGGACGAACGCGTTCGTCGCCCAAATAAATCTGAGAACGCGCATCAATGCTGATATCCACCGCGCGATCGCTGTCTTCGATCGTTTGACCGTCACCGCGCGGCAAATCCAAAGAAATACCCGTCGTCAGCATCGGCGCCGTTACCATAAAGATAACCAGCAACACCAGCATAACGTCAACCATCGGCGTGACGTTGATTTCGTTAAACGAGCTTTGATGCCTTCTGCCGCGGCTGGAAAATTTTACCGAAGCTCCCATTTACATGCTCCGTTTTTCCGGACGGTGCGTCGTATCGTCGATCTGGCGCGACAAAATCGTGCTGAATTCGCCTGCAAAGTTTTCCAACGTCTTTGCATAGCGGTTCATGTCGCTTGACAGCTTGTTATACGCCAACACCGCGGGAATGGCCGCAACCAACCCCAATGCCGTCGCAAACAGCGCTTCGGCGATACCGGGGGCAACAACCGCCAAAGACGTATTGTTGCTGGCGCCTATCGAATGAAAGCTGTTCATAATCCCCCATACCGTTCCGAACAAGCCGATAAACGGCGAAACGGAACCCGTCGATGCCAAAAACGTCATCCGTTTTTCCATGCGGTCGACTTCTCTGTCCAGCGTAATCTGCATTACTCTGTCAATACGCTGTTGCAGGCTTGTCCCGTGAATGCCGCCGTTCAAAACACCCGAAGAACGCCGCCATTCCCTCATCGCCGCAACGAAAATCGCCGACATCGGGTCTAAGCGGAACGGCTTGGCTTCCAAACGGTCGAACATCTCGTCCAAAGAGCCCCCCGACCAAAACTGGGCTTCAAATTTCTTCGCGTCTTCGCGGGCCGAGCGCAATAACATGACTTTTTCAAAAATAATCGCCCATGACCAAACCGATGCCATCATTAACAGTATCATGACCGTCTTGACGACAAAGTCCGCCTGCATAAACAATCCCCACATCGACAGGTTCGTACTTGCCAAGGCTTGCATAGTTCCCGCTTGCATAAAGCTCTCCGTTCTAAATTAAGGTTTATTTCGAAAATTAACGCATATTCATTAACACAAGATTACGACGACAGCTTTTCGCGCAATTCTTCCGGAATCCGTTTCGGCTTGCCCGTCATCAACGCCGCGCACACAACGGTCACATGAAGCTCTGCCAGCTTTTCCGTCCCGCGCATGACCGTTTGCAAAAACTTTAACGATGCTCCGCCGACTTCTTCAACTTCGGTCTCGACCGTCAGTTCGTCTTCCAAACGCGCCGGACGAAAATATTCTATCTCGCAACGCTTGACCATAAACGCAACCGGCGTTTCGGAACGCAAAAATTCCGTGTTCGAAAATCCGGCGTCTTTAAAAAACTCCGTCCGTCCCCGTTCGGCATAACGCAGGTAATTCGCGTAATAAACCACGCCGCCGGCATCCGTGTCTTCATAATATACTTTAACAGGCAATATCGATTTCATAAGTCTTCTCCGAACAATGCCAATGTGTCTGCCGCCGCCTGCGGCGCCTTTAATCCCAAATGTTTAAACCCCGCCGCCGACAGCATCCGTCCGCGAGACGTCCGTTGCACAAACCCTTGTTGCAACAAATACGGCTCGATGACTTCCTCTATCGTGTCGCGTTCTTCCGACAGCGCCGCCGCCAGCGTATCCGCTCCGACGGGCCCGCCCGCGTACTTTTGCGCAATGCAGGTTAAATAACGTCTGTCCATCATATCAAGACCGCGTTCGTCAACGTCCAACCGTTTTAACGCCGCATCGGCAAGCTTTGCATCAATTTCCTTTTTTCCGGAAAACGACGCAAAATCCCTGACCCGCTTTAACAGTCTGCCCGCAACGCGCGGCGTCCCGCGCGAACGCTTTGCAATTTCCGCCGCACCGTCGGGCGTGACGGATATGTTTAATACGCCCGCGCCGCGCACCACTATCTTTTCCAAATCCGACGGATCGTAAAAATCCAACCGCAACGGTATCCCGAACCTGTCGCGCAACGGCTGAGTCAGCAATCCCGAACGCGTCGTCGCGCCGACCAGCGTAAACGGCTGCAAATCTATGCGGACGGAACGCGCCGCAGGCCCTTCGCCGATAATCAAATCCAGCTGAAAGTCCTCCATCGCCGCATATAAAACTTCTTCTATCGCAGGATTTAAACGGTGGATTTCGTCAATAAAAAGAACATCGTTCTTTTCCAAATTCGTCAATATCGCCGCCAAATCGCCCGCTTTGGAAATCATCGGAGCGGACGTCGCGCGAAAACCGACGCCGAGCTCGTGCGCCACAATCTGTGCCAGCGTCGTTTTTCCCAATCCGGGAGGTCCGAACAGCAACACATGATCCAACGCTTCTCCGCGCGACAATGCCGCGGAAATAAAAACCTTCAGATTATCGCAAACGCTGCTCTGCCCGATAAAATCAGAAAGCGTTTGCGGGCGAAGCGACATCATGTCGTCATCGCCTTCCTTTTTTGACGGCGCTACGATTCTTTCGTCAATCATGGCGCAAACTCTTTCAGCGCGTCACGGATTAAATCGGAAACCGACGCCTGCGCCCCGCGGTTTTTCAAAGCCTTATTCACCGCCATTGCCGCGTCCATACGCGCATACCCCAAATTTACCAAAGCGGAAACGGCATCGCCGACGGCAGAGCCCTGTTCGGAATCCGTCGAAACATCGCCGACAATCCCCGAAGCGCCCGCCGTATCGAAATTCCCCGTTTTTCCTTTTAATTCCGTCACGATCCGAACGGCAAGCTTCGGTCCGACGCCGTTTGCGCGGGTAACGGATTTCGAATCCCCCGACATAACGGCCATGCTCAGTTCTTCTGCGTTCAGCACCGACAAAATAGCCAAAGCGACCTTTGCCCCGACGCCCTGAACCGTCGTTAACAAAGAAAACCAGCCTTTTTCAACGGCATCGGCAAATCCGAACAAATGGATGTGATCTTCGCGAACCTGCGTTTCGATCAACAGCGCCGCAGCCTGTCCCGCAGGAGGCATCTTCGCCAAGGTTTTGTTTGAACAAAAAACGCGGTAACCGACCCCGTTCACGTCCAAAATCAAAAACCCGTCACCCGTCGAATCAAGTATGCCTTTTAATTTCGCTATCATTTCAACCGCCGTTTCGGCTTATAAAAAACGCTTTGTTTTGATTATCAGAAAAAAAGCCCGAACGCAACGGCGCATATTCGCCTTCAGCGCTTTAAGGCTTCCAAAATTTTCAGCCTCTCCGACGTAATACGCATGTAAGAATGGCAAATCGCCGCCGCCAAAGCATCCGCCGCATCGGGACGAAGTTTGCCGCAACCGGGCAAAAGAGTATGAACCATCATGTCGACTTGTCGTTTTTCGGCGTGCCCTGCGCCGACAACGGCTTTTTTGATTTGGTTCGGCGTATATTCGCAAACGGGAATTCCCGACTGCGCCGGTGCCAGCAAAACCACGCCGCGTGCTTGCCCCAGCTTTAACGTCGAGCTCGGATTTTTGTTCACAAACGTTTCTTCGACCGCCGCCTCGTCAGGATTGAATTCCGATATCACGGCGCGAATCTTGGCGTGAAGCTCTGCCAAACGTTCCGACAAAGAAAGGGAATCCGTCGAATCGGCAACCCCTGCGGCAACAAACGTTACCCGAGAGTCCCGACTGTCAAGGATTCCCCATCCCGTATGGCGCAGACCGGGGTCAAGCCCCAAAATCCGAACAACCTTTCCCAAGACGTCAGTCTTTCAGCTTTTCCAACAGCTCGTCGGAAATCGAATGGTTCGACGCAACGCGCTGAACGTCGTCGTCGTCATTCAACGCTTCGACGAAGTCAAAGAATTTGCGTGCCGTTTCTTCGTCCGTCAGCTCAATCGTGTTCAAAGCCTTCCAGTCTAAACGTGCCGCCGTCGGAGAACCGAACTTGGCTTCCAACGCGTCGCGAACGGCTGCCAAATCGTCCGGAGAACAAATGATTTCGTGTTCTTCTTCATCCGAAGATACGTCAGAAGCGCCCGCTTCCAATGCCGCTTCAAACATTTCGTCTGCTGAAATCCCCGAAGCGGGATACGTAATTAACCCAATGCGTTCGAAATTAAACGCAACCGAATTCGTTTCGCCCATATTCCCGCCGTGCTTGCCGAAAATCGAACGAACCGCGGGAGCCGTACGGTTACGATTGTCCGTCAACGCTTCCACAATAACCGCTATGTTGCCGGGACCGTAGCCTTCATAACGGACTTCATCATAAACGGTGTCGTCCGCACCGGGCGTGCCTTTTTTAATTGCGCGTTCAATATTGTCTTTGGGCATATTTTCCGCACGCGCCGCCTGAATCGCCGCACGAAGCCGCGGGTTGTGAGCAGGATCCGGCATGCCGCACTTTGCGGCAACCGTTATTTCGCGCGCCAGCTTTGAAAACGTGCGGGCACGGATTTTATCTTGCGCACCCTTGCGGTGCATAATGTTCTTAAATTGGGAATGACCTGACATTGCAAACCTCTTTTCAGGATATAAAAAACAAAAATTCGACCTGTTTTATCACTATTCAGTCTTCAGGTAAAGACTCCTCTAACCTGCCGCCCGTCCGTATCATAAACACCCGTTCGGCAAGCCCCGTCGCATCATTCGTATCGACCATCAGCCCGCAAACCGTCGCTTCGCCCTTTGCCGGCGTGAAATGTTCGTTGCGAAGCCCCGTTACAAAACGGCGGACGGGTTCTTTTTTATCCATGCCGATCACAGAATCAAAACAACCGCACATCCCCGCATCCGTCTGGTACGCCGTCCCGAAAGGCAATATCTGAGCATCCGCCGTCGGTATATGCGTATGAGACCCCACAACCAAAGAAACTTTGCCGTCGCAATACTGACCGAGCGCCATTTTTTCGCTGGTCGCATCGGCATGAAAATCTATAATCATCGCCTGCGCGTCTTTGCCCAGTTTCAAAGAATCCGTCCATTGCGCCGCCGCACGAAACGGATCGTCCAATGCCTCCATATAAACGCGCCCCTGCAAATGCAAAACGCCGATCTTGCGCCCGTCGGGCAAAACGTAAAAACCGCACCCGCGTCCCGGAGCCCCTTGAGGAAAATTAAAAGGACGCAACAAACGGCGTTCCTTTTCCAAATACGGCAAAATCTCCCGCTGATCCCAAGTATGGTTTCCCGTCGTTACCGCGTCCGCCCCCGCGTCAAACAGCTGTTCGCAGACTTTGCCCGTCAAACCGAACCCGTGTGCCGCATTGTCGCCGTTGACGATCGTAAAATCGACATGATGGCGGCGCCTGAATTCCGGCAAAAAATCAATGACCGCCCGCCGCCCGCCGTGCCCCACGACGTCGCCCAAAAATAAAATTCGCATTTCAGGAAACCTTTATCAGTTCTTTTTCCGTCAATATAACGTCAAGCCGTTCGTCCGTTTCTTCCAACGGAACGGATTCGACTTCCTGCATGGCAAAGCCGACGCCGGCGATTAAACGGCGCCCTTCTTTGCGCAACAGCTTTAACGTCCTGTCATAAAAACTTAACGTCCTGTCATAAAAACCGCCGCCGTACCCCAAACGACCGCCACGCCTGTCAAACGCCAGCAAAGGCAAAAACAAAACATCGGGAACGACGCTTTCGCTTTTTTCGTCGGGCTGTTCAACGCCGTACATTCCGACAACCAGCTTGTCGTCGGGCGCCCAGCGGCGAAACAGCATCGGTTCGTCCTTGCGCGTCACCACGGGCAAGCACACCGTATGCCCCGTTTCATGAAAATATCGCATCAACGGGCGGACATCCATTTCGGATTTCATCGGCCAGTACGCCGAAACCGCCGCCTTTTCGGGCAACGCCAGCCTTTGAGCCAAATCAACCAGCTTTTCCGCGCTGATCGATGCGTAATCCGACGCAATTTCGGAACGTTTGCGCACCGCCGTCAGGCGCATCTGGCGTTTTAATAACGTAAAATCCATCCGTTTTCCCGTACCGGTTATCGTTTCGGAAGAGCAGGGCATCCTTGACCGTCGGGTCAACTCACGCGTCGCGTGGGCCGCTATGTTAAGGTGGGTGCCGTAATACCTTCCCCTTCGAATTCAAAATCGCTGAATGCGTCGGCAAAGGCAGGGACAGCTCCCTTTCTAATAATCGTTGGCCCCGGGTTCTGCGGGACCCTGACGCATCAGAAAGCTCTGCTCCGTTACCGAATTTACGCGTTTTCAAGCCGCTCGGCAACAACAGAAATCCGTTCCGCCGCTTTTTCGACGTTTTCCGCCGCTTTCAACAGATCTTCATGCGAAATTTCAAAAGACTGCGAAGCTTGTTTTTGAAGCTGTATGCGTTTCTCGTCAAGCTCGCTTGCCAAAAGAAGCCCGCCCATAACCAGCCCCAGCGTTTCGGGAACGTGCCCCGCACGTCTGACCTGCGTTACCTTTTCATCCAACAACGCCGCCGCACGCTGCAAAACGCCTTCCTGCCCGTCGCCGCACGAAACCGTGTATTTCTGGCCGCCGATAACCAATTGGACGATCGCCATTCCCTACCCCCTCAACGCCTTCAACTCTGCCAAAACGGCATCCAGCCGCTCGGACGCCGCCGAAGACGTTTGTTTTAATTCTTCATAAGCCCGCTTTACGCCTCCGAGCTCGACAAGAAGCGCTTCCTTTTCCGCATCATGCGATTGCGCCCGATTTTCCAGCGACGTTTTCAATTCCGTCAGTTCGCCGACCTGAGCCTTTAACAAATCGCGTTCTTCCGAGAATGTGGAATTTTCGGTTTTCAGGCGGTTGTTTTCATCTTTAAGTCTTGCCAAATCTGATACAGCCGCCTTCAACGCCTCTTCCCGTTCGGCGTCCCGTTGCGTGTCCATCCCCGCTCCGTGCGCCGCAAGCTGCTCCTTTTCCGCCAAAAGACGATCCCGTTCGGAAAGAAGGCGAAGACGTTCCGCTTCCAAATCTTCTTTTTCCTTAATCAGCACGGGGCGTTCCTTTGCCCAGCCTTCGCGGAACTTTTTAAACCCTTCGCGTTCCCTTAACAGCTGGTTCTTTTCGCCGACCAGACGTTTGCGCGTCGCCAACAACGCATCGCGTTCGGCTGAAAGCTGCGCAAACTCTTCGTCCCGCGGCGATGATGCCCGTTCGGTCAGCAACGCTTCGCGTTCGGCTAAAAGCGCCTCGTATTCTTCTCGAAGCTTTATAAATGCGGCTTTGCGATTTTCCAATTCCGACACCGCGCGTTCCATGCGCCGCGTCGCCTGTTCCAAACGCTCCAATGCCGCCCGTATTTCCGTTTCTGCGCCCACTGTCTTTTCTTTCCTTGGAATAAAATCCGCCTGTTTAAAATAAAAGCTTCCGCAAATTTGTGCAAGGCTTGTGCGTTAAAAACGCTTCTGCGTTGCGCCGAAACGCCTTTTGGCGTAATCTTTTCATAAAAATAAGGATTTCCGTCAATGAAGCAAGGTTTATATTTAATCAGCCCCGATACGTTCGAAAACGCCGCCGATCTTTTAAACGCCGTTAAAAACTTCGCAAAAGACCAAACGGTCGATGCGTTCCTGTACACGTTTCCCGACGGCGCCGATAAAAACGGTCATTTAAACGTTTTAAAAAAGCTCATTCCCGCGTTGCAGGCTCAAAACATCGCCGTTTTGTTAAAAGACGACGTCGATACCGCCGTTAAAACGGGATGCGACGGCGTTCAGGTCGATTATGCGCCGCACTTATCCGAATTGCGCAAAAAAATACCCGACATCGCGCTCGGCGTCGTCTGTTCGTCCAGACACGAAGCCATGACGGCAGGAGAAGCCGGCGCCGATTATATCGCTTTTTCGGGCGAAAATATCTTGCAAAACACCCTGTGGTGGGCAGAGCTGTTTAATGTCCCCGCCGTGTTGGTTGATACGGGAACGCCGTGCCCGAACGTTGATTTCATCGCCAAAAAAATCTCGGTTTAAGCAACCGGCATCCATTGCACGTCTTCGATTCGTTGCGCGCCGGTAATCGCCATGACCAAACGGTCTATGCCGACCGCAATCCCCGTGCATTCGGGCATGTGCGCCACGGCATCGATAAAATCTTCGTCAATCGGATAGCGTTCCCCGTACAGCTTTTCCTTTAAATCCATATCGTGTTCGAAACGCTGTCTTTGTTCGCGGGCGTCCGTCAATTCGGAAAACGCGTTGGCAAGCTCCATCCCGCCGACATAGACTTCAAAACGTTCGGCCAAACGCGGATCCGAAGGCTTTCTGCGCGACAACGCCGCCATGCAAACGGGATAATCGTAAAGAATCGTCGGACGGTGTTCGCCCAAATGCGGTTCGATTTTTTCAAAAGCAATACGGAAAAAGACGTCGTCCCAACGGTCTTCGGCAGACGTCCGTATCCCGATCCGTTCGGCTTCTTTTGCGAACGGGCGCGGGTCGGGTTCCAAAGAGGGTTCCGAAGGCAAAACGGAAAACAAATCTATGTCCGCGTATTTTTTAAACGCGTCAACGACGGACAAGCGTTCCCAATCGGAAAACGGATCGTATTCCCTGCCTTCAACCTTTAAAACTTTTTTGTCGCACGCGGCGGCGCACGCACGCACCAAATCCGCCGTTTCGTCCATCAAAACGCGGTAATCGTCGCCCGCGCGGTACCATTCCAGCATGATGAATTCCGGATGGTGACGGTCGGAGCGTTCTTCGTTTCTGAAAACTCTTGCCATCTGAAAAATCTTGGGCAATCCCGCCGCCAAAAGCTTTTTCATCGTAAATTCTGGCGACGTGTGCAGATACATCGTCCTGTCCGCCTGCCCCAACGGTTCGACCAGTTCCGTCTTAAACGCTTTTAAATGAGGCTCCAAACCGGGGGAAACCTGCAAAATCGGCGTTTCCACCTCTAAAAACCCCCTGTCCGTGAAAAAACGGCGGACGGTCTCGATAATCTTTGCCCGCTGTTTTAAAACGGGCAAACGCTCGGCATATAACGTCTTGTTCCATACGGGGATGCGCGTCTTCATAAAAAATGTACCTCGGTCTATGCGGTTGCTCTTGCGTTGAGAATAAGAATTTGTTAAATTCCGGCAATACTTTTTGACACTTTAGTCCGTATGTAAAGGAAAAAAACATGAAAGCTCAAGCAAACCAAATTCGCCCCGGCTGGGTCATTGAATATAACGGAAAACCCTGCTCGGTCATTAAAATCCAAATCATTACTCCGGGCAAAGGCGGCGCCTTTATTCAGGTCGATATGCGCGACGTCGAAACGGGCGTCAAAACGAACCAACGCTGGCGCACTGCAGATACCGTAGAAAAATTAATGTCCGAAGAACGCGATTGCACCTTTATGTTCTCGGACGGCGAAACGCTGAACTTTATGGACAAAGAAACGTTTGACCAGTTCTCCGTTCCCCGCGACCTTTTGGGGGACCGCGCCGCTTTCTTGCAGGATAACATGGAAGTCATCGTCGAATTCATCGAAGGCAAACCCGTCAACGTCGAATTGCCCACGAACGTCGTTCAGACCGTCGTCGAAACCGAACCTGCTTTAAAAGGTCAGACGGTAACGTCTTCTTATAAGCCCGCCCTGCTGGACAACGGGTTGCGCATCGGTGTTCCGCCCTTTATCACGACGGGCGAAAAAATCGTCGTCGCGACGGAAGATTGCACCTACGTCGAACGCGCAAAATAATTTTCAAACAACTTCTTTTTGAACAAGGCTTTCAATCATGATGAACCAACAGCGCCCCTCCGAACGCAAAACGGAAGGAAATAAAGCCCCCCGCAAACAACGGGAATTCAAATCCCCCGAACGCAAAAGGCTTGAGGCCGTTGAAAAATTCAGAGATTCCAGACAAGAGCGCTTTTTATCCGCCCTGTCCGCCAACCTGAACGTCATGATTAAAGCCGTTCAAAAAGCAGGTCGCAACCTGTTGCGCGATTTCGGCGAAATCGAAAATTTGCAGGTTTCGCGCAAAGGTGCCGCCGATTTCGTTTCTTCCGCCGATACTTATGCCGAAAAAACCATTCGCGAATATTTGAAAGAAGTCCGCCCCCGCTACGGTTTCCTTCAGGAAGAAGGCGGAGAAATCAAAGGCGAAGATACGGCTCACCGTTGGATTCTCGATCCCCTTGACGGCACGATGAACTTTCTGCACGGAATCGGTCATTTCGCAATTTCTTTGGCTTTGCAGGAAGATCAGGAAATCGTCGCCGGCGTCATCTATAACCCCGTTACGGCAGAATTGTTCTATGCCGAAAAAGGCAAAGGCGCTTGGGCAATGGTCGGTTCGACCAGCCGCCGTTTGCGCGTGTCAAACCGTGCCGATTTGACCGAAGCCGTCGTCGTTACGGGAATTCCCCATAAAGGTCATTCTAATCCCGCACGCTTTGTCAAACAGCTGGCGCCCATGATGGAAAATACGGGCGGCGTGCGCAGAATGGGCTCTGCCGCGCTGGATCTGGCTTATGTCGCCGCGGGAAAATTCGAAGCCTATTGGGAAGAAGACATTAAACCTTGGGACATCGCAGCGGGGTTGCTTTTGGTCAAAGAAGCCGGCGGCCACGTTTCCACAATCGACGGTAAAGAAAAAACCAACGAAATTTTATTTGACGGATCAATTTTGGCGGTCAATGATTCTTTATGCACCCTGTTTCAAAGGATGTTTAAAAATTCGCTGAAATAAACGAAAGGGCTCGGGATTTTGAGAATACTCGCAAAAATCACCCCGTTGATTGCCGTCATGTGTCTGACGGCAATGCCCGTGTATGCCCAGATTACCCTGAACCTTGACGTTTTGACCGAAGACTTTATTCCCAAAGATGCAACGACATCGGCTCCCGCGCCTGCGGCACCTCCCGTCGTTGCGCCTGTCGCGCCTCCTGTTGCGGCGCCTGCTCCGAAGGTGAAGGAAAAGCCCGTTCGTCTGAAACGCGTCGAACAAAAAAAAGTCGCCCCTAAAAAAGTCGAAACAAAAAAACCGACAAAAAAATCAAAAACAACTGCCAAAAAAGCGTCCAAATCGGCTCTGAAGGCTTCGGCAAAATCAAAAACGTCATCTAAAAATAATACCAAATCAAAAAAATATCAGGTCAAGGAAAGTAAAATCCAAGACGAGCACGATCGGTTGAAACCGCGGGCAAAACCCGTTCCGACCGTTAAAGTCGTTCCCATCAAAGAACGCGTCCGCATCAAAATCGCCGAAACAAGAGATGATGACAACAAACCGCAAATTTCCAAGCATTTCTTAGAACAACAACAGGCGTTAAAAGAAGCGCGGGAAGAAGACAGATCCAAAGAAAAAATCGTCCTGCCCCCGCCCGAAAAGAAATCCGTCCCCGCACCGGAAACGTTCTTTGCCAAAGGCAAAAAGAAAACGTCCACCGTGCGTGACGAAGCGGAACGCATTGCTCAAAAAGAAGAAACAAAAGAGCCGAAAACAAAAATTCTGCCCTTTGCTTCCGTTATCCGCACCGCGGAAAACATGACGCAAAAAGAACGTTCGGAAGCTTTGGTTCAGAAACTGCCCAAAGAATCGGAAACCGTCATCGCCACGCAAAAAAGAAAACTGTTGGCTGCCGTTTTGCTGTTCAAAGACACCTCCGCCGATTTGACCGAAGAAATGGGCAAAGCGCTGGACACCCTTATCGCTTATATGCGCAAACACCCCGAAAAAAGAATGACCGTATTCGCGTATTCGGCTCCGACAAAGGCTCCGGATTACGGACGCGAACGCCAAGTATCTCTCAGACGCGCTTTGTCCGTCAGGTCTTATATGTCCCGCGCCGGCATTAACAGCCTGCGCGTCGATATCCGCGCTTTGGGGCAAAGAGGCGCCGGATCGGAAATCCCGAACAGAGCCGATGTCTTAATCTACGAACGTTAAAACTCAGGGGCTTTTAACATGAATTCTCCGAAACGTTACATTACGCGCATGGTGTTTTTCCTGATCGCCGTCGGCGGCGCTTGCACGCTGCTGTATCCGGCTTTGGAAAACGCGTTCCTGACCAATCCGGGACTGAACGGATTGATTTTGTTGGTTTTGATGTTCGGCGTCATTTTGAATTTCCGCTCCGTCTTTATGTTGCGCAAGGAAATTCGTTGGCTAAAGGCTCCCGCGTTGTCCCTGGAACCCGCCGTTTTAAAAAAATTGCGCCTGCTCTCGCCTTTGGCGTTGGTTCTGAAAAACAACAAAGCCAAAGGAAATGCCGTTTTATCCCCTACAATCGCCAGGACAATTCTCGATTCCGTCGGAATGAGGCTGGATGAAAGCCGCGATATCTCGAAATACTTGATCGGTCTGTCAACGTTTTTGGGATTGTTGGGAACCTTTTGGGGATTGATGGGAACCGTCGGTGCCGTCGGCGACGTTATCGGATCTTTGAACGTTTCGGGCGAAGATGCCACTCAGGTCTTTAATTCCATTAAAAACGGGCTGGAAATGCCCTTGCAGGGAATGGGAACCGCTTTCTCGTCGTCTTTGTTGGGGTTGTCGGGCGCCTTGATCATGGGCTTCCTTGATATTCAGGCAGGCGGCGCACAAAATAATTTCTATAACGGATTGGACGAATATTTGTCTTCGTTGACAAGATATTCTTCTTCCGTCGCCAGCAGCGACGACATGGTTACGTCAAACGCCGCTTATGCCAACGCGTTGCTGGAACAAATGGTCGAAAGCCTTGCCGATATCCGGCGCAGGTTGCAAAGAGACACCGCAAAAGAACAGGAAAAAGACCAAATCAATGCCGAATTGCTCCGATTGATCAGCCGCATCGACAGGTCTTTAATTCAGGCGGATCAGCGATCGGATGCCCGCAACGACGCTTTGTTGCAGGAATTGCGAGATTCTTTCAAATTGCTGGTACGCACCGTGTCGGGACAAGATAAAAATTCATGAGCAAATTTCGCTTAGCACGCCACAGAACTGAATATAATTTCTGGCCAAGCTTCGTTGACGCTTTGTCAACGTTGCTGATCGTCGTGCTGTTCTTTTTGCTTTTGTTCGTCTTGGCGCATTTCTTTTTGGGAAGAAATCTGGACACGAAAAATAACGAAATTTTCAGATTGAACGAAGAACTGAGCTCGCTGGCGAACGAATTGGCCGTCGAAAAGAAAAATGTTCAAGAGCTGTCCGTTTCCCTGAACGAAAAAATCGATGCCGAAAAACGGCTGATTTCCGAATTGGATTTGCTGAAAGCCGATCATGATAAAACGCAAAAAACGTTGGAAGAAACTTTAAAACAAGCCGCTTTGTTGCAACAGGACATCAAGGCACTGACCCAACGGCGGGACGCGTTGGAAAAAGAAAACGCCAAACATCAGGCCGATTTGAAAAACGAACGAAAAATATCCGAAGATGCCAAAGTTCACATTGCTCTTTTAACCAGCCGCATCGAAAAAATGAATGCCGAGCTGGCAAAGCTTTCTGCGACGCTTGAAGCGTCCGAAGAGCTCTCGAAACGCCAAAAAGCCCAGATCGTCGATTTGGGTAAGAAATTGAACCGCGCTTTGGCTCAAAAGGCATCAGAGCTTTCGTATTACCGTTCGGACTTTTTCGGGACGCTGCGCAAAATTCTGGAAGACCGTAAAGACATCCGAATCGAAGGCGACAGATTTGTGTTTCAATCGGAACTGTTTTTCAAAACGGGGTCGGCGGAACTGGAACCTAAAGGCAAAAAACAACTCAAGATACTGGCTCAGACGCTTTTAAAGATTTCCAAGAAAATTCCCGCAAAAATCCAATGGGTGTTGCGTGTTGACGGACATACGGACAACGTTCCGATAAAAAACGAAAAATATGCTTCGAACTGGGAATTGTCGTCCGCACGCGCGATTGCGGTCGTACAATACCTGATTTCTCAGGGCGTTCCGCCCAAACGTTTGGTCGCCGCCGGTTTCGGAGAACATCAGCCTTTGTCGTCGGGCAACTCGGAAAAAGCCCGCAAAAACAACCGTCGCATCGAATTTAAGCTGACCGAACGCTAAAATTGAAAAGCCTTTTTTGCGTTTTTGCAAAAACGACTTGAAATTTCGGCAATCAAAGAGTATAGAATAAGCCTTCAATTTGTTGTCTGGAGCATTGCAATGAAAAAAGATATTCATCCCGATTACCACGAAATTACCGTGGTTATGACAGACGGAACGGAATTCAAAACCCGTTCGACGATGGGAAAGAAAGGCGATACGATTCGCTTGGATATTGATCCGTTGGCTCATCCGGCTTGGACGGGCGTCTACCGCCTGGTCGACAGCGGAGGACAGCTGGCGAAATTCAACAAGCGCTTTGCCGCATTTACCGGCAAAAAATAAGCCTTTTCAAAAAATCGGACAGCGGTCTTTCAAAATCATTGAAGACCGCTGTTTTTTATTTATAATGTGGTAAGGGCTTTTTTTGGGTATTTCGCCGTGTCTAATATCGTTAATTATGAAGTTTATGTCTATCAAAACGATGCGTGGGATCTGTTGGCACGCTACCCGTCCGAAAAACGCGCCGAAGCCATCGAATACGCCAAAAGCACGGAATTTTCCCTGAACCGCCCGACAAAAGTCATTCGCGAAACGTATGATCTGGATACCCAAAAATTCCAAGAAGCCTTGATCTACCTCAGTGAATATATCCGCGTTTCAAGCCTGAAGAAAAAAACGCCTATCAAGCCCTTCCCGCCCCTGAAAACCGAAGAAAAAGAACATACCGCTTCGGTCATCGAAGCATTGGGTAGATTGTTCTTTGTCATTACGGTTTCCTTGGCAGGCGCCGGTTTTACGGCAACAATCTTTATGAAAGCCGTTGCCGAAATCGGATATTTGCCTTCGGATATTTCTTCTCACCTGATATTCCTGCTGTTCATTTTGCTGTTTTTGCTGATATCCATCCCGATGTCTTTAAAAATGGTGCCGTGGGACGTATTAAGCGGAAAAAAGAAACATTCCGATGAAGACAAGCTTCCTTCCCAGCCCAAAGAAACGCCGTTTAAATTCTCAGCGGGCACCGATTCTGCCTTCGGCGACAAAGCGGCAAAAAGCATGGCTGATTTCCTGTTCAGAATCTGGGATAAAATGATGGGGAACGATCCGTTGCCTTCCAAAGAGGAAATCGCCGCCATAGAAGCGGCTTTGCCCGAAGAAGAACCCGCCCCCGCCGCAGGACAGATCGAATTTTCACCGCCCGAAATGAAAAAAGAAAAAACACCGGAAGATTCCGAAGATTCTGAAAAAACCGAAACGGAGGAAGCCCAACCCGAAAGTGATAAAGTCGCCATCCCGCCGGAATTGGAAAAAGAATATCTCAAACTGACCACCTTGCTGGTCGTTATTTTAAAATACCTGCAACAAAACAATACTCATTTGGACACATACGCCCGCTTCGGCATCAGCCTGTTTATGTCGGGCGCTTGCGAATGTCTGACAAAACACGGAAAAATAACTCAGGCACAGAACAAAACTTTGCTGTGCGGTTTGCTTGAAGTCATGGGCATATCGTTGTCTTTGGCTGAAATGTTTTGCGACAAAATCGGCGAATATGCCCTTGAACCGTCTTATTTACCCGTGTTGCAGGGCGGCGCAAAAACAATGGAGCTGTTCCAAGAAAATCAGGCGTCTCCCGAAGTTATGCAACAAATCCAAAAAACTATGGGAAAATGGCTGAACAATGATGAAAACGCTTCGGATAAAACGGGATCCGGCATTATGACCATCATGTTCACCGATATGGTCGGTTCCACCAGTTTTACCCAAAACGTCGGCGATACCATTGCTCAACAGCTGATCCGAAAACATAACGCCATCGTCCGTCAGGCGCTCAGCACCTGCAACGGGCGCGAGGTCAAGCTGACGGGCGACGGAACGATGGCTTCGTTTGCTTCGGCGTCCAACGCCGTTGATGCCGCCATCGCCATTCAGCGCGCCATTGCAAAATATAACAAACAGGCTCCCACAGTACCGCTTGAAGTGCGCATCGGATTAAACGCCGGCGAACCCATCGTCGAAGAAAACGACCTGTTCGGCACAACCGTTCAAATCGCCGCACGCATTTGTTCTTTGGCTGACAAAGATCAAATCTTCGTTTCCAACGTTGTCAAAGAACTGGCGGCAGGAAAATCTTATTCCTTTAAGCCTTTGGGCGAACGCACCTTAAAGGGAATTTCTGAACCTCAAACCGTTTTCGAAGTCTTGTGGAATCAAACGCCTTCAGCTCCCGAAGTCGACGCAGAAAAAGAAGAAAAAACGGCGCCTGCTCACGAAAAGAAAAAGCTGGAAGAAACTCTGCCCGAATTTTAACGTTAAACAAACCGCTTTCATAAAAAAATCGCATCAGACGCTTTTTTATGATATGATGATTGTTAAGTGGAAAAGAATTTTCCTTTATACAAAGAATTTGCGCGAGGTTTGCCATGGTTTCTTCCGTATCCGAAACATCTTCGACAGCATATGCTCAGGCTTGGGAAAAAACGTCAACGGATATCTATGACGAATCCGTTTCAAATGCCCGTGATATCGGTCAAATCAGATTGAATTATTCGCGATTGAGCGTTATTACGACCTTGTCCAAAAACGAAAAAGAGGACTGGTTCAAATTTAATGTCGTGTCCAGAGGGAATTTACGCCTCTCTGCCGTCAACCTGTCCGCCAAAGACGAAGAAACCGATAAGACGACCACATCTTCTGATGCTACGGAAGCTTTGGAAGACGCCAAAAACGATTTTCAATCCGCCATCGATTCTTTTAAAGGAAAAGGGTTGCGCGTTGAAGTCTACACCTTCGTCAATAACCGCCAAACTCTCGTCGCCACAAATGACGAAAGCGAAAAAAAAGAATACGAAGCCTTTGAAAAATTAATGCGCGGCGAATACGAAGTCCCCAATTCACAAAAAGGATGGTACTACGTCCATGTAACGACCGAAGACGGAGAACCTGTCGACGACGATACTTTGTACGCGCTCCAACTGCAAATGGGCGATACCTATAAACACGATTACATGACCCAGGAACAGTCCATTGACCATACGAATGTTACCGAAGGCGACATCGCTTTGGCAAAAGCCGAAGAAGCCATGAACGGCGTTACGCCCAGCGCCAGCGTCTTAAACGCACAGGGGGCTTCCAGCATATTGTCCGCAGGATACACGAATATGGCGACAATCCAATCCATGCAGGGCAAAGATAAAACGTCGCAACTGTTCAATCTGTTAATATAAAGAATCTCTCGGTTATTAAAAAGCCCGCTAAAGCGGGCTTTTTTTTAATATTCCGTACTTTCTTCCGTAACGGTTTCCTGAAATTCGTCTTCGTCATAACCGTCTTCGTTTTCGGAAAGATTATCTTCGCCCCTTAGAATAGGCTGTGCCGGCAACGAACGAAGCGTGTCGCTTTGCGCGTTACTTCTCCGAGAATCCGCAGGCGATTGCATCTGAGGCAATTCGTCAAAACCGTAAGAAGGAACGGGATCGTTTCTGTATTTTTCCATAACGGGCGAAGAAACAAAACCGTTCATGTTCTCTTGCGTATTTTCGGTCGTATTTTTCATATACTCTTCCGTTTCGGGTTCCGAATGTATGGCAGAAGAATTGTTTTCAAGAACGGGGCGTTCGTTCGCCAGAGGGATACCTCCCGCCGATGTTTCGGAAGGCGTTTCCTGAGGAGCCTGACGATTTTCGGCAGACGGAACGATATGCAAAACGCGTCCGTCGGGAATTTCGGCGATATTATCGTCTTCTGTTTCGTCCTCGCCGTCGTCTTCCGCCTCCGTATCGGCAGAACCGTTATCTTCGGGCGGAATATAAACACCGTCGCTGACCGAAATTTGAGAAGAAGGTTCTTCCGTTTTATTCATTTCCGTTTCGGAAGGAACGGGTTGAACATTTTCCTGAACATTCGGAACGGCATTTTCGGGCAGCGCGCGCAAAATCGGAGCATTGCCTTCAATCGGTTCTTCAATGACTTCAATTTCCTCGCCGGCAGGTCTCTGAGCCGACGGTAAAGAAGGTTGCATTGAGCCCTGTTGAGCGTCAATCTGCGGATTTTGAGCTTCGGGCAAAGGCAAGGTATCGGGTTGTTTTGAAACGCCTTCTTCCTCGATTTTAATCAGCATTGTTTCGGCGTCCGCTCCCGAAAGCGTCCCTTGGACATTTTCGACGGGAGCATCGGGGGACAGGCTTTCCGTTTCTTCATCGTCCACCGCGATTTTGACCTTTGGCAAGACGGTCTGCATTTCCAGCGGATTATCCAAAATCAGCGGAGCGGGAGACGGCGGCGTTACCGGTTCGCCCTGACATTTAATGACCCAAACGTCATAGACGGGATGTTCCATGGCGGACAACGCGGGGCTGGAGGAAAACATCCATCCCGAAAACAATTTCAGCTGGCCTTCGGGTTTTTTCTCGATCACCTGAAGAAAGGCGGCATTTTCGGGCGTTTCTTCGGGCGGATGCGTCATACAAACGCGGACGTATATGTCCAATGCACCGAACTGAGCTTTTTCGCCGACATTGACGGTCATGGTGCTTAAGCGCCCCGTGACTTTGTCCAAGCCGCGCAAGATGACCTGTCCCAAAGAGATATTAGCGCTTTGAGCCGAAGGAGAAGCCGTTAAAAGACCGGCGAAGATTAAGGGGAAAAGACGTTTGTTCATTATTTATCGCCCGAATCCGTAGCCAAAAAGATCACGTCGCCGATCATGTCTTCGAGAGATTTAAAATCTTTCGTTTTTGTAATTTTATCGCCGTCGTTTAATTTTTCTTTGGCGCGTCCGGGTTCCAACAACAGGAATTTTCCGCCCATCAGCCCGTCCGAAGCAACGCTAGCCGTCGTATCTTTGGGCAATTTCACGTTATCGCGGATGGTCATGGTAATATCGGCGGCATAGTCATCGGTCAGTTTCAGCCCCGTGACGGATCCGACTTTAATGCCGCTGATTCGGACGTCTGCGCCGCTTTCCAACCCGCCCGACTTAAGGAATACTGCCGACACGGTGTACCCGTCCTGAGGTCTGACGTCGATTTTTGTTGCGGCATAATGCACGAAAGAAACGGCGACCAAAATCACCAGAATGCCAAGAACCGTTTCGATGGGGCTTTTTTTCATGGAAGCAATCCTTATAAAAAATCAGGGGGAGCGCCGTTTTTCCCGAGCCGCCTTTGACAGGGAAATTACTTTATCCAATAAGTTTTCCAGATTCAAGGCGTCTTCCGAAAAAGAAAGAGTATCGCCGTCCTTAAGCATATCTTCGGATCCGCCGGGCAACAATTCGATGAATTTAGATCCCAGCAAACCGTCGGATTGGATTGAAGCGCCGCTGTCGTCGGGCAACGCGACCGAAGACGGCAAGGAAAAAGTCGTAACGACGCCGAAATAATCATCCAGTCTTTGGCTGACGACGGAACCGACGCGCACGCCCGCCAACCTGACGTCGTCACCGACGTTCAGACCGTCGGTTCGGTTAAAGCGCGCCGATATCCTGTACGAATCGGAAGAACCGTCCCCCGCCCCTTTATGCAGCCCGATAAAGGCAAACAAAGCAACGGCAAGAGCAAAGGTCAAAGCGCCGGCCAACAATTCCTTTTTTTCGCTTTTCATGCCTCAGACGTATTCCACTTTTAAAATTTCGTAGGATTTTCCGCCGTTCGGAGAAGCGACTTCGGCGGTATCGCCGACCGATTTTCCGATCAATGCGCGCGCCAAGGGAGACTGGATCGAAATGCGTCCTTTTTCCAAATCGGCTTCGTACTGTCCGACGATTTGGTATGAAATTTCGTCTTCGGATTCTTCGTCAAACAGCAATACGTTTGCGCCAAAGACGATTTTGTCGCCGGACAACGCCGCGGTATCAATGACTTGAGCGCGGCTCATTGCGTCTTCCAGCTCAAGGATGCGACCTTCGATAAAGCTTTGTTTTTCACGCGCGGCATGGTATTCGGCGTTTTCAGACAAATCGCCGTGAGCGCGTGCTTCGGCAATGGCGGCGATAATTGCCGGACGTTCGACGGTTTTCAGGTTCTTTAATTCTTCTTGCAGGCGTTGAGCGCCTTTTTTCGTCATAGGGACTTTTTCCATAACCCGTGTTCCTTTTAATGACCGACAAAAACACCCCCTTCCGGCAGGCGGTCATCCTGCAACGGAAAGAGACTTTATAAAAAAATTCAGACCGATATCATACAATTCTTGCCCGCAATCTTCAAGCCCGATAAACACCCGCTTGCAAAACTCGGAAAAACGGTGTTTTATGACCGAAAGTTTTTTTATCGGAGAATAACCATGTTACGCGAACAAATCAAAGAAGCCCTGAAAACCGCCATGCTGGCAAAAGACAACCAAAAAACGTCGACTTTGCGTCTGATTCTGGCCGCCATCAAAGACCGCGACATCGCATCGCGCGGCACGGGAAAAGACGGAACCATCTCCAACGACGACATTTTGCAGCTGTTGCAATCCATGATTAAACAGCGCAAAGAAAGCATCGCCATGTACGAAAAAGGCGGCAGAAACGATCTGGTCGCGGGCGAACAGGCGGAAATCGACACCATTCAGGCTTTCCTGCCCAAACAGATGAACGAAGACGAAATGAACAAAGCCGTCGCGGAAATCATTGCTTCCGTCAACGCGGCAGGATTGAAAGACATGGGCAAAGTCATGGCGGCATTGCGCGAACAATACGCCGGACAGATGGATTTCGGTCAGGCGTCCGGAATCGTTAAAAATATTTTGGCTCAAAAATAACGCCCGCGCCCTTTAATGGCCATCCCCCCGCGTTTTATCGAGGAACTGCGTTCCCGTCTGTCGATCGTCAGCGTCGTCGGACGGCGGGTAAAGCTGACCCGAAAAGGAAACGAATTTTGGGGGACTTGTCCGTTCCATAACGAAAAAACGGCGTCTTTTTCGGTTTCCGACGACAAAGGCTACTTTCATTGCTTCGGATGCGGCGCGCACGGCGACGTAATTAAATTCGAAATGGACGCGGGCGGGCTGTCGTTTCCCGAAGCCGTCGAAAAACTGGCGCACGAAGCGGGAATGGAAGTCCCCGCCGTTTCCGAAAAAGAACGCGAACGCGAACAAAAACGCGCTTCCGTCTATGACGTTTTAGAAACGGCGTGTTGCTTTTTTCAAGAATGCCTCTATGCCTCTCGGGGACGTGAAGCTCTGGCTTATTTCCGCAAACGCGGGCTGAGCGATGAAATTATCAAACGCTTCAGACTGGGATTTGCTCCCGCGGGAAACGCGCTCAAGGCGTTTTTGGCAACAAAAGACATTCCCGAAGAAACCGTCAAAGCTTCGGGAATCTTGACGTTTCCGACGGACGGACGGTCTTCGTACGATTATTTCCGAGACCGCGTCATGTTTCCGATTTCCGACAGGCGCGGCAAAATCATCGCCTTCGGCGGGCGCGTCATGGACGGCAGCGAACCGAAATACCTGAATTCTCCGGATACCGAGCTTTTTTCAAAAGGCGAAATCCTGTACGCGGCTTCCTTGTCTTCCGCCCAAGCACGAGAAAAAAAGGAAATTATCGTCGTCGAAGGATATATGGACGTTATCGCTTTGCACGCGGCGGGAATAGAACGCGCCGTTGCTCCGTTGGGAACGGCGTTGACGGAACACCAAATTCAAGAGCTGTGGAAATACGCGCCCGAACCGATTTTATGCTTTGACGGGGACAAAGCGGGTCAACGGGCAGCAATACGCGCGGCAAAACGCAGCCTCCCCCTGTTAAAACCCGGCTATTCCCTGAGATTTGTGACCCTGCCCGACGATTTGGATCCCGACGAGTACATCAAAGAACGCGGGAAAGAAGCTTTTGAAAACTTTTTAAGCGCCTCCTGCCGTTCGTTGGCGGATCAGCTGTGGCAACAAACGACGGCGAACAAACCCATAGACACCCCCGAACGCAAAGCGGCTTTGGAAAAAGACGTGCGCGATACGCTGGATGAAATCAAAGACCCGTCGGTCAAAAGCTTTTATGCCCGCGATTTCAAATCAAAACTGTGGGAACTGACATCTCCGTACAAGCCGTCTTTGAAAAAACGCTCTTCAAACGTTTTTTCAAAGAACAAGTATAATAAAAAGCGCAAAAACGACACGTTTCACGAACATCCCGAACTTTCGGTTTATCACCCCGCCGTCGTTCCCGAAAAGGAAGAAGCCCGAATGATGGCGGCATATTTGCTGGCGTATCCCGAAATAGCGTCGGAATTTCCAGAAGAACTGGCTCAATGGGAAATTCGTGACGCATCGCTAAAAAGCTTTTTTGACAAGATATTGGAAGCATTGTCCGACAATCCCGACATAACGGCATCGGAGCTTCAGGAACGGTTGAAAGTCGAAGGGTGCGAGGATGCGTTAAGAGGATTGTCCGCCGAAACCGAGATTTTAAAACGCAAATCCGCCCGCACGGGAGAAATCAAAGAAGAATTTTGCAAACGCCTGTCTTTGCCGAAAAAGAAAGCATACGAAGACGAAATAAAACGAATAGCCGCCGAAATTGCCGTCACGGAGGATGAGGAACGCGCCCGACTGCTGTGGGAAAGGTATAAAGAGTTGCTTCAAGAACAACAAGCCCTTGCATAAAAAGGAAGCGGCACTTATTTTATTTCTTGACAAGAGCGGGGCGGACAGAATAAATCAAACCAAAGTATAAAAATCGGGCTTCGTCGCCTATTCGGCAAAGGAAGGGCGTACGGGGCGGTTTTCGTATAATACGCTCAGCACCGAACGTTACAGGGACATAAGGGCTACTTTAAATGAATACTTCAAGTGCCGAAGACGAAATCAATCCGACGGAAAATTCAGACGATGCGCTTCTCGATTCGCTGGGGGCGTCCGTAAAAAAGCTGATCAGCAAAGGCAAAGACCGCGGTTATATCACGGTTGACGAACTGAACAACGCTTTGCCGCCGGAAAACGAGCAAATCGAAGACGTTATGGCCATGATTTCCGATATGGGAATCAACATTGTCGAAAATGAAGAAGAAAGCGAAGAAGAAGCGCCTTCCGGTTCCGAAGACGACGATACGGGATTTAAGCTGGACGAAGTCGAATCCAGCCGCACGGACGATCCCGTACGCATGTATTTGCGCGAAATGGGCGCCGTTGAACTTTTGTCCCGCGAAGGCGAAATCGCCATCGCAAAACGTATCGAAGCGGGGCGCGATCTGATGATCGGCGGTTTGTGCGAAAGCGCGTTGACGATCAAAGCGTTGACGGGATGGCATTCGGCGTTGCAATCGGGAAAAATGCTGTTGCGCGACATTATCGACCTTGACGCGACATACGGTTCGGACAGCAACGAAGACGGCATTCCGGTATCTTCTTTGGCTTTGGACGCGGCACTGTCGGACAGCGAAAAAGAACGCGAAGACATTGAAGAAGAACGCAGCTCCGAACAAACGGAAGACGACGAAGAAGAAAACGGCGAAGAATTTGAAGATTCCGATGACGCCGATTCCGACGATGACGAAGAAGACAACGGCGAAGACGGCGACAGCGACGAAGATTTTGACGACGAAGACGGTTCGTATGACGACGAGGAAGAAGATTCTTCGGACGACGACGGCGAAGAGGAAGAAGAAGATTCCGCGGAAGACGATTCTCCCGCCGTGTCTTTGGCTCAGATGGAACAGTCTTTGATGCCGCAGGTATTGCAGCAATTTGAACAGATTACGGCGGCGCATCAAAAGCTGAAAAAAGTTCAGGATCAGCGTTTGGCGGCAATCCGTGCCGGCAAGCCCGTTTCCGCGGCGACGGAAAAGAAATTTGAAAAAATCCGTCAGGAACTGGTTTCCATGATGGAAGAAGTTCAGCTCAATCCCGCGCGGATAGAAAAATTGGTTGATCAGCTGAACGAATACAACAAACGTTTAATGACGCTTGAAGGCAAAATGTTGCGCATGGCGGTCAGCAGCCGCATCAAGCGCGAAGAATTTTTGGAAGCCTACAAAGCCTCGGAAGTCGACCCGCACTGGGTAGACAAGATGACGGGGAAACATTGGAACGCCTTCAAAGAAAAGTATGCGAAGGAAATCGCGGAAATCCAAACGGCCATCAGCTCAATGGCGGAAGAAATCGGCATGCCGATTTTTGAATACCGCCGCATTTGTTCGATGGTCAAGAAAGGCGAACAGGAATCTTCGCGCGCAAAGAAAGAAATGATTGAAGCGAACCTTCGCTTGGTTATTTCGATTGCGAAGAAATACACGAATCGCGGATTGCAGTTCTTGGATTTAATTCAGGAAGGTAACATCGGTTTGATGAAGGCGGTTGACAAATTTGAATACCGCCGCGGATACAAATTTTCGACGTATGCGACATGGTGGATTCGCCAAGCGATAACGCGTTCGATCGCGGATCAGGCGCGTACCATTCGCATTCCCGTCCACATGATTGAAACGATTAACAAGCTGGTACGCACCAGCCGTCAGATGTTGCATGAAATCGGACGCGAACCGACGCCGGAAGAATTGGCGGAAAAACTTTCGATGCCGTTGGAAAAAGTCCGCAAAGTTTTAAAAATCGCCAAAGAACCGATCAGCTTGGAAACGCCCGTCGGGGACGAAGAAGACAGCCATTTGGGCGATTTTATCGAAGACCGCAACGTTGTTCAGCCTTTGGATGCGGCGATTCAGGCAAACCTTCGTGCGACGTGCACGGCGGTATTGTCGAGCCTGACCCCCCGCGAAGAACGTGTTTTGCGGATGCGTTTCGGCATCGGTATGAACACGGATCACACGTTGGAAGAAGTCGGACAGCAGTTTTCCGTAACGCGCGAACGTATTCGCCAGATTGAAGCCAAAGCGTTGCGCAAGCTGAAACATCCCAGCCGTTCGCGCAAGTTGCGCAGTTTTTTGGATAACGGTTAAAGTAAGAGCCCGCAGTGACGCGGGCTTTTATTTTATAAAAATTAAATCTTGCTTTCGTTATGCAGGACTGATACATATTTAACGTTTGGTTTGGGTCTGTAGCTCAGTTGGTTAGAGCGGGGCGCTCATAACGCCTTGGTCGGGGGTTCGAGTCCCTCCGGACCTACCAAAAAAAGAAGCCTGCGTTATGCAGGCTTTTTTATTTTCGGAAACAGTGTGTCAATCACGAACGTATTCGGTCGGCAAAAATCAGTTCCCGCGATACGTCGCATAACCGTTTGCCGAAACGGTTACGGGAATATGATAATGCCCCGTTTTTTCCATTTCAAAAACGACTTCGATATAAGGATAAACCGACTTTTGATTTTGTGCCTTAAAATAAGGTGCCGTCTTAAAACGTAGTCTGTAAATCCCTTCAGTGCCTTCGCCCGACGGCACAAAATTCCCGATACGGCCGTTTTGTCCCGTCCGTTCCGTCGCCTGTAACGACCAAACATTCGTTTCGGAATTGTACTTTTCCAAATCAACTTGAACGTTTGCGGCGGGCATGCCTTTGGAAATATCCAAAATATGCGTGCTTAAACGATACGGATCGGCGTCCTGCGCCGATGCTGCAAAAGCAAACAAAAGACCGACAGCAGTAAAAAAGGCTGTTCTTTTGTACATGTCATCCCCTCTTAAAAAACAAAAACCGCTTTATCATAACCGCCTTACCGCTTGCGACAAATATTAAATCAGTGCGTACGACCTAATTTTGCCATAACGACCCGATTAACCGGTGAAACTTTTTGCATCTTTTCATTAAAACTTAAACGAGAAGATGTTTTAGGCGCAGGCTTTTCCGCAGAATGACGCATCAAAGTTTTCATCAGCCCGCTTCCTTTGAGAACGGCTTTTTTTTCGGGAGCTTTTCCGATTTCCCTTGTTTTACCCAAAACACTTTTTTGTTTCAGCAACTTTGAAGCTTTTTTATCCGTACGCATTTTCGCGCGAAAGCGAATTTCGTTGCGGAGCACGCGCCGTTTGACGTCATTAACGGTTTTGTTAAGCTTTTCCTTTACCGCCTGAGCTGCATCCCCCAAAAAATCCGACACTTTTTGAGCCGCTTTTTTCAGATTTCCGGCATCAAACAAATCTTTTACCGTCGCCTTCAAGACATCTTCGCCGGGATTTTTCCCAACAAAACGAGCCGTTTTTTCTCCGTCATGACCGCCCCTTGCAAGTTTTCCGTTCGGCGGTAATGACGGTTCTGCTTTGCCGACTTTACCTACACTTCCTGTTTGTTTCGGTTCGTTACTGCCTTTCTGTATTGCCCCCTTTAAAAAGCCTGACATTTTTTTGGCAGCTTCTTTAAATTCCGCAGCATCGCGAGGAACTTTAAAAAGTAAGCCTCCGAGATCTTTTCCTTCAAAGCGGGCTGTTTTTTGTCCGTCGTGTCCGACCCTTGCAAATTTTCCGCCAAGCTCCGGAGAAGAATCTTTTTCGGATTGTTGCTCTTTTTCCTTTTCTACTTTATGTCCGGCAGGAAACAGTTTGGCGCTTAACGCCGAACGCATATTAACAACATAACAGTCCGTATCCTTTGAGCGTTTCGGATCTGCGACCTGGTTTGCCCATTCTTTTACCGGTTGGCGGATAATTTCGGGATTCGCCGAAGAAAACAAAGGTTCTCCGTTCTCGTTTAGCCCGACGAACATTGCGGCGTGCATCCCTGTCGAAGAATTTCCGTCGCTTTTCAACAAAACCAGCGACCCTTGAGGTATTGAGCCGTTTCGATACCCCTGAGCCAGCATATCGCCTAAAGTCGTCCCGTTCGGAGCATCTTTTAAGCTTTGTCCGCATGACTTTAAGGAATCGTTGCAATTCGTTTCAAAATAATTCGCCGCCGCAGGACAAGAAATTTGCGGACTGCCCCAAGCATCGGAAGCGTACGTCTCTCGTTCGGCCGCAGTAAACTGCATCAGCCCGTTTTCCTTCGGAGACAGACCGTTTTTATTCATTGCCGCCCCCAAAGAGTATGTATAGGCTCCCAAACAGTACAGATTCGAATTATTCGCACACGACGGAACATATTTGGAAACAGCCGTTTCAAGCCCCTGAGCCTTCTTTGCCTCTTTTATTGCCCGTATTCGCCGTTCAAAATCGGCAACGGCATCGTCCATTATTTTATCGGCATCTGCCTTATTTAGAGAATCGGCTTCCTGTTCCATCGCTTTTCCTCCGAAATCTGCAACTTAAAAGGCTGTCATTAAGTGTTATTATACAAAAAAAAGAAAAAAAGCAGAACCATTTTTTCTAAAACGACCTTGCTTTAAATAGGGCTTTTTTGTTGCCGTTTCCATACGGTTTGGTATTATAGAAGAAATAGACAAAAAAGGACGGAAATATGGCTTTTGACCGACCGAAAACGGAAGACATCGAAAAGCTTTTTTCCCGCATGGACTCTGCAAAAAAAGACAGGTTCTTTTCCTGCCCGTTTCCCATGCCGGACGATGAGTCGTGGCAAAATCTGTTAAAAACCGCCGAAAACGCGGGGATTAAAAAGCTGTCCTTTGCCGAATGCGATTATTTCGGTTCCAATCACGTCCAGATGCTGGCAAGAAATTTGCACCTTGCCCCGAATTTGGAAGGGTTAAACCTTAACGATTCAAAACCGGGGAAAAAGGGCGGCATCGCTCTTTTAAAAGCTTTGGAAACTTCAAAAATCAAAGAGCTCTCCCTGAACAGAGTCGAACTGCCCGATGCCGCCGTGCCCCTTTTGTTGAACGTCGCAAAAAATACTCCGTTGGAAATCTTGTCCCTTCACCAAACTTCAATGGGCGAAAAACGTTTCGGATTTTTGGAAAAACTCTCCAAAGTCCTGCCTGACACGAATATCCGCGATCTGGATATCGAAGGCGTCATTTCCTATCCCGAAGGTTGCAGAGCCTTTGTGGAAATCATGAACCGCACAAAGCTGGTTTCTCTCGCGTTCAGCAGTTTTAACGACCCGAAAGCACAAAACATTTTCATCGACTCTTTGCCGAATTCGACAATCAGACGTCTGAATATGCGCGGATGCTATGATTTCAAAGAACCCGAAGCCATCCGATTGATGCAGATGATTCCGAACACGGAAATATCATATTTTTATTTTTCCGCTTCTTCGCGTTTCAGCGACGCTTTTTTCAAAGAAGCCGAAAAAATGTTAAAATCGGGGCAAAACCGTCTGGAAAACGTTTTCATAACCACGTTTAACACGCCGCACGAAAAATCAAAAGATATGCTGGCTGCCCGAGAAGCTTTGCTAAAAAACGTCGCTTACAGAAAAAGCATCGCGCAGAAAACGGCGGAAAAGAAAAACGTCGAAAAAGCACCTGACGGCATAACGTTGTGCGACGCATTGGAAACGGGGGTGTTGCCCCAAGCGTTGGCAGGACGTAAAAAGCCTTTAAGCGCCGCCGAATGCCTTGCTTCCGACGCCGCGGGAATCCCTTTTATTCAAAAAGCCGCCCGCGCGGAACAACTGGCATTGATTTTCAAAACCTCTTTATGGGTTGACGCCAAAGAATTTCAAAAGACTTGGCAAAACGTCGACGAACGGCACAAATGGCAGATGGACGGGAAAAACGGGCGACCGTCGTATCAGAAAATTAAAAACGAAATCATGAGAAAAGCCGTCTATACCAACCTGAATAAAAGGAACGCAGGCAGATGAACGAAGACTTATCCGACAAAGAACAAAAAAATTTCGATGCCATGATAAAGCGTGCCCGTTCTTCTCAGGCTCGCCACATTTTTTATCCGTCTTTTTCTTTTCCGACGCGCGAAACCATGGACGCCATGATTGATGCCGCCAAAGACGCCAGCGTTGACAACATCAATTTTAACGCCTGTGCTCTAGGCGCGACAAAAACCGTCTGGTTCGCCGAACGTATGCCGGAATTAAAGCTGAAAACGCTGAACATCAGCACAAACGCCGTCGGACAAAGCGGTATCTCTGCCGTTTTTCATAAATTACCCGAAACAAATATCGAAAACCTGTCAATCGCCAACAATAATCTGTCCGACAAAGTCACGGGGGTCATCTTAGGCGGATTGGAAAAATCAAAAGTCCGTTCGTTGGACGTTACGAACAACCGTCTGGGCGACAAATTCATCGTTGCTCTGGCAGACGTTCTAAAACAAAAAGAAATGGACGTACTGACGCTTTCGCATATCGAAATGACGGACAAATCCGCAGAAGCGTTTGCCGATGCCCTGCCCGCATCAGAATTAAAGTCTTTGAACGTCTCAAGTAACAGGCTGGGACCTGAAGGCATTGAAAAAATTATTTCAAAGCTGCCCGAAACATCCTTAAAAGAAATCAATCTGATCGGAACGGGATTGGTTCAGGAAAATGCGGAAACTTTGATAAAAATTTTGCCCGACACGAAAATCACAAAGATTTCTTTTGCTCCGCAAGGACGGCCTTCAGATAAATTTATGGAAACTCTGAGAGCATACCTGGAGCACCCGTCCTGCCGTTTGGAAGATGCCGACATTCCTCTGTCGGGATTGTCGGATTATGAAAAAAACCTGATGGCGCAGTCTTTGGAAACAATGAGGTCAAACGCCAGAACGCGGCGTTTCTACCAATATCTGGCAAAAGAGCACGAAAACGACACTGCTCCCGCGGATATTTCTTTGGGCGACGCGTTAAGCAAGGGCGTCTTAAAGCAAACCCTTGAAAACCGCAGAAAAGAAAACCGTCCGTTAACGTCGGAGGATTGCTTTGAATATCAGGGCTATGCGCGCATGCCGTTTATTTTAACGGCGGCACAGGCGGAAATGCTGCCTTTGATTTTTTCCGCGCAAAACTGGAAAGACCCGAAGGAAATGCAAAAAGCATGGAGCGCGCTTGATCCGAAGCATCATTGGCAAATGGACGGCAAAAAAGGGCGGCCTTTGTTTCAAAAGGAAAAAAATGAAGTCACGCGACGTTCTTTGGCTGCCGTTCTGGCTGCGAAAAAAGGAAAAAACAGATGAGTTTGTCTTTTGAAGAATTAAAGGCTTTAAACGAAGACATCCGCCGTATGTATTCGCACCGTCAAGATCAGCCTTTTACGCCGCAATCTCCGATGACGGGAGAAGAATATACGAAATCTTTTTTACAAGCCGCCGCCAAATATAAAATTTCTTCGCTGAATATGGGAAAAGCCTGCGTAACGGAAGAATCCGTAAGCTGGCTTGCCGACAATTTGCGCGAAATCCCCGAACTGAAAGAATTAAGCCTTAACGGCGCAAAGGCGGGACCGAAAGCCGTCATCAAATTATTGAACGCCCTCAAAGAATCAAAAACGGAACGTCTGGACATTTCTCAAAACGCCGTTAACGGCGACAAAGAATGTACCGATGCCGTCCTCGGAATAATCGGAAGCGGAAAGATTAAATCTTTGACGATTAATTCCAACACCATGGCGGAACCGTTTTTCGAACGTTTGGCGCCGCTGTTGGAAACGGCCGCGCTTGAAAAGCTGTCCTGTCAATCCGTCGGCGCGGCTTACGGCGGAGACGAATTGGGGAATGCTTTGGCAAAATCGTCTTTGAAACACTTGGATATTTCGTATAACCCGAAAATATCGCAATCGGCATTACAGGCTGTTGCCAAAAATCTGCCCGCGTCAAAGTTAGAGTTTTTTTCGGCGCACTTTATCGAATTGAACGAAGAAACCGCCGTTGAAATGTGCAAAGGCTTAACGGAATCAAACGTCAAAGAAACCGTTCTGACTTTTGCCAGCGGCGGAATGGATGCCGAACGTCGCGTGTCTTCGGTCATTGCCGATATGTTTTCTTCGCATCAGACGCGGTTGGAAAAAGCCGTTTGCGAACTAAAAAACTGGGATGACGGAAACCGCAAACCGATCTTCAACGCCCGTATGGAACAGATGCACCGCATTGCTTTTCGTGAAGCTTATCGAAAAAAAGTCGAATATGCGGCAGATTTGCCGCTGATGCTTGCGGACACTCTGGCTCAGGGGTTTGACACGGGGCTGTTGCCGAAAGTGTTGGCCGTGCACAAAGCTCCGTTATCGGCAAAAGAATGTCTGGAACCGACCGGTGACGGCAAAACGTTTATCGAAAATGCCGCCGCCGCGGAATTGTTGCCCGAAATTTTCGTGAAAAACAAATGGAAAGATGCTAAAGAAATGCAAACGGCATGGAACGCCGTCCCCGAAGCCGACAAATGGCAGCTTGACGGACGGCACGGACGCCCTTCGTTCCAGAAAATCAAAAACGAAGTCATGCGCTCGGCCGTTACCGATTTGTTGTTAAAAAACAAAGGAAAGGGCTCTAAATGAAAAAATTATTCGCCGTTGCGGCGTTACTGCTGTCAGGATGCGCCGTCTATAACAATACGGGCGATTTCAGAGGCAGAACTTATAAATTGGTCAATGCTCCGAACAATGCGGAAATCACCATCGCTTTTGATGCCAAAGACCCCAGATTCGCCGGAAACGCCGCCGTGAACAGGTATTTCGGGTCTTATCAATTAAAACCCGAAGGAAGAATGGAATTTTCGCCCGCGGGAACGACAATGATGATGGGCCCCATGCCTTTGATGCAGGCAGAACAGGAATATTTAAAGGTTCTGCCGACCGTGTCGGGGTACGAATTAAAAGGGCAAACCCTGATTTTAAAAACGTCGGGAGTTCATGATTTGATTTTCGTGGAAACCGTTCCCGACAGAGATAACTGAGATTTGAGTTTTTACGGACGGGCAAGCTTTCTTTCGCAAGCTTGCCCGTTTTGTTTTTCTTTGTTATAACGTCTGAAGTTTTCTTTCTTTTTGCAGGAGTGCCTGATGGCTTCGTACCAATACATCTACGTTATGAAAAACCTGTCCAAGACGTACCCCGGCGGCAGAGAAGTTTTAAAAAATATATGGCTGTCCTTTTTTCCGGGCGCAAAGATCGGCGTTTTGGGACCGAACGGCGCGGGGAAAAGTACGCTGTTGAAAATCATGGCCGGCATCGAAACCGAATTTAACGGCGAAGCTTGGGCGGCGGAAGGCGCTTCCGTCGGATATCTGCCTCAGGAACCTCAGCTGGATCCGTCCAAAAACGTCATGGAAAACATCATGGACGGCGTCGGTCCCGTGCGCGACCTGTTAAAACGATTTGAAGAAGTCAGCATGAAATTCGGCGAAGAAATGACCGATGACGAAATGAACGCATTGATCGCCGAACAAGCCGAATTGCAAGAAAAAATAGACGCCTGCAACGGTTGGGACATTGAACGTACCATCGAAATCGCAATGGATGCTTTGCGCTGTCCGCCCGCAGACGCCGACGTTACAAAGCTGTCGGGCGGTGAAAAACGCCGTGTTGCTTTGTGCCGCCTGTTATTGTCAAAGCCGGATTTGCTGTTGTTGGACGAACCGACCAACCATTTGGACGCCGAATCCGTTGCTTGGTTGCAACAGCATTTGCACGATTACGAAGGCACCGTCGTTATGGTAACTCACGACCGCTACTTCCTTGACAACGTAACGGGCTGGATTTTAGAGCTTGACCGCGGCGAAGGCATTCCTTACGAAGGCAATTATTCGTCTTGGCTGGAACAAAAGGAAAAACGTCTGGCTCAGGAAGCCAAAGAAGAAACCGCTCGCCAGCGCACCATCAAAGAAGAATTGGAATGGATCCGTCAAAGCCCCCGCGCCAGACAAGCCAAAAGCAAAGCCCGTATTCAGGCGTTTGAAAATCTGGTGGCTCAGTCGGGCAACGAAACTTTGGGACAAGCCCAAATTGTCATTCCTCCCGGTCCCCGTTTGGGCGATGTTGTCATTCAGGCGGAAAAGCTTTCCAAAGGTTTCGGCGACCGTTTACTGTTTGAAGATCTGACCTTTAAGCTGCCTCCGGGCGGCATTGTGGGCGTTATCGGCGCCAACGGCACGGGCAAAACCACGTTGATGAAGCTGATTACGGGACAGGAAACGCCCGATTCCGGTACAATCCGCATCGGCGACACCGTCGTTTTGGGCTATGTCGATCAAAGCAGAGATGCTCTTAACCCCAACAAAACCGTATGGGAAGAAATTTCTCAGGGCGAAGACGAAGTCGTTTTGGGAAAACGCAAAATGCCTTCTCGCGCGTATGTGGGGCAATTTAACTTTAAAGGCGCCGACCAACAAAAGAAAGTCGGACAGCTGTCGGGCGGCGAACGCAATCGCGTCCATATGGCAAAGATGTTGAAATCGGGCGCGAACGTTATTTTGCTTGACGAACCGACGAACGATTTGGACGTTGATACGTTGCGCGCGTTGGAAGAAGCTTTGCTGGCTTTTCCCGGATGCGCCGTCGTCACGTCTCACGACCGTTGGTTCCTTGACCGCATCGCGACGCATATCTTAGCTTTTGAAGGCGACAGCCATGTCGAATGGTTCGAAGGCAATTACGAAGAATACGAAGCCGACAAAAAACGCCGTCTGGGGGCGGATGCCGATCAGCCTCACCGCGTAAAATACAAACCGTTGGTTCGGAAATGACCCGTTAAAAAAGCCCCTGAACAGGGGCTTTTTTTTATAAGGGCGCCTTTTATTTTTCGAATTAGGAATGAAGCTTTTTTAACAGCCACGCCATATTGCGGCCGAGCGTGCTCATGGAACGGACGCCTTCTTCGTCATCGTTGACTTCTCCCGGCAGCTTTCCGCGCGCGACGTTCCAATAACTGCCGCCCGGCACGATCATTTCTCTGAGCAGGAAAAGGTTATTTAACGTATGAAACGCGCTCAATCCGCCCGACCGACGTCCGACGGCGATTCCGACGCCGACCTTTCTGCGAAAAGCCGCGGGGTTGGCTCCGGACAGCATGCCGATGCGGTCTATCAATATTTTCATTTGTCCCGACACGTCGCCGAAATACACGGGCGAAGCCAATATCATTCCGTCGGCTTCCATAATTTTATCCAGCCATTCGTTGACGGGATCTTCGGTAATAATGCAATGCCTGTCGGGCGTACGGGAACATGTTCCGCAGCCTCTGCAGGAAAAAAGCGGCTTATCCCCCAGCTGGATCATTTCGACATCGATATCTTCGGCGGCCAGTTCCTTAAAGACCATCCAAATCAACGAAGCGGTGTTACCGTCTTTTCTGGAGCTGCCGTTAAAAGCAACAACTTTCATTTTTTCCCCCGTTTTATAAATTGTTTGGCGTTGGGATTATAACAACCTTTTGAAATAAAAAAAGCCGTTTTGATTTATTTGGCGGGAGGGGGTAAAAAAACGCAAAAAACATAAAAAATAAGATGCCAAAAGCGCGCCGAAAGTTTATAAAGAAAACGTTTGAAAATTTTTAACTGGAGAAAGCATTCAATGACTTGTTCTTATATGTGCTCGCACGAAGTGCAAGAGATGTGCCCCGTTACCAAAGGCGCCCGTCATGACCCTGCTCCGATTCCCGAAGAAGGCAAATGGGTTAAATCAAAAGAAATCAAAGACGTATCCGGCCTGACGCACGGCGTTGGTGCCTGTGCGCCCCAGCAAGGAACCTGCAAGCTGACCTTGAACGTCAAAGACGGCGTGATCCGCGAAGCTTTGGTTGAAACGATCGGATGTTCCGGCATGACGCATTCTGCGGCGATGGCTGCAGAAATTCTGCCGGGAAAGACCATATTGGAAGCCTTGAACACGGATTTGGTTTGCGACGCGATCAACGTTGCGATGCGCGAATTGTTTTTGCAGATCGTGTACGGGCGTACGCAATCTGCTTTCTCTGACAACGGTCTGCCCGTCGGCGCCGGATTGGAAGATTTGGGTAAAGGGCTTCGTTCTCAGGTCGGCACGATGTATTCGACCGAACCCAAAGGTGTGCGTTATCTGGAAATGACCGAAGGCTACGTTCTGGCAGAAGGCTTGGATGAAAACGGCGAAGTCATCGGTTACAAGACCGTTCATCTGGGCAAAATGATGGAAGCCATCCGTAACGGCGTTGATCCGAAAACGGCGTTTGAAAAGAACGTCAGCACCAAAGGACGCTTTGACGAAGCCGTCAAAGTCATCGACCCGCGCAAAGAATAAGGAGAGTGCATTATGAGTCTTTTTGAAGGTTACGAACGCCGTATTGCGCAGATTGATGCTTGTTGCAAAGAATACGGCATTGCCAACATTGAAGAAGCCGACAAAATCTGCAAAGACAAAGGCATTGATGTTGCCGCCATTGTTAAGGGCATTCAACCCATTTGCTTTGAAAATGCGTGCTGGGCTTATACGTTGGGCGCGGCGATTGCCATTAAAACGAACACCAAAGAAGCGGCAAAAGTCGCTGAAAAACTGGGTATCGGATTACAGGCTTTCTGCATTCCGGGATCCGTTGCCGACCAACGCAAAGTCGGATTGGGACACGGCAATCTGGGTGCCATGCTGTTAAGCGAAAATACGAAATGCTTCTGCTTTTTGGCGGGGCATGAATCTTTTGCCGCTGCCGAAGGCGCTATCGGCATTGCTTTGAAAGCCAACAAAGTCCGCAAAGAACCGTTGCGCGTTATTTTGAACGGCTTGGGCAAAGATGCTGCTTATATTATTTCTCGTATCAACGGCTTTACGTCGGTTGAAACGGAATACGACTATAAGACGGGCGAATTAAAAATCGTCAGCGAAAGAGCGTTTTCGAACGGTGATCGTGCAAAAGTCAAATGCTATGGTGCCGATGACGTGTCCGAAGGCGTTGCCATTATGATTAAAGAAGGCGTTGACGTTTCCATTACGGGTAACTCGACGAATCCGACGCGCTTCCAGCACCCTGTTGCCGGCACCTACAAAAAGTGGGCGATTGAACACGGCAAAAAATATTTCTCGGTTGCTTCGGGCGGCGGCACGGGTCGTACGTTGCATCCGGATAACGTTGCCGCGGGTCCTGCTTCGTACGGCATGACCGACACGATGGGACGCATGCACGGAGACGCGCAGTTCGCGGGATCATCTTCCGTTCCTGCACACGTCGAAATGATGGGGCTGATCGGTATGGGGAACAACCCGATGGTCGGTGCCACCGTTGCCGTTGCCGTTGCCGTTGCTCAGGCAATGTAATTATTCTTTCTTTAAACGAAGGGGGCTTTTTAAAAGCCCTCTTTTTTTATTGAGAAAGTTTGCCTATTTTTAAAAAACAAAATAAAAATACGCTGTTATCCCTGATTTTCAAAACGGGCAGTCCGAAAAAACGGAATTTTCTGCTGCCCGCTTTTTGAACGACCGAGACAACGGGCAACAAAGAAAACAATTTAAACGAAACTTTTGTTTTTTTCGATTTCGGCTTTGGCATGAATTTATCCATCTGTTCTTGAAAAAACGGCGTCTTAGCCAAACACGAAAACCAGTGTTGCGATTTTTCACAGCACGGATCATTCCACGGTTTTTGCCCGCCTGCATAATGCAACTGAATCGGATATTTCAAAGCTTCTTTTATGGCAGTTTCTGGCACTTCTTTGATTTTAAAAAACTTTTCCGCCGAAGAAAAAATATCATACAAATAAGTGCAAACCAAACTTCGCAAAGGCAAAATCCGTATCTTTGGAGAGCAAATCAGATTAACGCAATCCTGTTCGGGCTGGTGTACCCTTGATACGTTTTTCCTTGCCGTTTCGATAAATTTTTCTTCCGTTTTATCTTTCCTCATCTTCTTTAAATTAAAAATCCAATACCCTCCCGCCGTCGTAAAAATCGATTTTAATTCTTCTTCAGAAAAATCTTTTTCGTATTCTTTTGAAAATTGGCAGACCCAAGAATCTTCGGGAACGGGAAAAGAACACCCTGCAAGATAACAATCTTCCTTCTCGTCAAAAGAATCAAAATTAGGTGCAATATCATCCATCCATACGACATCCACATCAGTAATCATCATTTTGTCGTATTGCGGGAACAAAGAGGGGGCTAAAAATTTATAAAACATTTCCTTTGAATAGTGAGCTTTAAATTTTATATCGGAAAACAAATCTTCAAAGCGACCTTTCATATCAATAAATTCAAGCGTCGCATTTTTAAACGGAGATATTGTTTCCTGCAATTTTTTCCGATGTTCCTCAGATATGTCGGAATGTAAAACATACAGCCGATATTCACGCGAAGCATCCGCGTGCTCCAACATGGAATAAAAAGAAACCGCCGCAGGAATAACATAAGCATCATTAAAACAATGCAAGACGGGAATAATTTCGGACATAAAAAAACTCCTTTGACCGCCTTAAGGCGGTCGGGGAGTTGAGAAAATCATAATGCTATTAAAATGACCCTTTTGACCTTTAAAGCTTTTCGAAAAACATTCGCAAGCTTTTGGACATACGTCAAAAGCTCCCCGACCACAAAGTCGGGGATATACTTCCGCATTTGCAACACGCAAACCGGTTACGACGCAATATCCCGCGCCGGCAATAGCAAAAAGAGCTGTTCTAAGGCTCCGCACCCGCTAAGGCACTGTTCCCGCCCGAAACCTTTTCGGACGGTTCTGTGTTCAGATTATGAATAAAGGAAAGAAAAAAAGCCTTTTTACCCGTTACGTCAAAGATTCGGGACAGCGTGCCGCCTTTTCAAACAGTTCCAACACTTTCTTTCTGGCTGATTTGTCCTGCGTCGCCCGTATATGTCCGCCCTTTTCTATAATCATCAGCTCCTTGGGCTCGGACGCGTTCTCATACAAAATTTGCGTATGATGCGGCGGAACGACCGTATCGTCCTTCGTCGTCAAAAACAATTTCGGCATTTTCAGTTTTTCGACTTTGCCTTCGGGATCATTCTCGGCAACCAAAAACGACAACGGGTATTGAAACGGCCACAACGGCCAGAACATCGCGATCTTTTCCCGCGCGATGCGGCGCGTCGAAGAAAAACCGCTGTCAATCACGACGGCCGATACTTTCTTTGTATACGGAGATTCCGCCAATGTCGAAACCGTCAGAGCGGCGCCTAAACTTTGGCCGAATACGAAAACCGGCGAATCCCCCCGCGCCGTCAGGTATTTCAACGCCGCATTTATATCCTTTTCCAAACCGTCAAGCGAAGGATCGCCCTCGGAAGCCCCGTAACCGCGGTAATCGGGCGCGAACAGCCTGTATCCGTTCAAGGGAAGCCACAACGCGCCGAACGTATGCGTCGATATGTTTTCCGCGTTGCCGTGCAAAAAAAGAACCGTACCCTTTTCCGTTTCACCCTGTTCCAAAACAGGCGGAATATCCCAAGCGTGAAGCCTTACGCCGTCCGAAGTTTCAAAATAAACGTCTTCATATTTCAACCCCAAATCCGACGGCAACAGAACGGTTTCGCGCGTCGGATAAAAAAACAGCGACGTGCATCCCTGCAATAAAAAAAGGCTTAAAATAAAAAAACGCTTCATACCGCCCCTCCCCTAACGCAAAGCAGGCGTCAAAACAATTTCCATGCGGTTGTTGCGTTCCCTGCCTGCGGGCGTATCGTTCGTCGCCACGGGATTGTCCGATCCTTTGGCGTTTATCCAAAAACGTTCGGGCTTTATTCCCGCCGATGTCAGAACAGACGCCGTCTTTTCCGCCCGTTTCCGAGACAAAAGCTTGTTCGTGGCATCTTTGACGCCGCTTTCTTTTGCCGTATGCCCGACAACGTTAATCTGCGTTTTATCGTAGTATCTTAAAACGGGCGCTATCTTTTTCAAATCGGCAGCCCCTTCGGGTAAAATATTGTACGAATTCTTTGAAAAAGCCGCCGAACCCGACAATGTCAGCGTTACCGTGCTGCCGTCGCGTTTCATCGTAAATGACGTCCCGTTCAACGTTTTGGACAGCATATCCTGTAATTGAATCATATAGTCGGTTTCCGCCGCTATCTGAGCCGCCGATTTCGAAGGTTGAACCGCCGTTGTTTTCGCAACTGCCGGCTTTGTATTCGCCGTTTTATTCGCAGACGGCGCCGCACACGCGCAAAGCACCGATAATATAGCCGTAATTAATCCTAATCGCATAAAAAAGCCTTTAAAAAATTCTTGCCTGACCTTTTTTATACCATATTCCCCGCCAAACAAAAACCCCCTTTTTATCAGGGGGTTAACTTCGATTATGCGGTCGGACGCCTCTTTTTGCGCAACGCTTCGGCTCCCGAAACGACGTCCAACAGTTCCGTCGTTATGTTTTCCTGACGCATCTGTTGGTATTCCAGATTCATGCGCTCCAGATTTTCATCAATGTTCTTTTCTGCCGCCTGCATCGTCATTAAACGCGTATGGTGTTCCGCCGTCAAAGAATCCGTCAGCGCCGTCGCCGTTTCTATCAACAAACGTTCCTGAACCAAACAGGAAAACAGCTGGGGCGCAGGCATCGAAAAAACAGGAAAACGACGGGAATTCCATTTTCTGCCTTTCAACCCTTCAAGCCATTCTTCGCCCATCGGCATTAACAACGACGACGCAGGATTGACCGAACCGCCGCGACGGCGGTTGAAAAACAAATAAACGTGCGTTATCCCTTCGGCATGCAGGACTTCGTCTATCTTGATCAAAATCGCCGAAGCCGTCGTGCCGACCGCCTTAATCGAATTTGAAACGGGATAGGACGCCAACAAAGGCACTTCCCGACTTTCCAAACGACCGATCACCTGTCGCCCCACGGCAATGTATAAAATGCGATCGGAATCAAAGCCTTTTTCTTTCAGCGTGTTCTCGGCAAATTCGACAACATCGCGGTTAATCTTGCCGACCAGACCCGTGTCCGACCCGATGACTACGGCTAAGGCTTTTTTCTTTTCGGATGGGAGCTTCGGCGGTTTCGCCGCATTCAAAACGCCGTTGCGCATCAGCACATACGCCCCCGCATCTATCGTTTGTCCGTATTCCAACAACGATTTCAACGACGCGTCGTACTGGATGATGCTGACCGCCGACAACGATTTCATCGTGCTGACAATCGACCGCAAATCCTGCGTCGTCTTGATGCGTTTTTGCAACCCTTCCAGACTGTCCATCCGAAGTTCCCCGTTATACTGACTTTATGATATGTTCACGAACCAGCGCGTCTTTAAACGCCGCCAACAAACGGGCTTTGTTTTCCGAAGAAAGCTTTTCCCTGTTCAATACGGCATCCGCTATCGGTTTGCATTCCGTCGCCATAACATTGCATACGGCGTCGTACGCTTCGTCGCGAAGGTTATCGGGAACGTCGTCGAAAATGCCTTCCACCGTCGCCAGCAAAACGGCAATCTGATCCACAACGGGCACAGGATTAAACTGTTTTTGCTGCATGACCGCACGAATGCTGCGACCGCGTTTAAGCTGGCGTTCCGTTTCTTTGTCCAACGAACTGCGGAACTTTGCAAAGCTTTCCAGTTCTTCAAACTGAGAAAACGACAGCTTTAACGGTCCGACCAAAGAACTGTACGCCGGAAGCTGAGCGTCGCCGCCGACGCGGGAAACCGAACGTCCCGTGTCAATCGCGGGCAAAATCCCTTTCTGGAACATCGGAGACGACAGATATATCTGACCGTCCGTAATGGAAATGATGTTCGTCGGAATGTACGCCGAAATGTTTTGAGCTTCCGTTTCGACAATCGGAAGCGCCGTCAAGGAACCGCCGCCGAATTCGGGACGAAGATGCGTCGAACGTTCCAAAAGCCTTGAATGAATGTAAAAAATATCGCCGGGAAACGCTTCGCGTCCGGGCGGACGGCGCAACAGCAAAGACATTTCGCGATACGCACGGGCATGAGACGTTAAATCGTCGTAAACGACCAGCACGTCTTTTCCCTTTTCCATAAAGTATTCGCCGATCGCCGTCGCCGCATACGGCGCGATATACTGCATCCCCGCCGTTTCATCCGCCGACGCCGCAACGATAATCGTATTTTGCAAAACACCGTATTTCTTTAAATTATCCACAACTCGGGCAATTGCCGTACCGCGTTGAGCAATCGCACAGTATATCGAAATGACGCCCGTGTCTTTTTGGTTGATAATCGCGTCTACCGCCAGAGCCGTCTTGCCCGTTTGACGGTCGCCCAAAATCAGTTCGCGCTGACCTCTGCCGACGGGCGTAAAAGAATCTATCGCCTTTATCCCCGTTTGCAACGGCACGGAAACCGGCGCACGTGCCATAATCGGAAAAGCTTCACGCTCGATGCCGCGGCGCTCTTGAGAAGCAATCGGACCTTTGCCGTCCAAAGGACGACCCAAAGGATCTATCACGCGCCCCAACAGTTCTTCTCCGACGGGAACATCCACGACCCTGCCCGTACGATAAACGCGACTGCCCGCCTTAACTCCGTCGGGAGACGTTAAGAAAACCGCGCCGACACTGTCTTCCGACAAAGTAAAAGCCATTCCCGAAACGCCGTCGGAAAATTCCAACAGCTCTTCCATCCGCACGTTTTCAAGACCGGATATTTCCGCCGTCCCGCCCGAAACGGAACGAACCGCGCTGACTTCTTCAACCTCTGCTTCGGCTTTTGATGAAGAAACCGCCTCGCCGACAAGATCAAAAGCTTCCTTCGCTGCTTCTTTCAACATTCTTTTCCCTTTCGGTTAGTTTTCTTCCCGATCCAGACGCATCGACATTTCCTGAAGCGTCTTGTCCATCGTTTCCGTAAAGTCGCGTAAATAATCTTCAAAATTCCACGCCAAAACGTTCCCTGCCGACGTAATCTCCAGCCCGCACAAAAGCTTTGAATCCGTTTCGAACCGTATCGCCGTTTCGGGAATATCCAACGCGTCTTTCAGCATTGCGGATATTTCCTTGCGCGTGCGTTCCCCCGCGTCAAAAGCCGTCCTGACCGTAACCGGAGACAAAACGCCTTCTTCGTCGGCAACGGGCTTTAAACGCAACCGTTCCTCGGCAGGAAGCGCAAAAAAACGTTCCTTTAAAACTTCCGCAACGCGCGTTTCAAAATTCGCATCCGCCAATTCGCAAAACGCTTTGCGGGCTAAACGGGTAAAGTTGGAAATAACGGCTTCGCGCAATTCGCTTTCCAAGCCTTTGCGTTCTTGTTCCAGTTCTTCGGCAAGGCGGCGTTTCTGTTCCAAAACGTCGTCGCGGATTTCGCGTTCCAAACGAACCTTCAGATTGTCCGCCACCAAACGCGCCTGTTCCAGTATGTTTTGCCGCGACGCGTCTATTTCACGGTGTTTTGCGTCCAATTCTTCCAACCGTTCGCGCGACAAACGCGCCAGCGTTTCCGCATCCTTGATTTCCGAAGCAATGTGCGCTTCGCGCGCGTCTATCGCTCCGAGAAGCGGCTTGAACAAAAATTTGTACAACAACGCCGCAAGTATCGCCAGATTTACAAGCTGTGCCGCAAACGTAACCCAATCTATACCCATTCTGTCCTTCCCCAGCGCCGAAAAAGCCGAACCGCCTTATTTCGCGGCAGCTTCCACCGCGTAATTCCAAAACGGATTGGAAAATATCAAAATCATCGTAACGACAAAGCAATAAATCGCACCCGTTTCGACAATTGCCAAAGAAATAAACATCGTTCTGGAAATCGTGCCGGCTTCGTCGGGCTGTTGCGCTATCGCCTGCAACCCTTGAGCCGCCGCATTGCCTTCGCCGACGCACGAACCCAACGCGCCCAAACCTATGCACAAACCCGCCGAAATGACCGAGGCGGCGCCGATTATTGATAAAATATCCATTATTCTTCTCCTTTTGTTTTCTGTTCCGTCTGATTGGAAAGGGCGGTATCCGCCTTTAATTCCGCTTCGATTTTTTGCGTTTGGGCAAAACCTGCTTCATCTGCCGTCGGCGATACCGAAGACATAAACACCACCGCCAAAACGGCAAAAATGTATGATTGAATAAATCCCGTGAATAACCCCAACATCTGCATCGGCAACGGCAGCACAAACGGCACCAGCATCAGCAAAATCGACCCGATCAGAACGCCGCTGAGCATATTTCCGAACAAACGGATCGCCATTGCCGCCGTTGACGTAATGTCGCTGATAACATTAATCGGCATTAAGATAATGCTGGGTTCCGTGTATTTTTTCAAATATCCCGAAATTCCCGCATTCCTTATCCCGTAATACGATATGCCTGCCAAAACGACCGCCGCAAAAGCCCCCGTCGTCGACAACGACGCCGTCGGAATTTTAAACCACGGAATGATCGACAGCAAAACGCACGTCGCGATAAACAGGAAAAACGTCCCGATCAAAGGCAAATATTTCATCGGTTCGTCATTGGCCATTTCTCTGATTTGAGAGCGAACCGCTCCGACAATGACTTCCATTCCCGTTTGCCACCGCGATACTTTCATTCCCGTTTTCAGCCCGCGCGTCGCCAAAAAAGAAACAAAAACCAACAGCGCCATCACAATCCACGTCGACGCTATCGTCCAATTCACGGGAACGCCGAACAGATGAAACGCTATCATTTTGTCGTATTGTTCGATCATGACCGCCCCTCATTTGCCCCGGCATTCTTGCGTTTCATATAAATCGTCATCGCCGCACGAACCGCCATCATGCCCAAAAATGCCGCAATAAGCCTGTGAGCACTGCCCTGCATCAGCAAAAAAAACGACCCGATAAAAAACAGGTTGCGCACCAGCCAGCTGACCACCAAAACGCGCGTCGTATGCTTTGTCGTTTTCAGCATCTTTATCGTTTGCCACAGCCCGCCGAAATAAACGACGCCGACGGCTGAACCCGCCAAAAAGCAAAAAAGAGTCTCGGCAACGCTCATTTTTCGACCTCTTCTTTGTCGGAAGCAACCTCTTCTTTGTCGGAAGGTTCGGAAGACCTTTCCCGAAGCGCTTCTATGTTTTCATCGCGGCGTTTTTGTTCGCGCAACGCGTAATCAATGCCTTCGCGGCGAACCCATATCCACGTGCTTAACAGCCCCAGCGCAAGCCCCAAAAGCATCAAATTCAAAGACCACGAAACCGTTTCGTGCGGATATTTCGCATCCAGCCATTTTCCCGCCAACGCCCCCAAAACCGTCGGCACGGGAACATGCCAGCCGATCGCGCCCAAAAAAGACAACCCCAAACGCGCATTGACCTTTTGATCTTCGTTTTGCGAAATCAAACGGCGCGACGCACGGCGTTCCAAGCGCTTTGCCAAAGTTTCGTCCACTTCTTTTTTATTGTTGGGAGGCGTATCCTTTTCAAATAATTCCATCAAACCCCTCCCCTTAACGGCGTCCCGAATTTAACTGCATCAACCCGCGCGTCAATCCGACTTCCAAACGGGTCATCGCCGCATTAACCGTTTTACGTTCTTCTTCGACTTTCTTAAATTCTCCGCTGATCGCCTTTGTCAGAACCGATAAATCAGACCCCATGACGGCACGGCGTACCGAAAGGCTGACCGTTTCCCCTTCCTTGACCAAAATACCGCGGTCGCACGCCATAAAAATTTCATCAGAAGGCGCGTCGGCAGGCGTAAAAGACACCAGCCCCGGCACAACCGCCGTCGCAAAATCCGCGTGTCCCGGCAAAAATGTTCGGGAACCGTCCTGCGCATCAAAGCGGATGCGGCCGACTTCCCTGTCCAAAACCATTCCGGAAGGAATAAACGTCTTAAACCTCATCAGGCGGCTTTCTCCTGCAAAGTTTTGGCTTTTTCCAAAACGTCTTCTATCGTTCCGACCATATAAAACGCATTTTCGGGAATATCGTCCAATTCACCCGACAAAATACGTTCGCATCCCGACAACGTATCTTCCAGCTCGACAGACTTGCCGTCCATCCCCGTAAAATGTTTCGTCGTGTAAAACGGCTGAGTCAAGAAACGTTCCAGCTTGCGTGCTTTCAAAACCGTCTTTTGGTCGTTTTCGGGCAATTCGTCAAAGCCCAGCATCGCAATAATATCTTTCAGCTCTTCATATTCCGCCAAAGTCCGACGCACCGCCGTCGCAACCTTGTAATGCCGTTCGCCCACCGTAACGGGCGTCAGCATGTTCGACCCCGACGCCAACGGATCAACGGCGGGATAAAGCCCCTGAGAAACGCGCGCACGCGACAAAACAATATTGGAAGACAAATGCGCAAACGTATGGCTTGCCGACGGGTCGGTCAAATCGTCCGCGGGAACGTACACCGCCTGAATCGACGTAATCGCGGCACTTTGCGTCGAAGCAATCCGTTCCTGCAACGACGCAATGTCCGTCGCCAAAGAAGGTTGGTACCCCACGCGGGAAGGCATTTGCCCCATCAAAACGGATATTTCCGATCCCGCCTGAACAAATCGGAAGACATTATCAATCAACAGCAATACGTCTTGTTTTTTTTCGTCGCGGAAATATTCCGCCATCGTCAATGCCGCCTGTGCCACGCGGAAACGTATGCCCGGTGCTTCGTTCATCTGACCGAACATCATGACCGTCTTATCCAAAACGCCCGCGTCTTTCATTTCGCGATACAGCTGTTCGCCTTCGCGGCAACGTTCGCCGACACCGCAAAACAGACTGACGCCTTCGTAACGCCCGACCATGTTGTTGATCATTTCGGTAATCAGCACCGTTTTGCCGACGCCCGCACCGCCGAACAATCCCGCTTTGCCGCCGCGTTCCATCGGCGCCAAAAGATCTATCGCCTTAATGCCGCTGACAAAAATCTCGGAAGAAACACTGCGCTTTGACAAAGGAACCGAATGCGCATGTATCGGGCGGCGGTCAGCCCCCTTTATGTCTGCTCCGCCGTCAATCGGATTGCCGAAAACGTTAAACATCCTGCCCAAAATTTCATCGCCGACGGGAACCGTCATCATGTGTCCCGTATCAACGACTTCCATCCCGCGTGACAAGCCGCGCGTCGGCCCCATTGCCAAACCGCGCAAAGTACAGCCGTCCAAATGCGACTGAACCTCTACAGAAAGGCTTTGATCCTCACCCGTCTTCAGCTCGTTAAAAACGGCGGGAAGGCCGTCTTCAAAACGTATGTCTATAACGCTGCCCTGTATGGCGACAATGTGCCCGATATTCGCTTTTGCCGTTTTTTTTGCTTCCGACATCTTGTTTCCCTTTTAAAAGCACCAGTCTTATAGGAATAGCCGAATTCCCCGCAAAAAGAAAGCGTAAAAGGATTTTGAAGTCCCTTTTAACAAAAATTCGGACGATTCTGAAAAATCGTCCGAATTTTTTTTAGCGTTATTTCATTCTTCCTTAATCGGAGATACCGGAGACGGCACCGAAACCGGCGGTTTAACATCGGGAACGGCAGGCGGCAAATCCGGCGGCATCTCGCTCGGAGACGGAACCAACGGCGGCGGTGCATCCTCCAACGGCGGAATAATGCCTTCGGCGGCGTCTTCCTCCTTTATTTCCTTTTCCATCAGAGCCTTGGGCATCTTTGGCAACGGAACTTTCATCATCCGCGTCGATTTAAAGCCTTTGGCAACGGGAACCTTAATCACCTTGTGCCCGTTTTCGCCCGTCTGAGACGGCGAACCGCCCTGCTGGCGCGCCGCTTCCATCGCCGCACGCTTCCACGCCGGCAAATCTTTATACGCGTCCTCGTCTTCGTTCAGCTTGAACGTCGGAGGCGGAGGCGGACGATCGTCAACATTGTCATCCATCTTCATCTCTACCGTAACCGCTTCTTCAAGGACTTTGTCCTGTTCTTCGGGCTTCAAAACGACGATTTCGACACCTTTCTTGTCCTTCGGGCGGATAATCTTGATTAAATCCTCGGAAGACACTTTGTCGTACATCATCAATACCGACAGCGGGTTTTCTATGTGATGCTGAATCAAACGTTTGATTTCGCGAACGCCGTTCTTGGCAATAAAGACTTCGTCCGCAAACCATTTTCTGGCTTCCAACGTCAGTTCCGCACGCAAACCGACCGCTTTTGCGCGTTTCACGAACTTGTTCAAATGAATGTCGACAATCGCCAAAAGGTTTTCTTCCGCCAAACCGTGGAACGGAATAATGTCGTCAATACGCGCCAAAAATTCGGGGCGAAGATTTTTGCGCAAAAATTCCATACGCTGATAACGGGGCAGGTTCGCTCCGAGGTTTGACGTCATAATCACAATCGTGTTTCTGAAGTCCACCGTCAAACCTTTACCGTCCGTCAAACGCCCTTCGTCAAGCAATTGCAACATCAGGTTTAAGATTTCGCTGTGCGCTTTTTCCAATTCGTCGAACAAAACGACCTGATACGGGCGAAGACGAACCGCTTCGGTCAAAACGCCGCCCTGTTCAAAACCCGGTGTCCCCGGAGGAGGTCCCAACAAACGCGACACGCTTTGCTTTTCCATATATTCCGACATATCCAAACGCAACAGAGCCGTTTCGTCGTCAAACATAAATTCGGACAAAGCCTTTGCCAGTTCGGTTTTCCCGACGCCCGTCGTACCGATAAACAAAAACGTCCCGAGCGGGCGGTTCGGATCCTGAAGACCGGATTTCATACGGCGCACCGCACCCGAAATAACGGAAATGGCTTCCGGTTGGCCGATCACGCGGCGCCCCAAAAAATTCTCAAGGTCTATCAGGCGTTGTTTGTCTTCCGCATTGACCTTGTCCATCGGAATGCCCGTCCAAAACGAAATGATGTTCGACGTATAGTCGTTCGTCAGCGTGTTGTCTTTCGTTTTGCCTTCGTCCAAATCAAGCATCAAACCCGTTGACGCTTCGTCCAACAAATCCAAAGCCTTTTCGGGAAACAGACGCGATTTCACATAGCGCGCCGACATCGCAACCGAACTTTGCAATATCTCGTCGGGAATTTTAATGCCGAATTTCTTTTCGTAATCGGGACGGACGCCCTTTAATATTTCCAAAGCTTCCGCCGACGTCGGTTCTTCAATGTACATCGTTTGCAAACAGCTCATCAAATCGGGGTCTTGTTCAACGTACTGTTTAAACGCATTCAATTCCGCTTCAACAATGCAACGAATGCCGCCGTCCAATACCTTAGGCTTTAAAAACTTGGGAATTTCCTGATTGCCCGTCGGCGTCTTTGCCAAAAAGCTGATGTCGTTGACAAACAAAATCCATTTGCCTTCGGAAGCTTGAATTTCCTGAAACGCCGTCTTTAAGTGGTCTTCGTATTCGGCAAACGTTTTGCTGTCGATCATCATCGTCGCAACGTCTATGCCGACCAAACGGTACCCCTTTAATTTCGGCGGAACCCTGCCTTCCGACAAAGCACGCGCAACGCCTTCAACTATCGAAGTCTTGCCAATGCCCGTCGGACCTAAAAGCATCGGGTTGTTCTTTAAATTCCTCAATAAAATATGCATCACGCGGCGCTGTTCCTTTTCGCGCCCGATAACACGACGCAACGTCCCGTTTTCCGCTTTTTCACAATAATCTATGATGTACTTGCTTTTTTCCGCCATAATTCCGCCCGTATAAGTCATACTTTTCGAATATTATGCCCGATCAACCCTTTTTTCGCAACTGCGCCGTTCATTCGCCTTTATTCTTCCGGATACAGAATCTTGCGAATCTCGTCCAACGTATAGCGTTGTTCCTTTAATTCCTTTAACCGCTTTATCTTGGGAATCACTTCCGAAGAATACAGCGTATAATCCGCCGACGTCTTGCCCGCCGTTTCCAGCAAATTCAGTCCCGTCCAATATCTGAGCGTCGAAACGCGTTCGCCCGTTTCTTTCGCCAGCTGGCCTATCCTTAAAAAATAAGGTTCGCTTTCAACGTCGTCCGTCGCGTTCCCCGCACCCGCCTTTAAATAAAAATCCAAAGCCCGATTGACCGCACGATAAATCAACCGATCATAGTCTTCGCGGTCGTTTTCAAATATCGCTTTTTCCAGCGACGTCCAGTATTCTTTCTTTTCCCTGCGCGAAAACAGTGCCGGAGGATAACCTTCCGAAAGCAAAATAAAATTCATCAGCATGCGCGCCGTGCGAACATTCCCCGTCGCAAACGGCTGAATCGACATCAAACGCAAATGCGCTTCCGCCGCCATCATGACGGGGTGCAGCGTCCGAACCGTGTAAAGCCACATTCCCAAATCGTCCATCATTCTTTGAACGCGGACGGGATCGGGCATCATGGCGCCGCGTTCGCGACGAAAAGACAACGGCACGCCGCGGTACATTCCCGCATTGTCGTCATCCAAACCGCGAACGATAATCCTGTGAATGTTCTTAATGTCGTTATCGTCCAAAGGACGGTTCAGACGTTTCGATTTTTCCAATATTTTATTAAACGCCTTAGCCACGTTCAATGTCTGGATATGTTCGGTCAGGCTGTGCCCCGCAACGGGTTCGTCGTCAAACAAAATCATTGACGTTTCGCGACGGTTCAAAGAAATCCCGTCAAAACAGTTCCCCGTGCATGCCAATTCCAAAATAATTTCTTTTTTTATTTTGGATTCCGTTTCTTCTGAAAACGGACGCATCCCGTCAAGACGCCCCTTCTTCGCGCTGAGTTCCGAATAATCCATTCAAAGCCTCCGATCAATTGTCCGCATTTCTTAAATCGCGCGGCACAAACGGCGTATCCACCGCCCCCGTATAAACCTGACGCGGGCGAACAAGTTTTCCGGCATCGTCTTTGCCTTCCTTCCAATGCGCAATCCATCCCGGAATACGCCCGATCGCAAACATAACCGTGAACATGTTTAACGGTATCTTTAACGCCCGCAAAATCATTCCCGAATAAAAATCCACGTTCGGATACAAATTGCGTTCTTTGAAATAGTCGTCGTTTAATGCAATTTCTTCAAGCTCGCGCGCAATGTCCAACAAAGGATCCTTTTCCGTCGCAGTTTCCTTTTCCAACAAATCGGATACCGCTTTTTTCAAAATCTTCGCCCGAGGGTCAAACGTTTTATAAACACGGTGTCCGAACCCCATCAGGCGGACTTCCTTGCGTTTGACGCGCTTGATAAATTCCGGAATGCTTTCTTCGCCCTTTGCCAAATGTTGCAACATTTCGAACACCGCAACATTCGCCCCGCCGTGAAGTTTGCCCCACAGCGCGCATATCCCAGATGCCACGCTTGAAAACAAATTCGTTTGCGCCGAACCTACAATCCGAACCGTCGACGTCGAACAGTTCTGTTCATGATCGGCATGCAACATCAAAAACAAATTCAATGCCCTGACCGCTTCTTCCGAAGGCTGGTACGGACGGTAAGGAATTGAAAACATCATATGCAAAAAGTTGGAACAATAGCTGCGCGCCGGATCGGGATACACAAAAGGCAATCCCATCGCTTTACGATAACTGAACGCCGCTATCGTCCGTGCTTTACTGATAATCGCCGCCACCGCGTTGTTAAATTCTTCTTCGCTGCGGTTTTCCAAAATCTCGGGAGAATAACAAACCAACGAATTTACAACCGCCGACAAAATCGACATCGGTTGTCCGTTCGGCGGAAACGCGTCAAAATGGTGCAGCAAACCTTCGTGCAACAGTTCGTTTTCCGTTAAAAGCGTGCTGAACTGTTTTAATTCCGACATTGTCGGAAGGCGTCCGTAAATCAAAAGCCATGCCGTTTCCACAAACGTCATCTTTTCCGCAACCGTTTCGATCGGCAGCCCGCGGTACAGCAATATGCCTTTTTCCCCGTTCACGTAAGTAATCTTGCTTTCGCAAGAACACGTGTTGCCGAAACCGGGATCCAAAACCGTATAGCCCGTTTCGGAACGCAACCGCGAAATGTCTATGCTCTTTTCGCCCGTCGTTGCCGTTTTGACCGGCAACTCTATGCTTTTACCTTCAAATTCAAATTTGACAGTTTCGTTCGTCATAGCACTTCTTTCATTGTCATCTTGAGCTCTTCGTCCATGCGTTGCGCTTCTTCTTCGCGCCCCAACAAACGTAACAGCTCTATCCTCACCGCCCGAATAAAGGACACCATGTCCGTCCCCTTTGCCGACGAAGATTTCAGCTTGCCCGCCAAATCGGGAGTCGATATCCCTTTCTTGAGCGTGTTCAATACCGCGT
>HF994935.1:95434-105985 GCA_000434295.1 Acetobacter sp. CAG:977 | reverse complement strand
TAAAGAATGAGCGTATTTGTTTAATTTTTCATTATCGGGTTCAAATTTTGCCGCCTGACAAAATCCGATCGACAATCCTTCTATCACGGGAATCGGGTCATAGCGCCAAAAACCTTCCCGTTTGAACCGTTCCACCATGGCAGGAGCCGTCCCCGCACCGCCCATCTCGGGCCACACGCGCCCGTCCGAAAGCAGGATAACGGAATTTATCGACGCAACACCCGACCCTAAATCCATCGCATCCGAAACAATATCGCCCCACAGGTTGTCATACGCATAAAGCGTCTTGCCCGGCATCGGAGACGTCAGCATCATAACCGCCGCCGCGTCAGGTTTCATCAGCATAAAGTCCGAACCTTCCGCCTTTTTTTCTTCCTGTGCCGTTTCGCGGACAGCCCTGATAACGGGCGCGTCATAAGCGTCCTTTTCGTCAAACGCGAAAATCACGCGATCGTATTGCTTTGCCTGAGCCTGTCTGAACGCCTGACGCACGTACGTACGCGCATCTTCGTAATCATAGTGCATCTCTTCAAACATATCGCCTGCCTTTACGGCAAAACGATAAAATTCTTTCCCCACGTAAATACGGTATTCGCAATCTTCTTTCGCGCACGCGTTCAATCCGCCGTATTCGCTTTTCCCCGCCGAAAAACGGCAAACGGAAAATTCCCCGACAGGCTTTCTGACCCCTCTGGAATACGCCGCATTCAACACCGCCGCCACCTTCGGCCCGTAAGACGCATCCGGAACCAAAACAACCAAATCCTGTTCGGACGGACGCGACAACAACCGCGCAAACGCCGCATCGACTATATCGCCCTGATTACCTTCGCGGCGTTCTAATCCGTGACGTTCGCGAACGTCGTTATAAATTTTTTTCTTTTCGCCGTCCAATTCGGGACGAACCGTGTATTTGGACATAAAGACGATTTCTTTGTCTTTGGAAACGGCGCTTTCCGCTAAATTTTCAACATCCGAACGGTGCGTGACCTTAGCATAAACGGGCGAACCCGCCGACAGTTTTTCAGGAGCTCTGACCACTTGTCCGTTACATTCGACAAAGACTTCCGCATCTTCGCTCAACGTCAAAAAGAAACCGTCTTTTTCCCGTCCGCCGTCCAAAAACATAACGTCCAAAGACCCCGCACGGGAATAATCCGGCAACTTTGTTTCCAAGACGTCCGACAATCCCGGATTTTCGTATCGTTCCAAGTTCCCTTTGACCAGCCAATGCCCCCTCAGATACCCGTTCGGCGTTCCCGTAACCAGATTGCTTAATTCTTCGGGGCGGCGCGAATCGCCCAGACGATCCAATGCTTCCTGCGTTTGTTCCCGCGTCGGCGTAATGCCGGGGCCCTTTACCAAAATCGCGTACTTGTCAGAACCTGCCATTTCAACCGTTTCGCTGATGACGCCCCCGTTCGTTTGTATGCGTCCCTGAAGGCTCCAATCATGTTCGCGCAAACGCCCTTTGCCGACGTACTCTTCAAACGGAAGAATCAATTCCTTTTTGACTTCTTCATACGCCGCACCCGCCGCTTCTTCCGGAAGCGCAACGTCTATGTGTGATTTAATTTCCATGTCTGACCGCCTTAAAATAATCGGATACGTTCGGAAAACTGCCCGTAAGAGAGATAACCGCACACAGCTGGGACGACGTTAAATACACCGATGCTTCGTCCCCCATACGCCCTTTGAAATTTCTGGTCGACGTCGAAGCAACGTTCTTTTTCCCGATAACGCGTTCCTGATTGCCCATGCACAAAGAACAGCCCGGAACTTCAAAACGAACGCCTCGGGCTTTCAGTTTTCCCGTTATGCCTTCCGATTCCAATCGCATCGCCAACAGACGCGTCGCAGGCGTCATCCAGACTTCCGATTTCAACGTTGCGCCGTCTGCCGACGTAATGCGTTCGAAATCCTTAAAGTCTTCGTACCCCGACATGCACGATCCCACAAAACAAAATTCAACGGGCGTCCCCGAAAGCTCCGACAATGGCTTGACGTTGTCCGGAGTATGAGGACATGCCGCATACGGTTCTTCTATCTCGCTTAAATCTATCGTCAGAACATGCGCGTAATCGGCTCCGTCGTCCGCACGTATCCCCTCGGGAGACTTGACCCATTCGCGCATTTCTTCAACACGGCGCGACAATGCCCCGCCGTTGTCAAAACCTTCCGATATCAAACGTTCCAATATCGGTATCGAATGCGTTTTCAAATAATCCGCAACAGCCTGCGGGCTTTGTTCGAAATATGCCGCCGTCGCACTGCGTTCCGCCGACGAATTCGTCAAACGGAAAACGTCAATCATGTCGAATTCTTTGCCTTCTTCGCGGCGGAATTCGATAATCTTGCCTTCAAAGATATTGCTGTTCGAGCCGAACAGCTTTTTGGCTTTGTACGGAATGTAATTCACCAAATCCCGCACGAATATTCCGGGACGGAACGATCCCTTCAATACGACCAAAACGCTTTCGGGAACAACGATTTCCGTAACGCCCGTCGCCGCCGCTTCCGCAACGCCGCCCGACCCCAAAGGAAAACTTAACGCCGTCGGAACGCGCGTATGCGAATCTCCGCCGACGACAATCGAATTGGGCATAACGACTTCGTTCAGCCAGGAATGAATGATCCCGTCGCCCATGTTTAATGCGACGCCTCCGATTCCTTTGACGAAATCAGCCAGCTTTCTGTTCGTTTCAATAACGGACGGCGTCCTGAACCCCATCGCCGCGTTGTGGCATTGAGACTGCAAAAAAAGCGGAACCGCCAAATTCATCGCCGCCAGCGTCCCCTGCAATTCCTGAACCGTCATGCCGCCCGTCGTATCCTGAGACGCGACCGTCCCCACTTTGGCATAAACCGTCATCGACGGAGACACATAGTCCCGTCCGCTTGCCGCCGCTATGATTTTTTGCGCCGCCGTCATCGGCTTTTTTTCCGCAACGCCGTCATCGGCAACTTCATAAGGCAAAGGATAGCTTTCCCCTAAAATCTTTGACGCCGCGGACGACAAGATTTTACCCATGCGGAAATTCGTCCCGCCGTTCGCACGCAAAATTTCCGCGTCCGAGCGAGAAAAAGAAAACGTGCAAACCGTCCGCCCGTCAGCATCTTCGGCTTTGCCTTGCGCCAAACGGATGTCCAGCAAATCGCCCGTCTTTAAAACGTCCGTATCCGTGCGCAAGATAACGCTGCCCATGTCCTGAGCCGTCTTTGCAAAAATCGGACCGAGCGTCCTGCCCGCAAAAATAACCGCGCGGACACGCTTGTCCGGAACATAACGCGTGTCTTCGTTTTCTATGCCCGTGTTCCATTCGACGTTGTTCATTCCCGACTTGCGCGACGAGCTCGTCCCTATTTTGTCAGCCGCCAAAACAACCTGTCGGTCGGGATAAGACGCCTTTAAAGCTTCCAGCTCTTCAAGCATTTCTCGCGTCATGAAATACCGTTTGCCGTGTTTGGGAATGTCCGTACGCGTATGACCGCCTTTGCTGTGCGACAGAAAATCCGTCGACGCCTCGATGTCGTCGGGGATTTTGTAAATGACCGCACGAATTTTTTCGGGAATTTCCGGACGGCAGGAATACCATTCGCCTTTTGCCCAAGAACGCAACAACGCTTGAGCTTCTTTGTTTCCGTTGCGGTACAGTTCGGCGACTTTGTCTATGGCATTGTGAATCAAAACAAGCCGCGACAAAGCTTCTTTCGCCGCTTTTGCCGTATCTTCACGTTCCAACAGCCCGATTAAAACGGGAACGTTGTGCCCGCCCTTCATATATCCCAAATGCTTTATCGCATCAAGCGGCGTCAATCCCGGCACGGAAACGTCGCCGACGGCGACTTTTCCCAAAAAATCGGCTTTGACCTTTGCAGAAGCCCCCGTCCCCGGAGCAACCCTGTTCAATAAAAGGTCCAGCATTTCGGGAACCTGTTTTCCCCGCAAAATAAGGTCACAGACCGCCGCCGTCTGAACGCCGTCCAAAGGCAGTTCCGGCAATCCTTCCTGTCTGCGCGACACGGTCGGGTCTTCGGGATGTTTCGGGTCAAACGGTTGCGGCGCATCGTAAGACGCACGATAACGCTCCAATATTTCTTCGGAATCCATAAAATCGCTCCTTTACGGAATAATCATGCCGTACAAAGGCGGAGACGGCATTTCCGTCAGCTTTAACGAGCCGTCTTCTTCGTATTTGAATTTTAACAAAACTTCGCCGTTTTCGTTATAGTGTCCGAAACGCGCGGAATCGGCATACCGCGAAAACAAAACATACGCCGATATTTTCCCGATTTCTTCGTTTTCGGTTACTTCCAACGGCGTCGTTACGTAAGTCACACTGACCAAACCCGCAAAATCGTTTTCAACCGCCAGCTTCAGCTTGTCCCGCTTTCCCGTATAAGACGGGCTGACAACCTGCATGAACGCGTCAACATCTTTGGCGCGGTATGCTTGATTCATGCGTTCCAAAGCCGCCGACACGGCTTTATGATTTTGGTAATCCCTGACGGAAGCGCAGCCGAACAAAAACAAAAATAAAAGACCGGTTAAAAAGCCCTTTTTCAACATTGCTCCCTCTTTAATCCTTTAGATCAAAAAACGGACGGACAACCGTCCGTTTTTTGCTTTTTTGCAACTTACAAAAACGAATCCTTTTCCACTTTCGCTTCAAAGAACCGCTTGTAAAGCCCGATGATAACGCTGGCCGCAAAGCCGACCAGTACGATCTGCGGCCAACGATCCAACGGCAATCCCGCCGTTTTGAACATGACGTTGAAAATGTGCGTGTACGTAAACGCAAGCTGTAACAAAATCATCGAAACAATGCCGATCCAGAACACTTTGTTCGTGAACAGCCCCATCGTCCAAAACGAATTAAGCAACGAACGACAGTTGAACATATAAAAGATCTGGATAAACACAATCACGTTGACGACCGTCGTTTGCGCCACAGCCATGCTTTCTCCGCCTTTTAAAGAGCGGTCAAACATATAGAAACACGCCGCCATCATAATCGCGGAAACCAAAATAATGCGGTACACAAAAGCGCGCGGCACAATGGGAGCCGACGGTTTCCTTGGCGGACGAACCATAATGTTCGGTTCTTTGTTCTCTACCGCGAACGCAAAGCCCAGACATACCGTCTGCGCCAGATTGATCCACAAAATCTGCAACGGAGAAACGGGAATTTCCGTCCCCGCGAAAATCGCCGCCAGCAAAACCAAAGATTCACCCAAAGAAACCGGCAAAGTCCATATGATGAACTTCATCAGGTTGTCAAAAACGCACCGTCCTTCTTCGACGGCGGCTTCAATCGTGGCAAAATTGTCGTCCATCAAAATAATATCCGCCGCATCTTTGGCAACGTCCGTTCCGACTTTGCCCATCGCAACGCCGATGTTCGACTGTTTTAATGCGGGAGCGTCGTTCACGCCGTCCCCCGTCATCGCAACGATTTCGCCTTCTGACTGCAACGCTTTGACCAGTTTCAGCTTCTGTTCGGGGGAAACACGCGCGAAAACCGATACGTTCTGAGCTATTTCCTTCATTTCATCATCCGAATGGCTTGCAATATCCTTGCCGGTCAAAACTTCGGGCAATTCGGCGTCTTTGCCTTTGCCGTCCAAATTCATCCGGCGCGCAATCGCCGCAGCCGTCAAAGCGTGGTCGCCCGTAATCATTTTGACGCGAACCCCCGCCGACAAACAAGCCGCCACAGCCGCCGTCGCTTCCGCACGCGGAGGATCAATCATCGCCTGCAATCCCAAAAAGACCAAGCCTTCTTTCGCATCTTCATGATTGATGTCTGCGGCCTCCGCCGCCATTTCTTTTTGCGCAAACGCCAAAACGCGCATCCCTTGCGACGCCAGACGGGAAACTTCTTCCATAACCGCGTTCTCGTCCAAATCGGTAACGTTGCCGTCAACGTCCAATGCTCTGTGGCAACGTCCCAAAATGACTTCCGCCGCGCCCTTCAGATAAGCAACCTTGCGACCGTCATGATTGTGCAACGTCGCCATGTACTGGTATTCCGATTCAAACGGTATCAGAGAAATACGAGGATACGACGTGTTTTCTTCCGCTTCGATCAAACCGAACTTGCGCGCGGAAACAACCAGCCCGCCTTCCGTCGGGTCGCCGTTAATCATCCAACGCCCGTCTTTTTGTTCCAAGCTGGAATCATTGCAAAGCAACCCTGCCCGCAAACATTCGAAAATGCCGTCGGACGTTTCGACCTTTTCCCCTTTGTCGTCAAAAATCTCTCCGACGGGTTCATAGCCGGCTCCCGTCACGGAAAATTCCCGACCGCCGACGTAGATTTTCTGAACCGTCATTTGGTTTTCGGTCAGCGTTCCCGTCTTGTCGGAACAGATAACCGTCGTGCTGCCCAACGTTTCAACGGCGGGAAGCTTGCGTACGACGGCGCGACGTTTGACCATTCGCGAAACGCCGATCGCCAGAATAATCGTAAATGCCGCGGGCAAGCCTTCGGGAATCGCAGCCACCGCCAAAGCAACCGCCGCCACAAACGATTTTCCGTACGGCCAATCGTGAATCGTACCCGCAAAAAACGTAACAACCGCCAACCCCAAAATCATGTACAGCAACATCGTGCTGAACTTTTCAATCTTTTGGGTAAGCGGCGTATCCAAATCTTCGGCTTCCGTCATCAGTTCCGAAATCTTGCCGATTTCCGTATCTCCGCCGACCGCCGTCACGATACCGCGGCTTTGCCCGTAAGTAACCAGCGTCGACGTATAAGCCATGTTCGTCCTGTCCGCCAACAAGATGTCAAACGGCAAAGTCCCTATCTTTTTTTCAACGGGAACGGATTCACCCGTCAAAGCCGATTCATCTATACGGGGATCACGCGCCGACAACAGGCGAATGTCCGCGGGAACCTTGTCTCCGGATTGAAGCAAAACGACGTCGCCGACGGTCAGTTCCGCCGAAGGCACCGTTATCAAACGACCGTCACGCACGACTTTGGCTTCCGTAACGACGGAACGCGCCAGTGCGTCCAAAGCCTTCACGGCTTTGATTTCCTGAACAAACCCGATGACCGCGTTTAAAACGACAACGCCGAAAATAACCCCTGAATCAACGTATTCTTTTAAGAAATACGTCACAATGCCCGACGCAATCAAAATGTAAATCAAAGGCTGATGAAACTGTAATAAAAACATCAGCCACGGGCTTTTGCCTTTTTTGACCTTTAAAGCGTTCGGACCGAAATATTCAAGACGCTTCGCCGCTTCCTGCGCGGAAAGCCCCGTATCGGGGTTCGTCTTCAAAACTTCAATGACTTCGCGTTCCGGCATATGATGCCACGCATGGCCTCTCATCTGTTCCATATCGGGGTGTTCCTTCATTTATTCTGTAATGTTATTATGCTTATTGCGCAACCGCGCCTTCGCCCGTTTCCGGCGTTTCGGGTTTTGCTTTGGGTTTTAACGATTGGGCAAAATCATGCAAAGACGACATGATCGTGCGCGTAAAGACGTTCTTTTTACCCGAAACTTTCCTTTGCATCGTTTTGGGATAGGTAAAGCGTATGCGCACAAACGACATCAGATCCGAATTGCCGCCCAGAACCAAAAAAGACGTCTTGGGTTCATCTTTTTGTTTATACGTGATTTCGGCTTCCGTAACGGCATAGGGAACGCTGTGCCATTTGAATTCCCGCGTCTTTTTATTGCCGATTTTGACGTCTTGGAACAATCCCGAATCCTGCATCGCCTGAAATTCGCTTAAGTGTTTGTCCATCAGAGATTCCGTCAAAGGCGTAATTTCGTCTTTCGCTCCGAATTCCTGATTGTTGTATAAAAACACCGTAACAACCGCATCATCCAGCATGTAAACGCGCGTAAAGCCTGCCCCGCGCTGGTTCTTTTCACGATCCGCAACGGGTTCCGACGACGTAAAGCCCGCTATTTCGGCGGGAAGCGCCTCGATCGCGTCGGATTGTACCGCCACGACCATTTCCTGAACACGTTCGGGCAAAGGGCGTTGTTCGTCAGCCGACGACCCCGAACCGCCGGAAACATGCGCACACGATGACGCCAAAAATATCAAAGGCAACACTTTCAAAATTGTTTTCATCGCTCATCCTTAATTTTGATACAGACGTTGTTTCATCCTAACAGAAACAATCCGAAATCAAAACAACGTTTTCATTTATTTTCACGTGCCGGAATACGCGCCACCGTCCTGACGGGCAAAGATGCCGCATCGCTTTCTTTGAAAAAATCATAAGACAAAATAACCGCCTGCCCCGCTTTGCCCGGAGAAATCGTTTCCACGCAACGCCCCGTAAAAGCATCCGTCAGATACGGCAGGCTGACTTGCAACGTTTTCATCGCGTCGGGACATAAAAATGTTAAAACGTCACCCGCGCAAAGCTTTTGATAAATCGTAAAAACAAATCCCCGTTCCGTGCGTTCGCGAATAACGCCGGCATTGCGCCATGACGCCGTGCTTTGCGTGCTGTCGTAATTTTGTTGTTCGGGACCCGTGACGCCGTCAAAAAAGCCTAACGTATACCCCCTGTTCTGCAAAGCCTCAAGCTCTGCCATATACGGAGCGGGCGTCCAGCTTTGCGGATTTTCAAACCAATCGTCAATCGCCTTGCGGTATGCCCGCGCGGTAACGGCGACATAATACGGCGTCTTGTTACGTCCTTCGACTTTCAAACAATCAATCCCCGCCGCCAAAATCCGATCCAGTTTCGGCATTAAACACAGGTCTTTTGAATTCATGATATACGTACCGCGTTCATCCTCGTAAAGCGGCATAAGTTCTCCGGGACGTTCCTTTTCTTCCAAATAAACGTTATATTCCCAACGACAGGCATGAGCACAACGCCCGCGGTTGGCGCTGCGTCCCGCCATATACGCCGATAACAGGCAACGCCCCGAATAGCTCATGCACATCGCGCCGTGAATGAACATCTCTATCTTTAATCCCTTGCAACGGCGCTTGATTTCGCAAATGTCCGAAAAAGGCGTTTCTCGCGACAAAACGCACATCGACGCCCCCAAATCTTTCCAAAATTCCGCCGTCATCCATGAACCGACGTTGGCTTGCGTCGAAACATGCAACGGTATCGTCGGCAGGTGTTTTTTCATGTACACGAAAACGCCCGGATCCGAAACGATCAGACCGTCGGGCGCAAAAGCTCCGATCCGTTCCGCAAAACGTTCAAAATTTTCGGCATCCTCGTTTCTGGAAAACAGGTTCAACGCCAAATAAATCTTTTTGCCCGCGCGATGCGCCGTTTCTATTCCCCGTAAAAGCGTTTCGTCGCTAAAACCGTCATGAGCGCGCAACGACAAAGACGGCAATCCCGCATAAACGGCATCGGCTCCGTACAAAAAAGCCGTTTCCAAAGCGTCCAACGACCCCGCCGGCAGCAATAATTCCGGCTTTTTTTGCATTTCATAAACCATCTTTTACCGCACAAAAAACGTGCGCTCCCCTGTTTGAAGTTCTGTTCCGTCCAAAGCCGAAGTCTTTGCCGACACTGTATGCTCTCCGCGGGAAAGAGGCCAGTAAAAACCTTCCTCCCCGCTTTCGCCCGCTTCTTTGCCGTCAACGATCCACGTCATCTTCGCCCCCTTCGGACAGCCTTCCGCACGAAACAGATAACGTTGAAATTCTTTGGGCACGCGAGGATCTATCGCCAACGAAACTCCTTCTTCCGGCGTTAAAAGGAAAAATCCTTCCCGAAGGTCGGGAAGCGGCTTTTCACGAACGTCAACGGCAAAAAGCTCCGTCGTTCCCTCAGACGTGCGCCGAACTTCCAAATCGGGACTGAGAAACAGCGGTGCGGTATCACGTCCCTTGTTCAGTTCGCCGAAAACCGAACGCAACAAAAGCGCAGGTCCCAAAGCCCCCGTTACTTCGTCCGTCGGACGGTAAGACAGATTGCCCATCCAAACGCCCGCGACGAACTCCGAAGAATATCCCATCGCCCACGCATCCCTGTACCCCGTCGAAGTCCCCGTTTTTACCGCCGTCTGAACCGGAAAATTCAAAATGCTGTCTTCGCCGAATTCCAAACGTCTTGCATTCGGATCGGATAAAATATTGCCGATCAACGAAGCTACGGATTCGGGCAAAACGCGAATTTCCTCCCCCTTCGGCTGAGAGGGCGATACGCGAACATCCTTTAAAACGCCCATATTTGCCAACATCAGATATGCGCGCGTCAGTTCCAGTAAAGAAACTTCCGCATTACCCAAAGCCAAGCCTTCCCGATAATATTGAGCGTCTTTGTCCAAATGCGAAAACCCCAACCGCTTTAAAAAAGACAAATAGTCCGAAACGCCCGTAAAATTAATCACTTTTAACGCGGGAATATTCAACGAATTTCCCAAAGCTTCCCTTAGCGTAACGTCGCCGTAATAAACGTTGCTGTAATTATGGAAACGGTGCACGCCGTTGCCGACGACGGCGGAAAAAGGCGCGTCTTTGATTTTCGTCGCGGCGCTTAACCCTTTGGACAGCGCCAAAGCATACAAAAGCGGCTTTTGGGCGGACGCCGGCTG
>HF994935.1:94421-95406 GCA_000434295.1 Acetobacter sp. CAG:977 | reverse complement strand
GGCGAAGCGCCGTCACCGCGTCAAATGCCGCCGTTTTCCCGTCAAGGCTTTCGCTGACCCACGCCAAAACGTCCCCCGTCCGGCGTTCCAAAACCAAAACGGCAACATCGTTCACTCCCCGCAAAGACAGATTTTTCAGTCTGGAGCGCGCAAGCCTTTTGATTTTTTGTTGCAAATACGCATCCAACGTCGTTCGGCGCGCCCGCCCGTCCAAAGGCACGACGGTTTTGACATACGCCAAAAAATCTTCCGCCGACATACGCAAAGACGGCGGAGAAAGCCTTAACAGTTCTTCAGACGCCGCGTCGTATTCCTTTTGCGTAATAACGCCCGCGTCTTTGAATTTGTCAAGCTGGCGCGACACAAGCCTGTCTGTCCGTTCGGGATAACGGTAGGGATCATAAGACGTCGGCGCACGCACCAAAACCGTCAGCGCCGCCATTTCTCTGATGCTTAAACGGTCGGGCGTTTTTGAAAAATAATATTTCGATGCCTGAACGATTCCGCGGCGGTTCGATGCGTAGGGAACCTGATTTAAATAAAACTCCAAAATGTCCGCTTTGGAATAACGGCGTTCAAAACGCATTGCCTCCACGCCTTCGACAAGTTTGGAAAAATATGTCCGCGGGCGGGGATAAATCATGCGAACGACCTGTTCGGTCAACGTGCTGGCACCGCGAACGACTTTTCGCGCACGAATGTTTTGAAACAACGCCGACGCTCTGGCACGCCAATCCGTCCCGCCGTGCGCATAAAAGCGTTTGTCTTCCGATGCGATAAACATCTTTTGAAGCTGTTCGGGAACGGCATGCAACGGCAGTTTGTCGTGAACGTTCCAAAACGATCGGTAGGAATAGTTTAACGGTTCGCCGTTCCTGTCCAAAAACTGGGTCATCGCCGCGTCCGTTTCAACCTGAGCCAGCGACGGCGGCAATTCCCGAAGTTCCGATACGACCAATCCCGCAAAAACGGACGCCGCCGCCAT
>HF994935.1:0-94405 GCA_000434295.1 Acetobacter sp. CAG:977 | reverse complement strand
CGCCATAACGGCGGCAACCGCAATTTTGATTTTCATTCTTCCCCTAACCCGATTTTATTGAGCATCCTCATTAAAAACGAAATCGGATCTTCTTTTTCCGGCAGAATGCCCGCCGCATCTTGAGCGACGTCTTCCGCCGCTTCAACGTCTTCCGCCTTTGTGGGGTCAGCCGAAGAAACGGACTTGGGCGCCAGCTTTTCCAAAACGCCGCTTTCCGTTTCACCCGAAGCCTCTTCGCCGGTTACGACGGCTCCGGGCAAAAAGTCTTCTTCCCGACGTTCTTCTTCGGGCAAAGCCTGTGCTTGACCTTCTTCGGGAACTGAACCGACCTTTATCACGGAAGAAGCCCCCAGCCCGAAAACATCGGGATCGTACATCGCTTCGACTTTGGGCGCGAATGCGTTAAACGTGCCGTCTGCGACAACCTGCGCCGCATACGTCATGACATATTCGCCTTTCTCAAGCGTTTCCGCGTAAAAATTAACCGACGAATGCGTAAGTTCCCTGAAATAAAAGCCCGAGAAAAACGTTCCCGTACTTTCGTCCGCCTTGTCTGCATCAAACGCCGATGCCGTCGCCAAATCCCTGTTCACGGGTTCAAAAGCTCCCGGAACGGGATCGGAAACAACGACAAACGTTCGGGGCGCCGGATTCGTGACGTTTAACGTAACCCGAATCAAATCCCCGCGTTTCAACGGCGTGTCTTTGCCGACGGGAACGAATGCGCCGTTGCGTTCGACTTCGTAGGAACGGCGGACTTCCATGCCGGATAAGACGGCTTCGCCTTTTTCGGCAGGGTACGTCAAAACGGTTTTATAGTAATAACGCCCCGTCCCGTCCTTTTCAAAGCTTGCCGTCCTGTTGCCCGCATCCTTGCCTTCCAACGTTTTTACCGTTTCGGCAGGAGCCCCGCTTTGACCGTCAAAGCGTGCCGTCAGCAACGCGACGTCATCCAGCTTTGCCCGAACGTTCATCGAAACGGGTTCGCTTTCAAACGCTTTGGCATAGCTTTCCGCCGCCGCCAAACAAAAAGCGTTCGACTGCGTATTTCCCCACGTTCCGTCTTTGCGGCGAAGCGAATTGATGCCGCTAAACAGTTTTTCGGAAACATCGGCATCCCGCTTTGCCCCGTTCCCCGACGTCAACGCCTGCAACACCGCACAGTTGTTGCGCGCAGGAGACCCCAAAAGCGCCGGCAAAAACGTTTCGCCCGCATTCTGGAACAAAACCGTCCCCGACGTGACGTTCACGCCCGACATTAAAGATTTTCTGATTTCCGCCGCCGTTTTTTCATACGCGGGGTTCAAAGACGCCGCCTGTAACAGCAACGCTTTTTCAAAAACGCTCATCACGGGCAAATCGCGCATCATGATGTCAAAGTCGCAAGAAACAATCAGTTTGTCACCGAACGTCATCAAAAACGGCATCGACATCAAACGCGCCGTCCGCAAAACCTGAGGCGGCACGCCGTCCGGCGTATTGCGGAAAAAGGTGTATAAATAACCTTTCAGTTTGTTCAAAACCGTTTCGTCAACGCCGTATCCCGCCTGAATCAACCGCAAGAACACCTGAGCCGTATACGCCGACAAATACGGGCTGACGTATTCGTTTTTAGCCTGATAATACGCCATGCCGCCGTTCGGAGCCTGATACGCCGCCGCGTCGTTCAAAACCTGTTTGATATATTCGTCCGCTTCGCTCCACAGTTCCCGATCCGAAATCGATTTTTTCAATTTCAGATAAACCGCCGCCGACAAAGCGCGGCTGATTTTTTGTTCCCAGCACGAATACGGATAGTTTTTCATGTATTCGATGACGTTTTCCATGCCGCCCAACGCCGTCGGAGAAACCGAAAGTTCCAATGTTCCCCCGAAAAGGCCGACGTCTTCGGAAATGCTGAGCGGAACCTCCGCGTTCGTATCGGAAGAACCGTACTGTGCCGCCGTTTGCATCGTCGTCAAATTCAAAACGGGCACGTCAACGCTTAAAGCATCGGCATCATCCTTTGAACGCGCCGCAAACGATATTTTGATGTTGCCGTTGCGTTCGGCTGGCTTCAAAAACGCCTCAATCCCGTCAAAGAAAACCGTTCCGCGTTCCGACGGTTTCAACGTAATTTCCTTTTCCGCCGTCGCCGTTTCCTTTAAAGCGCCTTCCGCTTTAAACGCCACTTTGACGTCCCGTTTTTCCTTTGAACGGTTCATCACGGAAACCGCCGGAGAAAAGACGTCCGTCGTCCTGAGGCGGTTCGGCAACAAAGCTCTGACTTCCAAAGGCAGGTTCACCTCGAATCTCGCATCGCCCGCCCCCATCAAGTCGTCTTTGTTAACGACCATGACCAGCACGCGCCATCCCGTCAGGTTGTCCGGCAAAGAAAATTCCGCCGTCCCGTATCCGTTTTCATCCAACATCAACGACGGATTCCAATACCCGACGTACTTAAACAAATCCCTGACGGCGAAATCGGTTCCGCCGTCTCCGCCTTGGTTTGCCCCTTTCTTTTCAATGTTGCGGCGACCGACCAAACGCGAAATCAGCGAATACGTTTTGACGTCCAGATTTCCGACCGTATAAAAACCCGAATACGGGTCGTAGGCTTTCGTGCCGTCGGGCAGCAAAGCCAAAACGGCTTCATCCAAAACAATAACAGCCGCTTCCGTCTTTTCCTTTTTCCCGCCGGGCAACGTCGCCTTGACGGTCAGCTTTGCCCGTTCGCGCGGGCGGTATGAGGCTTTATCCGTCTTGACGGACACGTTAATCCTGCGCAAATCGTCGTACACGGGAACCTTGATATAACCCGTCCATTCCGCAGGCTTGCCCAAATCGGCGCCGTTCTCGGACGGTTTGTCAACACGCTTTGAAAACAGCGATACGGAAACATATACTCCGGGGAAGAAATCCCCAGAAACGGGAATTTCTATAACCGACGTGCTGTCGTTCAGCGTTTCAACGGAAGAATAAAGTATCCCGTAACGTTCCGCCGTAATTAACGCCGTCGCGCCGGGCATCGGGTTTTTAACCAAAAGCTTTAACGTATCCCCTGCCCGATAGCTGTCCTTTTCGGGTATCAGATCCAATCGGTTATCCTGTTCGGCTTCCCAAATAACGCGATCCTTGCCTTGCGCATAAAACACCGTCTGAGATTCGTGTTCGCGTCCTTGCGGGTCTTTGACAACGGCTCTGACCGTATAAAGTCCCGCTTCTTTGGGCGTAAACGTGCATTTGCCCCCCTGTTTTGTGCTGACGCCGTCGCAATCGCCGACTTTTTTGTCTTCGCTTAAATAGCGCGAAACGTACGCATTTCCTGCCGTGCGTTCCCGAACGTACATGTTTTTGCGCAAATTGAATTCTATTAAAACAGGCACGTTTTCAACCGTTTCGGAATTCTTGTCCGAAACGACGTATTCTATTTCGACGGGAGAACCGGCTCTGGCCGTCCAGCCTTCCGTTCTTACCCCGACAAAATAATCCGCGTTATAGTATTGCGCCGTCGAAAATGCCGACGTCTTGCGCCCGCTGTCGTCCGAAACACTGGTTTCAAAACGTATCCGTCCGTACGGTTTGGCTGATGAAGGCAGCTTTAATTCGGACGTAACGGAGCCGTTCGAATCCAAACGTTTGTTTTCGTTCAGCAAAACCTCGTCGGACATTTGCCACATTTCCATATTTTTGGAAAACGAAAAATGCTTGGAACCGAAATCTTTGTTGTCAAACGGGAACGGCTCATACGACAAAACCGCAGTCTGACGTACCGGCGCATCGGCATAAGCCCCGCCCGAAAACAGCGTCGCATGCGCATTAAGCTTTACCGTTTCGCCCGCCGTCAGCTTTTTGGCTCCGACGTCCATTGCCACCTTGAACGGCGAGGGCGTAAAGTCGCTGACCAAAAAACGCATCGGCTGCATTTCCGTATCGTTATAGTGCAACGTTACCTGATACCAGCCCGAAACCGCGCCTTGGGGAATTTCGAACGATCCGTCAAGAGAACCGAACGAAGACAATTCCGTTTCGCGTTCAAAGACTTTCTTTTCGGTCGGATCCGTGACCGTCATACGGTATTTTCCCGCCGTCGGCGGCGCAAAAGAAAACATGTTTTCACGGCGAACGTAAATTTTATAGTCGACCGTATCCCCTTGACGGTAAACGCCCTGAGCCGTTATCCCCCACGCCCTTAAATGCATGTCGGGCGTCAGATTGTACGTCGTGGAAATATCCCCCGTCGCGTACGACGGTGCCCAAACGGAAAAATTATACGTCAAGGGCATAACCGACATTTCGCCGCCTTTGCGGGCAACCAGATAATACTGGGTGTCTTTTGACCAGACGCCGAAATCCTTAAAACCTCCGTTAAAAGAAGCATAGCCTCCGAAAGTCGCCGTACCGTCGGCTTTTGTTTCGGCTTTGGCGATTTCGGTGCCGTTTTCGGGATCGGACGTATTTTCGCCGTCCGCACGCAAAACCTGAACCGAAACGCCGTCAACGGGCATACCCGTCTTCATATCCGTTATCCAGACCAAAGAATTAAAGTGCCCGAACTTTGCCATAACCTGCCACGGAGAAACCGACACGCCAAACGATGCGTTATACGGCAAAACAGGTTCGGTCTTATACGTCCCGCGCAGGTATCCGGACTTGCCTTTCAGCATTTCGCGAACGCCGACGTCAAAAGGATACTGAACGTTACGCAACGAAGCGTCTATTTCGGGAATATTATAAACGCCTTCAAACGAACCGTCGGGCGTAAACGCTTTGTATTCGACGGAGGCTTTGTTCAAATTGGCGGCATATCCCGTCAAATCCGTTTGTTCGCCAAGCTCTAAAACCGCAGAAGTGTCGGGAGTTTCCAAATTCGGATCGCGATCCGCTATCTTAAACAAAAGCTTTGTTTCGCCGGACAGTTCGTTCCCCCACCTGTCCGTAATGCCCGGCAAAACCGTTACTTCGTATGTTTTTCCTTCTTTCATCCCGCTCAGACGGACGCGTTCGTCCGACCATTCCAAACGATCGCCGATCGCCGCTTGCGGCGTTACGCGGATAAACGAATCTATCTTCTTTACGGTATCGTTCGCCTGATATTCGGAAACGCTTTTGTCGCTTAAAATAATATAGACGGGTGAACCGAAACGGCAAAACGGCGGGTTCTTTACCGTTTCCTCGGGGGTCAGCTGTTGGTTCTTATATGAATTGTCGTAGCATTCCAGCCCTTTGACCTTGAACGCGGGCAATGTTTCGGATTTAACCAAAACGCCCGAACGGACGCTTTTCAAATTCCCCGCGTTTTCGGATTCAAATCCCGCTTCGTAAACAATTTCATAAGGCGTGCTTTGCCCCAAATCCTGTGTCGCTTCCACTTCGTACGTCGCGGCGGACCACTGCGGCAGGCGGGTTGCTTTGACGGCGACTTTCTTATCCTTTGTTTTGAAAAAAAGGTGCTTTTCGATGCTTTCGGGTTTGACCGGCATCGCAAAAGAAATACGCCAAACGGGGCGTTCGGGAGACTTCATGTCCGACGGCGCTTCATAAACGCTTTTCGCGTTTATTTCGGGACGAATCGTTTCGATGACATAAGTCCCGCCCTTTTCCGTCAAAGTCCCGTCCAAAGCGGTAAAAGCAGGTTCGACGACGACTTCGTACCGCGTCGCGGGAACCAGAGAATCTTCCTTAGCCAGCTGGCACGCCAACGCCGACGTGTTCAACCAGCGCCAAGAACATTTAACGTCGGGAGTGATTTTGACGGCAACTTTGTCGGGAGATCGTTCCATATCCCCCAATTCCGTCATCGGTTTGTCAAACTGCAATACTATTTGCGAAAGTTCGGAAACCTCCTTTCCCGACGGCGTAACGCGCAACAGCTTCGGCGCCGCCGCATTTGCGGAAAAAGAAATCAGAAAAATGCCCGCAAACAGTATTATTTTTTTTGACATCATCCCACCCCCGTGGTCTATCTTTTAAAAAAAGGCATTGTAAAGGATTTCTTAAAAAATGGCTAGGGCAAAAGGGTTGACACGCCGCGAAATCAAATATCTGATCGTCCTGATTTTGGGGGCGTTCGGTTTTTTCACGATTACGGGAAACAGCCGCATCATTGACGGAGACACCATAAAAATCGGACAGGAACGCGTCAGATTGCAGGGCATTGACGCGCCGGAAACGTCTCAAACGTGCCGGTGCGGCGGGCAAAAAGTCTTTTGCGGGAAGCAAGCCGCCCAAGCCTTAAAAGATTTCGTCGCCGACAGCGAAATATTCTGCGACGCCAAAGAACGCGACGCGTACGGGCGATTGTTGGGCGAATGCTTTATCCGAAGGGACGGACGAAAAATCAACCTGAACGCATGGATGGTCGAAAACGGACACGCCGTCGCGTATTCGCATTATTCGAAAAAGTTCGTCCCCAACGAAGAAATCGCCAAAGAAAAATCAAACGGCATCTGGGCGTGCAAATTCGATATGCCTTGGGATTATCGCAAAAAGCAACGTTCGAAAAAACGCCGCTAAGTCATTCTTCGCCGCGAATGACCTTTAAACGTTTTATGCATTCTTTGACATCGTTAACGGGCAAAGACAAAATTTCCTTGTCGGAAAGTTCCCACCATTTCAACCGCAATAAATCCTTTATCGTCGCTTCGTCGAAACGGTACCTGATTAACTTTGCGGGAACGCCGCCGACAATGGCGTACGGTGCCACGTCTTTCGTCACGACGGCTCCCGCCGCGATGATGGCGCCGTCGCCGATTTTTACCCCGTCCATGATAACCGCATTCTGACCGATCCAAACGTCATTGCCGATCTCGGCAGGTGTCGTGTGAGCGTAGTTTATAAAGCTTTTTTGCCCCGAAAGCCCGTGTTCCCTTAAATACGAAAAAGGATGGGTCGTCAAAAAACCTGCGGGATGTTGCGTCGGACAAATGATGACGTTCGCCGCGATCGAACAAAACGAACCGATTTTCGTCGCCGAATTCGGACACGAAAAATTCGATCCGACATAGCTGTGGCGTCCCAGTAAATCGTTCACTCCGTTAAAATAACGCCGTATCGCCTGACGTTTTGATTTAAAAGGAACGAATGCGCATAACAGTTTGACGAAAAAACGTTTCATCTTTTATCTCCTGTTTCGGGCGGGAAGCCGTCGATTTTTCTTCATTGCGGCGGGAATGTCGGCATAAGCGTCCGTCCACAGCAGGTCGCCGCTTACTTTCGGCAAAGGCCGCCACAAAGGCGAAGCCGACCTCAACAGCGCCGCCGTTTCCTTTGACGGCGTCAAAGCCGTCCAAACAACGGACGACCCGTCTTCGGGATTTTTGGAAACAAACTGCAATCCCGTCAAATTCAACGCCGAAGCCCCCGCCGACAAAACCGAAGGCAAATCCAAAATGCGGTTGGACGCGTGAAACAAAATCATTCCCTTCGGAGATAATCGGGAAACGTAAGTTTCCAAAGCCTCTTTCGTCAACAAATGCGACGGCACCGCATCCGAAGAAAACGCATCCAAAACGATAACGTCGAATTTTTTGTTTTCCTTTGCCAGCAAAACTCTGCCGTCGCCGATTTTGATTTCCGCATCGGGCGTATGGTCTTTAAAGTAAGAAAATACGGGGCGGCGCCCGGCGCTCAGCGACACAATCAGGGGATCGATTTCGTAATACGTCCATTTTTGGTCTTTTCGGGCATACGCCGACAACGTTGCCGCCCCCATACCGACGACGGCAATGTTTTTGTCGCCTCTTTTTGCGGCTGTCAAAAGGGCGTTCCCCACCCCCGAAGACGGAGCGTAATACAATCGGGGTTCATCCTTTGCCCCCGCTCCGGCGTATTGAACGCCGTGCAGCGTCGTGCCGTGGAACAAAAGCGTGCGCAATCCTTTTACCGACTGTTCCTTTCTGACAGACGTCACGCCGAAAAAGTTCCGTTCCTGAAGAATCTTGGCATGAAAAACGGAATACGGATTTTGCCCCGAATAAACATAGCTGCCGAACAAAATCAAAACGCCGCCCGTCAAAGCGCATCTGAGCGGGTCGCGCGCCGTCGCGCTCATCAAAGAACCGATCATTAAAATGACGACAATTCCCGCGATGCGTTCGTTGAACGCCCCCGACATATGAGCAAATGCCAACAGCCCGAACGATAAAAAGAAAATTCCCAGAGGAATGGCAAAGTCGCGCCAAATATCCTGAGCGCTTCTTTTTTCGCCCGTCTGAGCGGGCGCGAACAACAGCGCCGCCAAAAACATCAGGCCGTATTCCGCATAAGTATTGAAAATCAACGGAGCCGCCAACCCGTTAAACACGCCGCCCAACGCGCCGCCGAGCGCCACGCAAAAATAAAAAACGGACAAATTGCCGCTTTTGGGACGGCTTTGCGCCAAAACGCCCAAACACACCTGCATCATCACAAAAGAAACCGCCAAATGCGGCAAAGCCATCCTGTGCGACAAAAACGACAAAACATACATCGTAATGAACGCAATAACGGCGGCGGGACGCAACAGCAAAAACAGATTTAAGACGCTTTTGCCCCATTTTGAAAACGCCAAAACGAACGCCAGCAAATACAGCGCCAGCGGCACGTTCCACAACAGCGGCGACGGAGACAAATCCGTCGTAATATACGTCGTAACGCCCAACATCAAACTGCACGGAACGAACGACGCCGCCGTCCAAAACGCCGCTTTTGAAAAAGACACTTTTTCTGCCCCGCCGTTTGAAACGTTTTCGCCCGATTTCAATCGTCCGCCGGCAAACAAGCACAAACAAACCAGCACGCCGTATGCCTCAAAACCCGCCGACCACAACATTCGCTGCGTTTCGGGCGGAACGTTCGGTTCGATAAAAATCGGAAACAGCGCCAAAGCCGCCAAACTGCCCGCATTTGAAAACGAATAAAGCCGATAAGGGTCTTTTGCCCCAGTTTGCGCGAACCATACCTGAAGCAGGGTTGACATGCCCGCCAAAACAAAAAACGGCAATCCGATCCTGCGAATCAGCGCCGCAATCAAATCAAAGGAAGGATGTTCGGGCGACAACGCGAACGAAGTCCCCGCCGAAGGCAAAACAAACAATGCCCCGCACAACAGCAAAATCTGCAAAGCGGCCATCGGCTTTCGGCTTTTTTGAACGAAAACGGCATAAGCGTAACCTGCCAGCAACAACGTTTGAAACGTCAACATGCACACGTTCCAAACCGACGGAGACCCGCCCAGTTGCGGCAACATTTCCTTTGCCGCCATCGGTTGGACGGAAAACAACAAAAACGCACCTAAAAAAACGGTCGCGGAAAACAATACGGACAAGGCTCCGTGCCGAAAAGGCATTTTAAAGGCTTCCTTATGCAAGAATGTTGAAATCTTTTTAAGATTTTAACCTCCTTTTATTGTTTTTGTATTAAAAACAGTAAAATAAGTCGGTTTTCGGACGTTTTTTCATGAGCGTTCGTTTTTTTTAAAGGGCAAATATGTCTTTTTTATCGGAATATCCCGCCGTTTTTCCTGACGGACAGTTTAACGAAGCCGTTTTTCCGAACGGCGAAATACGCCCGCATTGGCAGGCGTTTGCCCGCGCCGTCGACAAAGAAGGCGAAGACAGGCTTTCTTCTTACAAAGAACAGCTGTCCCGTTTTGCCGAAGCCGAAACGCCCGCCAAAAGCGCAACCGTCAAAAGAGGGCTGATCCCCTTTTTAATGTCGGCGGAAGACTTTGAACTGATTTCAAAAGGCTTAATCGAACGCGCTCATTTGTTAAACCGCGTGCTTGCCGACATTTACGGCGAACAAAAGCTGATTTCTTCGGGCATCCTGCCCCCGGGCACCGTGTTCGCAAACCCGTCGTATTTCCCCGCATTGAAAAACGTCAAACCTGCGGGCGGAATCTTTTTGCACCGCTACGCCGCCGAAATCGAACGCGCTCCCGACGGCACGTTCTGGGTCGTCGCCGATGATACGCAATGCCCGTCGGGCGACGAGCTGAGCGTAAAAAACAGGCTGTTGCTGTCCAGAGTCATGCCCGAAATCTATGCTCAAACCGCACCGAGACGCGTCATTGATTTCTTTGACACTTTGCGCAAACGGCTTGCCGAAGCGGCGTTGACAAAACAAAAAGACAAAGCCCCCAGAATCGTCCTGCTGAGTTGCGGACAAAACGGTTCAAACGCCGCCGAAGACGAATTTCTGGCACGAAACCTCGGAATATCCGCCGTCGAACCCGTCGATTTGTCCGTTAGAAAAAATTATGTCTTCTTAAAAAACATCGACGGTTTAAAACGCGTGGACGTTATCCTGCGCCGCGTCAATGACGGACTGTGCGACCCGCTTGAATTGACGGGCAGCTCTTTTTCGGGCGTGGCTGGATTGGTAAACGCCGCCAGAAACGCAAAAGTCGCCGTCATTAATCCCTTCGGGTCGGGAACCGCTCAAATCCCCGCCCTGAACGCCTTTATTCACGGCATCGCCCGATACTTTAACGGCAAGCCTTTGTCGTTGCCGTCTTTGGCAACATGGTGGTGCGGTCAAGAAAAAGAATGCCGATTTGCCTTGGAAAACATGGAAAAGCTGGATTTCGTCGATCCGAACGGAAACCACGTCAGCCCGTCGCAAAGGGAAATCCTTGAGCATCCCGAAAATTTCTGTGCCCAAGAACGCGTCAATGCTTCGATGATGCCCGTCTTAAAAGCAAATAAAATCGTCCCTCGCCCCGTGAGGCTGCGCTTTCACCTGATTTACGACGGAAACGGATATCGCGTCATGGAAGGCGGAAACGCCTTTACAAAAAGCGAAACGGGAAATATCGCCGTTCACGACCTGTGGATTCCCAGAAATTCTCAGGAAAAATTAAAACAGGGCGTCATTTTGCCCGCCGCCCTGCAACCCCAAATGAAACCCGTCCGAAGAACGTTCGATTTAACGTCTCAAACCGCCGATAACATGTTCTGGCTGGGACGAAATCTGGAACGCAGCGAAGAACTTGCCCGCACTTTGCGCGCCGTGTTCCGACGTTTCGCGGACAGCCCCGAACTGCCCGAACTTTCGGAAACGGCAACGTTGATGTCGTTGTGCGCTTTGGGCGGACATTTGCCTTTTTACGACTTTACCCGCGAAGAAGATTTGCCCCGTTTCCTGATTGAGCTTAAAGAAACCGTAACCTCGTCTTCCTACGCTTACGGGTTGCACGCCATGTTCGCCCGCATGAAAGAAACCGCTGACGCCCTCAGAGACAGGCTGTCCGCCGATACTTGGGAAATCTTTACCCTGCTTCCGCGTTTGTTGCCCGAAAGCCAAAGCAGCGACAAAGCCGTCCTGAACAGGCTGAATTCCGTCATCTTGCACCAAAACGCGCTGAGCGGGTTGATCCGCGAAAACATGACGCGCGAACACAGTTGGCGTTTTATGGAAATCGGACGGCGGCTGGAACGCGGCATGCAGTTGATCATGATTATGAACTGTATCGGTTTTTGCGCTCAAAACGGCTTTAACGCTTCGTTGGACGCGTTGCTGGAAGTGTCGGACAGCAAAATGACTTATCGCGCCAGATATATGGACGTGCCGACCGTTCCGTTGGTCTTTGATTTGCTGGTGTGCGACGAAACAAACCCGCGTTCGCTGCTTTATCAGGTGCTTAAGTTGCGCCAAAACATTGCCGTCATGAAACACGAAAGCGAACAAGACGGATTATTCGCGCAAGAATCGGAAATCCTTGAAAATATGCTCGACCTGATTAAAGGCATTAACGTCATGACTTTTGCCGTCAATGCAAAGCCCGAAACGTCGCCTCTGTCCCCCGAAGGAGCACAAAAGCTTGCCGAACTGAAAGAAATGCTGACCGCTTTTTCCGACACGCTGACTTTGTCCTGCTTTGTCCATGCCGCTCCGACGCGTCAGGGTCCCTCTTACAATAAAGGAAAAATCAAATGACGTCCGTGACTTATCGCGTCCGGCATAAAACGGACTATAAATACAGCCTGCCCGTTACGCTGTCTCATCATATCGCCAGACTGAAACCCCGCGAAACGTTTTATCAGCACGTTTCAAACGTTTCTTTGACCGTCAGCCCGGAGCCGTCCTTTATCGAAAATGCAAAGGACGCGTTCGGAAACAGAACAACCTTTTTTATTACCGAAATGCCCCATACGGCACTAAGCGTCGTTTCCGAATTCAATGCCGAAGTCTTTGAACGCCCGATCCCCGACCCCGATGACACCCCCGCATGGGAAGACGTTAAAAAAAGCTTGTCCCTACCAGATACCCCAGAATTGTTGCAAGCCGCCGAGAATGCCTGTCCGTCCTGTTTTATTCCTTTGACAAAGGAAATCAAAGAATTCGCCCAAGCCTTTTTTGACAAAGGAAAGCCCGTCCTGCGCGGAGCCGAAGACCTGATGCGCGGCATTTATAACGGCTTTGCCTATGACCCGTCGGCAACCAGCATCGCCACGCCCGTCAATGAAGTTTTGCGGTTAAAACGCGGCGTTTGTCAGGATTTTGCCCATCTGGCGATTGCTGCCGTCCGTTCTTTGGGATTGGCTGCCAGATATGTCAGCGGTTATATCCGCACCTGCCGCCCCGCATTGGAAAACCAAACGGGCGACATCGAAATGGTCGGCGGAGACGCTTCCCACGCATGGTTTTCCGTCTTTGTCCCCGAATACGGCTGGGTTGATTTGGATCCCACAAACAATATGTACGCCCAAACCGACCATATCACCGTCGGATGGGGACGCGATTTTGACGACATGAGCCCGATCAAAGGCATCATGACGGGCGGCGGTCAACATGCCGTTACCGTAGACGTCAGTGTCCTGCCTCTAAAGGCGGAGTAGGCAATTTTTGCCTACTAATATATTGAAAAAATTGATTTTTTATTGTTTCACCCCCGCCGTTTTTATGCTAGGATTAAAGAATGTAAGTTTGTCCGTCAAAAACAATTCGGGGAAAAAATAATGAAAACAATGCCCTATAATTTTTCTTCATACGGAACGTCCACGCGGCTGCCCTCGTCGCTGGCAACAAACGTCAATTACGGAAAAGACCTGAGCGCCGCTTATGACAGTCTTTCCGTTTCTTTGGCGACGGGAAAAACCGTCAATTCCTCTTATGATAATTCGGTTTTGTATTTCAAAGACATGCGTCTGAACGAACGTGCCGCGGGTTTGGACAGCGTTTTGGATTCGGTCGGCAAAATATCAACCACCCTCAGCGCCGTCGACGATTCCATTTCCGCGTTGACCGAATTGGTTCAGCAGGCAAAGGCGTCCGCCACTTACGCCGCCGAAAGCGTTAACAAACCCGCAAAAATGACCAGCGAATACGGTTTTGAAGACGAACAGGTTCTGACCGACATCAGCGGTTTTAAAGACGGCGACGAAATTATTATCCGCACCGGGAACATGAAAGAAATGACGGCTTCCGTTCCCGTCGAAAAAAAGATGAAATTGTCTGAATTGGGGATTGAAACGGGCGATTCCTTTAACATCAAAGTCGGAGACGGCGAATGGGTAACGTTAAAAGTCGCCGACGAAGACATGCGCGTTGACGCTTTTTTCGGACAGCTCACGACGCTGATCGGCGAAGACAAGCTGAAATACGAAGTCAAAGACGGACAACTGAAGCTCTATTCCCCCGACAGAAGCCCCATTTTGGTTAATGACGCCCATTACGCCCCGAACGGCGAAATCGACGAAACGAATACCGAACCGAACATGGCGTCGAAACTGGGCTTTGACCTTGGCACGACCATAACCATACGCGAAGGCGAAACCATTGAAGAATTTATGGACGAGCTGTCCGCGTTGGACGGAATTACCGCGTCTTTGACGTCCAGAGACAAATTGCAAATCACGTCGGATTACGGCGACGATTTGGTCATCGGCGATTTAAAAGGCGACGTAACCGAATTTATGGGAATTGAAGGCGGAACGGAATCCGGAAACAATCTGCGTTTAAAATATTCCGAACAGTACGACGAGCTGTTAAAACAAATCGACGATCTGGTCAATGACAGTACGTTCGACGGATTAAACCCGTTAAAAGGCGACAACATTCGCGCCATCTTCAATGAAAACGGCGGCGACGTCCGCACGATTACGGGCGTCATGCTGGACAGCGAATCTTTGGGGTTGTCTCCGTCGGTCGGCGATTGGCAAGACCCCGCCGACATTGCAAACGCTTTGTCGGATTTGGACGCCGCTTTGGCAAAAACGCGCGCCGCCGCAAACAAATTCGAACAGGACGCCGCCATGGTAACGTCTCGCGAAAATTTCCTGACGGGGCTGTCGAACACCAGCAAAAACGGCGCCGAATTGTTGACCAAAGCCGACTTGAACGAAGTCAGCTCGCTTTTGCTGGCCATCGAAACACAACAGGAAATCGCTAACCAAGTCATCAGCTTGACTCTGGAATCCAGCGCGAATATCCTTTCTATGTTCTAATTATTGCAGGGAGGCTTTCATGCCTTTAAAAATCGAATTAAAACCGGGCGAACGCCTGATCGTCGGAAACGCGTTGATCACAAACGACAAAGAACGCGTCAAGCTGTTCATCGAAGGAAACGTCCCCATCTTGCGCGAAAAATACGTCCTGACGGAAAAGGACGCCGATACCCCGTGCAAAAAAGTCTATTACGTCTTGCAGGAAATGTATCTGGCAAAAGACCCGAAGGTGCTGCATCCCGAATATTTCGCCAGATTAAAGGAAATCATGCAGGCGGCGCCCAGTCTGATGCCCTTAATCGATACCGTCAACAACGATATCATGGGCGGAGATTATTACGCCGCTCTGAAAGACATGATGCCTCTGATTGAAAAAGAAGCCGAATTGTTAAAGCTGGCCGTTCAAAAACAACCGTAACGCCGCTTAAAAAAATCAGCCCCGCTTTTCGCGGGGTTTTTCTTTTCTCTTTATATTCGCGCAAATTTCGGTATAGTGTTGGCGTGTATGTAAAGGTTTAAACAAGGTTGAAAAACATGCGTTTGTATTGCCCCGTCTGCAACAAAGAATTTCCTTTGGATATAAAGGATTTGGCTTGTCCCGAAAGCTCTGATGACGGCGTCCACCCCTTAATCAAATTGGAAGATGCCGACGAACTGTCTCGCGTTTTCCCCACGATTCTGACAAAACGATGGAATGAAGGAAAGCTTTCCTTCAGCGTGTTCCGCGAATTTATGGCCAGCTATCAGTTGGCAAACGAACACGGGAAAGCGTCTTGGTGGCTGGAACGCGTTCTTGCTTTATCCAACGCCTGCGAACGCCTGACGGGGCGCGGGTTCGTCAGAACACCCGAAATCCAAGCCGACGAATTGGCGGAAGCCATCGATTTACCCAAAGGCTCCCTGTTCGTTAAAAACGAAACCTTGCAGCTGATGGGATCGCATAAGTCCAGACATTTGGCAGGCGCCGTCATGCATCTGGAAACGTTGCGCGAAATATCGGGCGAAGACCAAGACAAAAAAACGCTTGCCATTTTCAGCTGCGGTAATGCCGCCATGGGCGCCGCCGCCATCGCCGGCGCCGCAGGATACCAGCTGTACGCCTTTGTCCCCGACCACGTCAGCGATACCGTCGTTGCCATCCTGACAAATCTGGGCACAAACGTCGTTAAAGTCAGCCGCGACGGGAACGTCGGCGAAGGCGACCCGTGCAACCTGCGTTATCAGGAAGCCTTGAAAAAATTCGGATGGGTTCCCTTCACGTCTTACGGACACGATATATGGTCCGCCGTCGAAGGCGCGGAAACGCTGGCTTATGAATTCTTCTTTAACCAGTACCTGAACGATGCCGCTTTGGACGTCATGGTCATTCAGGTCGGCGGCGGCGGTTTGGCTAACGCCGTAATTTCGGGCGCTCAAATATGCAAACGTTTGGGCATGATTCGCAAATTGCCGCGTTTCTATACCTGCCAAACGTCCAGCTGCTATCCCTTGGCGCAAAGCTATTTCATGGTTCTGCGCGAATTGGGACGCGACGGCGTCGTAACTTTGCCTCCCGAATTGTCCATGGCTTTGGAATCCGATTTCGATGCACGTTCGGTAATCGAAAACAACGCCGGACAAATTAAAATGACCGCAAACCTGATCGCCGAAATGTACCCGAAAATCAAAGAAGACATCGATGAAGTCTTTGCAAAAATCGGCAAAAAAAGAAACGAATTCTTTAAACCGTGGAGCGGCAACGTCCCCGACAGCATCGCCGAAGGAATCCTGGACGACACCACATACGACGGATTGGAAGTCGTACGCGGCATGATCGAAACCGGAGGGTTGCCTTTGGTCGCCGACGAAGAATCTTTGCAAAAAGCCTTTGATCTGGCCGTTCGCCATACGGGCATTGATTTGTCCGCAACGGGAAGCGCAGGATTGGCCGGATTGAGAATGCTGATCAAAAATAATCTCATTCAAAAAGGGGAACGGTGCGGATTGTTGTTCACGGGCGTCGGAGAACGCTCTTGCGACCTGCCGATCATCAATGACCGCGTCTTTACGTTAAGTGCCGACGACAATATTAAAAAACTTATCGACTGAACTGCCTCCTCTTGTTTTGCTGGCCGGAGGAAAATCCCGTCGCATGGGATGCCCGAAAGGTTTGCTTGACGCCGGGAAAAAATCTTGGCTGTTCTGCCAAATCGACGCGTACAGAAAAGCCGGAGGAAAATATGTCGCCGTCATTCTGGGATATAATGCCGAAGCGTACAAAGACGTGTTGCCGGGTCCCGAAACCTCGGCGCTCAGAGGATCTTTGCGGATTTTTTCCCTGATGAACCCTTTGCCGGAGTTCGGTCCGTTCTCTTCCGTTCAGGCTGGATGCCGTTTCTTTCTTGACAAAGGATTTGAAAAGATTGCTTTTGCCGCCGTTGACAGACCTTTGCCTCCGCCCGAAACGTGGAAAGATCTTGCGGCATTAAAAGCTGAAATGGCTTATCCGGAAAAGAACGGAAATGCAGGTCATCCCGTATTTTTATCCAAAGAATTTGCAAAAAAACTTTTGTCATTGCCGCCCGAATGCACGCGCATGGACGTTCTGCGCGACGAAATGCCCGCCGCCGACCGCAAAACCGTCGAATCCGATTTCGAATTAACGGGCGAAAACATAAACTCCCCCGAACAATGGAAAGCTTTGTCCGAACGCTTAACCATGCTTTATGCCCTGCCCGAAATTATTGCCGTTTGCGGCGAAAAAAGAAGCGGAAAAACGACAAAAGCCTTAAACCTCGTCCAACAAATAAAAGAAGCAGGGCTGAAAATCGGCGGAATCCTGCAACCGTCATTCGGAGATCCCGTAAATCCGAACGGCTATGACGTCATGGACGCCGAAACGGGCGAACGAAAAATACTGGCCATAAAATCAAACCGTGCTCAAAACGGTTGTAAGTTCGATTTTAATCAAAGCGCTTGGGAATGGGCAAACGAACGCATTCTTGATGCCAGAAAAAACGCGGATATTCTTGTCGTTGACGAAATCGGAAAAATGGAAGCTTGCGGAAAGGGGCATTTGCCCGCGTTAACGGCTCCGTTGAAAAACGAAAGCGCTCTGGCTTGGATTCTATGCATGAGAAAAGAAGTTGCGGACACCGTGCGTCCGCAACTGAATTTTTCGCGTTTTTCTCCCTTTATTTAGCCGCCGCTTCCTTTTCGGGCGATTTCGGCGTTGCGGGTTTATCTTCCGCTTTTTTATCGGCGGGCTTGTCTTCCGCTTTATCCGCAGGCTTTTCTTTGGGCGGGAAAATATCCGCCGTCAGCTGTTCCACACTGGGTTTATTCTTGCTTTTATAGCGGATAAAATGATACCCGGATTCCGCAAAAACCTCTTCTGACGTCAGCTTTTTCAGCTTTTTCTTTTCCATTTCCGTTTCGTCAAATTTTATCAGGCATATCGGATTAAGCTTTGCATCGCAAACGACAAAGTCTATGCAGCATCCGACAAAACGAAAATGAAGGCGCGCCTTTTCCTTAGGGTTCTTTTTGCGGTTATCAAACAGATCCGTGTACGGAACCTTTACAAAAATATACCCGTCGGGGACAACCTGACGGAGACGGTCAAACATTTCTTTTCCCGAAGGAGTCAAAAGCTGCTTTTTAAATAAATTGCGCTCCGCCTTCTTTTTTTCCTGCTGAATGTCATAAACATTCGAAGCTATCAACAATATAAAGAATACTGCCAAAACATACCATATATACATAGCACTCCTCCCTCATAGGAAACCGTATCTATATATAGTATAACCGTTTTTTATGATTTTTCGGATTTATTTTTGTGTGTCGACCGTCACTTCTTCGGCAATACTTTCGGTCATTTCGTCGTTCGTCGTATAGACGACGTTGACGTACGCCCCGTTTTGAATATCGGAAAAACTGCCCGTTTCCGTCCCTTGCGGCGTCGAAACAAAGTATTCCGTATCGTCCGTAACATAAAAAATCATTTGCAAGCCGACATTCCCGTCGACTTCGATTTTAAAGCTGTTCGTCTGGGAATCCGCCGAAACGACCAAGCCTTGGGTCTTCGGACTGGTCGGATTGATAAATTCGTCGCTTTGCGCATAAAAAGGCGTGATTAAAAACATAAGAAAAAACAACAGACGTTTCATTTTATTCCCCTGTTTTTGATGCCTGATCTTTTATCAGGATACCTTTTGAAAAAAGCGGCGGCAAGCACGCCTTTGGTTTTAATTTTTGTCTTTCATAAACTGCAGACGATAAAGCTGAGCATAAATGCCGTCATGAGTCAGCAATTCTTCGTGCGTACCGGAATCAACGACTTCGCCGTCGTTAAAGACATAAATTCTGTCCGCGTTGATTACCGTCGACAAACGGTGCGCAATAACGATCGAAGTACGTCCTTTCATCAAAGTATCCAAAGAATCCTGAACAATGCGTTCCGATTTGGAATCCAATGCCGACGTCGCTTCGTCCAACAAAAGGATCGGAGCGTTTTTCAGCATGGCTCTTGCGATCGAAATCATCTGGCGCTGACCGCCCGACAAACGCCCGCCGCGTTCGCCCAAAACCGTATCATAGCCTTTTTCCGTACCCATGATAAAGTCGTGCGCCGCCGCAGCCTTTGCCGCCGCAATCACCTGTTCGTCCGTTGCGTCGGGCGTCCCGTAACGAATGTTGTTTTTGATCGTATCGTCAAAAATGATGACATCCTGAGAAACATAGGCGACTTGTTTTCTCAAGCTTTCCAACGTTACGGACTGGATATCCTGTCCGTCAATCAGGATTTGCCCCTGTTGCGGATCGTAAAAACGGGGAATCAGGTTAATCAAAGACGATTTGCCCGAACCGCTGTGCCCGACAACGGCAACCGTTTGACCGGCTTTTGCGGTCAAAGAAACGTTCTTTAACACCTGATGTTCGCCGTCATAAGAAAATGTAATGTTTTTGACGTCCAGATCCGCCGAATTTATCTTTAACTCGCGCGCGTCGGGCGCATCGTGAATGGCAGGCGGCGTATCCATCATATCAAACAAACGTTGCATCGACGCAATGCCCATCTGCATTCTTAAATGCAGGTTGGCGATATTTTTCATCGGCTTGTACGCCGCGACGATTGCCAACAGGAAGACCATAAAGTTTCCGGGGGTCATGTCACCCTGCAAAATACGGTATCCGCCGTATGCCAAAGTCCCCGCCATCGCTATGCCGCCGAAAAATTCCATCAGCGGGCTTTGCAGGCTCGACAGCCGTGCCATGCTGTACGATATTTTGTTCATTCGGTTAATCGAAGCATGCAATACTTCGGCTTCTTTGTCTTCGGTGCAGTAGGATTTAACGATTTTAATGCCCTGAAACGTTTGAGACAAAACATTGTAAAGCAAGCCGTACACTTCTTGCATGTTTTTTGTTTTGCGCCGCATCTTGCGCCCGCAGTACGCCACCGGAGCCATTCCCAGCGGAAACACAAAAAACATAATGCACGCCATTTCAAAGGACTGCCAAAACATCAGCAAAACCAGAAAAAGAACCGAAGCGGAATCTTTGACCAAGGTTGTCAGGCTGTTTAAAACCGCGTCTTTGATGATGGTAACGTCGGCGGTAAAGTGCGACAAAATATCACCCGTCGTCCTTTTGGCAAAAAAAGCGTTATCCATACGGACGACACGTTTGAAAACATCCATCTGCATATCGGTTAAAATACGGATGCTCATTTTCGTCATGACCAGACTTTGGACGTAGTTCGTTACGCCTTTTATAAAATACAGCACCAAAATGACCAAACCGATAACGCCGAGGCTTTCGCGGTTTTTATCAATAAAGACTTCGTCAAAAATCGGTTTCATCTGACGAACGAGCAACGCGTCGAAACTGGCGCCGATCAGCATTAAAATAATGGAAATCGTCAAAAGTTTCCATTTGTCGATAATGTAGGTTTTCCAGACGCGCCGAACCATCAAAAGGTTTTCTTTGCTCAGCGACGGCAGTTCCCCGTTTTTTGCTTTTTTAAAAAATCCCATCGGTTTCTCGGATGTTAAGGACAAAATTTAAACGACGATAACGGCAAAAAAGGCTTATCGCAAGCCTTTTATCCTTTTAAGAAGAATTCGCTTTTATCGGAAATGGCTCCCTGTGCGACTTTTACGTTTTCGCTGGCCACATACAGAAAATCGTCGGGCGCCAAAAACTCTTTCGGCCCCGTTTGTGCCAATCCCATGCAAAATGCCAAACCGTACGTGCTTCTTTGACGGAACTTGTCAATAACGCGTTTGCAGACTTTTCTGGCGTCCGCCGCCACCGTGTTCGGCATAATGACGCAGAACTGGTCGTCTTTGTAACGACAGATGATGTCCGTTTCGCGATAAGCGTCTGTCAGGGTCGCCGCCATGATGTTCAACAGCTTGTCCCCGACGCGGCGACCTTCCGTTTCGTTAAACTCTCTAAATCCGTTAAAGTCGAAATAAACCAGACAAATGCCCCATTTATGCCTTTTGGCATTTCCGATTTCGCGGTAAAGATTGTCAAACAGACCGCGCGCATTATAAAGCCCCGTCAACGGATCTTTTTGAGACAAATCTTCCATTGCCTGCGTCAATCGCGCCACTTTGCGTTCCAGCATCAACGAATATGCCGCGCGTTTGCGTTCCGTTTCGACTTCGCCGCGCTGTCTGGCTTCGTCAAACGCCTGCATGATCAGCATATTGTCCAGCCGCACGAACTTTGACAAAGACCGGCACGCCAAAATACCCGTGTCCGTCTTGCCTAAAGCCTGTATCAATTCGACTTCCAAAATCTGTTGCATGTACGACGTCATCGGGATAAACAGCTTCGGCTGAATGTCAAAGCGGTAATACAAAGCCCCCGCCTTTGCCCGTGTTTCGATATACTTTTCATCGCACGCCCCGCCGAAATAATCCCGCATGTAATCGCGAACGGATTTCGGAAAATCCTCCGGCGTCGAAAGCTCGGTTATCATTTGTTTCATTTGAGGCGCCTGCATTGCCTTTTGCGCCAAATCCCGCGATAATAGCTCCAATTTCGGAAACATTGCCGCCCTTGCCGACGACAGCAAAGATACGTCCGTTGACGAAAAATCCAAAAGCCCCAATACGGCTTCCGTTTCATTTTCCGACATGACCAGCTTTTCCGCCAGCAAATCTACGGCTATCAGTTTCATAACTTCCCCTTTTAAGTCGGATTCATCAAATTATACGGATCAAACGAAGCCTTCAGCGCCCTTATCATATCGGCAATTTCGCCTTTTCCGTCCGCCGAACCGCCGGCTTTTTGCGAAACGGCACACATGCCACCCGCCTGACAGACTAACGTATCAAACAATTTAAACATTTTTTCGCTTTCCGTCAAAGCCGCTTCGTCGTTTTCCAACTCCGAAAAACGGACATTCAAAAACAAAGCGCCTTCTCCCATGCGCGCCAAAGGCATCAATGACGCTTTCGGAAAAGCATATGCCGCCTGTACACCCAAGCGTTCCAAAAAATCAACCGTCTTGGAAACAGGCAGAACGGCTTCTTTAAAATATGCTCCGTCCGCACACCTTGCCAAACACTGCACGGATCGTTCCATCCGCGCCAAATTCTCGGCGTCTTCCGCATATTTCGACGTTACCGCATCGCGAATTAATCCTTTTTGAACCGCTTCTTTCTTCAGTTCTTCCAAAAAAGACCCCAGACGGTCATTTGCCACCGTCGAAGAAAATTCTATCAAAACATACCATGACGCCTCGAACGGTTTTTGTATCGACGGCACTTCCTTTAATATTTCTTCCATTCCCGATTTGGAAAAAACGTCAAAGCCCGTCAACAGCGTCGCCCCCAAATGTTGCGACAACGCAAACAGCTTGCTTATCCCAGACAGACCGTCGCACAAACAAAGCATGCGCCGAACCTCCGCCGCTTTGGGATGCAATCTGATCACCGCAGCCGTGATAAAACCGATGCTGCCGTGAGACCCCACAAACAAATTCTTCATCGTATCGGATTCCGACGTCGCATAGTTTTCCAACGTATCCTTTACGGTTCCGTCCGGCAAAACCAACTGCGTCCCCAATGTCAGCTCTTTCGGCGTTCCGTAACGGAACACTCCCGCGTTAATGTAATTCGTTGCCAGACGTCCGCCGATTCTGGCTCCTTCCGGCGCATTCATGTAAAGCGGAAACAAAAATCCCGCTTCGTCCGCCGCGCGACGCGCCGTTTCAAACGTGCATCCCGCTTGAACAGTTATCGTGCGGGAAACGGGATCAACCGATAAAACTTTGTCCATACGGTCGAAAAAAACGTTCACCGTATCCGAACGCGCCGACGTTTCGTCCGAACACGGACGCATCGGAACGCGGTGACGGTAACATAACGACGAAAAACGCGACAGCTCTTCGCTTGAAGACGGATAAAAAGCGTACGTCCCGTCTTTTTCTCCTTCGCTTTCATAAAAAACAAACGCGTCTTTGCCCGCGATGCTTTCCATTTTTTCTTTTAAATCGATTGATAATTCAATCATTGAGCCTCTCTTAGCTTTGTTTCGTAACTCTGCGAGGATACGCCGCACGTTTCAGGCGGTCGTTTATCGCCAATCCCAGCCCCCTGAACGGTACGGGCATTACGGCAATCCCCTTAAACTCGGGGCGATCCAGTAAACGCATAAACGCAAACAGATTCGCCGCGGCTTCCGCCAAATCTCCCGACGGGCTTAAATTCAAATCGGCGTGTTCGGCGGGACCGAACCCTAAAAGGGCTTCGCCTTCCCGAGCTTCATGCGCGTTCAGACGGACGGGCAAAGACGGCGCATAATGGCTGGACAACTGTCCCGGAGAACGCGGCAATGCGGGATCGCTGTCCGGAAACAAAACAGACCCAGCCCCCGTTAACGTTTCTATTTCTTCCACCGTCAAACCGCCCGCCCTTAACAAAACGGGGCGTTCCCCCCTGACGTCCAGAACGGTGGATTCAACGCCGACCCGGCACGGACCGCCGTCTATAATCAAAGAAATCCTGTCTTCCAATCCCTGACGGACGTGTTCCGCCGTCGTCGGGCTGACCGTACCCGAAATATTGGCGCTCGGCGCGGCAATCGGCACGCCCGCGCAAGAAATCAATTCCCGCGCAAACGGATGAGACGGCATCCTGACCGCCACGGAATCAAGCCCCGCACTGACCAAATACGAAACGGGGCAGTTTTCCTTGCGGTTCATTACCAACGTCATGGGCCCCGGCCAAAAACGTTCTGCCAGCAAAAGAGCCGTATTTGAAATTTCGGCGAAATCTTCCGCCCATTCCAAAACGGGAATATGAGCAATCAGCGGATTAAACTGAGGGCGTCCCTTTGCTTCAAAAATCGACGCGACGGCTTTGTCGTTCGTCGCATCCGCCCCCAAACCGTACACGGTTTCCGTCGGGAACGCCACCAGCTCTCCTTGCGCCAGCAACCGTCCGCCTTCTTGCGCCGTTTCTTTGCAAGCGGGTTTTACCAACGCTTTTTTATTCGCCCCGCTCATCTCAATACCACTTTAACCGTTTGAAAATAATCATCAAAATCACGCCAAACAAAAACATCAGCCCCGTGACGATTAAAAAGCCGTGTTCATGTTCCGCAAACGGTATCCCCCCGACGTTCATGCCGAGCAACCCCGTTATAAACGTCAAAGGAATGAAAATCGCCGCCAACACCGACAGCATATACATATTTTCTTGCGTTTCTTCGCGCAGCTGGCTGGACAATTCGTCCATGTTAATCGATGCGCGTTCGCGAAGGCTGTCAATGTCTTCAATAATCCTGAGCATGCGGTTGGCATTTTCGCGCAACTGGTATTGTATTTCCTTGTCCAACCAAGACATCAGCTGGCGCGGCAACATTTCCATGGCGTCGCGCTGAGGCGACAAATAACGCCGCATTTCCGACAATTTACGGCGAGCTTCCGACAACGGCGCCATCATATCGTCATCATCGTCTTCGTCGACGATTTTGTCTTCGATGTTATCAATCAGGCATTCGACGTCCGCCACCGCGGCAACAATCCTGTCCAGTGTCGTGGAACAAACTTCGTCCAGCATTTCCCCCGTCGTTTTCGGCCCGACGCCCGTCATCAGCTTTCGGTCTATTTCGCGCATCGTTGACAGCGGCGTTTCCCGAAGCGTGATAATGCGATTTTTTTCGCACCATATGCGCAAAGAAATCATATCGTCGGGTTCTTCGCCGGGGTTCAGGTTGATGGCGCGCAAAAACAACAACAAATTATCGCCGTACGGCATACACCTCGGGCGGGGTTCTTCGTCTTCCAAAAGGGCTTCCAAAACCAACGGATCGATATGGCTGCAATTAAGCATCCAATCGTGCGTGCCTTCCACGGACAAGTCCAAATGAAGCCACAAAGTCCCGTCTTCGGGCTTCCACTGGTTCAGCTCCGATTCGTCCAAGCTTTTTCCGCCGCCCTCTCCGTCCAGCACTATCGCATACAACAGCCATTCGCGTTCGTGCATCAGGGGATCGGCCATAATTTCGTCGTGATTTTCCTCTTGCGCAAAAGGTGTTTCCGTCATCACACTTTACTCCGCCGTTGACCGCGTTTTTCCTGTATTATCAAAATTTCCCGCCCGTTGCACGTCATTTAAGCCGTTTATCTGAAAAAATCATAAAAAAGTCTGATTTGCGCCCTTTGATTTGGCGACGGGAAAGTGTATGCTGTCCCGTAGTTTTAATATTTTCAAACGGATGCTGTACCATGAAAATCTTGTTTAAAAAAACGGAAATCCCCAGCGACGGGGCTTTGATCGTCGGGATTTACGACGATTTGACGCTGTCAAAAACGGCAAAAAAAATCGACGCCTTGATGAAGGGGCGTTTGGTTAAGGCTTTGAAAACCGACGGCTTTTCCGGAAAACAGGGCGATCTGTTCATCGTCGTTTCTCCCGAAGAAACAGCCGTCAAACGTTTGGTATGCGTCGGGCTGGGCAAAAAAGAAAGCAATGACCCGTTGCGCGCTTGTGCCGCAGGTGCCGCAGCCGTAACGGCTTTGTTGACTTGCGGCGAAAAAACCGCCGACTTCGCCGTCGACGATTTGCCCGCTCATGAAGTCGGATTCGGTGCAAAATTAGCTTCTTACCGTTTCTTGAAACATAAAACAGTCCAGAAAAAACCCGTAACGCTGGAAGAATTCTATATCATGACCGCCAATGCTCAGGCGGCTCAAAACGCTTACGAACCCATGAGCGCCATTGCAAAAGGCGTCTATACCGCCCGCGATCTGGTCAACGAACCCGCAAACTTCGTCACGCCATCGGCATTCGCCGCACGCGCCATCGATTTGCAAAAATACGGATTGAAAACCGAAATCTACGACCGCGAAACCCTGAAAGCCAAAGGGTTGGATATGATGCTCGGCGTCGCTCAGGGTTCCGCAAATCCGCCGTGTCTGGCCGTCGTACAGTGGCTCGGCAATCCTAATTCAAAAGACGTTCCATTGGTCTTGGTCGGCAAAGGCGTCTGCTTCGATTCGGGCGGCATCAGCCTGAAACCCGCAAGCGGCATGGAAGAAATGAAAGACGATATGGCGGGTGCCGCCGTCGCTTTGGGCACCATGCAAACTCTGGCCATGCGCAAAGCAAAAGTCAACGTCGCCGCCGTCATGCCCTTGGTCGAAAACATGCCCTCGGGAACCGCTCAGCACCCCGGAGACGTCGTTAAATCATTGTCGGGGACAACCGTCGAAGTCGTCAATACCGATGCCGAAGGCCGTTTAATTTTGGGTGATGCCATGTGGTATGCTCAAGAACGCTTCAAACCCCAAACCTTGATCGACCTGGCAACGCTGACCGGCGCCATTATCGTGGCTTTGGGCTCTGATTACGCAGGCTTGTTCGCCAACGATGACGCTTTGGCCGATGCCCTGCTCGGCGCATCCAAACACGTCGGCGAAAAAATGTGGCGGATGCCTTTGGACGACCTGTTCGACGATCAAATCGTTTCCGACGTCGCCGATATCATGAACGTCGGTTCCAAAGGTCGCGAAGCCGGCAGCATTATCGCCGCAACGTTCCTGAAACGCTTCGTACGCCCCGGCACAAAATGGGCGCATCTGGATATCGCCGGCGTTACGTTTTCCAAAAAGGACAAACCCATGGCCGCCAAAGGCGCCACGGGATACGGCGTTCAAACCTTAAACCGCTTTATCAGCGAAAATTACGAAAAATAAAAAAAAGCCCCCGTTTTCGGGGGCTTTTCCTTTACCGTTTCAAAAACGACGCCGCAAAAAAACCGTCCGTGCCGCAAACCGACGGACGAAGTCTGACCGTCGCGGAAGATGTCTCCATTCCCGTTGTTTCCTTTAAAACGGGCGACAAGTCCTGCAAACAAAAATCTTCGTGCGCCTTTAAAAACCGTTCAGCCTGTTCTTCGTTTTCTTCGCGTAACAGCGAACACGTTATGTAAAACAGGCGTCCGCCTTTTTTGACGTATCGGGACGCTTTTTCCAAGATTTCAGCCTGAACCGCGACCAAATGTTCGACGTCCTTCCCGCTTGTGCACCAGCGGGCGTCCGGAGCCCGACGCCATGTTCCCGTTCCCGAACACGGCGCATCGACCAAAACCAAATCATAAGATTTCAAAGAATCGTAACCGTTCAGCAAAATAACGTTGCGCACCCCCGCCCTGACCGCGCGGTCGGGCAGGTCTTTAAGGCGTTTGACATTGGCGTCGGCGGCATAGATCGTCCCTTTATTTTCCATCATTGCCGCCATTGCCAAAGTCTTACCTCCGGCGCCGGCGCACCAATCCATAACGGTTTCTCCCGCCTTTGCCTGCGTCAGAAACGAAACGATTTGAGACCCTTCGTCCTGAACGTCCGCCAATCCGTTTTCCAAAAGTTCCGAATCTCTTAAATTCAAACGCCCGTTCAGACGAATGCCCGATTTGGAAAAAGGCGTTTCTTGCGCTTCAATCCCCTCGCGGGCAAGCATCTCCAGCACTTTCTTCCTGTCGGACTTTAAAGTATTAACCCTTAAATCAAACGGCGCTTCGTCCGCCATTGCGATAAGTTCCGCCCGATCAATCTTGTCCGCGAAATCGGAAGGACATTCGTTTTCGGCAGATGGCAGTTCCAAAGGCAAAGCGTTTAAAAATTCTTTTTCCTCTTCACTTAACGCGGCAGGCGCATACTGTTCGCCCGTAAAAAAGATTTCCGGATTTTCCCCGTCGTACTTTAAAACGGCGGCAACGGCCGCGCGCCCCGTTAAATCAAAAGGACACAGCAAAGAAAGCCGTCCGTAACGTCTGACACTGCGCCATACAAGATCGGATATCGCCCGTCGGTCGCCCCCGCCGATATAGCGGCGCGCCTTGAAATATTCCTTGACCGCAGCATCGGCGGGACGCTTGAACGCAAAGATTTCCTCTGTCAGCTCCGCCGCCGCATTCACCCGTGCCGATTGTTTCATGATTATCCCTTAAATCCCGTCGCCACAACGTAAAATTCGGAAGACTCCTTACGGCTGGCAGGCGGTTTCGCGTGTTTGACCGAATCAAAACGGCGCTTCATTTCGGACAATAAATTCTGTTCCGTCCCGCCTTGAAATATCTTGGCGACAAACGTTCCGCCTTCGTTCAAAACTTCGCACGCAAACGCGTACGCCGTTTCCAAAAGCCCCATAATCCTTAAATGGTCAATGTCTTTCATGCCCGTCGTGTTCGGCGCCATGTCGCTCAGCACGACATCGGCCTTATGCCCGCCCAGCATTTCTTTTAAAACATCGGGCGCCTTATCGTCCAAAAAATCCAACTGTGTCGTTTTCGCCCCCGCAATCGGAGCCATCTCGAGCAAATCAAGCCCGACAACCAACGGATTTTCGGCACTTGATTTCACCCGTTCGACCGCAATCTGCGTCCAGCCTCCGGGCGCCGCGCCTAAATCAACGACGCGTTTGCCTTGTTTTAAAAAATGAAACTTGTCATCCAGCTCTATCAGCTTGAACGCCGAACGAGCGCGGTAACCTTCCCGCTTTGCCATTGCAACGTAAGGATCGTTCAGCTGGCGTTGCAACCACTGAGTCGATGCCTGAGAACGTTTTTTGGCCGTTTTGACGTGTTGTTTTAAATGAGACGGCAGCTGTTTCATTTTTCATGCTCCGCTTTGCCGACGACGCGCCCGTTCCCCGAACGTATCAGATCCAGCAGCAATCCTTCCCTTAACCCGCGGTCGGCAACGGTAACTTCGCCGATCGGCCACATATCGCAAATCCCCTGCAATATCGCGCACCCCGCCAAAGACAAATCCGCACGCTGAGGTCCGATGCACGGATGCGCCACCTTTTCGGCATAAGGCAACTTTTCCAAACGGCGTTTGGCTTTTGCCAAATCGTCAAAGCTGAGCGCCAAACCGTCCACCGCCGAACGGTTATAATACGGCAAATCCAGATGAAACGCTCCGATCGTCGTTACCGTACCGGACGTTCCTATCATTTGGACGTCGCCTTGTTCGATGGCTTCCAAAATCGAATGTTCGGCTTCAAAGGGTTCCAAATAAGAACGGACTTTGCGCACGACGGCACGATACCCCGCCGAGGACAGGCCTTTGCCCGTAAAGGCTTCGGACACCGTTATCACTCCCAAAGGGAACGAAAGCATTCCTTCCAGCTTAACGCGCCCCGCTTCGTCAATTTTTGCCCACGAAATTTCCGTCGAACCGCCGCCGATGTCAAAAACCAAAGCATGGCGAATGTTACGGTTAATCAACGGCACGCACCCCGCCACCGCCAAACGGCATTCTTCTTCAAACGAAATGATTTCCAAAGAAAGCCCCGTTTCTTCCTTTACCCTTTTAATAAAGTCCGCGCCGTTCAGTGCCCTGCGGCAGGCTTCCGTCGCGACGAAGCGGACTTTTTCGGGTTTGTATTTTTCCAGCTTTTTGGCGCAAAGCTTCAATGCGGAAACCGTGCGCTTCATGGCGCGTTCGGACAATTCGCCCGACGTAACCAGACCTTCGCCCAGTTTCGTAATCCTTGAAAACGTCTCCTTAACCGAAAAGCTGTGCGGCGTCGGCGCCGCCACCAACAGGCGGCAGTTCGTCGTCCCTAAATCTATGGCGGCAAAAACAGGCGGTTGTATTTTTCGAAATCCGTCGTTCTTCCCGTTATGAAGGTATTTCTTCTTTTTTTTATATAATTCCGTCTTCACGTCCGTATTCCGCTTTTGCATTTCTTACACTATAAAAAATTTTAACAGGCTTTTTAAAGAGTATTTTCTTGGAGCGGCTTAAAAAATTATAACCTTAGAAATAGACAAATTATCTTAGACATAATTGACTAAACGAAAAATTTGTTCCAAAATAAATTTATAAAAATAAAACCCTTAGCAGAATTTTAAGGAGCGTCGTAATGTCAGAAAGCAATCAATGCGGTCGTTCAATGGTAGAAATGTTGGGGGTGCTTGCCATCATCGGCGTATTAAGCGTCGGCGGTATTGCCGGATATTCTCTGGCCATGTCCAAATATAAAATCACCAAAGCTTTGGATCAGGTTCAGACTATCGTTACGAATATGAGAACCTTCTATTCCTCTCAACGCCAAATTACCTCCATGACCGCACAAGATGCTTTTAACATCGGTATCCTTAACGAAGAATCTTATGACGTTTCCGCCAAAAAAGGATTGAACCCGTTCGGCGGAGAAATAAATTTCGGCGGAGTCTCCGAACGAAATGCCGGACGCACCTTTACCATAGAATATACGGGACTGACACCTGAAGCTTGTCTGAAAATGGCAACGGCTGACTGGGGAGCCGACGCTTCATCGGGCTTGGTCAGCATTACCGTCGGATCCGGCGTATCGGGAATACGCTATACATGGGGATCGGGAGAACACCCGTTGCCCGTCGATTTGGTCGACGGCGCCGAAAGTTGCACTCTGACCCCCAGCGTCATATGGGAATTCCGTTAAAAAAAGCTGTACGGATCAATATCGACCTTAACCCTGACGGAAGAAGGAATTTTTACGGATTCCAGCCATTCGGACAGGACGTTCTGAATTCTAACGTTACGTTCGGTTTGCAACAACAAACGATAGCGGTATTTGCCCCGCAACAAAGCCAAAGGCGCAGGTGCGGGTCCCAAAACCCGAACACCCTGCATATAAGGCGCCGATTTGCCCAATGAATACGCCGCCTGTTCCGTCGTTGAACGGTCTTCTCCGCTGACGATCAACGCCGCCATCCGTCCGAACGGCGGCATATGAAAAGCTTCGCGGCTTTCGGTTTCCGCCTGAATAAACGCCTGAGCATCTCCGCACGCCAACGCGGAAATAACGGCATTGTCGGGTTCGTAGCTTTGCATTAAGACCAAGCCTTTTTTGTCGGCTCTGCCCGCGCGCCCCGCGACTTGGCTGAGCATCTGATACGTTCGTTCGCCCGCGCGCAAATCTCCGCCCGCAAGACCCAAATCCGCATCGACTATCCCGACCAACGTTAAATCCGGAAAATGGTGCCCTTTTGCCAAAATCTGCGTCCCGATGATAATGTCGGCTTCGTGATCGCGAATTCGGCGCATGGCTTCGTTTAAACGATCGGGCGACGACGTCATGTCGCCGGTAACGATTAAACGGCGCGCCTGAGGAAAACGAACCTGAATTTCTTCGCTGATTCGTTCAACTCCGGGACCGCAAGACGCCAAAGAATCCGTTTCTCCGCACACGGGGCATGCTTCGGGAACGGGGACGGAATAACCGCAATGATGACATTCCAAACGCCCCGCTTCGCGATGTTCGACCAGCCATGCCGAACAATGCGTACATTGGAAACGGTATCCGCATTTGCGGCACAAAACCAACGGTGCATAGCCGCGCCGGTTTAAAAACAAAAGACTTTGCTCGCCCCGAAACAGCGTATTTTTTATGTGCTCGAGCAAAACGGGAGAAAGAAAACTTTTCAACGACGCCGTGTCTTCGGGCGGATCGCGTCTCATGTCAATCAAGCGCACGTCGGGCAGCTTTGCCGCGCCGAAACGGTGATGCAAAACGGTTTTTTCATATCGTCCCGCGTTAACGTTCGCCACCGTTTCCAATGACGGCGTCGCGGAAGACAGCACAATCGGAATATCGGAAATTTTCGCCCTGACGACCGCCATGTCGCGCGCATGATAAATGACCCCGTCTTCTTGTTTATACGACGCATCGTGTTCTTCGTCGACGACAATCAAGCCCAAATCCGAAAACGGCAAAAACAAAGCGGAACGCGCACCTGCCAAAACGCGGATACGCCCGTCCAGAACGGCTTTCCATGTTTCGCGGCGCTTTTTTGCCCCCATGTCCGAATGCCACAGCGCGGGACTTACCCCGAAACGGCGGCGAAACCGTTCGACCCATTGCCCCGTCAACCCGATTTCGGGCAACAAAACCAAAACGCGCCGACCGCATTCCAAAGCTTTTGCCGCCGCTTCCAAATAAACTTCCGTCTTTCCCGACCCCGTTACCCCGTCCAAAAGCGTTACGGAAAATCCCGCATTTATTTTTGATTTTAAAAAATCGGACGCTTTTTGTTGTTCTTCGTTTAAAGCGACGCCGCCGAATGCGGGATCGGGCGTTTCAAAAGTCTCGGACGTCATTTTTTCTTTTCTGAGCAGCCCTGCCTCAAACAATGCCTGTACGCCGTTTGCGGACACGCCAGCCTTTCGCGCCAAAGCCGCCGCGCTTTCGGGAACGGCGCTTGCCGCCGCCAACAGCTTTTCGCGCGCGGGTGTCATGCGAAACCCCGCAACGGGAACCGCTCCTTCGTTTTTGGCAAACCCTTCCGTTTCCCCGACGCCCGAAAATACGTCGTCAATGCTCATTGCCATTTTCAAAACGGCGCCCGCCGCCGACATCGTATAAGAAGCAACCCAGTCTATAAAACGGCGGTTTTCCGCATCAAGCGGAGAAAACGGATAAATTTCCGAGATTTCTTTCAGTTTTTCGTCGTCAACGCGCCCTTCGCCCGACAGATCGGTTTTCCAAACGACGCCCGTCATTTGCCTTCGCCCGAACGGCACGCGAACAAAAGACCCCGCCGCAATGTCCGAAACGCCCTCGGGCAATGCGTAATCATAAGCCCCTCCCAGCGGGACGGGCAAAAGAACCCCGACGCGACGTTTTTTATTTGGTTGATTCTTAACGGACATTTCCTTACACTCTATGACCAGTTACAATTTACTAACTTTAGTGAGAGACACAAATGAAATTTTTTATTGATACCGCCGATTTGAACGAAATCAAAGATTTGGCGACGACCGGCATGGTTGACGGCGTTACGACGAACCCGTCTTTGGCCGCAAAGCAGGGCATGGATTTCAAAGAACTGATTGCCGAAGTCTGCAAAGTCGTTCCCGGCCCCGTCAGTGCCGAAGTCACGGCATTGGACTACGACACCATGATTAAAGAAGCCGAAGTCCTGCGCAAAATCGCCCGCAACGTAACGATTAAAGTTCCTTTGACACAGGACGGTTTGAAAGTCTGCCGCGCTTTGTCCGCCGAAGGAACAATGGTTAACGTAACGTTGTGCTTTACCTGCGGTCAGGCCATTCTTGCCGCAAAAGCCGGCGCAACCTTTGTTTCCCCGTTCGTCGGACGTTTGGACGACTTGGGCGTCAACGGCATGCAGCTGATCGCCGACATCGTTCAGGTCTATGACAATTACGAAGATTTCAAAACTCAGGTTCTGGTCGCGTCCGTACGCAGCCCCGAACACATCATCAATGCCGGACGCATCGGCGCCGACGTGATTACGGCTCCTCCGAAGGTTATTCGCCAGCTGTATCATCACCCGTTGACCGACGCCGGATTGAAGCAGTTCGCGGAAGATTGGGCAAAAACGGGACAGTCAATCCTTTAATTTTGACCGAAACTCGGATAAAATCCGGAAGAGAAAACTCTTCCGGATTTTTTTTGCGGGAAAATTCATGGTTGCTTTTTATGAACCGGAAAACATTAACGTCCGATTTTGCGCCGACGAAAAATTAACCGTCGCCGTCGACGAATGGCAAAGATGGCTGAAAACGGAACGGCGATGTTCAGGACATACCGTCGCCGCATACAGCCGCGATTTGGCAGAATTCCTTAAATTCGTCAAAGAATATACCGAAGAAACGCCTTCGTTTAAAATTTTGGCGGATCTCGCCGTAACGGATTTTCGCGCTTACCTGTCCGCCAGAACGGGAGACGGAATTTCAAGAACATCCTTGGCAAGAAACTTGTCAACCTTAAGAAACTTTTTCAAATTCCTTGAACGGAATGCCGTCCTGTCCAACCCCGCCGTCAGCGTTTTGCACGCCCCCGCTTTGCCCAAAGCCCTGCCGAAACCCGTAACGCAGGAACAGGCGTTTGACATGATTAAAACCGCCGCCGAATTGCAAAAAGAAGAATGGATGAAACGGCGCGACGTCGCTTTTGTCATGCTGTTGTACGGATGCGGGTTGCGTATCAGCGAAGCGTTGGCGTTGGATGTCAAAGACAGACCGCGTTCCGATATGATGACCGTTTTCGGAAAAGGCAGAAAAGAGCGTGCCGTTCCCGTTCTGCCCGCCGTCAGAAGCGCCATTGAAGCTTATCTGCGCGTGCGCCCCGACGGGGCAAAACCCAATACGCCTCTGTTCATCGGTGCACAGGGCGAACGCGTCAATCCGGGCGTCATGCAACGCCAAATCCGACGAATCCGCGACGAACTGGGCTTGCCCGCATCGGTAACTCCGCACGCTTTGCGCCACAGCTTTGCCACGCATCTGTTAAACGGCGGCGGCGATCTCAGAACCATACAAGAACTGTTGGGGCACGAATCTCTTTCGACGACGCAACGCTACACGGGGTTGGACGCCGAACATATGATGGATGTTTATGCCCACGCGCACCCGAGAGCAAAAAAATAAGGAAAATCCATGAATGCAGATTCGTTTATACTCGGATTCGCCGCTATAAATTATCTGATTTTAATTATTCTCCTTCTTGTCATTTACAAAAAGAAAATAAAAATTCCCGAGAATGTGAAAAAGACTTCCAAATTTTTGTTTTTCGCCTTTTTATTTTGCATTGTCTGGTTTGCTTTCGTGCAACCCCGCGGCGTTTTGGTTTCCTGTACTTACGAAACGAAAACGTGCCGTCTTTATCATACGACGGCCGTCCGAAGCGAGCCTTTCCTGAAACAAAGCTTCATTCTGCCAAAAACCGAAGAAATATCCGTCAAAAAGCAATACAGGGCTAATTGGAAAGGTATAAGGCGGTCTTATTACGAAATAACTTTAAAAAACGGCAAAAAAAGCTTTCCCTTTCCTTTGACCTTTGTCATTCAAACGGATGCCGAAAAAGAAGCCGAACGGCTTAAAAGCTTTTTAAACGGAGAAACGAAAAACTATGTCTACAGCCGGTTACCGTCGTCTTCCGGCTCTGACTTTATTTTATTCATGGCTCTTATTTTTCTGACGGCGTTCGGAATCGGCACGACCCTTTTCGCAGCTTCGCTGTTGCTTCAATCACGAAAAAAATAGAATAATAGATTCGGCGACATCGTGCCGAACACACGGACAAAAAACAAAAGGAGAAGAAAATGTCTTCCTTTGTAAACATTATTGTTACTTTCACTTTGGCGATTTATGCCGTCTTTTTCCTGTTGCTTTTTGTCATGCGAAAAAAAAGAATAACCTTGCCCGGTGAAACAAAGAGCAACATAAAATTTCTGGCGGCGGGGTTTTCTTTATTGCTGATTTGGGTCGTTTTTTTTGAAGACAACAAAACTTTTTTCACATGCGAACCGGAAACGAAAATATGCCGCTATTATCGGGCAACGATCGCTCAACCCGAAATCAGGTTAAGCAAAACATACGACCTGTCAAAAATAAAAAAAGCCACCATTGAAAAAAAAGTGAAACTGTTTCAAAAAGGGCACCGCAGTTATTATAAAATCGTTTTTAAAAACGGCGCCGAAGAAACGGATTTCCCGAAGCGTTTCGATTTTTCGACAGATGCCGAAACCGAATGCAAAAAAATCAACCTTTTCCTTTCGGGAAGCCGCAATTCCTATAGTTATATTTATGAATCGCCCAAGGGGATCTTGATTATCTTTTCCCTTATGGCTTTGATACTTTTCGGCATAATCGGAGCTGCCGTCATCGCAATTACGATTTATAAAGCGCCCCCAAGAAACGATGATACGAGCTCAGGCGATCCACGCGGGGAACATCGCTTTTAACGACGTATAAATGAATTCAATCCCGATGGCGGAAAGCAACATACCGAAAATACGGCTGATGATGTTCAAGCCCGTCTGCCCCAGCAAAGCGGCAAGCTTATCCGCCAAACGCAGGCACATCCACGAAATCGTCGCAACGGTAATTCCCGCCATGCATACCGCCATCAAATGAGAAAAAGAATTATCCAGCTGTGTCGCGATGACGACGGCGGAAATGCCGCCGGGCCCTGAAATAATCGGCAAAGCGATGGGCATAACGCCGATGGCGTCACGGCTTTCGGCTTCGGCCTGTTCTTCTTTGGTATGGCGTTTTTCGGTTGCTTTCATCATGCCGAAGGCGATGGAAAGCAACAATATTCCGCCGGCGATTCTAAACGAATTCAGGCTGACGCCGAAAATATCCAAAATCGTGCTGCCGAAAAAAGCCGAAGACAGCAAAACGCAGGCAACCGTAATGCCCGCTTGTCTGGCAATACCCGATTTTTCGCGGGTACCCATACCTTCGGTCAAATTAACAAAAATGGGAATCGCCGATTGGGGGCCGCAGATTGCCAACAACGCCAAACTGAAATGCAGATAATCGGTGAACCAATCCATACCGCCCTCCGTCCAGAAAGAAGAAACGCTTTTTAATTATCATCTTTCGATAAAATAAGAAAGCTGATAAAATGCAAAAATAATTTTTTTTACGAAAGGTTATAAAAATGGAATTGATGGAAGGCCTTTTGACGCGCCGAAGCGTCCGCCGATACACAGACAAAACCGTTTCCGAACGCGACATTATCGAAATTATCAGGGCGGGAATGTATGCCCCCAGCGCAAGAAACCAACAAATTTGGGAATTTTTGGTCGTTTCGGACAAAAAATTGTTAAAAGAGCTTTCCGAACGCCTTGAAACGGCTCCGATGGCAAAAGACGCCGCCTTTGCCGTATTGTTGTGCGCCGATGCCGAACGCGAAAAATCCGAAGGTTATTGGGAACAAGACTGCGGCGCATGCATCGAAAACATGATGCTGGGCGCCCTGTCAAAAGGAATCGGTTCCGTTTGGATCGGAATCCATCCCAGAGAAGAACGTATCCGTGCCGTCAAAGAAATGTTTAATCTGCCGGACACGATCCGTCCCCATTCCCTGATGGTCGCAGGCTACCCCGCAGATCCCCTGCCCAAAGCCGACAGGTTCCATCCCGAACTGATTCATATGAACAAATGGAACGGATAAGCCGTTTTTTTAAGACTGAACGACGATGAATTTTATTTATTTTTCTCCGAACTTTCCCGACTACGGATGGAAGTTTTGTTACCATTTAAAACAAAACGGCGTCAATGTGTTGGGAATCGGGGATGCCCCTTATGACGAGCTGCTCCCCGAATTAAAAGAAGCTTTGACGGAATACTACCGCGTTGACAATCTGGGCGATTATGATCAGGTTTATCGCGCCTGCGCCTTTTTGGCGTTCAAGCACGGAAGAATCGACGCCATTCGCTCAAACAACGAATTCTGGCTGATTACCGAAGCAAAATTGCGTACCGATTTCAATATCAACGGCATCAAGTATCCCGAAATTATGGATCATAAACAAAAATCCAGAATGAAAGCCTTTTTCAAAAAGGCCGGCGTTCCCGCCGCAAAATGGTGCCTGCCCGCAACGTTTGCCGAAGGCAAAGCCTTTACGGACGAAAACGGCTTTCCCGTCGTCGTCAAACCCGATGACGGCGTCGGCGCCACCGATACTTATACGCTTCACAACGAACAGGAAATGGCGGACTTTTTTGCTCAAAAGCCGGAAAACGTCCCCTATATTATGGAAGAATTCATCAACGGTCACGTCGAAACCTTTGACGGCATTACCGACATCAACGGCGACATTCGTTTTTGCGCCAGCCAAATCTATCACCAATCTCTGATGGATACGGTCGTCAACGACGATTGCATCATGTACCGTTCCGAACCCGAAATGGCAAAGGACGTCAAGGAAGCCGGTACAAAAATCGTTAAAGCGTACGGCATTAAAAACACTTTCTTCCATTTTGAATTTTTCCGCACGGACGAAGGGAAAATCATGGCGTTGGAAGTCAATATGCGCCCGCCCGGCGGCATGATTACCGAAATCTATCAGGCTTCCCACGATTTGGACGTTTATAAACTGTGGGCGGACATCCTGATCAAAGGTTGGTCGGACGAAAACACAAAACAACGCCGCTATTCGGGATACGCCAGCCGCAAACACCGTTTCCGCTATGCCCTCAGCCATGAAGAAGTCATGGAACGTTTCGGAAATCATATCATGGAAGATATGGAAATTACCGGCATTACGGCTCGGGCAATGGGCGACCACGTTTATTTGATTTATGCCGATTCCCGCGAAGAAATCATCAATATCATCAACGCCATCAACGCCCGACTATAAGGATTTGAAATATGAAAGAAGAATACTTCAAAGAATACAGCCACGCTTTGGAACGCGACATGGAATTCAAAGTCTACGGGCATACGGGAAAACCCGTATTGGTTTTTCCTCCCGGCTCGGGCAGGTTTTGGCATTATGAATACCACGGCATGGTCGACGTGTGCCGCCCTTATATCGATGACGGCAGAATCCAGCTGTTCTGCGTTGACGGCATTGACGAACATACTTGGGACGACAAAGACGGAAATCCGTACGACCGCATTCGTCTGCACGAACGTTATTTCAACTATGTTACGGAAGAATTCGTCCCCCGCTTAAAGGAAATCAGCCGCGACGCCAACGGCGGAAAAGAAATCGGAATCATGGCGACGGGGTGCTCGATGGGCGCGTTTCACAGCGCGCTGATGTTCTTCAGACGTCCCGATTTGTTGGATTCCGTCATTGCGTTGAGCGGACTTTACAGCTCTCGCTACTTTATGGGCGGGTATATGGACGAAGTCGTTTATTTTAACTCGGTTCTGGATTTTCTGCCCAATCTGACGGACGAACGCCTGCTGGACGAAATGCGCAAAGCACGATTGGTTTTTTGCGTCGGACAGGGGGCTTGGGAAGATCCCATGATTGAAGAAACTCTTGCCTTAAAACATATCTTGGAAGAAAAGCATATCCCCGCCTTTGTCGATATTTGGGGAAAAGACGTGAACCACGATTGGAATTGGTGGTACGTCCAATTGCCTTATTTCCTTGACCGCGTTTTGGATTAAAGCTCATGACGGTTTTTGCGCTTCATTTCAGCCCGACCGGTTCGACAAAGCAAATCGCCGAACGAATCGCCGCATCATTGGATTTAGAATTTAAAAGCATCGATTTAACCGTTCAGTCGCTTAAATCTTTTGATTTCGATGCAAAAGACACCGCCGTGGTCGCCATGCCGGTTTTTGCCGGCAGAATCCCCGCAAAAGCCGCCGAAGCCTTAAAAATGTGCCGCGCGAACGGTACTTGCGCGCTCAGCGTTGCCGTCTTTGGCGCCAGAGCCGTTGAAGACGCTTTATTGGAAACAAACGATATTTTGAAAGCTCAAGGCTTTAAGACGATTGCTTCCGCGGCGTTTGTCGCGCGTCATTCCGTCGTGCCTTCGGTCGCCGAAGGACGTCCCGATGCCGACGATTTAACGCAAATCGACGCGTTTGCCAAAAACGCCGCCGATAAAATCATGCGCAAAGACTTTACCGAGCCCGAAGTCCCCGGACATCGCCCTTATCGCGACGCGCCGACGGCAGGCGTTGCGCCGTTGGTATCAAGCGCCTGCATTAAATGCGGGCTGTGTGCCGAAAACTGCCCCGCCGCCGCCATTCCTTTGAACGCGCCGAATACGACGGATGCTTTAAAATGCTTTATGTGCATGCGCTGTGTCCGCCTGTGTTCCGCCAAAGCCCGCGCTCTGCCCGAACCCGTTTTAAACCATGTCGAAGAATTGTTGAAAAACACCGTCAAAGGTCGGACAAAAAACGAGATTTATTTATAGTTCGGGGAAAAACTTTTTCTTTTGATAAAAATTCCCTATAATGTCCCAAATCATTTTTCAGAGGTCATTATGATAACGGAATTTTTCAAACCGGACACCGTCGCCGAAGCCGTCGAATTGAAAATCAAAAACCCCGATGCCGTTTTTATGGCGGGCGGTGCGTGGATCAATTCTTCCAGATCGGGGCTGGCGCCTCAAAAGGTCATCAGTCTGGAAGGGTTAAACCTGACGAAATCCGAAAAATCAAACGATATGCTGATTATCGGGGCTTGCACAACGTTGCAGGATTTGTTGGATGCCGAAACAACGCCCGAAGATTTTAAGGAAAACATTTTCCTGTTAAAAAACAGAAACCTGCGCAATCAAGGCACCATCGGCGGAACCATTGCCGCAAAACAGGCTTGCTTTCCCATGATTCCCTATCTGATCGCCGTCGGCGCCGATTTGGTGCTGGCCAACGGAAAAGTCGTCCCCGTCGAAGAATACGTTTTGTCTTTGGCGGACAACCTGATTTTAAACGTCCGCCTTCCCTTAAACGTTCGCGCCGCAAGCGCAAAACATTCGGTAACGGCTCAGGGTGTTGCTTTGGTCAGCGTCGCCGCCGCCTTTAAAAACGGAAAAATTTCTTTGGCTTATGCTCAGGACGGCGGAAAAATAGAACACCCCGTCCAAATCGAACGCGTCTTAAACGGGAATGCTTTGCCCAAGCGCGATATCTTGGAAAAAATAATTTCTCAGGACGTCGTGTCCTTTGACGATTACAGAACGTCGGCGGACTTTAAAACCTATATCATCGGCGTGTTGGCTGCAGAATGCATCCTGAAAGTTGCTCAGGGAGATATGTCATGAAATTGAATTTTACGCTGAACGGCTTGAAAAAAACATTTTCCGTAGAACCGGGCGAAAACGCTCAGGAATTCTTGCAAAGAATCGGGTGCAGATCCGTAAGAGACAGCGATAACCATCAGGGATTTTGCGGTTCGGATACCGTCATTTTAAACGGAAAAACCGTCAACGCCGGATTGTTGATTGCGGCTCAGTTGGAAGGAAAAGACGTCAGAACCATCGAATCCGTCAACGAAGGCAACGGTTTGTCCGCCGTCCAATCCGCCATGGTGGATTGCGGGCTGGTACAATCGGGGTACAATTCACCCGCCGCCGCGTTGATGCTGACGAACCTGTTTGAACGTTCCGCGAACCCGACAAAAGACGAAGTAACCGACGCTTTGTCGGGCTTGTTCAGCCGTTCGGCGGGATACCAACCGTTTTACAAAGCCGTCGAATTGGCAAAAAAACGAATGGCGGATCCTTCTTTAAAGCCCGAAGGCTATAAAGAGTATCGTCCCGATTTGCGCGAAGTCGGAAAATTGCGCCGCAAAATTGACGGACATCAGCTGGTCGCGGGACACAAGGCGTTTGTCGAAGACATGGTTGACCCCGATGCCTGCATTTTAAAAATGCTGCAAAGCCCTTACGCCCATGCCTATATCAAGTCCATCAACATTTCCGAAGCCGAAAAAGTTCCGGGCGTCGTCACCATTATCACTTATCAGAACTGCCCCGACGTTTATTACACCAACGCGGGACAAGGGGCGCCCGAACCGTCGCCGCACGATCGCCGTCTGTTTAACAAAAAGCTTTGCTATGTCGGAGACCGCGTTGCCGCCGTCGTCGCGGAAACGGAAGAAGCCGCCGATGAGGCTTTGGCAAAAATCCGCGTCGAATACGAAGTTTTAAAACCCGTCTTTACGTGGGACGAAGCCGCCGCTTCCGATGCGCCGATCATTCACAAGGCGTTCGTCACTTACGGCGTCGGTGCTCCGGAAGATTTGGACGAATACAATAAAAACGCTCTGCCCGACGACGGAAAAATCCACTATCCGTTCCCCATACACGCCGATCCTCATCACAATCTGGCTGCCAGCGTCAAAGGCGGCATCGGCGACGTTGAAAAAGGCTTTAAAGAAGCCGACGTCATTATTGACCGTACGTTTTCAACCACGCAAATCCAATGCACGCCGACGGAACCGCACGTCGTTTATACCAAAATGCAGGGCGACCGTCTGGTCATTCACGCTTCGACGCAGGTTCCGTTCCATCTGCGCCGCATTGTCGCCAAAATATTGGGCATTCCCGAAACCAAAGTCCACGTTATCAAAGAACGCGTCGGCGGCGGATTCGGTTCCAAACAGGACGTCATTTTGGAAGACGTCGCCGCCGTTGCGACGTACCGAACGGGACGCCCCGTCTATTACCGTTATACCCGCGCTCAGGAATTCAATACCTGTTCTTCGCGCAAACCGATGCGCGTGCGCGTTAAAATCGGCGCTAAAAAAGACGGGACTTTTACCGCCATTCAAATGGACAATGAAGCCAATACGGGGCCGTTCGGCGCTCATGCTCTGACCGTACCGATGAACGCATGTTCGAAAAACCTGCCGCTGTTCTTGTGCCCGAATATGTATTTCACCGTTAAAATTTATTATTCCAACATTATGCCGACGGGCGCTTATCAAGGATACGGCGCTCCCAAAGGAGCGTTCGCCCTTCAGTGCACGGTCGCCGAGCTGGCGGAACAGTTGGGCATCGACCAAATAGAGTTGTTGCGCAAAAACATGGTTCACGAAGGTGCTTTTCTGGAAATTCTGCGTTGTCTGGGCGAAGGGCGCGAAGGAACCCCCGCTTTGGTTAAAAGCTGCGGGCTGGACAAAGCTCTGACTCAAGGCGCGGAAATGATTCACTGGGGAACCGAAGAAACCTCGGACGATCCCGACGTTAAAATCGGCAAAGGCGTCGCCATCATCCAGCAAGGGTCGGGTTTGCCGGGGCTGGATCATTCGAACGCCCATATCCTGATGCTGGCGGACGGCGGATTTTCATTGCATTCGGGTGCTGCCGACATCGGAACGGGGCTGGATACCGTCATGGCGAAATGCGCGGCGGAAGTCCTGTGCGTCCCTTATACTCAGGTTACCGTCATGTCGGGCGACACCGACCATACGCCGTTTGATACCGGCGCATATGCGTCAAGCGGAACATTCTTCAGCGGAAACGCCGCACGTCTGGCTGCCGAAGACATGAAGAAAAAAATATTGGAAAAAGCCGCCGAATACCTCGACGAACCCGTCGAAGACCTTGAACTCGCCTATCCCGCAACCGTCAAAGGCAAAAAAGGCGAAATCTCGTACGCTCAAATCGCTTACAACACGACAACGGGACACGGTTCGGGACAACTGCAAGGCATCGGTTCCTTTGTAACCGAAAGCCACGCCATCCCCTACGGCGCCTATTTCGCCGAAGTCGGCGTCAATACACGAACGGGACACGTCGACGTTCGCAAATTCTACGCTTTGCAGGATTGCGGAACGCCGATTAACCCAGAACTGGCAGAAGGACAGGTTTTCGGCGGTGTCCTGAAATCCATCGGGCATTCGTTGTACGAAGGGATTATTCTGGATAAAAACGGAAAGCCCTTAAACGACAATTTGTTGGATTACAACCCGCCCACCATCTATGATTTGCCCAAAGATTTCCAAGCGCCCATGGTCTTTACGGACGATCCCGACGGACCTTACGGCGGAAAATCCATTTCAGAACTGGCGACAAACGGCGCCGCGCCCGCTTTGGCAATTGCCATACATAATGCTTGCGGCGTTTGGATTCGCGATTGGCCGTTCTCGGCGGAAAAAATCTTAAAAGGACTGGGAAAAATCTAAAATGAAACGCTTATTGCTTTTCCTTTTGACGGCTTTTACGTCGGCGTGCTATGTGCCCGCCGCGCCCAGCCCCGAAATGCTGAAATACGTCGAAACAACCTTTAATCCCGCCGTCTTTGCCCAAGGGAAAAAAGCCGCCGTCATCATTGAAGCAACCAACGATTTGCCCGCAAAAGACCCCATGGTCAATAAGTTGACCTTCAGAAACAAAAAGAACGGAGACCTCTTCTTCGTCGAAACGACCGGACGCGAAGTCCTGATGATTCCTCAAGGCGATTACGAGATGATCAGCTTTGTGATTGAAGGGTCTATGGGCTTGACCCATTCCGTCGCGGATCTGACCCCGCGTTATAAAGCGTCCTTTTCCGTCAAAGAAGGCGATGTCGCTTATCTGGGGCATATTAAAACGCACGTCGTTTTGGGCAAAAAAGAATACAACTCTTTCGGTCCTTCGACACAAAGCGTCAGATCTCATACTTTTTTGTTGAACGGAATCGATTCTTTGCCGCCGAATTTCTTAAGGCTGGTCGAATTCCATACGGGAAAAGAACCCGTTTCAAAACTGATCGATTGGCGCAAAAATCTTGATGCGGGATACAGCCGATGAAAAAAATTTCCGTCTTTCTTTGTTCAATTTTGCTTTCCTCCTGCATCGCCGTGGGATCGGAAAGCATTAGAAATATCGATACCGTCCGCGAAAATATGAGCTATTACGGCCTTAATAAACAAAGCATCGAAAGTATGTTCGGAATGCCCGCCTCGTCTTTCGAACGCGACGGAAAAAACGTCTATGAATACAATTATATCGCCGTTTATAACAATCCGGCATCATATATCCCGTTAATCGGATTGCTGTTCGATCCCAATAAATATACGGCAAATTACCTCTATGTCACCTTTGACAAATTCGGTAACGTCGAAACATACGAAGCCTTGTCCGACACGGGCGATTTCCCGCCTCAAAAAATATTCTAAGAAAAACAGCCCTAATCGTAAAACGACCGGTTCCTGTTAACCGTATAAATTTCGTTCGTTTCGGGAACGTTGTAAAATACGTACGCGATATTCTGCGGGTTTTCCTGATAAGGACTGAACGATCCGATGACGTGACGGGACAGATTTTTCGGAAATACCTTGCGCAACGTGTTGTCGATGTTCTTGCTGAAGTCGTCCTTGAACGCCGGATGGGCAATAATGTTCATAACGGCTATTCCGCCTTTGTTCAAAGCGTTCCTGACGCGCGTAAAATATTCTTCCGTAATCAAAGTGATGGGAATTTGATAACGCGAAGAATAAGTATCCAAAATAATCAAATCGTATTTTTCGGGCGGTTCTTTTAAAAACTGGTTGGCATCCTGAACTATGAATTTTTTGTTGGGTTCCAGTTTCTTTTTCAAAAAATCGCGTTCGGAAACCTCTAACAGGCTCTTGTCCACGTCGATATACGTATAATCATGAAACGTGTCGTTCAAGCCCATCGTAAAGCCGCCCGCGCCCAAGACCAAAACCTTTTTCTTTTCCGACTTTGGCAGATTGGCGATAAAATTCTCCTCGATATAGCGCACATAAGCAAACATCAGGTCTTTGTCTTCGGATATTTTGGAAGACGCGCTTCCGTTCACGCTGAGAATTAAAGATTTGCCTTCATCACCTTTGATCAAAGAAATCGTCGAAACGGCATTGTTTTCGACGACATCCAGCGTATCAAACAGCATTTTGTCGGAATTGGCGGCAACGGTAAAAGCAAAGACAACCGCCAGCGCCGAAAAATAGCCCGCACGAGGAATGAAATTCGGCTTAAAAAACACCGTTGACGCCGCCAAAGTCAACAAAACGACCAACATCAAAGTATGATTGACGCCGATAAACGGCATCAGCACCAACGTCGTCAGCAAAGACCCCAACACGGAACCGACGGTATCGACCGCCATCACGCGCCCCGTATAATTTTTATCCGAATGATGCAAATAACGGCTGACAACCGACGTGATTTTGCCGAACAAATAAGAAGACAATGACAAAAACAGCAAAGAATAAATAAACGTCTGAGCAATATGAGACGTAATGCCCGCCGATTTCATAAGTTCGAAATAAATCGTTACGAACAGGTAACTGCCGCTTAACAGCACCATGACGGCGATTAAAAAGAAATCTCTGGAAATCATTTGTCTGAGCGAAACGTCCGCCGTTTTCAAAACAGACCCCCGATAGTACCCGACGGACATGAACGCCAAAACGACGCCGATGACGATGGAAGTCGGAATCGTGCCGCTGCCCACGAAATTGCTGAGCTGGCGCAACACAATCAGTTCCAAAGACAATCCCGAAAAACCGACGGTAAAAATCAAAAACAGCAATAAAAATCTGAACTTAAATCTCATTAATCCGAGCCTTTACTTAAAGCAGGAATAAAGCGCCAAAACAGCCAAAGCCGCCGTTTCCGCACGTAAAATCCTTTCCCCCAAATCCAAAGAAACCGTGTTTTTTGTTTCAGAAATCAACCGTCGTTCCGCAACCGAAAAGCCGCCTTCGGGACCGACCAAAAAAGCCGCAGAACGTGACGGATCAATCACTTTGGAAGGCGGCTTGCCCGCCCCGCTTTCATCCAAATGAATCAGAACCGGTTTTTCCTCGCCCTGTTCGTTCAGCAATTCTTTTAAGGAAACGGGATCCGAAATCTCGGGCACGTCCAAGCGGCGGCATTGTTCGCACGCCTCAATCGCGATGCTTTTCAACCGATCCGTATTCACCCTTGACGCCGTCGTATATTCCGTAATGACCGGACAAATAAGGGTTGCCCCGAGTTCCGTCGCTTTTTCAACAACCATGTCCGTGCAATCGCGTTTCAGCGGTGCGAAATAAAGGCGCAAATCGCCGCGGGGCGGCTGAAGCTTTGTTCGCGTCAGGTTTCCCGCAACGGCTTTTTTCTTGTCCAAAACCGTTATTTTACCGGAAAATTCGCCGTCCCTGCCGTTAAACAGGAAAACTTCGCTGCCCGTTTTTTCACGCAAAACAGAGCGCAAATAATGAGCCTGAGATTCGGAAATAAAAACCTCTGCCCCCTCGGAAAGCGGCTGAGTAACATATAAGCGGATTTGCATAAAACTTTACCCTTTGACATCGGACGGCAGATATTCCGAAATGTCAACTTCGTCTATCTGTTCGGGTTTCATGTACTGTTCGGCATATTCTTTATAAACGCCGGACGTTAAAAATAAATTGAACAAATCAGGATCCAAATGCCCGCTTGTCGCCATCTTGGACATAATTCCGATCGTTTCGGACAACGTCTTGATTTTCTTATACGGGCGGTCGCTGGACGTCAACGCTTCAAATACGTCGGCTATCCCCATAATTCGGGCGGGAATCGACATTTCTTCGCGCTTCAGCCCCTTCGGGAATCCCGTGCCGTCCATATGTTCGTGGTGTCCGCCGGCATATTCCGCCACCTGATTGATGTTCGAGGGGAACGGAATCGCCTGTAACATTTCTATCGTCATGTCGATGTGGCTGTTAATCTTTTTGCTTTCCTCGGGCGTCAGCGTGCCGCGTCGAATCGACAGGTTATAAACTTCGCCGCGATTATAGCCGCCGAAAATATGATCCGGGCGATCTTCCAACAACGGTTCTTTGGGATTCGTTTTGGGCGGCGGATTGTCCTTTATGCGGTTCTGTTCATCCCATGAAAGCCCCAAAGTCTTGTCAAAATGGCGGTAGTACGTCCGTTGAGCTATCTTTTTAACGCGAGCGATATCCTCGTCCGACAAAGGCTTGTCCCCGACGTTCGATGCCGCCAGAAAAGCAAAATCGTCTTCCAGCTTTGCGACCTTTGCCGAAAACTCTTTCAACAGCTCTTCCTGAGGCGCCGTGCGCGCCAGTCGTTTCTTTAAGTATTCGATATGCGCGTCGCGGCGCAATATTTCAAAACGCGCCCGAATTTCGTGGATGCGGTTCGATATGGTTTCCAGTTTCGTCGCCTTGTCCAAAACATATTCGGGCGTCGTTACTTTTCCGCAATCGTGCAACCAAGATGCCAAATGGAACGCGTACCATTCGTCTTCGCTCATTTCAAAATCTTTGAACGGACCGTCGGTCGCCATAACCGCCGCCATCGCAAGCATTCGGGCAATCACGGGAACGCGTTGGCAATGCATACCCGTATACGGCGATTTGTCGTCAATCGCCCGGGCAATAACCTCTAAAAACGCTTCCAAAACGTTCTTTTGCGATTCTATAAGCATTTGGTTGTCTATCGCCACCGCGGCATGAGACCCCAAAGCTTCGACAACCTGTTGAACAGGCTTGGAAAAATCTATCGTCTCGCCCATATTCGTCCGAGCATTAATCAGCTGAAGCACCGCAACGACCTGTCCCGATCGCGTCTTAAGCGGCACCGTCAAAAACGATTTCGAATGAAATCCCGTTTTGCTGTCGAATTTTTGCGTTCCGGAAAAATCAAAGCGATCGGTATCATACGCGTCGGGGACGTTAACGACTTCGCCCGTCAACGCCGCATACGTCGCAATGTTGGAAAAATTGGGTTCTTGCGTTTCGGGATCGTACAAATAAAGCGGCGGAAAAGGAATATCCTTTTTTTCGGATGTCCCGCCCATCTTGATATTCAATTTATCATTTTGAATAATCGAAAACGTCAGCTGATTTTGAGTCCTGTCCATCAAATAAAGGGTACCGCCTTCGGCATTGCACAGTTCTTTCGCCGCAGTCAGCACATTGTCCAACAAAACATCCAAGTCCTGTTCCGAAGACAAGGATATCCCCAATTCAAAAAGCCTGTGGAGTTCCTCTGCCGACAGAGAAACCGTTTGACTGTCGCCGACCGTTTCCATACGCTTTTCCCTATTATTCAAGGCACTTTATTAAATTATCACATTTCACATCTACCGAGTCAAAAGCTATCTGGCTGATTTATATTACAAATTTGTAAAATTCCCTTCCCTTTCCAAAATTAACAGACCCGAAAGATTTTAAAGCTTATAATGAAAATCACGCTTTAAAAAAAACCAAAGGATGAAATCATGGCTTTCTTTTCAGGCAAAAACAGCTCCGCAGACAAAGATAAAATTACCTTCGACGATGACGAAAAAAACGAAAACGAAACATCGTTCGGCACTCCTGCCATCGTCTTGTCCGCATTAATTTATATCCTGTGCTTTACTTTCCTGCTGTCCTTTACGTATCAGGCGGGAAAATTCATGGAATACCGCGTTCCGCTGTTTCTGATGGAACCCAGAATGTCTTTGCTGTTCTTTAATTCTGCGGCTTTGACCATTGCGGCATTGTCCGCTTTCGTGTTGCAGCTGTCTTTGGGAATCGCCCAAGCCAATACGCCGCTCGGGCGCAGCAGAAGGCTCAGCTATTTCTTTTCCATCCTTGCCACGCTCGGAGTCGCCGTCTATCTCGCCATTTTGATGATGCATCTGGCTCGCGGCGGAGATTTCTTGTTCGAATCCCTTTACGTCATCATCCTTTATACTTTGGTCTTCATCCCGCATTTCAAAGCGGGAAAAAGTCCCCTTGCCCATATGTTCGTCACCGCAGGCTTTATCGTCACCCTGATCGTAACCGCCTTTTATTGCGGAATCGGAACCGCTAAAATCGAAGACAAACTTGTCACTAAAATCAATGCGGAAACCTATGCTTTGGCCGCCGTGCAAAACAATCGCATGATTTTGGCGGGATACGACCCCTATGCCGCGCGTTTTAACGGAAATCTGATAATCAGCGAAATCGGAAACCTCAATAAAACGCCTTTTATCGCCGTTTCTTCCATAAGGAAATAAAAAAGATGCCCGAAAATTTGACTTTGGCCGATGCCGCCGCCTTTCTGATCGAACACGCAAAAGCTTGCGGGGCAGATGCCGCCGAATCCTTCGCCGCGGATAATTTGAACGTGTGCGCCGAATGCAGGCTGCAAAAAACCGAATCTCTGGAATACGCCGGAACATCGGGCGTCGATTTGCGCGTTTTTTGCGGCAAAAGACAAGCCGTCGTGTCGTCTTCCGTCCTTGATAAAAAATTCCTCTCGGAACTGGCGGAACGCGCCGTCAAAATGGCAAAATCCATCCCCGAAGACGCTTTTGCCGGACTGGCAGACCCCGATATGCTGGCAACGGAATTCCCCGATTTGGATTTGTTCGATCCAAACGTTCCGTCCACCGAAAAATTGCTGGAAACCGCCATGAAAGCCGAAGCCGCCGGATTGGAATTCCGCGGCATATCCAATTCGGACGGCGCTTCGGCTTCGTACAATAAAACCGAAATTACCATGCTTTCCACAACAGGCTTTTCAAAAACATTCCGCCTGTCCGCTTCTTCCATCAGCGTTTCCCTGATCGCCGAAGACGCAAATAAAAATAAAGAAACGGATTACGAATATTCTTCCGCCGTTCATGCCTCTGACCTTGAAAAGCCTTCGACAATCGGCGTTAAAGCCGCCGAACGAACCGTCGGAAAACTGGGCGCAGGAAAAATCAATTCCGATGAAATGCCCGTCGTCCTTGAACCAAGACTGGCAAAAGGCATCCTCGGTCATTTCGCGGCAGCCGTCAACGGCGCCGCCGTCGCCAGAGGAACTTCTTTCTTAAACGACGCCCTTCATCAAAAAATCTTTCCCGAAAATATTTCCGTCATTGAAGAGCCTTTGCGCAAAAGAGGTTTAAACTCCCGCTCGTTTGATGCGGAAGGATTGCCGACGCAAAAACAGGCTTTCGTTGACAACGGCGTTTTAACAAAATGGGTTTTGGATTTACGATCGGCACGACAGCTGAACATGAAACCGACGGGAAACGGAGCGCGCGGATTGGGCGGTATTCCCCATCCCAGCCTGTCAAACCTGACGCTGTACGGCGGAAACGGTTCGCCCGCAGACATCATCGCAGATATTAAAAAAGGCGTCTATATCACTAACCTGTTCGGACAAGGCGTCAATCTTATCACGGGCGACTACAGCCGCGGCGCATCGGGTTTCCTGATCGAAAACGGAAAAATAACCTCCCCCGTCCACGAAATAACCGTCGCCGGAAACCTGAAAGATATGTTTAAAAACCTGATCGCCGCAGACGATTTGGAAATTAAATATGCTTTTAACGCTCCGACTTTACGTTTCAATAAAATGTCCGTCGCAGGTAAATAAAATGAAACCCGAATCTTTTAAAGAACTGGATGTATTTCGCAGAACTTTGTTGGAAATCGTACGCAAAAACGACGGAGCTTCCGATTTGACGGTTCGCCAAACCGCTCTTTTGCTTTGCGTTTATTTAACGCCGCCGCCTCATACCGTTCGCGCGTTGGCGTCCGAGCTTAACATTTCCAAGCCCGCCGTTTCCCGCGCCATTGATAAATTGAGCGTTCTGGGATTGTTAAAACGACAAACCGACGAAAACGACAGAAGAAGCGTCAACCTGTCACGCACCTTAAGCGGCGCTGAATACGTCAGCGAACTGGCAGACATCATCGCCAAACAAAAACCATAAAAAAACGCCCTTCTTTACGAAGGGCGTTTCCCGCTTATCCGTCTTTATTTTTTCAAAACGGAATTGACGACTTTTCCCGACAAGAACGAATCTATGTTATCGTTCGCCGTTTTCAAAATGCGGTGAACCGCATCAATCGAATTAAAAGCGACATGCGGCGTTACGACAACGTTCGGCAGTTGCATCAAACGGTGATTGATTAAAGAACGCAACAGGGAATCAGCCCCTTGAGCCTTTGCGGAAGCCAAAAACAAATCATCGTGAATGACCGACGTTTCGTATTCCATCACGTCCAGTCCGGCGCCGCCCAATTTTCCGGAATTCAATGCTTTGTACAATTCTTCCGTATCAATCAGTTCGCCGCGTGCCGTATTAATCACGATGGCGCCGTCTTTCATTTTCTTGAACGCTTCTTTATCCAGCAAGTGATAGTTTTCTTTGGTCATCGGGCAGTGCAAAGACACAATGTCCGATTTGCCCAACAGTTCGTCCATCGAAACGTACGTAAAGCCCATGTCCTTAGCCGTCTGTTCGTTCGGATACAAATCGTATGCCAAAACATTCATTTCAAAGCCTTTTGCCAAACGAATCATATACCGTCCGATGGCACCCGTTCCGACAATACCGATCGTACGCCCTTTTAAATCAAAGCCCAGATAATCCGCCGTACGAACGTCGCCTTTCTTTATGTCATGGAAAGCTCGGTTAATCTTGCGCGAAATAATCAGCAAAAGACCAAAGGCGTATTCCGCCACCGTCGAATCTCCGTATCCGGGAACGTTCACCAGCTCGATACCGTGAGAACGGCAATAATCCATATCAACGTTGTTGTAGCCCGTTGAACGAACTGCAATCAGCTTCAATTTCGGGAACTGCGACAAAACCTTTTCCCCGACGTCAATCGCCGACACGAAAACGGAAATGACTTCCGCATCTTTGACTTTTTCAAGTTCTTCGGGCGTCAACGCATCAGGGCTTTTTTCAAAAAAAACCGTTTTGGCATCCGACTTCAGCGGATTTTTTTCGTAATAAGCTTTCGTGATCGAATCAACATTGAAATAGGCTACTTTTACCATGACAGACCTCCAAGATGTTTTTTCACGGTATAGATAATACGTTGCCTGTGATTATGCAATATCGCAATCAGGCTATTTTATTGCGTTCCTGCCTTTTGCGATTCAGGCGAACCAGATATCCCGAACGCCCCAAACCGTGAAAGCACGCCGATATAACCAACAAATAGCCCGCCGTTATGTGAACCATTTTTAAAATCGAACGAATATCCGCCGACAAATAAGGTTTTAAAAATGAACGGACTTCTATGGAAACAAACGCCGTCGCCAGACAGGCGATAACCATAATGTTCCAAAATTTAAAATGCGAAACCGCCTTGATTAAAAGATTTAACATTCTTTATTCCTCCTGCCGATAAGTGGACAAAAAATCTTTTAACGCCGTCAATGCCCTGGTCAAATCGTCTTCGCGCGGCAAAAACACAACGCGGAAATGATCGGGCGCCCCCCAGTTAAAGCCTTTGCCGTGAACCAGCAACACGCGCTTTTGCGTTAAAAAATCCAACACAAACTTCTGATCGTCAAAAATATTAAACTTTGCCGTATCCAGCTTCGGAAACATATAAAGCGACCCTTTGGCTTTGACGCACGAAACGCCCGGAATGTCCGTCAACAGCTTGTGGCAGAGGTTCCTTTGTTCATAAAGCCTGCCCCCCGGCGCAACCAAGTCTTTGATGCTTTGATACCCGCCCAAAGCCGTCTGTATCGCGTATTGTCCGGGAACATTGCTGCACAAACGCATGTTTGCCAGCATATCCAGCCCGTCAATATAATCTTCCGCCGCTTTTTTATTGCCGCTCAGAACCATCCATGCCGCGCGAAAGCCCGCCGAACGGTAGCTTTTGGAAACGCCGTTCAACGTAACGCAAAAAACGTCCGGCGCCAAAGATGCCAACGAAATATGTTCAACTCCGTCATAGAGGATTTTGTCATAAATCTCGTCGCTGAACAAAGCCAGCTTGTATTTTTCCGCCAAAGCCACGATGCGTTCCAAAACTTCTTTCGGATAAACCGCCCCCGTCGGATTGTTCGGATTGATAACCACTATGGCTTTTGTTTTCGGCGTGATTTTGCTTTCCATATCGGCAATGTCGGGATACCAGTCCGACTGTTCGTCGCACAGATAATGAACCGCATTTCCGCCCGCCAAACGTATCGCCGCCGTCCATAACGGATAATCGGGCGACGGAACCAATACTTCATCACCGTTATCCAAAAAAGCTTCCATGCTCATTAAAATCAGATCGCTGACGCCGTTGCCCAGATAAATGTCGTCAATCTGAACATCGGGAATCTTTTTTTCCTGACAATAATGCATAACCGCCTTGCGCGCGGGAAAAATGCCCTTGGAATCAGAATACCCGTCCGCAAAAGGCAAATTCAAAATCATGTCTTTGACGATTTCCTCGGGTGCGGAAAATCCGAACGGCGCCGGATTGCCGATATTCAGCTTTAAAATTTTGTACCCCGCTTCTTCCAGTCTGTTCGCCGCCTTTAATACGGGACCGCGTATCTCGTAACATACGCCGTCCAAACGCGAAGACTTATGAAATTCCCTCATCAAGAAACCCCTCTACTCTTACTTTTTCGAATTCCAATATTTTCTGGCGTTCCCGTATTCCGACAACGTCATCACCGAAGAAAGCGAAAAATCTCCCTGAGCGTCAAAATTCCCCATCATCAGCGGATAATCCGTAAAAATATCGTTCCCGTGTACGAAAAATTCTCCGCTTTGCTTGTTCGGATTATTAATCTTCCATCCCATCACGGCGGCAAGAAGTTCCCCCATTTCATTATGGGTAATATACTTTTTGCCCTTCAATTCTTTATAAATCTTTTTGTCGGGTTTTTCCATATAAAGCATAAACGGCACCAAAACCGTTTCACGTTTTAATATATTATGACCGTAAAGCCCGTGCTGCCCCAAAAGCTGACCGTGATCGGACGTCATCATAAACACGCCGTCTTTCTTTTCCTTTTCTTTGAAAATTTTAAAAATATCGTGAATGATGCTGTCCGTATAAAGAACCGCATTGTCGTAAGCATTAACCAAACGTTGCGAACGACTGCCTTCTTCGGTCGGATACTTGGAAAAATCGTCCGCACGGTGTTCGTAATTTTCCCAATACGGACTGTGAACCGTACGGAAGTGCAAAACAACAAAATGTTTGCCGGAAGACAAATCCAAATCTTTAAATCGCGTTACAAGAAAATCTTCCCTGAACTTTTCATAAAGGAACGGCGTCGTTTCCATGGTTCTTAAATCGTCTATGTAATCCGTGCCGATGCTGTACGTATTTTTTGCATCCTGTGCGGAAATCCAGTGCGTTTTGTACCCTGCCCGTTTCGCCAACCGAAACAAATTGACGGGATCTTTTTTCAAAACATCCAGATTCCCCGGTTCGTTCATAACGTCAAAGAAAATCGGCAACGCCGAATGTGTCGATACCGCGGAAGAAACACCTTTTATGTATACGAAATTCGGGTCTTGTTTCATTTTTGACAGATACGGCGTCGTATCGCGAAAATAGCCGAACAGCCCCATGTGTTCGTAAGACATGCTTTCGCCCATGATAAATACGATTATTCTGGGCGTTTTTTTGTTTATCTTTTCCGCACTGACCGGCAAATAAGTCCCTTGAGGAACAATCGGCGCTTCGGGTAACAGGCGCCCTTTGACCAGATAATATGAAAACGTATTCCACGAATTATGAATGGAATTTCTGGTTTCCGCCGGCAAAAAATGCTTTAACGTTTTCCGTGATGCCCGTTCCGGCTTTGCCGCCATCGTTCCCAAGACTATCAAAACCGCCAAAAACGAAAACCCCAGCTGTTTTCTGTATTTAAAAAAGAAATATGCCGTCCCGCCGAACGTTAAAAGCACCATCGGCATTACAAACCATACGTCTTTGATCGCCCCCATCCCCGAAGACCAAATATCGGGAAATTCGACAAAGATTTTATGAATATCCACGGGACTGATCGGACGTCCCGAATATGCCATATAGTTCAGCTGAATAATCTGACAAACCGTTAAAAAAAGCGTGACGGCACAGAAAACGACCCTGCCCGACAACGACAGAAAAAAACCGAACAGAGTCAAAGAAGCCAGAAAAACGGGATCAAAAGCAACCCGGAAATGAACCGAAGAATACTGCATCACATAATCGGGCAGTATCGCCGCAAACGTAAATAATACGGCGAACATAAAATTATATTGAAAGCGGCGAATTATATTTTTCATTATCACCGAATTCCCCCCGAAGATTGGGATACTAAACAAACGCGCCGGCGAATACAATACTTTTAAACAAAAAACAATCCTTAAAAGAATTTCATTTCCCGTTTCAAACCTTATAAAATAAAAATTGCTTTTCCCTTTATTAATTCTGGTAACAAAACGCCAAAAGAGATATCCTGTTTCTAATAAAAACTAAGGAAGACAAATTATGCCCCGCCTGAGCGATGAAGCCCTGAAACAAGAAATCGACAAAGCCGCCTGGAAACAAGGCAAAGATTTTCTGTCCGGGCTGAACGCAGGAAAGCCGTCCCTGCATATGGAAATGTCTCGCGCGGCGCTGGACGAAGTAAAAAACAGAATCATCGAAAACGGTTGCAAAGAAATTTCCGTTGCCCCGAATTTGTCTTATTTTCAGGAAATATTAGATTTCCTACCCGAAACAAAAATAAAAAAAATAACGCTCCAAGACGCTATTTCCGTCAGGAAAACTCCGATTGAAGCTTCTTTTTTCGAAGCGATCAAAGCTTCTGACGTAACCTCGATCGACTTATCCAAAGCAGGAAAATTAAAGGACGGATACGCCGAAACCGCCTTTAAATCTCTGTTGGCGCAAAAACGTATCACGGGATTGGGATTTAATTGCAACGAACAAAACTTGCTGCCTTTGGTTCACGAAATCATCGGCAACCCCGTTTCCGAACTGGTTTTGAAAAATGCCTCGCAATCAAACCCGTTAGCGGGAATTATTCCCGGATTGCCGCTAAAATCCCTGACAACCGACGGATTGTCCGCCCTTTACCGCACAAACCGCGAAAACGTTTTGCCGGCAACAATTGAAAATATCGTGTGCTCGGATGCGACATTCGCAACGGACAGCGCGGAAAAAGCCGCTTCGGAATTTAAACGTCTCCCGCATATTGAAAGCATTTCCTTTGCTTCTGCCGCCACGCCCGATATTTCCCCGATCGTTGCCGATCTGGGAAAAACAACCGCAAAATCGGTCAGCCTGCCCGATCTGGACTGCACCGAAGAAGTGTTGCCCCTGTTCTTAAAAACCATGGAAGAACGCGGGTGCGCCGTAACCGAAGTCATCGGCGCCAAAGGCATCCCCGCAAAAGACCGTGAAAACCTCTCAGACCTGCTTTTGTTGCACGAAAAAGGAAATGAAGCGAAAAACGCTCTCAAAGCCTTTAAACACGAAACTTTGGACGATTTGCTGAAAGATAAAGAAACTACGGTTCGTACATTAGCCGACAAAAACCTGTTGTTTTTCGCCGTCGCGGAAAACAGATTCAATGACATTTCCGATTTGATGAAAAGAACAAACGTCTGCCTGAACGCCAAAGATTGGCTGGAAAAAGACGAAAAAGGCATTTCCCTGTTGGATCATGCCGCCGGCGTTGATGCATTAGGCAGCGTCTTTCAAAAACACTGTTGGAAAAGCGCCCAAGACTTGCAAACCGTTTGGAACGCCGTCCCCGATGCCCGTAAAAAACAACTGGAACACGCCAAAGAACCTTTTTCCTTCAGACGGTTCAAAAACGCGTTCATGCACGATATGGTGCTTCATACCGTTCAAAAATCGGCAAAGAACCGTTAAAGATTAAAAAGCCGCTTCGCAGATTTTTGCGGCGCATCTCAGCCCGTCGGCTGCCGCCGACATAATTCCGCCGGCATAACCAGCTCCTTCCCCGCACGGATAAAGCCCCTGAATGCTGACGCTTTGAAGCGTTTCCGGATTGCGCAACATTCTGACGGGCGAAGAACTGCGCGTTTCAGCCGCCGTCAATACCGCGTCGGGAAACGCAAAACCTTTGAGCTTTTTATCAGCCTGCTTTAAGGCTTCGCAAATCGAATCCACCACAAAACGCGGGAAAACCGCCCGAAAGTCCGCAGGCTCGACACCGGGTCGGTAAGAAGGACAGACTTTCCCCGAAATCTCGCCGATTTTGCCGCGAAGCAAATCCCTGACCGTCTGCGCCGGCGCCCTGTAACCGCCGCCGCCCGCCCGAAAAGCCGCTTCTTCGATACGACGCTGAAATTCTACTCCCGCCAACGGATGGTCGGAACCGAAATCATCGGGCGTTACGCCGACCAAAAACGCGCTGTTCGCATTCGGTTTCGACCGCGCAAATTCGCTCATCCCGTTTGTAACAAGACGCCCTTCTTCCGAAGCCGCCGCAACGACTTCGCCGCCCGGACACATGCAAAACGTATAAACGGAACGACCGTTGTTTAAGTGAAACGCCAGCTTGTAATCCGCCGCGCCCAACCCTTCGGGAGCCCGTGCCGTCCCGTAACGGTCAAGGTTAATCAACGATTGGGGATGTTCAATGCGTGCGCCGACGGAAAAAGGTTTCCGTTCCATTAAAACGCCTCTGTTCAAAAGCATCTCGAACGTATCGCGCGCGCTGTGCCCGACTGCCAAAACAACCGCAGACGCCGCAATTTCTTCAATGGAGCCGTCCGCATTTTCAACCGTTAACGCCCTTAAAACGCCGTCTTTGACCTCTATGTCCGATAAACGGGTTTCAAAACGGTATTCGCCCCCCGCTTCGATGATTTTGCGACGGATATTGCGGACGACAACGGACAGGTTGTCCGTCCCGACGTGCGGTTTTGCCTGCCATAAAATTTCTTCGGGAGCCCCCGCCGCGACAAATTCTTCCAAAACCTTGCGCGTAAAGGCGTCTTTCTTAATTCCCGTATTGAGCTTTCCGTCCGAAAAAGTCCCCGCGCCGCCTTCGCCGAACTGGACGTTCGAACGGGGATCAAGCTTTCCCGTTTCCCAAAAAAGGTTAACGTCGGCACGGCGCCTGTCAACGGGGCGGCCGCGTTCCAAAACAATCGGACGCGCCCCTGCTTCCGCCAAAGCCAAAGCCGTCATCATTCCGGCAGGTCCCGTTCCCGCAACAACGGGACGAAGACCTTTGCTTCGCCATACGGGCACCGTATAACGTTCTTCGTGCAAAATAAAAACGTCTTTATAAAGGCTGTCGCGAACGGCTTGTTCTTCGTCGCCCGACACGGAAACGTCAAACGAATACAAAAAATGTATGTTGCGTTTGTTGCGTGCATCCACGGAACGCTTCGCCGTTTTGATTTCGCAAATATCCCGCCATCCCGTCAGATCCGAAACTTTTTGCTTTAACTCCGCCGGCGTCATCGACAATGCGGCGGGAACATTCGACACCCTGATCATTCCTGCACCTTTCCCGTTTTCGGGAAATATAACAGCACGAGCGGCGGCGGGCAATTTTTCTTTGCCCTTCTTAAAAAAAATGCCGTATCCTAAAGGACATGAAACGTTACGTCCGACTTCACTTGCCCGCGGGAGATTTCTTTCTTGCCGAAGAAAACGGCGCTTTGACAAACGCGGGCTTTATGCTTTCCGAAAGCGATTTGGGAATCAAAGAAACCACCCCCTTGCTGAAAGAAGCCCTAGCCCAGCTTACGGCATATTTTGACGGCAGACTGTTCGAATTCGATTTGCCTTTGGCGTTAAAAGGCACGGAATTTCAAACAAAAGTCTGGAACGCCCTGAAGCGCATTCCTTATGCCCGAACGCGCACATACGCCGAAATCGCCGAAGAAACGGGAAATAAAAATGCCGCAAGAGCCGTCGGAAACGCAAACAATAAAAACCCGATCGCCGTCATTATCCCCTGCCACCGCGTTATCGGCGCAAACGGAGCATTGACGGGATATGCCGCAGGACTTGACATAAAACGGTTTCTTTTAAATTTGGAGCAAAGGTTCAAAAATGACGCCCGTTAAAGAACTTTTACTTTCTTTGCAAGACGAAAAATACCGAAAGTTCTCGCTTTCCCTTTTGCCGGGCGTGAACGGGGTGATCGGCGTGCGGTTGCCCGAGCTGAGAAAAATCGCCAAAAAAGAAGCCCTTAAAGACTGGAAAGCCGCTTTTGAAAATTTAACCGACGACAGCTTTGAAGAACGGATGCTTAAAGGAATGGTTTTGGGATATGCGCGCGTTCCGTTTGAAGAAACGCGTCCCTACATTGAAAAATTTTTGCCCTCGGTTAATTGTTGGAGCATCTGTGATGCTTTTTGCGCGGGCTTAAAAAGCATAAAAAAATCGCCCGAAAACGGTTGGAAGTTCATTTTCGCGCTGGCATCCGACAAACGGGAATTTTACGCCAGATGCGGCGTCGTTCTGGCAATGAGCCACTTTATTTCCGAACCTTGGCTGGACAACGTTTTCAAAGCCGTCATATCCGTCACAAACACGGATTATTATGCCTATGTCGCGCAAGGATGGGCCGTATCGGTGTGCGCCGCAAAATTTCCGAACGAAACGCTTGAATTTCTAAAATCGGCACCCCTGAGTGACGCCGCCTTTCAAAAATCTTTGCAAAAAATCGCCGAATCCAAACGTATTCCCGACAGCTATAAAACCCTTTGCCGCGCGCTTAAAAAAACGGCTCACGCCAAGATGTAATCATATTCGGGATGACGGGCGAACCAGCGAACGGCGTACGAGCATACGGGACGAATCTTTTTTCCTTTTTTTTCGGCCTGCATCACGACCGTTTCCGTAAGCCTTTGCGCGATACCGCGCCCTTTAAGCGTTTCGTCGACAAACGTATGCGTAATCGTTACCGTATTCACGCCGGTGTCGGGAAATTCTATCTCGGCTCGCAAAATACCGTTTTCATCCAACATAAAAATACGATTTGATTCGTATTGAAAATCCATTTTTTCCTCCGAAAGAGTCGTTAACGGAATCTTAAATGAAATCGGCAAATAAAAAAAGCGCTCAATAATTTATAAAAAAAAATCGGTTAAATCCGAATAGTTTAAAGCCGCTCCCTTTCATCAAGAGAGCGGCTGTCGTTTTTTTGATTTTTTATTTCAGATTCGTTTTGAAAAAGTTTTCGATTTTATCAAACGGAATCTTGTCTTTTTGATCGTACAAATCGACGTGGTTCGCCCCTTCGACGATATAAAGCTCTTTATTGTCGCCCGTCAGCTTTTTAAATGCGTCTTCGCTGAAATAGCGGCTGTGAGCCTTTTCTCCGTGAATCATCAAAACGGCATTTCTGATTTCGGGCGAATACGTCAAAATCGGCATGGTCATAAACGACAAAGACGACGTCATATTCCAGTTTCCGTTCGAATTGATGGAACGGGGATGAAAACCGCGCGGCGTTTTGTAATAGCCGTAGTAATCTTTGACAAATTGCGGTTCGTCGCCCGTCAGCTTATCCGGCAATCCCGCCGCCTTCGCGTACGAGCTGTTTTTAAAATCCTGCGTACGTTGCGCGTTCAGTTTTTCGCGAAGCTCGTAACGTTCGTTCGGGCTCATCGCATCAAAATAACCGTTCGCATTGACACGGCTCATGTCATACATGGTTGACGTTACCGTCGCTTTGATTCGCGTATCCATCGAAGCCGCATTCAAGCCCATGCCGCCAAAGCCGCATATGCCGATAATGCCGATTTTTTCGGGATCGACTTGCGGATAATTGCTTAAAAAATCAACCGCCGCGCTGAAATCTTCCGTATTAATGTCGGGAGACGCGACATCACGGGGCATTCCGCCGCTTTCCCCCGTAAAAGACGGGTCAAACGCCAACGCAATAAACCCGCGTTCCGCCATCGTCTGAGCGTATAACCCCGAAGACTGTTCCTTGACCGCACCGAACGGTCCGCTGACCGCTATCGCGGGAAGCTTGTCGCCTTGCACCTGTTTCGGAAGATACAAATCCCCCGTCAGTTCAATCCCGTAACGGTTTTTGAATTTGACTTTTTTGATGTCGACTTTGTCGCTTTTTTCAAAAACCTTGTCCCATTTATCTTCTGTTTGCGGCATTTGCGCCTCCGTCGTTAACGTTGAAAACATAAAAAGAACCATCGAAAGCCCCGCACAAAAGGCTTTCATCTTCAGTCTACTCATCCGACTTTTCCTTTCTTTCTTTTTTTTCGGGTTAGTCTTTAATTAAAATAATCGGTTTTTGGAAATATGACTAATACTTATATTTTATCGTTATCAATGCTTTTTAAGCATATATCAACCGAAACAAAAAAAGCCGCCCATCGGGACGGCGCAAAAAAATGGTGCGCAACATTCCACAATTATCGGACTAAAAACCATGATAAGTTTAAGGTTTAGAGTAATGAAATTGATGTTTTTGAAAGTAACGAATATATTTGAAATTTAAAATTTATTTTTATATCATGTCTAAAAAGAGAGGTTACTATGAAAAAATTTATATTACTTTTATTATTAATTGCGACACCCTGCTATGCTAAAAATCCCATCTCGGCAAAATGTGGTGAATTCAAAGGTCTTAGAATAGAAGTAAATGGAAATAAAGTAACAGAAACTGCAGACAAAATATCAAAAAAACAAACTTTTATTTTTTCTAATGAAGATAATAAAATATTTAGTGACTTAGGCGATTCTTATATTTTGCTCAATAGCAAAAATTTAGTTGGTTTTGCAGTGTATCCTCAGTCATATATATTAATAACATTCTATCCAAAAAAAGAAAAAGCTATAATTTCTAAACATTCTGATTTTATTAATCTATCTGACAATATATCTGCTTTTACTCTTATAGCTGATTGCACATTTACTTACTAACAAGCCTTTTGCAAAAGTCCGACGAGTGCTAAAATTTTCTCTTTTCAAAATCGTGCGAATCGGATTGGTTAAAAGGCTAGAATACATATAAAAAAAGCACCTTTAATGGTGCGTTCTTGAAAATGGTGCCTGGGGACGGAATCGAACCGCCGACACGGGGATTTTCAGTCCCCTGCTCTACCGACTGAGCTACCCAGGCACGTCACGGAACAGATATATAACCGATTCAATCGGCTCTGTCCAGAGCCTTTTTTATTTTTTTTCGTCATTCCCCTCAGAGACGTTTACGCCGTCTTCGGGCGCTTCGTCCGTTTCAACCGCATAAACGCCCGTCAGCCAGCGGTTCAAATCTATGTCCGCACATCTTTTCGAACAAAACGGTTTGTAGCGCATCACGGCTTCTTTGCCGCATACGGGACATTTCAACCCCGAAACGGGCATATCCGCAACGTTGTTTGTTTCTTCATTCATCCTTTATTCCCTCCGTGCGAACGATCAAAGACGTTTCAAATGCGATTTTCGTTCCCAAACGTTCCGACAACGCCGCCGAAAAACGGCGAACCTGCGATAAAACTTCTGTCGGAGCATAAACGCGAACCGCCCCGCAAACCGTTCCGAACCACAGCTTATGTACGATTTTTGAAGCCGTACGGGTCGGTTCAAGACCGACGGATTCTTTCAGGCTTTTGTTTTCACCGCGCCGCGTCATTTCTACCAAACCCAGCGCCGTTATCCCCCAAACGCTTAACCCCGCCTTTTCGTTTCTTAAAATCGGCAAATATTCCGAAAGCTCTTTTTTGTCTTTTCTGCCCGCAAAATCGACAATCATTTGCCCGCTAAGCCCTTTTAACAAAACCTGTCTCGGAATTTCCAACGCCGCTTCTTTGTTCGCGGAACGAAGCGATGAGCCCCCCGAATTAACGTCAAAACATACGCACGCCGCCGTTTCTTCGACAATCAGCGAACCGCCCGACGGCAAAGGCACCTTTTCGTTCAGCGCTTCTTCCAATGCTTCGTCAAGCCCTTCGGAACGCCACAAGTCCTTTTTCGGCTCATAACGCACAAACGGATATTTCTTTTTCAAACGCGCCGCCGTCTGCGCGTCATCGGTCAAAACCTCGTCAATTTCGCCGATCCGCTCTTCCAAAATTCTGTCCGTTTCGGGAACCGGAAAATATAAAACGCCCGTCTGTCCCGACAACGCCTTTGATAGAATGTCTTGCCAAAGGGATTTTAAGTCCGAAACATCTTGTTTTAAAACAGCTTCTTCAACCTTTGCCGCCGCCGTCCGAAGCATCAGCCCGCCGTTGAAATCCGAAAACATCCCTTTCAGACGTTCCCGATCGTCATCGTCAATCTTGCGCGAAACGCTGACACCCTCCTCGGTCGGGCAAAAAACCGCATAACGGGAAGACAACGATATTTTCGGCGTTACCTTGATTTCTTTGTCTTCCGTCGCCTGACGAATCACCTGAACAAGGAAAAGATCGCCTTCGCAAAGTTTGTCAGACTTTAACCGTCCAGACGCGTCATAATGCGCCGCCCCGCCTTGAAAAAAAGCAGAAACACCGTCAATTTCCGCAAACTTTGCATCAACGACGCGCGCCAAACAAACCGCACCGACGGGCAGAGCGGACGGATCTTGCAAAAGAAACAGCTCAGGGGTATCGCCGTTCAACAAAACCAAAGCTTCTCGTGCCGGCGTGCGGCTGTGTATCAAGCGTTTCATCGTTTATTTTTTCGATTCAATTCCCGACAGCATCGCCGATACGTCAAACAAAGACAGCCCGACAACGTTCGAATAAGACCCCGATATCTGACGGACGAAAACGGCGGCACGCCCCTGAACGGCATAACCGCCCGCCTTGCCTTCCCATTCGCCCGAATCCAGATACGATTTTTTTTCTTTTTCCGAAAGCCTTTTAAAAACGACAGCCGTATCAACGGCGCGCAACAAACGTTTCCCGTCGGGACAAATCAGGCATATTCCGCCTCTGACATGATGTTTGCGCCCCGACAACAAATCCAAGCACGACGCCGCCTGTTCCCGCGTTTCCGCCTTTGGCAAAATGCGCCGCCCGCACGCCACAACGGTATCCGCCGCCAAAACATAACGGTCGGGATGCTTTGCCGCAACGGCCGCCGCCTTTTGTTCCGCCATCCTCAAAGCATAGCGTTTGGGCATTTCGCCTTTGTCGGGCGTTTCGTCAATATCGGCGGGAACGACCGCAGACGGCGCAACCCCGATTTGGTTCAGCAAAGCCAAACGACGGGGAGAAGCGGAAGCCAATATAAAATCCATCACAAAAAAACACTCCGTAGTTAAAAAAGGCGGACCGTTGTAAAGTCCGCCGATTTTATAATTCGTAAAAAAATTAATCGTCGCTGTAAGTTTTTTCCATGCGTTCGTGGCGTTCCTGAGCCTCAATCGTCAACGTCGCGATCGGGCGTGCCATCAAACGTTCCAAACCGATCGGTTCGCCCGTTTCTTCGCAATAGCCGTATGACCCGTCTTCGATGCGTTGCAGTGCCGCGTCAATTTTGGCGATAACTTTGCGCATACGGTCGCGGGTACGCAGTTCCAACGCTTTGTCGGCTTCGGCAGAAGCACGATCCGAAATATCAGGAACGGTCATGCCGCCTTCTTTTAAATTATCCAGGGTTTCTTCGGATTCCTGAAGCAACTCTTCACGCCAGGCGACTAACTTGCGGCGAAAATACTCGCGCTGCATATCATTCATAAAGGGTTCGTCGGCAGACGGCTTATAGCCTTTCGGTAAATCAATTCCCATGAAAAAGTCCCCGTAATTGAAAAAATGATTTTTCCTTTTACACCGAACGGCGCAAAAAAGTCAAACATTCCTTGAAAGTTTTGCCAATTCGACTTCGGCGCGCAATTCAATGTCGTCCAACAAAGCGCTCAACGAAGGGTCAAGCCCTTCTTCGCGGCGCTCGCGCAACATTTGTGCCAGCTCGATTAAGCGCGATTTCGGAATAACTCCGTCCAAAATCGCCAACCGCAGTTCTTCCAAGCGATCCAACAACGTATTGCCGCGTTCCACCGCGCGTTTTTTACGCCCGCCGTCACTTAAAGCGTCGCCGACCGACTGCGCCGCCAACAGAGCTTCGATACCGCCGACCGCCGAAGCGCCCAGCGTCGAAGACGTATCGGAAACATCCGCCGCCCCGCCCAAAAAAGATGAAAATTCAACGCCCCCCGACGATTGCGCCGAAGACGTTTTTTTAGAGCCGGAAACGCCTTTTATTCCGCCCGTTGACCCGACTTTGCCTATGCTCACGACTTTCTCCCCAAAATATGTTTTTTCCTGTTTTATACTATCTTGTTTTCCGCAATTTGAAAAGACGGCAAAAATTGCCTTTATCCGAAATGCCTGTCTGACCGAAACTTTAAATTTTTACATAATTTCAATATGTTAATCTTTTTTCAATCTGTATCGAAAATTGGCACAAATAATGCATCCGTTATATCAGGTTTTTTCGCCACAGGCAGAGGTCAATATGTTCGATACTTATAAAAAAATGACTGAAACAGCCAAGCGCGCCGCCCTTTTCGCCGCAGCGCTGACGGTTGCGTTCCTGATCAATATATCCGATGCTTGCGCCAATTCCAGAATCAAAGACATTTCCGATATCGAAGGAATTCGCGACAACCCCCTGATCGGATACGGTCTGGTCGTCGGTTTGAACGGAACGGGCGACAATATTTCGTCCATGGCGTTCACCGAAGAAAGCTTGATCGGCATGTTGGAACGTTTGGGCGTCAATACCAGAGACGGAAAAATCAAATCCAAAAACATCGCCGCCGTCATGGTTACGGGAAAGCTTCCCCCCTTTGCCAGACAGGGAACCAGATTTGACGTCACCATCAGCGCTTTGGGCGACGCCAAAAGCTTGCAGGGCGGCGTCTTGTTGGTTACGCCTCTTGTCGGCGCGGACGGCGAAGTCTATGCCATCGCTCAAGGTCAGGTCGCCATCGCAGGTTTCACCGCAGAAGGAAACGCTCAAAGCGTCACAAAAGGCGTCCCGACAACCGGACGCATCGCAAACGGCGCCATCATCGAACGTGAAATCCAATTCGATTTCGCCGCACAAAAATCTTTGAAAATCGCTCTGAGAAATCCCGACTTCACCACTGCCGCAAGAATCAGCTCGGCAATCAATTCCTACCTCGGAACAACCGCCGCGACGACCATCGATTCCGGCACCGTCCGCCTTACCCTGCCCCGAGACAAAAAAGACAATATCATCCAAGTCTTAACCGAAATCGAACAGCTCAGAGTCGAACCCGACAACTCGGCAAAAGTCATCATTGACGAAAAATCGGGCATTATCGTCATCGGCGAAAACGTCAGAATTAACCCGATCGCCATCGCTCAGGGAAATCTGACCATCCGCATCACGGAAACGCCGCAGGTTTCACAACCCGCTCCGTTCTCCACAACGGGCGAAACCGTTACGGTTCCCCGCACGGATATTCAGGTCGATGAAGAATCTCAAAACCGCCTGAACGTCTTAAAAGGCGGCGTGTCCCTTCAGGAACTGGTCGACGGGCTGAACGCTTTGGGCGTCGGACCGCGCGACATGATCAGTATTTTGCAGGCCGTCAAAGCCGCCGGCGCCTTACAGGCTGAAATCGAGGTGATGTGATGAATATAAACGACGTTGCAAATCCTCAGGATTTCCTGACCCAAGCCGCTTTACAGCAAAAGCAGGCTCCCGAAATCAAAGGAAATCCCGCCGATAAAAAAACTAAAGAAGCCGTTCAGGACTTTGAAGCGTTCTTCATATCGCAAATGTTCGAACACATGTACGCCACCGTCCCCGTCAATGAAACGTTCGGCGGCGGAAATGCCGAAAAAATATACCGTTCCATGATGATTGACGAATACGGAAAAATGATGGCCAAAGCCGGCGGCATCGGCATCACGGATCAAATCATGGCGCAGCTGTTGCAACAACAGGAATCCGCTCCCGCGTTGCAAAGCGCCCCTAAAACAGATGGAGGCTCCTTATGAGTGCTTTTCCCGAAAAAAAACTCAACAACATGCTGGCCGTCATGAGCGAGCTGTGCAAAATCTTAAAAAAGGAAAATTCCCTGCTCAAACAACAGCGCCAGTCCGAATGCAAAGGGTTGCTGGAACAAAAAACAACCGTTTCTCAAGCCTATGAGCAGGCGTTCGCTTATTTTTCCGAACATCCCGACGTCTTGAAAGCTTTGCCCGCCCCGCAAAAGCAGGTCTTTAGAAAAGCCGCTCTGACCCTCAACGGGCTGACCGAAGAAAATGCACGGCTGTTGAAAATCAACATCGAAGCCACGTCGCGTCTGATGGGCGCCATCGTTCAGGACGTCAAAGAACAAAGCAAAAATACTTCGCTCTACACACAACAGGGGCAAGTCGAAACCGATAACGGAAACCCCGCCGCCCTGACATTCAACCAAGTCTTATAAAAACGTAACGGAGATACCGCCATGTCTTTGTCCCTCGCCATGAACAGCGCCCTGAACGGGATTAAAACGTCGCAAAACGCCATCGACCTGACGTCCAGCAATATCTCTAACGTCAATACCGAAGGCTATACCCGCAAAGTCTATAAGCAGTCCACGCTGGTCTTGTACGACGGACGCAGTTCGGGCGCCATCAGCGCGCTCAGCACACGCCAAATCGACGAAAATATGCTGAAAAGCCTGAGGACGGAAGCAGGAATTCTCCAATATTCAACCGTAAAATCATATTATCTCGGAAATTTGCAGGATTTGATGGGATCGCCGTCGTCTTCGTCGTCGCTGTCTCATAATTTCTCGTCCATGCAAACCGCTTTTGAAAGCTTGGGCGTCGACACCGACAAGCTGAATGCTCAAGGCTCAACCGTCAACAGCCTGCAAACAGCCCTGTCCAAAATTCAAAAACTGAATTCCGAAATCCAAGCCAGTCGTTTGGAAGTCGATAAACAAATCGAAGCTCTGGCAAAAGAAGCCACGGAAATTCTTGCCGAGCTGGATAAGTTGAATGACGACATCGTGCGTACCGAAGCTTTGGCCGTTACCTCCAGCGACGATTACAAAGATCAGCGCGACCTGTTAATCACCAGATTGTCCGAAATCATGGACATCCAGACTTATGAACGTTCCAGCGGTGAAACCGTCATCATGACAAAAAGCGGCAAGCCTCTGTTGGATAAAGATCCCGTCGTCGTTTCTCATACTTCCGTTTCGCAAACGGGAAGTCTGACGACTTATTCGGGCGGGCAAATCAACGGATTGTTCGCAGGCTCTTTCGATATCACAAAAGAAGTTAAAAGCGGCGAACTGGCAGGTCTTATCGAAATGCGCGACAAAACTCTGCCCGAAAAACAAAACGAACTGGACGAACTGGCTTACCACCTGACAAAAGAATTAAACCAAGTCCACAACAAAGGCACAAATTATCCCAACATGGGCTATGCCATGACGGGAACCAGAACGTTCATCGACACGTCTTCGGCAGGTCCGGACGATCCCTTGCAGCAAATCACGATTTCGGGCGGAGACGTAAAAATCGTCCTGTTCGACGCCGACGGCAAAGAAGCTTTCAGCGCCAGCCTGACGGGCGATCTGGACTTTACAAGCGGTGCCATCCATAACGCCGCCGACCACCCCGCAGAAACGGGGTCTTTGACCAGCACCATTCAGGCATGGCTCAGAACCGGCGCAACGGGACCTCATCTGGAAAACGCGACCGTAACCGTCAATGACGAAGGCAAATTGTCCATCGATCTGGGCAGCAGCGAATATTCGATTTCCTTCCGCGACGAAACGTCTTATCTGGACGGCGCCGAACAAAAAGACGTTACGATCGGTTTTGACGCCGACGGCGACGGAACCGTTGACAAGTCTTATCAGGGATTTTCAAACTTCTTCGGTTTAAACGATTTAATCATTAAAACCAGCGAAGACACCGTCTATGATTCAAAAATCATCGATTACGGTGTTCATCCCCCCTTAAAAGGAACGACGACCCTTCATTTTTCCGACAAAACGAACGGCATCGATTTCGGATCAATCGACATCAACATCGGTGACGACCTGCGCAGTATCGCCGACAAAATCAATGCCGACGAAAACCTGCAGGGCAAAATCGAAGCTCAATACGTTCAGGAAGGTTCGGGATACCGTTTGCGCATTATCAACTGCAACAACGAACAAATGGAAATTACGGAAACGGGCGCGGGCGGATTAACCGAATTTCTGGGGTTGGACGTATCCAGAGCCGGATATGCCGCAGACCTGAAAGTACGCGACGACATCGTTAAAACTCCCGGAAAGCTCAATACGGGAACCGTTCAATACAGTCAGGAAACTCAATCCTACTTCGTCAGCAACACCGACAACAGCATTGCCAACGAAATGACCGCCGTCTTTACAAAGACCATCACTTTTGACGCGGCGGGCGGTTTTTCGGGAACAACGGGATGTTTGGCTGATTATGCGTCTTCGATTGTCAGCGGGCTTGCAACGGATTTAAGCTCCGTCAACAGCAAAGTCAGCTATCAGTCCGATTTGGTCGAAACGCTTTATTCAAAACAACAGGAAGTCAGCGGCGTCAATCTGGACGAAGAGCTGGCAAATCTGTTAATGTACGAACGTTCCTACAGCGCCGCCGCAAAAGCAATGTCCACCGCCGTGGCGTTGTTGGAAATTCTGGATAATATGATTTAAAGGAGGCAACAATGGTAACAAGAGTCCCGACAACGGCTTCCTATAACCTTTACATGACGCGCATGCGCGCAACGCAATCCCGTGTCAATGATGCCAGTTATCAGGCGACAACGGGACAACGTTACGATTCTTATGACAAATACGGATTGACGACTTACCGTCTGTTAACTTTGGAAAACGAGTACTCGGGCGTATCGAAATTCTTGGAAACGAATAAAATTACGCAAACAACGCTGGAAGCCCAGGAAGAAGCCATCGATTCCATCCGTACCGTGATGTTGGATTTCAGAAACGAATTGCGCGACTTTTCTTCCGAAGACTTAAAAGCCATGACGCCCGATTATTCCGTCGATCCTCCCGAAATGCCGACCGAAGAGGAATTGGCAAATATTCAACGCATTCAAAATGCCGCGTTCGAAGCCATGAGCCAAATCGCTTATTTCTTAAATACGAAAGTCGACGGCGTCTATATCTTCGGCGGCGGCGAAAACAATACTCCGCCCGTCGATTTCCCTTACACGACTTTGGAAGAATTCCAAGCCGTCTTTGACGGAAACTTTGTTACTTTCCCGACCAGCGGCAGTGCGGATCTGTCTTCCGTAAAAACGGGCGACGACGTTACGGGAGGTTTGGAATTCGCCCAAAACTTTTTTGAAATGAACGCCAACGGCACCATTCGTCCCACAATCAACGGAACGGCAACGGGAGACATTACTTTCAGCGCGGCGGACAATACCATGACGGCCGCCAATATGGGCAGCTTTTCAAACCTGACCGCAGGCAGCAAAATTACCCTGACGGGAACGGGCGCAAATGACGGAGAAAAAATCATCAAATCCGTTTCCGCCGACGGAACCACCGTTACCTTTGAAGACGCCACGCCCGTTACGGACGGAACGGTGCAAGGCGCGGGATTAAACGGTTTTAACGTTTCCTCTTCTTTGGATTTCCGTGTCGAAACCGACCCCGAAACGGGCGAAACCGTTTATTCTCTGAACGGTGCTCCGGGCAGCTTTCTTGACTTGCAGGCGGGCGGCGAAATCGAAATCACCGGAACCGCAAACAATAACGGAACAAAAGTCATTAGAGAAATTTCTCCTGACGGCTCCAGAATCATCTTTGAAGACCCCGTCGTCGAAGAATCCATTGACGGAACGGGCATCGCCCTTGACGACGTCATTTTCCGCCAAAGCACAACCGAAGGAACAATATCCGCATTAAATCCCGTCGGCGCGGTTCTTGAAACTTATACCATACAAGCCGGCGCAAACAACCTGACCGTTGATGCCGGAGCAAATACGATTACCGCCGCAGACGCGGATACTTTTGCAAAAATCAAACCGGGACAGACCATTACGTTGGATGACGGCGCGGGAAACACTCAAACCCTTTACGTTAAAAACGTTTCCGCCGACGGCAGAACGCTTGAAATTTCGTCCGATACTCCCGTAACGGGCGGAAACATCACGGCTGGAACCGTTACTTTGCAAACGCATTCCGATATTCACGGATTTATCGCCGATACCATGAAAGGAAGCGAACTGAAAACCGGAAACATTTCTTTCAGCGCCGCAAAAAATCAAATGTCTTCAACGGTCATCGGTGCCTTCTCACACTTAAAACCGGGCGGAACCATCATCGTTCAGGGCGCCGACGGAAATAACGGCGCAAAATATATCGAATCCGTTTCCTCTGACGGCAGAACCGTTACCTTTTCCGACGAAACGCCCGTCAATGTCGACCAGACGATTACGAACGGAACGGGCGTAACCATCGCCAGAACTTATCCTGTCAGCTCCATGTTGAATTTAAGCGACGTCAATCCTTCTTATAACGGAAATTACACCATACTCGGCGTATCGGATGACGGAAACACGTTGACCGTCAAAACCGAAAATTTCCCGAAATACGGAGATTCTGCTCAATTCGCCGCAACAGGCATACAATCCGTAACTTCCGAATCATATTATTCGGGCGGTTCGCTTTCCTCTACTCACAGGTTGAACGAAACGACCTCCATTGAATTAAATGTGACGGCGGAATCTTCGGGATTTGAAAAACTGTTCCGCGCCATGGGAAATATCGCGCAAGGAAATCTGCTTGATACGCGCAACCCGCTCGACACTTTGGACGAGGTTGACGAAAACAGAGCGTATGACCGCGTTATGGAGTCTTTGGATTTGTTGGACGAAGCTCTGGAATCCCGTCCGAATTCAAAAGAACCGAACGGCGATATCACGGCAATACAGTACTCCGTCGTCAGCAAGCTGGATACCGTCAAAAGCACGATTGACAATCAAACAAGCCTGCAAAACAGCCTGACAAATTATATCAGCGACATTAAAACCGTCGATAAAACCGAAGCTGTTACAATGTTACTGCAGGAAATTCAAAACCTGAACATTTCATACGCGGTTATTTCTCAGGTTAACCAGTTGTCTTTGTTAAATTACCTTTAAAAAAAGAGCCCTTTCGGGCTCTTTTTTTATTGTACAGCCGGCTGTGCGGACGGCGCTGCAGTCGTTTCGGCAGAAACCGCAGACGGCTGAGACGTTCCCGACGGAGCCGATCCAGGCTTTTCGTACTGCAACGGCGGTTCGTCCTTGTGCAGTTCAACCCATTCGTCTATGGCTGCCTGCATCATTTTTTCGCGTTCGGCGGGGTCTTTAAAATATTTCATAAACTCGTAAGCAAACGTCTTTTTAAAATAGCGGCATCTTGAGCGTTTGGAAAACGAGATAAACAATTGAATCAGACGCATTGATTTTTCGCCGATGTAAACGTCTTTCCAAATCTTAAAGCGGCGCGCTTCGGCAACAGCCGCATACGGGCTGGTAATCATGAAATCCGCTTCGCCCGACATCAGCATTTTAAAAGCCGCTTCCGCGCCTCTGACAACACGGATCTTCGTGTCGCTGGGAAGCAATCCGCGTATCAGAGGCTCGACGCCTTCTTCTTCTCTTAAAACGCCTATTTTACCGCTGAGCCCCGAAAAATCATTGACGACGACTTTTTTATCCTCCCGCGAAACAACAACCATATGGTTGCCGAAATACGAGGGATAAACATAATCAACGAACTCCTCTTCCTTGCCCTGAAAATATGTGGCCATCATTATGTCAAGCTTGCCGTTCTTCGCCGCCATCAGCGCATCGTCATAATTATCAAGATTTAATGCGCGAACATATACAATGCCCATATCTTTCATCGCCGCCATAAACGGCTTCGCAATAAAACCGTGATATGAATATTCCTGATTTTTTTTCGCCTTCGGATCATACTTAATCCATAAAAACGGCGCATAATCCGTAAAACCCGCTATGCGCATCGGAGCATCAATGCTTGATTCCGCGCCGCCGCACACTTTGACGGGATACGGCAATTTTTGCTTTTGCTGCGCCTGTGCCGGCAACACCGCCCCCATCACAAGAGCAAGAAAACATAATACCGTTATTCTTTTCATTCTTCTTCGTTCCCCTGCATCTGTCCGACCAGCATATCGTCCAGCATCGCTTTAAAAGCTTCCGCCCATGCCAATGCCGTTGACGTATTTCCGGAAAATTTAACTATTCGGGCAACGTCTATATCCATCCGTTCCGTGTCATACAACAGCGAAACCGACGTTTCAAAATCCGCACGGCGAAATAATACAAAAAATTCCTTCGGCTTCGGTATCGCATAAACCCGAACCGTCGATTCATCCTCAGATGTAAATTCATACAACATTACAGGACTTGGAGCTTCTTCCTGCTTTTCCTCCTGTTTTTCCTCGGGATTATCATCCTGCAAAACCGTATTCATCCATTCGGCGTATTTATCGAACAATCCTTCGTCGCTTTCAAACGCCGCCTCCAAAACCGTCATGGAAAGCTCTATAAAACGGTATGTAACCGTATCTTTATTAAATTCGCCTGCCCATGCCGCATGTTTTTCCGTGTCTTCCATTTTTCAACCCATCGTTAACTTGTTGTCCGTAAAATTTAATTTATCAGACTTTTTTGATTTTTCATACGCTTTAGGATAAAATAGCGTTGTTTTTATTAAAGGAGCCTTTTTTCTCATGACACTCAATCCCTACGCCGCTGCGGAAACGTCCGCACAACCGCAAAACGAGCTTGAAGCCAGAGCTTTGGTCAGAACGGCTTCCCGCCTGAACAATATCAAAGAAAATTGGAACGAAAAATCCGCCGAATTACAAGAAGCTTTGGATCTAAACCGTAAATTATGGACTATCTTTATTACCGACGTCTGCGACGAATCAAATCCTTTGCCCGTCGAAATCAAACAAAATATCGCAAATCTCGCAACGTTCATCTTTAAACAAACGTTTGCCATTATTGCCAAACCTTCTCCCGAAGCTTTGGACACTCTTATCAATATCAATATGAATATCGCGCGCGGCTTAAACGAACAGAGCAAACGCCGCATAGAAGAACAGCAAAAAAAATCCGAAGAACAAAATCCTTCTCAGAACAATATGTAACCGTTCCGAAACAAACATAAAACAGGCGCCTTTCGGCACCCGTTTTTTTAAGTCACTTCCGTAACCGCACGGATGTTGCCCTGACGGTTAATCTGAACCACACGCAGTTTTTCATGCATTTCGGCAATTGTTTTTTCTCGGTCAATCGTCGGGTAACAGTGCAAAATACGATCCGTAAACGCTTTGTATGCCGCTTCGGAATTTTCCGCGTGAATGGTCGCAAAGCAGTTATCATGCCCTGATCCCATCAATTCCCACAACGCCCCCGCATTCGCGGTCGATATTTCGCCGCCGATAATCGCATCCGGCGTAAAACGCACGACCAAGTCAATCAGCTTCGGATACGTCATCGTGTTCGTTTGTTCCGTACGCGACAAAACCAAATGGACGTGATTCGGATGGGGAACCAACAATTCTCGGGTATCTTCAATCGTAATAACCCGTTTATGAATATCTAAAATCGTCAAAAGGTTATTCAAAAACGTCGTTTTACCGGTTGCCGTTGCACCGCTGACCAGAATATGGTCGCCGCGCTTGATGGATAAAATCAAACGTTCATACGGATCTTCCGGATTTTCGACTTCTTTAAGTTTGTTCAGCTTTTGAAGCCTTTCTCCGGCTTTTAAGCCGTAATCCCCCAATCCGAACTTCACGTCATCGGAATGAACACGGACGCACATGGCAATACCGCCCGTCAAATCTTCGTTATCATACATCACGTTTCGTCCGGCAATTCCCGTAAAACGGTGGTCTCCCGGCAAAGTGGCATACACTGCGGGAGAGCCTTGTTCCGGATCAAACGGCAATTCGTACGTATTTGCGATAATATGCATAATGTCCGTCAAATACGTACGCGACAGGTTGTTATCCTGCTGGCATGCCCAAGGATATGCCCGCCGCCCGCGCAATCGCAACCATATTTCGTTCGGACGGTTAATGGCTATTTCTTCGACATTGTCCTGTTCATACCAATAAGACAAATATCTTAACGTCGATTCCAACACCTTAAAAGCGCTTGTTGACATCGTTTTAACTCCTTTCGTTAAAACAATTCGGGAACGGGGTCTTCGGAAGACTGCGACGAACTTCCCGAGTTTGACGAAGACGACGGTTGCGGCAACGGCACAGGTTGAGCCGTCGGCCCTGCACGGCGTTGTTGAGCTGCTGCTCCGGCCGGAGGATAATAATACGCCGGTGCAGGATATGCCCCGTATGCCGGATAGGCGCCGACAGGTTGCTGACCGATCAAGGCGCTTCCGCCTTTCTGGGGTTGTTGTCCTCCCTGCATTCCGCCTGCCATATAGGGCCCGCCCGGACCGTAATAAACCTGCTGCTGTTGTTGCAACTGATCCGGAGAATATGCCGCAGGAGGCGGAGCATTCGGATCATCGGTCGCTCCTGTGCCGCCGGCACCGGAATCTGCCGTCAACCCGCCGCTGCCTTCATCGTCGTTCGGGTTATTATCAATCAAAGTATCGCCTTTCTCAAGCGTCGATTCCGGCGGATCCTGTTCGCTTCTTAACCACAAATCCGTCTTGGCAAAAACGGTAATTCTCGTCCCTGACGGAACATATACCGCAGGCATCAGTTTGCTTAAGTCATCCAAAACGTCTTGGAACATCTGATCCATCTGATCTGAAAAGTTCGTTCTGGCATCCTGAGCCGCTTCCTGACGTTCGCTTAACGCCACTTCGCCGTCGCTGGACAGGGTCGGCTTATCGTTGGACGCCGACAAATACAAAATCGCCGAAGAAATAACCGTCGACAATGTCGGCATGCCGAAACGCTTGATTAACTGCAAATCCAAATATGCCGAAACACCGCCGCGTCCCTGCGCATCACCCGAAGAGGCTTCGTCTTGGAAGAAAAATGCCGCTCCGTCCGGACGAATCAAGCGCTTCCAAGAAATATTCATCTTAGTCGCAAGATTGTTTTCTTCGCCTTCGCCTCCGCCCGGAACTATTTCGCCGATTAAACGGCTGCCCGCAGGAATAATGATTTTTCGACCGCTTTCCGAATATATGTTCCGCTCAACAATCGCCGATGCCGGAACTTCCGGAAAACGAGAATCCAAAGAACGCGTCAAAACCGCAGGTATCGCCTTATCCGCCAAAATCATGCGATCCATATCAACACGATACGACGATATCGTCTTTTGAACCGTTTGCGATTCCCAGCCGGTACTTTTCTTTTGCCGCGCCAGACGTTCCTGTTCGACTTGTTGCGGAGATTTTACCGTCCCCAAAACACCCATCGTCATCGTGCGGCGTCTGGACATCTGCATCGCCTGAAGCTGTGCCATGCGCACGGGATCGTAACGTTCCCCGCGACCGACACCGCCGCCCGCACCCAAATCTTTGCGGTATTGACCATAGGCCTCAGGATCAAAACGTCCCATAACCGAAACATCCCGTCCCTTCTTCTTTCCCGCATCGGATCTGTCCCGCGTCGGATCGTAATCAAATCCGATCACGTTCCCGTCAGCATCCAAAATCTCTCCGTCTTCGTTGACAACCCCGATAATGTTGCCGTCTTCGTCAACAACCGTACCGTCTCCTAAAACAATACCTATCCTTTTGCCGTTCTTGTCAAAAACAAAACGGGGCTTTAACGTATCGCCATGAGCAACAAACTCTCCGCCCTTCCACGTCCCGATCAGATTGCCGTCCGCATCAACAATATTCCCGTCTGCGTCAATCCTGCCGATCTCAACGCCGTTCAAATCCATAACGCGTCCGTCCGGCATTATGATCCCGATAATATTCCCGTCCGCATCCCGAATCGCTTCGCCTTCCAAAACGGAACCGATCACGTTGCCGTTTAAATCGACAACCGTCCCGTCCGGCAAAACCCGTCCGATAATATTCCCGTCCTTGTCCCGCAAATATCCGTCAGCACCGACCAATCCCAAAAATTTGCCGTCACGACCGATCGCCGCTCTGACCGTTTCGGGTAAAGCTACTTTGCCGATTTCATTGCCGTTCAAATCAACAACCGTCCCGTCAGGCATCACACGACCGATAATGTTCCCGTTCGCATCGCGAACCAAACCGTCTTCGCCCACATAACCCAACAGTTTCCCGTCAGGACCGTACACGGGGCGACCGACCATATTCGCAGGAGCTCCGACCTGACCGATAATATTTCCGCCGTCATCAACAACCGTCCCGTCGGGCATAACGCGGCCGATAATATTCCCGTTCGCATCTCGGACAAAACCGTCCGCTCCGACATACCCTAACAGTTTCCCGTCGGGACCGTACACGGGTTTGCCGATAAATGCCTGTATCGCCGAAGCATCATCCTGAGTATCCATCAGCGTAATACGGCACAATTCTTTCCCGTCGTTACCCAAAGCGCGACCGTCGGCAAGCAAACGTCCCAAAACCTCTTTGTTTTCGTTCACAATCGTTCCGTCGAAATGAACGGGGCCGACATCGCCGTCTTTGTTCTTACACATTTCTCCGACAGGAACGACACGCCCTAAAAATTTGCGTTCGTCCGTCAAAGCACGCATTGATGCCGTCACATAACCGACTTCTTTCAAGTCGTCCGTCGCAACTCTGCCCGAAGGCAAAACCGAACCGACAATCCGCCCGTCACGAGCAATGACGCGGCGTCCGTACGGAACAAGAACGCCTATCTTTTTACCCGCTTTGTCCGTCATTTCGCCCGCATCGTTCTGAACGCCGACGGACGTTCCGGACGTCGGTTCCACAATATATTTGCCGCCGATAACGCGACCAACGATCTTGCCTTGCATATTAACGACGTTCTTCCATGCGGAACTGACACCGATCAGTTTGTTCTTTGTATCAACAACCGCGCCTTCCGTTGAAAAACATCCGATCGAACGTCCCTGATCGTCCAAAACTTCGCCGTTTGCGACAACATTGCCGATCGCCTGTCCGTCAAAACCTACCGTTTCGCCTTTTTGAATCAGGCGACCGACGCGTTTCCCGTTGGCATCCGTCACGGTTCCGTCAAAAGTAATACAGCCTAACGCCGCGCCTTTCGTATCCGTAACTTTGCCGTCCGACCCCAATTGACCGACCGTCTTGCACGGAGCGTTAATAACTCCGTTTTGCGAAGCGACAATACCGACTAAATTGTTGTTGGCGTCCAATATCCCGCGATCAAACGAAATCTTGCCGACTTCTTCCCCGCCCTTCGCACGAACGGTGCCGTCCGAAGCAACCGATCCCAACAGCTTGCAAGAGCGACCGACGGGAACACCGTTGACAATCCCAGTTCCGATAACTCTGTTCAAATTATCGACAATCGCATCATACGGCGTTAAGCGCCCGATTTCCTTTTTGTCCGTATTGATAACGGAGCCTTCCGAATTGATGGAACCTAAAACGGCGTTTTCAAAATTCAAAGCCAAACCGTCGGAAACCGTATAACCGACCATCTTTCCGTCCGGCCCGACAAATTGACCGCCCGCCGCATAACTGCCCGCGACTTTGCCGATAATCCTGCCGTTCATATCAACAACCGTACCGTCCGCCAAAACACGACCGATAATATTGCCGTTCGCATCCCGAACCAAGCCGTCTTCGCCGACGTAACCCAACAATTCTCCGTTCGGTCCGTACACAGGCTTGCCGACAAAAGCTTTTGATGCGCCGACCTGACCGATGACTTTGCCGTTCATGTCGACAACCGTACCGTCCGCACGCACGCGACCGATAATATTGCCGTCCTTGTCTCTGACAAGTCCGTCTTTGCCGACGTAGCCCAGCAATTCTCCGTTCGGTCCGTACACAGGGCGTCCGATCATGTCCGCAGGCGGTTCAACCTGACCGATCACGTTGCCGTTCATATCAACAACCGTACCGTCCGCCAAAACACGGCCGATAATATTCCCGTCCTTGTCCCTGACAAGACCGTCTTTGCCGACATAGCCCAGCAATTCTCCGTTCGGTCCGTAAACCGCACGCCCGATCATATCCGCAGGCGGTTCAACCTGACCGATTACGTTGCCTTCCATATCGACAACCGTGCCGTCAGGCATGACACGACCGATCACATTGCCGTCTTTGTCCCTGACAAGTCCGTCTTCGCCGACATAGCCCAGCAATTCTCCGTTCGGCCCGTAAACCGCACGCCCGACCATATCCGCAGGCGCAACATGACCGATCACATTGCCGTCCATATCAACAACGCTGCCGTCCGCCAAAACACGACCGATCACGTTGCCGTCCGCATCGCGAACCAATCCGTCTTCGCCGACATAGCCCAACAACGTGCCGTCCGGTCCGTACACGGGACGTCCGATAAATCTGTCGGGAACTATCGCACCCTTTAATCCTATCGGATTGCCGTCCGCATCCACTAATTCACCGTTCGGTCCGACATAGCCGATAACTTTGCCGTCAGGACCTAATATGGCTTTGCCGACGGGAATGACTTCACCGATCACATTGCCGTCCAGATCAACGACGCGACCGTTGACGTCCGCTTTGCCGATAACGCGTCCCGACGCGTCAACGACACTGCCGTCGGGCATCAGGACACCCAAAATCTCGCCGTTCGGTCCGATAACCTGTCTCATGCCGACAAAAATTCGACCGACGACTTTTCCGTCTTTGTTCACAACGCTGCCGTCCGGAAGCTGCAATTTTCCCAAATAGCCTCCGCGCATGTCTAAAGCCGTCGCATCAGGTAAAACACGACCGATAAGATTGCTGTTCTCTATATCGAAAACATCCGCCGCAACGGGCAATACGCCGCCGATAATTTTCTTTTCGTCATCCAAAATGTATGTCGTCGCAGCAACTTTACCTATCGTTTCCGTCCCCGCAACATTCTGAGCAACGCCGACTGAATTGCCGCGTCCTTTTAACGCTGACGTTTCGTCAATCGCCATCCCCTCCGCCAAAGGCGTCCCCATAAAGCGGTTATCCTGCGTTACCAACAAATTGTCAGGACGCAAACAGCCGATCTTTTCGCCTTTGTCGTTATACATCGTACCCGTGTCGTCCACAGGGCCGAGATATTCGTTCTTGGCGTTGATACCGGATCGCGCAAAAGCAACTCTGCCCGCAAAGTTCCCCTTCATGTCGACAACGGTATTGTTCATCTGAACATATCCCGTCCGCTTGAACGAAGAATCAACCAAACGCCCGTCAATCAAAACTCTGCCGACAGGAGTGCACGCCGCTTTCAACGCAACGCCGTCATACGGCGCCACTCGGGCAATAATCTGACCGCCCATGTCGGTAACGTATTTGTCCGGCGCCACTCGCCCGATAACCGCTCCTTTGGCATTCACAACCGTCGCATCGGGCATCACGGAACCTATCGTTCGCCCTTCGCGGTCAATCACGCCGCCTTTGGGCATCAATGCTCCCAAAGGTTCGTTCTTGTCCGTAACGTTCAGCTTATACGGATCCATACAGCCCAATATTTCCGAACGGCGGTTGATAACTTTGCCCGCATCGTTGACAATCCCGATAACTCTGCCGTCCATCGAGACAACCGTCGACGTATCGAAAATGCGCCCGACGGAAACCATATCATCGTTCAAAACATCGCCCGAAGCCGTCAAACAGCCGACACGTTCCCCGCGCGTCGTTACAACGTCGCCGTCCAAATTCGCATAACCCAACGTTTTGCATCCGGGACCTACCGCCGTGCTGTTGCGCATCAACGCCCCCGCAATAACGCCGTCTTTCGTCAAAAACGTCTTATCGGGCAAAATGCGACCTTCAACCTGTCCGGCAACACTGCCGTCCGGCATAACGCGCCCCATCAATCCGCAACGGGGACCGACCACGTTGCCTCGCGGCAATACCGCAGCAATAATTTCATTGTCGTCGTTCAATACCGTGCCGTCAGGCGTTAAACACCCTAAAGCGTCACCCTTAAAGCTTATCGGCTGACCTTCGGGATCCACCTTGCCGATGATCCGACCGTTCCAATCCAATAACGGTCCTTCCTGAACATAACCGCCGATCGGATTGCCGGAAAGATCTACAACCGTCATTGTCGACGTTAAACGTCCGACCGTACGGTTCGAAGACATTACCGTACCGTCCGTACTGACGTGACCGATCAGTTTGCACCCCGGTCCGATGGCCAAGCCCGGCTTGATCACGCGACCGATAATGTTGCCGTCTCTGTCAACGACAAGACCGTTCGGCAAAACTCTGCCGATAATATTGCCGTCCTTGTCCACAACGCTGCCGTCCGGCATAACTATGCCCAGCGTCCGCCCCGAAGCGTCAACGACGGCTCCCTGCGGCATAACGGAACCGATAATATTTCCGTTCGTATCGACTATCGTTCCGTCAGGATTCAGATAGCCTATCAGCTCGCCCTTATCATTCACGACACGACCGTCGGGCAAAACACGCCCTATAATATTGCCGTATTTGTCGTATGCAACGCCCGTCGTTACCGCAGAACCGATAACGTTGCCGTTTTCATCGACAATCGTTCCGTCGGGAAGCGCATAGCCGATCAAACGTCCGTTCGCATCAATAACTCGCCCGTCGGGCAATATCGTCCCGATGACTTCGCCGTTCGGCCCCAAAGCTATCCTTTGCGCTTCGGCGACACCGATCGTGTAGCCCTGATCGTCCACGACAGTCCCGTCTTCGCGCAACGTTCCGATTTTCTTGCCGTCCAAACCGTACACGTTACCGTTTTCATCGGCGTACCCGATCGGTTTGCCGTCAGGACCTAAAATAACGCGCCCCTTCTTTCTTAAATTATCCAGAACGCTGCCGCCGCCTTCGGGAGCTTCGTCGCAAACGCCGCAAAGGCTCGTATCTATCGCCATCGCAGATACGGGAACTATAACCTTCTTGCCGATAATCCCAAAGCTTTCGTCCCGCCAACGCACCGACAAATTACTGCGTAACGTCCGCGCCGTCTTCGGTTCCCAGCGCACAACCACGTTACAGGTCGTATCCGGCGTTAAAATCTCGTTTTCTTTACACTTGTTCTCTAACGTAAAGCCGTCAGGCTGTTTGTCTTCAAACTCAACCGAAACAATGCCGACACGCCCAGATGACGCCGATAACGTAATCGTCCCTTCCGCCTCGGTTCCCAAAACAACCTGATCAAAAACCAGCTTTTCTGGCGTCGCAACAACGCGTATCCCCGACGTCGGTTGTTCTTCGGGCATATTCATATTAAAACGGTCGCCCGTCCCGCCCAAAATGTTCGTCGAACTTTCAGCAGAATTCCCGATCGTGACCTTCGCATCTTCCTTCTGCTGTTCTTCCCCGCCCAGCAGAACAATTACCCCCGTCAGAAACGCCAAAAATGCAATGATCCCGATAATCAGGAGCATCCTGTTCGATTTCTTGAGATATTGATCCGATGAGCTGAGTAATTCTTCGTTCATTGTGTCCGCACAACCATACAAGTAACGCCGCGACGTCCAAGCTGATTACACAGTTTGTCGCCTTCTTTAATGCTTTCTATGGGACCTATCCTTAAACGGAACAGATCCCGGGCTTCGCCTTCTGCCACCGTGTCAACCGAGAAATACGGGTCAAAGCCGCCTAACAAGTCTTTGTTCTTACGCGAAATGTTGTCCCATTTGCGTTCCAACGCCGACATTTCGCTGTCAGATCCCAGCTCGATCGCTATGTTTTCCTGAGAAACGCCGACATTGCGCATTCCGAACGAACCGCCGTACGACATGCCGCCGTAGCCGCCCATACCGCCGTTTCCTCTCATGCCGCGCGAGCCTCCGGCTCCGACCGATGCTCCGCCCGCCCCAGCAAACGAGTTCGACGTAAAGGAGCCGCCCTGCGGATTAATCCCGCCGATACCGCCCGATGCATACGCGCCGCCCGTCATGCCGTTGCCGCCAACGCCCGCATTGCCGACCGGCGTCGTTATCATCGGTCCCGGAGACCACGCCGGCTGTACGGACGGCTCATATTCGACCCATTCCGTCCCGTACGCGGGATCCTTGCGTATCTTCAGGCACAAAATCCGCCGTCCGTTGCGCAAAATCAAATCACCGATACCTTCAACGACAATCAAACGTCCGTTCGGCCCGCGCGTTCTGAAACCTATCGGAACTTCGCTGCCCTGAACCAAAAGGTTGACAATCGGACGCTGCAACATCGAAAGGGCTTTCGGTCCCAAATCAATGTACGTAAAAATATCGTCACGCCATACGCGTTCCGGTGCCAGTTCCATGTCTTCGGGGTTCGGCGCAAAAATATCTATGTCAAAACGAAGCTTTTCGGGATCAACGGGAATGTCTTCCAACCAGCCTTCGGCATCCTTGACCGTCTTTTTAACGCTGCCTGACATTCCGGCATATGCCGCACTGCGCGACAAACCGCCCGTCGCGGCGCCTCCCGGAGTCGCAGCGCCGGTCGATACCGGCGTTCTGCCCGTTTCGTCGGGAATTAAGTTCACGTCATTCACAATAATATCAACCACGGAGTTCGTAATACGATCCGTGTTGTACGTTTCGCTTCTGAGATAGAACACATACCTGTTTCCCGAACGTCCGAAAACAATCATATTACTGTCAACGCCCAAAAAACCGCTGTTTGCGTGTACCAACAACGCATTCGGCGCGGGAAACTGACCCGAAAAAGCTTCCTGCGCCCCGATCCACACCGTTTCCAACAATTCCCAAGACGGGAAATTAATCAGCGTCACCATGCCTTCGCGAATGCGGATCGGCAAAACCAAATCGGGCTTCCAGTAATACTTTGAATAGCCGGGCTTCGTCTGCCCTTCGCCCAAATGTTCCGTCGGATTATTCCATGCCTTTTGCTGCATGCCCAACGAAGACATATAATTTAAGTCCATTTCCGAATATTGCCCGTTGCTTTGAGCAATCGAAGCATCCATCGCTTCTCGCGCCGCCGACTGTTGCGCATGGGCGGAACCAAACGATCCCAAGAACAAGAATAAGACCAAAGCCCATAGTTTCAACTTCTTATGCACTGTTCCACCCTCTTTATTCGTTAGCGCTTTCTATAGAATACCCTTCAACCGCAAAACCTAAAGGATTTTTTAAACGGTCTATGTATTTTACTTCGTTTTGATTCTTGGCAAAAAAACGGATCGCAAGCTTGATGCGCCATCTGGATATTGCCGGTTCTTCCGCTTCGGGAAGCATATCCCGCGTAATAATATAAACAAACCAGATGTTCTGGTTGCGAACAACGGATTCAATACGGACTTCGCGCGTCAAACCTTCAAGCTTGATACGCGACAGCCAGTCTTTGATCGTTTTGGCAAACTGGTTATAAACCGCATTTGAAGACATCCAGCGAATGGGACCTTCCTGACCCCAACGGAACGCCATTTCGTCAACATCGGAAACCATCGTGTTTCTAAGCAAAACGTATTGACGAATCATCGCTTCCGAAATGACGTCTTCCGCCGCCAGATTCTTGCTTAACGGCTGAATTTTAACGACCTGCTCTTCTTTGTTTTGGAACGTCAGCAAATAAGGTTCGACCCGCTTAAGCGGCATCATGTTCCCTATGGCTATCAGCAAAACAAAATTCACGCACAAAGCCACCGCCGAAACTATCGCAAAAGCTCTTGCCGTCCACAAATAACGGCGTTCGCGCAATACGTCGACAGACAGCTCGGACACCTCGGCAATCTGAGGCATCTTTTCTTTGGCTTTGTCCACCAAAGACGCCGCGTTCGACGCAACCGCGCCGACGGTTTCCGCAGGCGTAACCGCCGAACCGCCTTTCGACGGCGTTCCGGGCTGATTGGTTTTGGCTATGTGTCTGGCAGGTCTGGGCATCGCTTCCCCTTATCTCCGTCTTATCCGACCAGCCATTCGGGAAGGCCGGGTTTTAAATCCAACTGCATACACGCACACGGTGAACGTTTCAATTCCGATATATCAGGACCTATCCCGACCGGTTCCTGTTCAAAAATCGAACCGCATGCCGCCGCCGCCGCACATAATGCAATTATAAAAAATAAACTTATTATACGCTTCCTGTCTTTTGACATTCCGTTCCTCCACTTAGCGTTTCTGACGTGCCCTGTGATACTGCGTTACCGTAAAGCCTAACGGATTCCTTAATCTCGGCGCCATCCAATAATTCGACGGATAATACCTGAACTGTATCGTCGCAATCCAATGGTCTATAATCGGCTCTTCCACGGGGCTGCGCATCGTGCGCGTGTCAAAAAATATCTGCCAGCTGTTCCATCCTTCCTTGATAATCCTTTTAATGTCGGGCTCTACCGTCACAACAGGCGGCTTGTCTTCGTCCCCTTTAAAATACTTCGTCGCTTCCTGATTCCAAAAACGCATATAGACCTCAGGCGCCGACATATACGCCACTACACCGCCCGGCCCCCACATCGTGTTCATTTCTCTGGCATTCTTCCACACGGTGTTTCTGGCCGATATATATTGGCGGACAAACATTTCTGCCAATATATCCATCGTCGGCATATCGACGTGTAACGGTTCAAAATACGCCAAATTCTCGGAATACGTCGGCTTTGACACCAACATCGCATTCGCTTCGGCTTCCGAAGTCAAATGAATCAACGACAACGAAAGCACCGTCGCCGTTCCGACCAGCAAAAAACAAATCACACCGAAAATCCGCGACAGCCACATAAATTGCGTCGCACGATCAACCCTGCCCCCGCGAGATGTTTTCTTCTTCGGCGGCAAAGGCGGCTGTTTGCTTTGTTCTTTCGCATTCGGCATACTTTTTTCCATCCTTTGATTTTGACCTTATTTCGTTAAAAATACCTTTCCGAAAAAGACAAACCTCAGATATTTTACAATATAAAGAAAAAAGCCCCTCTCCGCGAGGGGCTTTTTTCGCTTTTTATCCTTTTTATTAAACTTTTAGTCCCGCTTTTAACGCATTCTTCAAATGATAGCCCGCCGTATCGTCTATTCCGTGCATAAGACCCTCGACAATAAACCCCGTTGCGGGAACCTTCGCTTTGTCCATATTTTCCAAATTGACACGATACGCCAAAAGCGGAACAACATCGTCGCAATCACCGTGAATTAACGTAACTTCGGGTTTGGACACAATATCCGAAATACTGAAAACCTTGTCGTCAAAAACAACGGGAACCGCCGACATCCCGACCGCACAAGCCACTGGACGGGAAAGCGTCAATGCCGTGTACAGCGCCATCATACCGCCTTGCGAAAACCCCGCAATCGCCACTTCCGACAAATCAAGACCGTGAATGTCGCAAACCTGTTCCACATAAGCCGACGTATAAGCCGAAGCCGCTTTCGCCATCGGCAAAACAGAACGGCAAAAACGCTCAATTTCTGCCTTGTCATTCACCATCGAAGACGGATCGTACGTCGACAAATCAAACCATTGGCGACCGCCGAAAATCTCGGCACCGGGCACGGGCTGAGGCGCGTTCGGAAAATAAAACGCCGTTTGCGGCAACGACCATTTCAAAAACGAAGAAAGTCCGTATAAATCATGACCGTTCGCCCCGTAGCCGTGAAAAAAGACAACTGCCCGTTTCGTTTCGTCTTCGGGCAAAAAAGACGGACCGCTTAAAATTAAATCCCGTGCCATTTGACCGCTCCCTTATGAAATCTTGATATCGCCCAGCATAAATGCCGGAACCGTATTCCCGAACGCCTTTTCTTTTCCGTCGGGCGAAAGGGGTTTTAATTCCACGACTTTCGAAGCGGCGGGTTTTTTTGCCGAACGGTCGGGCTTTCGGTTTTTCCCGTTATCCTTTCCGTTTCTTTCCCGGCCGCGGCATTTGTTTTTGCCTTCTTCGCGAGCGGGTTTGTTGTTTGACGGAGGTGTCGGGGTCGGACGGTCTTGTTCCTTTGCAGCCTCTGCATTTTGAGGGCGGGGCATTTCGTCAATCTTTTTCCCGATCATTTTTTCAATTGCCGCCAACGCTTTAAAATCCGCCGACGTTACCAGCATAAATGCCCGTCCCGTTTTTCCCGCGCGCCCCGTGCGACCTATGCGGTGAATGTAGTCTTCCGAATTGACGGGAACGTCAAAGTTAAAAACGTGCGACACGTCGGGCAAATCAAGACCGCGCGCCGCCACGTCGGAACAAACCATTAACTGCGCTTTGCCGTCGCGAAACGCGTTCAACGTATCCGTCCGCATCCCCTGAGGCATGTCCCCGTGCAGAGCAACAACGGAAAATCCGTGCTTCGTCAAAGATTTATACAAAATATCGACGTCTTTTTTCCTGTTGCAAAAAATCATGGCGTTTTTAACGTTTTCTTTGCGTATCAGGTCGCGCAACACTTCGCGTTTTCCGCGTTCGTTCGTTTTAACCAAAAACTGCGTCACCGTAACCGCCGTCGATGTCGGAGGATCAACCTTTATTTCCACGGGGAACGACATGAACTTCTTTGCCAAAGCACGGATTTCGGGCGGCATCGTCGCCGAAAACAGCAGGGTCTGGCGCGTCTTGGGCAATTTCGACGCAATCTTTTCAATGTCGGGAATAAAGCCCATGTCCAGCATACGGTCGGCTTCGTCCAAAACAAAAACCTGAACGTCGCGAAGCAAAACTTTGCCGCGTTCGCACAAATCTATCATACGTCCGGGCGTTGCGATTAAAACGTCGGTGCCGCGGCTGAGCAGTTTTTGCTGTTCAACCATTGACTCTCCGCCGATCAACAGAGCCATGTTCAGCTTTTGATATTTGCCGTATTTTTGAAAACACTCGGCAATCTGAGTCGCCAGTTCGCGCGTCGGAGACAAAATCAACGTGCGCGGCATCAGCGCTTTCGCCCTGCCGTTCGCCAGTATGTCTATCATCGGAAGCGTAAATGCCGCCGTTTTCCCCGTCCCCGTCTGTGCGATGCCGATAACGTCGTTGCGTTTCAATATCGCGGGAATGGCTTGTTTCTGTATGGGTGTCGGTTCATCATAACCGACTTCGGAAACGGCTTTTAAAGTCTTGTCCGACAGACCTAATTCGCTAAAAGTCATTTTTCTGTTTGTAATCCGTTAAATTTATGACAGGAATAGATGAACATATACACTGAAACGAAAGGCTTCACAATGTTAATCAGCAGAAACGATTCTTGTCTTTTGATTATTGACGTTCAGGAACGCCTTGCCCCCGCCATGAACGACCCCAGAAAAGTCATCGACGGATGCGCAAGATTGCTTAAAGGCGCCGCGCTGTTAAACGTCCCCGCGATCGTTACGGAACAATACCCCAAAGGATTGGGTCCAACGATTTTTGACGTGCGCGAAGCCGCGGGGGAAAGCATTTTCTTTCCAAAAACAAGCCTGTCCGCCGTTCAGGAAGACGGCTTTATGCAAAAATTGGAAGCCTTGAACAAAAAGCAAATCATCATCGCGGGCATCGAAGAACACGTTTGCGTGTTGCAAACCGCCGTCGAGCTGAAAGAAAAAGGCTATGACGTCTTTATCGTCGCCGACGCGTGCGGTTCCAGAACCCCCGAAAGCGAACTCTATGCCGAAAAAAGGTTCCAAAGCGAAAATATCGTGCCGGTTACCGTTGAGATGGTCTTTTTTGAATGGTTGCGCGTCGCGGGCAGCTTAGAATTCAAAGAAGTCCAAAAACGCCTGATCCGATAGGAGAAACAAATGCAAAAAACTTCCGTCGTTCTTCTGCCCGGGCTGTTGTGCAACGCGGGACTGTTCATCAATCAAATCAATGCGTTTAAAGATCTGGCCGATTTTTTTGTCCCCGATTTGGGAACGGACGGCGACATCCGTTCTGCAGCCGCACGCATTTTGTCTCAGGCGCCTGAAAAATTCGTCTTGGGCGGGCTGTCCATGGGCGGCTATGTGGCTTTGGAAATCATGCGCCAAGCCCCCGAACGGGTCTCAAAACTGATTTTAATGGATACAAGCGCCGCACCCGATGCGCCTCAAAAACGCGAAAGCCGGCTTAAAGGCATCGAATTTGCTCGAAAAAACGGGCTTGAGCCTCTTATCAAAGCCGCTTTGTTGGATATCGTCGCGCCCGAAAACAGGGCAAACGAAATGTTAAAAGCCGTTTTGGAACACATGGCATTATCTACGGGCGTCGAAGGATACGTCAACGAACAAAACATCATCATGAGCCGTCCCGATTCCCGTCCCGATTTGGCGAAAATCGCCTGTCCGACATTGGTATTCGGCGGTGAAAAAGACGCTTTGACCCCGCCCGAAAGCATGAAGGAAATCGCCGACGCCATCCCCGGTGCCGTTCATGCGACCGTCGGCAAAGCGGGACATTTGTCTCCGCTGGAAGCGCCGCGCGCCGTCAACGCTCTGTTTAAAACGTTTTTGTTTCAGCCGTAATAGCCGAACAGAGGGTATTGAGCTTCCACGCGATAATAGGAACCGTCCCCGTCCGTGCGGGGATGGCTGGAAAACAGCGTGAAATGGTCAACGGAAAACGTGTCCGAACGAAACAGGTTATGGTATTCGATAAATTCCTGAACATCCTGAGCCGTTGTCCCTTTCAGTTTTGCCAGAGTGCAATGCGCGTGAAACCGTTTATGCTTGTCGGGAGGCAATCCGTGCCGCGAAACGACGCTTTCCAGCTTGTCATGCAAAAAGTCCAGCGCTCTGAAATTGCTGACCCCCGCCCATAAATGCCGCATTTGCGTGCCGTTGGCAAAAAAACCGACCTGAGCCATTTCCAAATCGAACGCAGGCGCCTGAATCTGAGAAAAACCGTCGTGCAGATATTCCGCTTCGTGCTCGTCAATATTCCCGATAAAGCGCAACGTAATATGCAGATTGTCCCGTTCCGTCCATACGGCATTGGGCACGCCGCCCCGCAAAGCATACAGCTGGTCTTTGATATGATCGGGCAATTCTATTCCGGCAAACAGGCGTATCATGAGATTTTTCCTTATCTGTTGTTGCTTTTAAGGGCTATTTTACCTCAAAAGGTTTAATCAAACCTTTCATGTAGGGAAGAAAGCGCCTGACGATTTCGTCAACGCCTTCGGCCGTCGGATGAATGCGGTCGGGTTGCAGTAAATCAACGCGCGCTTCGCCCGTTTGCGGGTTTATAATGCCTTCCATAAAAAACGGATAAAGCATGACACCGTATTTTTTTGACAGACGCGGATATACTCCGTTAAACGCCAAAGCATATTCTTCGCCCATCGACGGAGAAGCCAGCATGCCGGCAAGCAGAACTTTAATTCCCGCCGCCTGTGCCGCCTCTATCATTCGGGAAAGGTTTTCTTCGACGCTTTGAGGCGAAACGCCGCGAAAAGAATCATTCGCGCCCAGTTCGATAATCATGATATCCGGTTTTTTGGCAATCAACGGCTGAATACGGTTTAATGCCCCCAAAGTCGTATCGCCCGATATGCCCGCGTTAAAAACGGAAACATTGTAACCTTCGCTTTTCAACGCTTTTTCCAGTTTTGCCGCAAACGATTGATCGGCAGGCAGACGGTATCCCGCCGTCAGGCTGTCTCCCAATGCCGTGATTTGCAATGTTTCGGATGCAAAGACGGGTTGCATCAATGCTGAAAATAAAGATAATACAAAACCGGCTTTCAAAACTCTCGAAGGAAACCGTTTCATGACAACCTCTGCAATAATTGAAATTGAAAACGCTGCCCTGTCCGTATCGGACGGTTCGGGCGTAACGGATATTTTACGCGGAATTTCGGTAAAAATAAACACTGCTGAAAGCGTGGGCATCGTCGGACCTTCGGGCGCAGGGAAATCAAGCCTGATGATGTTGGCGGGCGGACTGCTGCGTCCGAGCAGCGGAAAAATCGTTATTGCGGGAACAAATTTGAACGACTTGGACGAAGACGGGCTCGCCGCGTTCAGACGCCGCCATATCGGCATTATTTTTCAAGACTTTCATTTAATTCCGTCCATGACCGCGTTGGAAAACGTCGCCGTCCCGTTGGAATTAGCCGGAGAAAAAAATGCTCTGCAAATTGCGGCGGATTCTTTGGATAGGGTCGGGCTCAGCCATCGTTTAAACCATTTCCCCGCCCAGTTGTCGGGCGGCGAACAACAACGCGTCGCCGCCGCACGCGCTTTTGCCCCGAAACCTGAAATCCTGCTGGCTGACGAACCGACGGGAAATTTGGACGGACCTACGGGAAAAATCGTGACGGATTTGCTGTTCGATATGCAAAAGCAAAACAAAACGACAATGCTGCTGATTACCCATGATTTGAAAATCGCAGGCTTGTGCGACAGAATCTTGAAAATTCGCGACGGTTTGATCGATAAATCGGACGAGGCCTGACATGCGGATGTCTTGCGCTTTTATCCACGCTTTTCGCGAAATGAGAAACGGTCTGCGCGGTTTTTTGTTGTTCCTCGGATGCCTGTCGCTGGGCGTCGCCGCGATTGCCGCTTCGGGAACGGTCAACGGCGCCGTACAAAACAGCATTGACGCCGACGCAAAAACTTTGCTGGGCGGCGATATGCAGCTGAGGCTGAGCTGGAGAACGGCAACCGAAGACGAATTGAATTTTCTTAAAAACCTGGGCGAAACTTCTCATATTTCTTACCTCAGGACGATGATCAAAGCGCAAAAAAGTGCTTTGGCGGAAATAAAAGCCGTTGAAACAAATTTCCCGCTCAGCGGCGAAGTCTTAAATTCTCCGAACAAGCCTTTGCATGACATCCTTAAAAAACAAAACGGCGTTTTCGGCGCTGCCGCCGATCGTTCTTTACTGATTAAACTGGGCGCGAAGATCGGTGACGTCCTGAACGTCGGAAAAGCAAAAATCCGCATCAATGCCGAAATTCTCAAAGAACCCGACAGGACAAACGCGATTGCCGTTTTCGGCTCCCGCCTGCTTATCAGCCAAAACGCTTTGAACGAAACGGGGCTGATCCGGCCGGGCAGCCTTTATGAAAACAGATATAACCTATTGCTTAAAAACAGCATAACTTTTCAAAACGCTTCCGATATCCTGAAACAAAAATTCCCCGATACGGAATGGAAAATCCGCGGCACAAAAGATGCCGCTTCGGGAATGCGCCGCTTTTTCAACGATATCAGCGCGTATCTGGCATTAATCGGGTTGGCGGCTTTAATCGTCGGAGGCATCGGCATCGCAAACGCCGTACGCGCATGGATGAACAACCGAATTTCGACCATTGCCGTTTATAAATGCGTCGGCGCTTCGCAAAAGCATATTTTTGCCGTCAGCTTTATCCAAATTTTAATCATGGCGGCGGCAGGCGTCGTGATCGGCATCGTTTCGGGCAGCGTTTGCGGAGATTTCGGATTAAGGTTTTTAAACGGAAAAGTTCCCTTTGCCGTTCGGGCGGGGATTTATGCAAAGCCTTTGATTTTGGCGGCTTGCTACGGCTTTTTGATTACGATTGCTTTTTCTCTTCTGCCTTTGTCCGCCATGCTGAAAGTATCGCCGTCCATGCTGATGAAGCGTCAAAATATGTTACCTGTCAAAGCGGCGTTTTCGCCCTACTGCCTGATCGCCGTAACGGTATGTTGCGTTTTGATGGCTTGTCTGGCTGTTTGGACGACACCGCGCAAAATGATTGCCGTCGGGTTTGCCGTCGGTGCTCTTGCCTCTTTTATCTTATTCAAAGCGGCGGCAGAGCTGGTTAAAAGAGGAGCAAAAGTTTTATTAAAGCGCATTCGCTTTTCTTCTCCGTCAATCAGGCTCGGCATATCAAACCTGTCGCGCAGGAACGCCGCGACGGCTCCCGTGATTTTGTCGGTCGGGATGGGGTTGACCGCCTTGGTCGCCGTTATGTCCGCCGAATACAACATTTCCGCCCAAATCGCCGAAGATCTGCCCGAAAAAGCGCCTTCATTCTTTTTTACGGACATTCAGAAAAATCAAATCGGCGAATTTGACGCGATTATCGCTTCGGCGAAAGGAAGCCGCCTGATTTCCAAAGCTTTGATCGCTCGGGGACGCGTTACGGAAATCAAAGGAAAACCCGTCGTTATTTCAGAAGTCCCCGCGCAAGCAAAATGGGCGGTGAACAGCGACCGCGCATTGACCGAAGCAGGAAAAATGCCCGAGAACGTCGTTATCGACAAAGGCAAATGGTGGCAGGAAGACTACGACGGCAGCACTTTGGTTTCCGTTGAATCGGGCATTGCCGAAAATCTGGATTTAAATTTGGGCGATACCTTAACCGTCAACGTTATGGGTAAATACATTACGGCAACGGTTGCCAACACGCGTTCGGTCAACTGGAGCTCTCTTCAAATGAATTTTGCTTTTATTTTCTCTCCGTCGACATTTGACGACCTGCCCTATATGTGGATTGCGACCGTCAAGACTGACAGCTTGAAAAACGAAGACTTATTGCAGGAACGGTTAGCCGAACGCATGCCGAACGTCGTTCCCGTCCGTGTCAAAGAAGCCATTGCCGGCGCATCGGAAATTATGCAAATGACGGGTAAAGCGGTCAACTGGGCGTCTTTGCTGGGCATTGTTATCGGCATTATGGTTTTGGGCGGCGCCATGCTGGCGGGGCAAGCCGGACGCATCAGAGACGCCGTTATTTTAAAAGTCTTAGGAGCTCAAAGAACGGATATATTATCTTCTTATGCAGCCGAATTCGGGATTTTGGGCGTTGTCAGCGGATTGATTGCGTGTTTTCTGGGAAATGCCGCTTCTTATGCGGTTATCGTTCATGTCATGCATTTAAATTGGTCGTTTGATGCAACAACGACTTTTGTAACGGTAATTTGTTGCGGTCTTGTCACTTTAGTCGCAGGTTTTGCAGGTACGTGGCAGGCTTTGGGAACGGAAACGGCGGCATATTTGCGGCGCGATTAGTACCCCGTTGACTTTACCCCCCGTTTTGTAAGAGAATAAAAACCTTAGAAAAGAGGTTTTTATGCTTGATGCACAACAAATAAATTTTAAAAACGAACGAACACTCAAAGAACTTTTAAACCAATGGGAAGGCCAAAGCCTGATTGAAAAAGCCGAAGATTTGAAGTCTTGCATGAACTTGCGCAACGTCGTCAAATCGATGGAAAAAACCGTCTCGGGCGAGCTTTTGAAATCAAAAGACAACCCTGAAAAATGGCTTGAATTTTACAAACTGCACTTGACTTTGGAACAAAAAATCTCAGATTTGGGCGGAACTCCGTCCGAACCAACAAAGGAACAGGCGTTGTTTGATGCCATTCTGGCAAACGTCATTCGCGGCGTCATGCACGAACAACTGGATCTTGACCCCGAAGAAGACGGTATTGATTTAACGGCGATACTGGACGGCATGGATCCTCCTGCCGACTATTACGACGAAGAACTTGATAAAGACGAAGATTACACTTCCGCATTGGAAGAAGCGTCGTCGAAAGACATCACGCGCGTTCATTCCCGCTTAGCTTCCATACTCAGCCGTTATAACAATGCTTACACGCTGAAGCGTGCGGATTACAAGCTTGAAAAAGTAAAGATTCAAACCGTGGGCTTTTTGGGTCGCCGCCTGTTTCCCGGATTAAATTCGGCGACGAAGTGGGCAAAAACGAAAATTCCGTGCGGCAAAGGGCGCGGAGATTGGATAGACACGCCGACGTGTTTTATTCTTGCGCGAACCAGCGATTTATTGCAGGAAACGAAAGGTCGTTTATCGATAGTCG
>HF994934.1:133087-217424 GCA_000434295.1 Acetobacter sp. CAG:977 | reverse complement strand
GTTCGGTAACCGAAGGTTACGACGAGAAATCGCTATCTAATCACTTTTTCCCTTTATTAAAACAAACGAACGGAACCGCTGGCTTTACCTTTTACAGCTTGGTTAAATAAATCCGTGCCTTTTCACGGTTTTTCGGATAAGATGCTTTCTGTTTTACATTTTTTTATACGGAAAAAACTATGCCTCTGATCTTTGACGGTATCGAAAACATCCCAAATAAAGAAAACTTTATCAAAACGGGAACTCTGCAAACATTCAAAGCCGATGTTATAGACGCTTCGCAAAAAAGGCCCGTCCTTGCCTGCTTTATTTCCGCGGCAGATCCCGCATGCGTCCAGTTTACGGCTTTGTTGGAAAAATATGTCCGCCTTGCCGACGGCAAAGCCGCTTTGGTAAAGCTTAATATTGAAGAATGTAAAAATCTGGCCGTCCAATTGGGAATCAGAACCGTTCCGACAACGTTCGTTTTTATGCAGGGAGCTCCCGCCGACGGGTTCGCAGGCGCCGTTGCCGAACCCCAGCTGAAAATGATGATGCAAGCTCTGATCGGAAAAGCCGCTTTGTCATTGGACGAAATGTTGAAACAGGGAGAAGATTGCTTAAATGCCGGAAAAGCCGACGAGGCTTTGCAACTTTATACCGCCGTTTTGGCAAAAGACGAAACAAATCCCAAAGCTTTTGCCGGAATGATTCGCGCGTTCATTTTGAAAAAAGATTTTGCCGCCGCTCAAGATTTAGCCGACGGGCTGGACGACAGCATTAAGTCTCCCGAATTAAACGCCGCAAGAACGGCTTTAAAAGTCGCTTTGGAAACAAAAGATCTGCCTTCTTCCGAAAGCCTTGCAAAAAAAGCCGAGGAAAATCCCGCAGACCTTAAAGCCAGATTCGACTACGCCGTTTCCCTGTTCGCCGAAGGCCAACAGGAAAAAGCCGTCGATATCCTGATTTCCATTATCAAAGAAGACAAAGAATGGAATAATGATGCCGCCAGACAACAGCTGTTTAAATTCTTTACCGCTTTGGGAAATTCCAACCCCGTTACCGTCGCCGGCAGAAGAAAGCTTTCTTCACTGTTGTTTTCTTAATTTTTCAAAGGGAGTTTCGGTATGTCTGAAAGCATCTTTGACGTAACCATGGTGGAAATGCCGACCGTGCTTCCCGTGTTGCCTTTTGCCGGAACGTTTTTGTTCCCGGGACAAAAGTTACAGCTGAGAATCTTTGAAACAAGGTATATCCGCCTGATTTTTAACGCTCTGGCTTCTTCGCGAATCGTCGCTATGATTCAACCCGTCGACAAAGTCAGCACCGAAGACAAACCGAAGCTTTATTCCGTCGGTTGCGCCGGCAGAATTTCCAGCTTTGCCGAAGCCGAAAACAACCTGCTTTTGATTACTTTGACGGGATTGTCCAGATTCCGCGTCGTCAAAGAAATCGATTCGTCGTATCAAACTTACAGAACCGTTACCGCGGATTATTCCGATTTCGCGCACGACCTTAATCCCGAAGCATTCAAATTCGACAGAAGAGCTTTGTTCGCCAAACTCGATACTTTTGCTTACAGCAATAAAATCGATTTAAATTCGGCGTTGCTTAAAAACGTTCCCGATTCGGCTTTGATGGCGGCTTTGGCGTCAATGTTGCCTTTTGAAACCGCCGAAAAACAAGCTTTGCTCGAATGCAATACGCCGCAAAAATTCTATAATACTCTGATGATGCTGTTGGATATGAGCTGCGGGTCGAAAACAAATTAAACGACCTTTTACTTTTTCGGGGCATAATCTTTCCGATTCCTTTTCTGATTGCGGGTAATGAATGTTCGGTTCCGTTAAAAAGTCTTTTCTGCCGTCAAATTTAAAAGCGTTTTTTAAAGAGCTTTCCATCCGTTGTGCGGGCTTGCTCTTGATCCTGTGCGGATCTTTAACGGCAGGGGCATTGGTAACTTATGACATTTCGGATCCTTCTTTTAACACTGCATCGGGTTCCGTGCCTAAAAATGCTTTGGGGCATTTCGGCGCCTGTCTGTCCGATTTATTGTGGCAGTATTGCGGATTAACCGCCGTCTTCTTGCCTTTGGCGTTGACCGCTTGGGGCGTTATCGTCTTCAGACTTAAATGGTCAAAGCTCTCCTTTTTGAGAGTTTTGTGCTTTTTCCCGACAACCGTCGTTTTGATGATGCTGTTCGCAGGACTGTTCCCGACTCTGACAACGCGGTTTACTCCCGCAGGATTGGGCGGAGCTTTGGCTTCGGCATTTTATTTGCCCTTAATGCCTTATGTAACGTTTACTTACTTCCCTTATCCTCAGGCCGTCATCCTGCCGGTCGTTTTTGTCCTTGCCGTGTTCGGATGCGCTTTGACTTTGGGAATACCTTTCCCGTTCTTGAAGAAATGTTTCCTTGATTTCATTTTGTCGCTTAAATCACTTGGCTTGCTCGTTTGGCGTCTGATCCGCCGCAAAAAAACGACCAAAACAGACGACGCCGTTCATGATCTGCCCGAAGATTTGCCCGAAAGCGTCATGCCCGTTCAAGAAGAATTCGATTTGAAAAACGGTTCCGCCGAAAGCGTCCCCGTTCCCAAAAAACGCGATACTTTGCGTTCCATGAAAGAACACAAAAAATATATGGCGGAATTCCATTTGCCGAAAACGGATTTTCTGGCGGCGCCAGATTCTTCAAAAGCTCCTCAGGTTTCCAAAGAATTCCTGGATAATCAAGCGCGTCGTCTGGAAGAAGTTTTGGAAGAATTCGGCGTTCGCGGACGCATCGTCAACGTGCGCCCGGGTCCTGTCGTTACGCTGTTCGAGTTGGAGCCGGCTCCCGGAATTAAAACGACCCGCGTCATAAATCTGGCAGACGATATCGCCCGTTCCATGAGCGCGATTTCCGTGCGTATCGCCGTTGTTCCGGGACAAAGCGTCATCGGCATCGAAATGCCCAACGAACGGCGTGCTCCCGTTTATTTGCGCGAAATGTTGGCGTGCGACGAATTTAAACATTCTCAAAAAGCTTTGACGCTGGCTTTGGGCAAAGACATCGGCGGAACGCCGACTTTTACGGATTTGGCAAAAATGCCCCATCTGTTGATTGCGGGAACGACGGGTTCGGGAAAATCTGTCGCCATCAATACGATGATTTTATCTTTATTATACCGTTTAACGCCCGAACAGTGCCGATTGATCATGATTGACCCGAAAATGTTGGAACTGTCCGTCTATAACGGTATTCCCCATTTATTGACACCCGTGGTTACCGACCCCAAAAAAGCGGTATTGGCTTTGAATTGGGCGGTAAGGGAGATGGACGACAGGTATTTGCTGATGTCTCAGATGGGTGTGCGCAACATTGACGGATATAATAAAAAAGTCAAAGAAATCCTTGCTTCGGGAGTACCGACGACTCGAACGGTTCAAACGGGTTTTGATCCGGAAACGGGAGCCCCCGTCTATGAAGAACAGCCCTTAAACCTCAAACCGTTCCCTTATATCGTCGTGATTGTCGACGAAATGGCGGATTTAATGCTGACGGCGGGAAAAGACGTCGAAGTCGCCATTCAACGCATTGCTCAAAAAGCCCGCGCTTCGGGCATCCATTTAATCATGGCGACCCAGCGTCCGTCCGTTGACGTCATTACAGGTACGATCAAAGCCAATTTCCCCGAACGAATCAGTTTCCGCGTTACGACAAAAATCGACAGCCGAACGATTTTAAGCGAACAGGGCGCAGAACAGCTGTTGGGAATGGGGGATATGCTTTATCTGGCTCAGGGGCAAAGAGCAAAACGTCTGCACGGACCGTTCGTCAGTGACGAAGAAGTCGAACGCGTCGCTTCTTACTTAAGAGAGCAAGCCGTTCCCGAATATGTCGAAGCCGTCACCGAAGAAACGGCGGAAAACGGTGCAGGATCAAATTCTTTTGCGTTGACGGGCGACGGAAGCGGCGACGAAAATTCTTTGTACGACAAAGCCGTCAACATTGTGTTGCGCGACAGAAAAGTATCAACCAGCTATATCCAACGCCAGCTCAGAATCGGATATAACCGCGCCGCCGATTTGATTGACCGCATGGAAACCGAAGGCGTTATTTCCGCTCCGAACCACGCGGGAAAACGCGAAATTTTAGTTCCAGAACGTTCTTGAACCTGTTAAGATGCCTCCGTTTGATAACGGAGAATCTTTATGAAAAATGCTTTGCTTTTCCTGCGCCGTGCGATCCCTGCAATTTTTATGTTTGCTCTGGCGGCTTTTGCGTTCGGCGAACGTGCTTGCGCCGAAAATGCCCCGAAAGCGGCATTAAGCGAGGAAAATAAAAAAATCCTGCAGGATATCGAAAAGTATTTTAACGGCATTAAATCCATCAAAAGCGATTTTTCCCAAGTTTCCGCCACCGGCGCTTTTGCAGAAGGAAAAATCAACCTCTTAAAGCCCGACAGAATGCGTTTGGAATATGCGCCGCCTTATCCCGTCGAAATTATCGCCGACGGGCATTACCTGATTTTTCATGACAAAAAGCTGGAACAGGTTACTTATTTGGATTTGGACGATAATCCGGCTTCGATTATTTTAAAGGAAAATTTTTCCTTTAAAGACTCTGATTTAACCGTTGAAGACATCAGCCGTTCTCCCGGTTTCATCGAAGTTACCGTTTTTAAGACGGAACAACCCGCGGCGGGAAAAATCACGCTGGTCTTTAGAGATCGCCCGCTGGCTCTTAAACAATGGCAAATCACGGATGCCCAGAAAACAAAAACGCTGGTGTCTTTAAATCAGACGGAGTTCAACGTTCCCGTCGATGAAGCTCAATTCGTCTTTAAAGACCCGTATAAATCCCGTCCCGGCGACAGACCGCGCCGCAACCGTTAATACAACAGACGATAGCCGTCCGCGTTGCCGGCGGAAAAAGAAATGCCCGTTTCTTCCAGTTTTTGGCGCAGACGGTAAATGTGCGTTTCCAAAGTATGCGTCGATATGCCGTCTCCGTAGCCCCAGATTTCGCGTAACAGCGTTTCTTTATCGACGGGTTTTCCTTGTCTGAACAGATAGTTCAGCAATGCGGCTTCTTTTTCCGTAAGCTTGATTTCCCTGTCTTTAAAAGACAGGACGCGCCCCGTAAAATTAAAGCGCCAAAATCCGATATCAACCGAAGCCTTGTCGCTTTGTTCAAAGCGGGCGGCCGCGCTGATAATCGCCGACAAAATCGCGGACAGTCTGAACGGTTTTTGATAAACGACGGCTTCTTCGGCTTCCAACGGAACGGAAGACAGGTAAAAAACGGGTATTCCGTTATGTTCCGCCGCAACGGCCGTTCGTTCCGCGCCGCTTGGTTCGTCAAAGATTAAAACCGAAAAATTTTCTTCTTTTATTTTTTGAAGCACTTCCGAAAAATCCGCCGTTTCAAAAACGTTTTCCGCAATATTCAGGGCGGTCAGTTCTGCCGCAAGGGCTTTGGCCGGCAAGGCGTCTTGCGAATAAATCAAAATCTGTTGCATGTTATTCCCCCTTTGCTGCTTTTGCCGATTTTAGAAAAAAAACGCCGCCCTTTCAAACAAACTTAATTGGCACAATATTTGCATCTTTATGTTTAAAAAAGAGGGAGGATTTATCATGGCTTATTCTTATTTCACGGTCGATACTTCCGTTTGGCAAGACGGCGTTACCTTTAAAAAAACGGCGAATATTACCGTTACGGAAGAAAGCTATCCGTTCAAAGACGCTTTGAAAACCGCCGCGGCACAACCCGCCGACACGCAAAATCAAACGCCCGTAAGACCCTCAATGCCCACGGACTTGACACTCCCCGTCAAAAAAGTTCAGGAACTTCCTGCCTATCTGGCAGACGTCGAAGACCTGACCCCCTTTATCGTCAGCGCGGACAATATGCCGGGCGAACGGTTCGAAGCCGAATTAAAACGCACCTCTTTTTCGGAAGACAAAAGCCTGATCGCTTCAAAGGAAAATAAAAGCTCTTCCCCCTATAATATGTCCGAAACCACGGCAAAAGCCCGCGAAGAACGCGAACGTACCCTGAAAGGCCCCGGTGACGCAAAGCTGTTCACCATGGACAGCGTCAAACGCTACACAAATTCCCGCGCCGTCCCCGCCTTTGCGCCTCAGCCCGCGCCGCAATCCGTAACGGACGCTCAAAAAGCCAAACTGCAAAAGCTGCAAAACATCACAGTACCCCAACCCGAACCCAAAACCTCCGTTTCCGTAACTCAGCCCGTTGACGTCGCCGCCATCAGAGCTCAAGCCTCTTCCGACATCGGTTACAAACGCGATTCCCTGCCGTCCGTAAGTTCTGAAAAAACTTCCGCCGCCGCCGCATGGTTCCCCGAAGCCATGACACGAACGTTGGACATGTACGAAGCCATGAACAAAGCCGCCGCCTACGGCGCAACGGTTCCCGCCAAAAAAATTGACGAAGCCGTCTGAGACAAACTCCGTATTTTCCCATAAAAAAATCCCCTGCGACGTTGCAGGGGATTTCTTTTTGAACTTTTAAAAAATTAAGCTTCGGCCGCAGGGCATTCGGCTGCTTTTTCAGCATTGAACTTTACCCATTTTTCGTCGGCTTCGTCTTCCGTCGTGATTGCGCTTTGCGGGCATTCCGCAATGCAAACGCCGCAGTCAATGCAGGTATCGGGATCAATAACCAGCTGAGTATCGGCATCGTGCATGGCGCCGACCGGGCAAACGGAAACGCAGCTCATGCATTTTACGCAGGAATCATTAATTACAGAGGCCATCTTTATATCTCCTAAAGAGTTCGTTTAAATGATGGGGAAGTTTATAAAACGCTTCCGCCCTTTTTTCAAGAATATTCTGCCGCGCTTCAAAATTTTCCCTTTAAGCGGTTCAGAGCGCGCCGATCCTTTTTGGTGGGGCGCCCGGAGCCGGACGGACGAAGTTCAAACGCACGTTCCCGCGGCGGCTTTAAATTTTCGGGCGCCGTCAAATGTTCGTACAGCTCTCGCGCCGCAGGTGCCCCCAAACGCTTGTCCGAAAGCCCCGTCACCCTGACATGAAACCTGACCGATCCGCGTAAAATATCCAATTCGTCGCCGATGCGGATTTCTCGGGAAACCTTTAAAACCTTTTCCCCGTTAACGCTGACGTGTCCGGCTTCGCAAAGTTCCTGCGCCGCCGTTCGGGTCTTTGAAAATCGCGAAAACCACAGCCACTTGTCTATGCGAAGGCTTTCCGCGCTCATTTCTTTAAAGACGCCAGACACGCAAACGGAGAATCCGCGTCAGCCTGTTTGGGCTTTTCGGAACGCTTTTTACCGGAATGAGCCCCGAATTTCTTTGTTTTCGAACGAATCATCAACGTTTCGGTTTCTTTGTCCCCGTCCTTTGTGACTTCCTTCGTAACGTCAAAGCCCAAATGCGAAAATACGTCCGCCGCTTCGTCCCGCTTTAACCCCGCCAAAGACAAAAGTTCCAACGGCAACGGTTGCGGTTTGTCCTTTTCCTGACGCGTGACTTCGCGCAATTTCGCCGTAAAACGTTCCATAACGTCAACGCGAATCGCGCGGTTGCCCGCCAAAACATACCCCTGAACCAAATAAAGCGCATGCGGTATGCCCTTTTCTACGGGAATGGACATCTTGCCCTGCGTCGCAAAACCCGTCGCGTACTGCGTCTTTTCGTTCCAGATTTTCCACAAAACGGCGCAAACACGCTGTGCCGCAGGCTTTAACAGCATCGGGAAAAAGATAAAATCATAGCCCAAACGCAATCCGGAACGTGCCAAAACCTTTTTATCGTCTTCGCTTAACGATTTAAGCAAGTCACGGACATTTGCACGGGGAATCGTTCCGAGACGTTCAACCGTCTGCCACAAAATGCCGCGCGCAGAGCCGCTCGCCTGCTTTTCTTCGTCAAAAACACGAACCGCGTTGTATAACGGTTGCGCCGATTTCGTTAAATAATAATCCAGCCATGACGACAGTTTATTGCGAACCTGTTCGACTTGAGACGCGTCCAGCGTTTCATGCACCGAAACCTGAACGGCGGGATGCATAATGTCGCGCCCTTTGACGGCTTTGCCGACAGACTGACCTTTCCAGAACAGGCGCGCGTCGTTTTCCAACGAAAAATCTTCCGCATTTCCGGAAACAAGCGAGGCCACGCGGGTCTTAAATTCATCCTGCAAAGCCTTTTCCGCCGCAGAAATCAATACCTTGTCCGCAAATTTGCCCGCCCCCGTTTCGGGGATAAACTTTAAGCCTTCCAAACGGCCGACTTCCTGACCTTCGACTTCAACAGAGCCGTCTTCGCCGATCTTCGTAAATAATTCTACCTGTGCCTTCATGCCTTTTACCAAAACAGATGTTCGCCTATCCACAAAACGCTGGGTCAGTTTCTGATGCAACGCATCCGAAAGCTTGTCTTCAACGCTCTTCGTCACTTCCTGCCAGTACCCGGAACGGGCTGTCCAACCGCGACGTTGTGCAATATACGTCCAAATCCTGATTCCTGCAATACGTCCCGTTAATGTATCGATGTCTCCGTCCGTCTTATCCAGATTCTTGACCTGGCGCGCAAAAAAGTCTTCGGGAACTTTGCCTTGCGTCGAAAGATAACGGTATATCCCCGATAAAAGACGGGCATGCGCTTCGGGCGTTATCTTGCGAAAATCGGGAATGCTCGCTACGTCCCACAACAGCTTGATTCTTGAAGGGTGATTCGCCAATGCCGCCGTTTCCGAATCCTTTGCCAAAGCTTCCAACGCCAGCTGATCGTCGGCTTTGCGCGCGCTGATCAGCCCTTCTTTGTTCGGACGGACGTTCAATGAACATATCAGACTTTCCAACGTCGCAAACTTTAAATCAGAATTACGCCAGTAAAGTCTGTCCAAAAAATCAAAACGGTGTTCTTCTATCCTCTCTATCGTTTCGGGCGGCAGCAACGATGATTCCGCCGCAACGCCGAACGTCCCGTCTTTCATATGGCGCCCCGCCCGACCCGCAATCTGACCCAGCTCGGCCGCAGACAACAAACGCATCCGCTGACCGTCAAACTTGCGCAATGACGCAAAACAAACATGCGAAATATCCATGTTCAATCCCATGCCTATGGCATCGGTCGCTACCAGATAATCGACTTCGCCGGATTGAAACATATCCACTTGCGCATTTCTCGTGCGCGGGCTGAGCGCTCCCATGACGACGGCGGCTCCGCCCCTTTGGCGGCGAATCAGTTCCGCCAAAGCATATACGTCGGACAAAGAAAACGCGACTATCGCCGATCGCGGCGGAAGGCGCGTGATCTTCTTTACGCCCGTATAGCTCAGCTTTGAAAAACGGGGGCGCGTCTCTATGTAAATGCCGGGAAGAAGCCGTTCCAACAAAGGACGAATCGTTTCCGCCCCCAAAAACATCGTTTCCATGCGCCCGCGGGCGTGCAACAGCCTGTCCGTAAAAACGTGCCCGCGTTCCGCATCCGCCGCCATTTGAATTTCGTCAACCGCCAAAAAATCAACCTGACGCTCCATCGGCATCGCTTCTACCGTGCAGATGAAATATGACGGTGATTCGGGAACGATTTTTTCTTCACCCGTAATCAGCGCGACTTTGTCCGCACCGCACTTCGCAACAACGCGATCGTAGTTTTCACGCGCCAAAAGACGCAAGGGAAAACCGATCATCCCCGTCTTGCGCGACATCATCTTTTCAACCGCGAAATACGTTTTTCCGGTATTCGTCGGCCCCAGCAAAGCACTGACTAAAGAAGGCATCTTAAAAAAACTTTCCCCACCCGTTGCAAAACGTCATTCAGCATACCATATAAATGGCGCTGTCAAAAAACGGAGGTTATAATGTCGGAAGAAAAATTGCAATTCCAGGCCGAAGTCGGAAAAGTTCTGGATATTGTCGTTAACGCTTTATATTCAAACACGGACATTTTTTTAAGAGAATTGATTTCAAACGCTTCGGATGCTTGCGACAAACTGCGCTATGCCGCCATTATGAAGCCCGATATCGCCAAAGGCGACGGCGAATTTAAAATCGATATCTTTCCTGACAAAGACGCTCATACCCTGACGATTTCCGATAACGGAATCGGTATGAACAAAGAAGATTTGATTAAAGATTTGGGCAGCATCGGAAAATCGGGCTCTGCCGAATTCCTGAACAACCTGACCGGAGACGCGCAAAAAGACGCAACCATCATCGGACAGTTCGGCGTCGGCTTTTATTCCGCCTTTATGGTCGCAAGCAAAGTCGAAGTCAGATCCAAAAAAGCCGGCGAAGAACAAGGTTGGCTGTGGTCTTCCGAAGGATCGGGGTCTTTCACCGTCAAAGAAGAAGAAAACGTTTCGCGCGGAACAAAAATCACGCTGTATCTGAAACCCGACCACTATCAATACGCAGATGCCGGCGAAATCCGCCAAATCGTCCGCCAGTTCTCCGACCATATTTCTTTCCCCGTCATCATGCATTTCATGGGCGAAACGGAAACCGTAAATATGGCAAGCGCCCTGTGGACCAGAAACAAAGCGGAAATTACTCAGGAACAATACTACGATTTTTACCGCCATATTTCCCACGCGTTTGACGATCCTTGGGACATTTTGCACTACAAAGCAGAGGGAACCATCGAATATACGGCGTTGATGTTCATTCCGTCCAAAACGCCGTTCGATATTTTCCAACCCAACCGCAACGCTCAGATCAAGCTTTATATCAACCGCGTCTTTATTACCGACCAAATCGCGGATATGCTTCCGAACTATTTGCGCTTTGTCAAAGGCATCATTGATACGAAAGAACTGCCCTTGAACGTCAGCCGCGAAATGCTGCAAAAAACGCCTGTGCTGGCAAAAATCAAAACAGGGGTTACGCGCAGAATCTTGGGCGAGTTGAAAAAACGTTCCGAAAATAAGGAAGATTACGAAAAATTCTGGGATGCTTTCGGCATCGTTTTAAAAGAAGGACTGTTTGAAGACGCTTCAAACCGTGACGATATTGCCGAACTGTGCCGTTTTTATTCCACGAACGGCGAAGGTCTGACGTCTTTGGCAGACTACGTTTCCCGCATGAAAGACGGGCAAAAAAGCATCTATTACGTTACGGGCGATAATTTGTCGGTTCTGCGCCACAATCCTCAGCTGGAAGGCTTTGCCGCCAGAGGAATCGAAGTGTTGCTGTTAACCGATCCGATTGACGAATTTTGGCCTCAAAGCCTGACAACTTATAAGGATTTCCCCGTCAAAACCGTTGCCGCCGGCGCAAAAGAGCTGGAAACGCTGCTGATTACGGATCAAACCGGATTGGAAGAAAAAGCGCCCGATGAAGAAATTAACGCTTTGACGAAATTCATGAAAGACGTCATCGGCGACGAAATCAAAGAAGTCCGCCCGACGGAACGTTTAACGCGCAGCCCCGTCGCTCTGACTTCCGGAGACGGCGAAGTGTCCATCCATCTGGAACGCATGATGCGCCAGCATAACCAGCCGACGCTGTATGCCAGCACTCATTATCTGGACATCAATCCGCGCCATCCGCTGATTAAAAAGCTTGCCGCAAAAGTCGCCGCCGGTGATACGGGCGACACAAACAAAGATTTGGTCAAAGTCCTCTATGACCAGGCAAAAATCATTGAAGGCGAACCGATTAACGATCCTGCGGGATTTTCGCAAAAGGTTACCGCCTTTATGATGCGAGCCGTTGATTAAAACGACCCGACAGAACGAAAAAAGAGGAGCCCGAAAGCTCCTCTTTTTTTTATCTTAAGCCCGTTCAATCAGCTTTGTGTCCACCGCCTTGAGCATCACGGCGATATCCCGCCACCCGGGAACGGGTTTTTTGGCGTCGTCCAAAACGTCAATCCCCTTTGAACGGCAATAATCGACCATTTCTTTTTCATCGGCGTTAAAGACTTCCTGCCACAGCTTTTCATAAGCCTTTTTGGAATAATCGGGAACGGCGCCGAACAAACGCATGACCATGCCGTCCGTTTCGGATGTCCTGACGGGATCCAGCCCTTCAATGGGCTGTAACGGAGCAGGCATATAATCAACGGCGCGGATGATTGTTTCTGTTTGCATTTTTTTCTCCTTTGTTCATATTACTGACAGTAAACAAAATTTCCCGCTTCGGGGAAAGTCTTTTTTTAAAAACAAAGGTGCCCGAATGATTCCCAGATACAGTCGCCCTGAAATGTCCGCCGTTTGGACCGACGAAAATAAATTCAAAACTTGGTTCGAAATCGAAGCTTGCGCTTGCGAAGCTTTGGCAAAATTAGGAAAAATCCCCGAATCCGCCGTTAAAGACATTCGGGAAAAAGGAAAATTCGATCCCAAACGCATCGACGAAATCGAAGCCGTCGTTAAACACGACGTGATCGCTTTTTTGACAAACGTCGGAGAAAATGTCGGCGACTCCGCAAGATATATGCATCAGGGCATGACGTCTTCCGATGTTTTGGATACGTCTTTTAACATGCGCCTGACACAGTCCGTCGATATTTTGATTAAAGACGTCGACAGATTGCTTGAAGCTTTGAAAAAACGGGCTTTGGAACACAAATACACGGTGTGCATCGGACGCAGCCACGGCATCCATGCGGAACCCACGACGTTCGGATTAAAAATGCTGGGATTTTATGCCGAATTTGAACGCAATAAAGAACGTTTGATAACCGCGAAAAAAGAAGTTTCAACATGCGCCATATCGGGTGCCGTCGGGACTTTTGCCACGATCGATCCCCGCGTTGAACAGTATGTCGCAGAAAAATTGGGATTGACCCCCGAACCTGTTTCCACGCAAGTCATTCCCCGCGATCGTTACGCCGCGTTTTTTGCCGCCGTCGCGGTCGTTGCAAGCTCAATTGAACGGCTGGCCGTCGAAATCAGACACCTGCAACGAACGGAAGTCCGCGAAGTCGAAGAATTCTTCTCTGCAGGACAAAAAGGATCGTCCGCCATGCCTCACAAACGAAATCCCGTCCTGTCCGAAAATTTGACGGGGCTTGCCCGATTGATCAGGTCTTATGTCATTCCGGCTTTGGAAAACGTCGCGCTGTGGCATGAACGCGATATTTCTCATTCTTCGAACGAACGCATCATTGCGCCCGATTCTATGATCGGTTTGGATTTCGCGTTAAACAGACTGACGGGAATTGTCGAAAAACTGTTGGTTTATCCCGAAAATATGCTGGCAAACTTAAACCGGCTGAAAGGGCTGATTTTTTCGCAACGCATCATGCTGGCGATGGTCGATGAAGGTCTGAGCCGCGAAGACGCTTACCGTCTGGTTCAAAGAAACGCCATGAAAGTTTGGGCAAATGAAGGAACTTTCTGCGACTTGCTGAGCGCAGACCCCGAAGTCGTTGCCGTCCTGCCCGAACAAAAATTAAAGGAATTGTTCGATACGTCCTTTTATACCCGCCAAATTGACTTTATTTTTAAAAAAGTTTTGGGCTGATCCGTTCGGAAAAAACTTAAAAAAGCCTCTGATTCCAAAAAGAAAAAGAGGCTTTTTTAATTTCAGAAAAATCCTTATTTTAGACAAAAAAATAGACTTGTTTTTCCGAAAACCCTGTGCCATACTTTTTATAAGGTTACAAGACGGATATCCGAAAAAATGAGCAGAATCGAACTGAACAATCAAACGCCTGATAACAAAGGGAGTGAATTAACTCCCGAACGCGTTTGCGCCGTTCATCAGGCTTTGTCCGCCGAAGAACGCAAAGATTTGGCTTATTTGCGCGTCGTTCGCAATAACGACAGCCTTCCCGGATTGGAAATGAAGTTTAAAAACAGAAATGTTTGCATAACGGGAACGGATAAATCCGTCGCCATAAAAGGCGATTTTAACGATAAAGACATCGCGTCCGCCTTACGGGTTGTCGCGTCGCTGGGTTGGACGGACGTTTGTGCCGATACAGATGAAGCCGACAAACAAAAAATATGGGCTTTGGCAAAAGACGAAGGCATTAACGTTTCAAATATCCAGCCTGATGCCCGAACACGGGCTTCTTATGAAAAAGATTTGGACAAGCTGGCGCCGATTGCCGAATTCTTTGCAAAATCAAAGGAAATTACCGTCCATGACGGCGTTAATCGAAACGAAGCAAAGCCGTCGCCTGCCGCCCGATTTTTGAAAAAAGTCATGCGACAGCCGAAAAAAATCTTTAACGCGCTGAAATTCGCCGCTAAAAAAGTCGGCAAAGTCGTTTCGGATATTTATGATTTCAACGAAAAACCCGCCGTCAAAGTCGCCGCAACGCTCGGTGCCGCCACTTTAGGCGGCGCAATGGCCGTCACGTATTACATGATTGCCGATAAAGCTCACTGGGCTTATGACACCATGATGGAACGGCGTGCCGAAGAAAAAGCCAGAAAAGCAAAAATCGCCGAATTCATGGCAAAAGGTCTTGAAGTTCCTAAAAACCTCAAGAAAAAGAAATTCCTTTATACCCAACGCCCTTGGATAAAAATGGCAGGACATCTGACCGTACGATTGGGCGGAACGGCTTTGCTTGCCGCTCATTTCGGTCCTTGGTCGGGAGCCGCCTTCATCGGTTCGATCGTCGTCGGAAAAGCGCTGTATAATGCTCATCTGTTGCAAGATGCCGCAAAGTTCCTGAAATCAGACAAAAAAGAACCTAAGTTAACTTTGTCCGCAAAAGAACGAAAAGAAAAATTAGCCGATACCCTCGTCAAATCAGCCGTCTTTACAACCGTCGCCGCTTTGGGACAAGGCTATTTCGACCCGTCAGCAATCCCGGGAGTCAGCATCGGACCTACACGCTGGACGGGCGTTGATAAAATGCGAAAATTAAAAAATTATCTGAAAAAAAGCCCCGTAGAAGACTTACCGTACGTTTTGGCAAAAAAAGAAAAAACAAAACTTAAAATAATCCCTTGACCTTCGTCGGTTTTTATGTTTTCTTCTCCCGTCTTTAAAAAAGAGGAGAATAACTAAAATGTTATATACTTTTCGGCGGCTTTGCCCTTTTTACATTTCCGCTCTCCTCATCGAATTGATTGAAACTTCCGTTTTGTGCTTCGTCGAACGCTCAAATATGGATCTTTCTTTCCTGCCCATGTTACGCGTCTTTTCGGTACTGTGGCTGCAGACAACCGTTTCTTTCTTATACATGGCCGTTCCATTGGCTCTGTATTTTGCAGCATTGCCTCAACATAAAATTTACTCGCCGCTCGATAAAAAAATTACTTTATGCCTGTTCGCTTTATTCCTGTTCGTCAATATTCTCGAAGACGTCGCCGAATGCATTTTTTGGGAAGAATTTGAATCTTCTTTTAATTTCATTGCCGTAGATTATTTGATCTATACAAAAGAAGTCATCGGAAATATTTTGCAATCTTATCCGGTTTTTAAAATTCTCGCTCTGGTCTTATTTTTTTCCGTCGCTTTGGCGTTCTTGTTCAAAAAATACCTTTTCCCGAACGTAACGCCGCCAAGTTTAAAAAAACGTTTGTGCTCTTTGCTCTGCCTTATTTCCTTATGCGTAATTTCTTTCTTTGCCGTAGATATCAAGTTGGCAGAAAAAGGGCAAAACAGGTATAATAACGAAGTCTCAAAAGACGGTTTTTACAGCCTGTTCAGCGCCTTTATCAAAAATGAACTGAACTATAACGATTTTTATGTCACCAGACTTAACAGCCAAAATACCGCGTTCCTAAAAAAAGACCTGAAACAAAAAAACGTCGAATTTAAAAATAACGGAGAATCCATTGAACGATCCGTCAAATCCGAACAACCCGAAACAAAATTAAACGTTATCATCGTCGTCATGGAAAGCATGGGATATGAATTCTTTGACGAATTGCATCCCCGCTACACGTTAACGCCGAACCTGTCAAAATTGTCGCGCGAAGGCATCTTTTTCAGCAGAACTTACGCGACCGGAACCAGAACCGTCCGAGGTCTGGAAGCCGTCAGTCTTTCCGTCCCGCCGTTGCCGGGAATGTCAATCCTGCGACGGAAAGGAAACGAAAATTTATATTCGATCGGTTCAATCTTTAACCGAAAAGGATATGATCTTAAATGGCTTTACGGCGGATACGGCTACTTTGACAATATGAATTATTTCTTCGGAAACAACGGGTTCAAAGTCATCGACAGAACCGATTTGGATGACAAAAAAATTCGTCACGCCAACATATGGGGCGTTTCCGACGAAGACATCTTTGACCGTGTCATTTTCGAAGCCGATAATTCTTACCGTCAAAAAAAGCCGTTCTTGCAGCTGGTCATGACAACGTCAAATCACCGTCCGTTTTCTTATCCGGAAGGAAAAATCGACATCCCCTCCAAAACAAACCGTTTCGGAGCCGTCAAATACGCCGATTTTGCGGTCGGAGAGCTTATAAAAAACGCAAAAACAAAGCCTTGGTTTAACAATACCCTGTTTGTTTTCATTGCCGACCACGGCGCAGGCAGCGCGGGAAAACAGGAACTAAATCCCGAAACGCATCGTATTCCGCTTATTTTCTATGCTCCTAACCACATTAAGCCCGCAAGATATGATTTCCCCGTCAGCCAAATCGATATGTTGCCGACGTTGCTGGGATTATTGAACTTTAATTACGACAGCGTTTTTTACGGAAAAGACGCTCTCAAGCCGGATTACGCCTCTCGATATTTTGTCAGCAATTACCAATTCATCGGTTATTCAAAAGACAAAGATCTGGTCGTCTTAAAACCCGTAAAAGCCGTTACCTATTACAAAAACGGAAAACAAACGAAAGAAGTTTTGCCCGACTTGTTGGAAGGCGCCGTCAGTTATTATCAGCATGCGTCGCATTGGCGGGATCTTTATAAAAACGCTTCAAAAGACAGTAAATCGCGCTGACAACTATCCAAGAAGCCGTCATGCTGACCAACGTGTGCGATAAAAAATGTTCGCCGCGAAACATCTGGTATGTTCCGGCGATCCAGCCTGCAATAATCCCGAAAGCCAAGCCCGCAATACGTTTTTTGCGCGACGCAAAACAAAAAAACAGCCCCATAAAAGCAAACCCGCTTGTTGCATGCCCCGCGGGAAAGCATTTGCCATTTTTGATTTGAACGAAATCTTTCGGATAAGATTCAAAAACGCCCACGTAAGGAACCGGTCCGCCGTACCGAACGATATGTTTCGGACAATATTGATTTGTCACCTGTTTTCCGCCCGCGACGATAACCGGAACGAAAATCAGGCTTAGCAACAGCATTAAAACTGAGGCTCTGTATTTCCGCAACGCCTCTTTTTTGAACGAAAGCAAAAAACAAAACAGGCAAACGGCACCGACGCTTGCCGTAAAGATTTTAAAGCCGCGATAAAAAAACGGCGATAATTTTTGGTGCATCCGTGCGGAAATCAGCCACCCGCCGTCAAAAAAGCAATCTTGAAACTTTATATCCCAGTCCGTTTTTTCAAAAACAAACAAAATCAGCGCCAATACGGCAAAAGAAATAAAAAGATTCCTTTTCATAACATTGCCGATAACGCAAAACCGACACACAAAGGAACCGACAAATTATCGTCTATGCGAAGCTTGTCTTCGTAAACCTCGGCCAAGGTCGCCAAAAAAATTCCGCCGATTCCCGCCATCCAAACCAGCGCGGGAAAATCATAGACTATCGAGAAAAAGTACAGCACTGCCAAAGAAACGCTAAAAAACGCCAAAGAGCCTTCCACGCTTTTTTTCCCGTCATTTATTTTATGTTTTCCGTATTTTCTGCCGAACAACGCTGCCGCCGTATCCCCCAAAAACATCACTGTTAATGCCGTTGCCGCCGCTTCTTTGGGAAATAAAAGAGTTACCGCAAACGCCGCCCCCAAAACATACGGAGACCCGCTTAAATGAAATTTTCCGTCCGTTTCTTTTTCCCGTAACATTTTTCCGAACAGTTTTCCGTATACCGTTTGGCAAAAAGGCTGGTTTTTATAATAGCCGTATTCTATGCAAATATTTAAAATCAACAGCACGCCAAACAGAAACAATAAAAAAGTCCGCGGCAGAAAACAAACCGCCAAAACCATCCAAAGCGAACTTAAATGTACGGATTTCCTAAGCAATTCCTGTTGATATGAAAAAGACATCTTTCATTCTGCTCCTTAACGTTTCGCCTGCGCCGCTATTTGCAAAAAAACTCGCGCACAAATCAAATCCTGCGGTCGTCCCGCACGCTTGCATTCCCGTTCTGCTTCAACCAACAGCTCCAAGGCTCTGGATATTTTATTCGTGTTCCATAACCTTATCTGACGTTTAAAATCCGCCGTACGCTTAAAATGAACCGGAGGAAACAGCGAACGCATCGCCGTATCAACATCTGTCCCGTTTTGGACTTTTGAAACGACAACGTGCAGCCGTTTAAAATGATTGCAAGCCGATCGCAACAACGTTATCGGCAGTTCGCCTTCCGCATAAAGGCGATCCAACGTTTCATGCAAAACGGTTTGATCCCCGTCCGCCATTGCATAAATCATCTGATCCGTCGATAATGCCGATGCATCGCCGATGCACGCCATCGCATCTTCTATCGATATGGCGGTTTCACGCCCCATATATGCCATCAGTTTCGATAATTCCGAACGCGAAAGCAGCCTGTCCGCCCCTAAATTATCGGAAATAAAATTCAGCGCTTCCGGAGTCGCATCAAATCCGTTTTCCTGTAACGTTTGATACACAAACTGTTTCAAAGCGCCGCCTTCGTCGGGATAACATGCCATAACTTTGGCATTCGACGCTTTTTCAAACAGCTGAGGCAAAGACCCTTTCGTCGTCAGATTGCCCCCTGTCAGAATAATCAGGCTGTCCCCTTTATAATCCGACAGAAACTCTTTCATTACAGGCGTAAAGTTGTTGTCAACGTTTCTGAAACGGATGACCCGCCGTCCCCCCATTAAAGAAACGGCGTTGGCTTCGTCATATAAAACGGCAATGTCGTCTTTGGCCTGAGCCTGAGTTAAATCGACAATCCGAAACGGGTCTTTGGAATCGGGAACTACAGAAGCCGTCAGCTTTTGCCGGCATTCTTCTATCAAGCCTTCGTCCTGACCGTAAAAAAGAACCGCCTTGACGGACGGATCTTCTTTTGACAATAACGCCGAAAAACCCGTTTGGGTCAGTTTCGTCATTGATTCGCCCCGTCTTGACGTTCTTCCGCTTCTTTTGTGTGACCTTTATTCTTCAGATAGGTCGCAACGCGAAGTGATATGTTGTCTCCGATAATTTCCATCATTCTTTTTTTGGCGTCTTCTTCCGCAACGTCCGTCGCATACGGAGATTCCAATATGTTGTAGCTGGCTCGAGAGGTCGTTCTGTCTTTTAATAAAACCTTGCCCTCGGGGAAAGATTTTAAAACGTATTCCGCCGTATAAATCAACGTCGTTCGGGTCGCCATATTATCCAAACGAATGGCTTGCTGATATTCCGAAGCTTCGACAATATATGCGCTCAGCTCGTATTTCGGATTTTCAGGATTGCCTTTCGGCGAGATTCTGCTCACCAGACGGCGGCGCAGAATTTGTCCCGTATGTTCGGGAATCTCGTCAATAAAAACCGTCGACAAATCCGAAACGACACGGCTTCCCGAAAAAGAATCAGCCGTTTCGGCTCCGACGTACAACGGGCGGAACCCGCAGGACGACAAAGCCAAAACAGCAATCATTCCTAAAAAAGATTTATACAACGACATTGATAATCTTGTTCTTTACAACAATGATTTTACGAACCGTTTTGCCGGCAATTTGCGCTTGGACGGGACCTAAAGCCAAAGCCGCTTTTTTGGCTTCTTCCTCGTCGTAATCGGCGGGGACTTCTATCGTGCCGCGCAATTTTCCCTGTACCTGAACGGCCAGCGTAATCTTGTTGTCGGACAAAAACGCTTCGTCGGCTTTCGGCCATTCGTAGGTCGCAAGCAGCTCGTTATGTCCCAAATTATGCCACATTTCTTCAGCCAAATGCGGCGCAATCGGAGATAACAGGCGAACCAACGTTTCAAACGATACTCTCCACGCCCATTTTTCAGAATCGTCCGAAGGCTTCAAATCGGAAATCGCATTCGTCAATTCGCGCAACCGCGCCAAAGCGACGTTGAAGCGCAGCTTGTCCAAGTCTTCCGTGACCAGCGCCACCGTTTTATGCGTTTGGCGCATCAGTTTGTCCGCCGCGTCAGACAGTTCCGAAGGCACGGAAACTTCCTGCGGGCAGGACAGCTGCAAACGCCACAAGCGGTTCACATAACGCCACGCGCCGTCTATGCCGGCTTCCGTCCATTCCAAATCACGTTCGGGCGGCGTGTCCGACAGCATGAACACACGAGCCGCATCGGCTCCGTACGTCTTTAAAATCGTTTCCGGATCGACCAGATTGTATTTCGATTTGCTCATTTTTTCCGAACGACCGACTTCCACGGGCGAACCGTCGGAAATCTTTACCGCCGTTCCGTCCGCTTTCTTTTCCACTTCCGTCGGGAAAAGCCAGTTGCCGTCCTTGTCTTTGTACGTTTCGTGGCAAACCATGCCTTGCGTGAACAGCCCCTTAAACGGTTCGGATACGCTCAGATACCCGCAATCGCGCAAAGCTCGCGTGAAAAAGCGCGCATAAAGCAAATGCAAAACGGCATGCTCGATACCGCCGACATACTGATCAACCGGCAACCAACGATCTACGGCTTCGCGGGTAAAGGGCTTGTCCGTTTCATGCGGCGCGCAAAAACGCGCAAAATACCAAGACGATTCAAAAAACGTGTCAAACGTGTCCGTTTCTCTCAAAGCCGGCTTGCCGCACACGGGGCATACCGTATGTTTCCAAGTCGGATGATGTTCCAAAGGATTGCCGGGTTTGTCAAACTTTACGTCTTCGGGCAACAAAACGGGCAAATCCTTTTCGGGAACGGGAACAATGCCGCAATGTTCACAGTGAATGACGGGAATCGGACATCCCCAATAACGCTGGCGCGATACGCCCCAATCGCGCAAACGGTATTGAACCGTCGCCTTGCCTCGATTGATTTTTTCCAAACGTTCAATCATGGCTTTTATGGCGTCTTTTGTACGCATTCCGTCCAAAAACGCCGAATTGACGGCAACGCCGTCCTCTATGTCGTCAAAAGCCTTGTCCGTCACGACGGGAATGCCTTCATCCTTATGCGCCACGACGACGCGAACGGGCAAGCCGTACTTGCGGGCAAAGTCCAAGTCGCGCTGATCGTGCGCCGGACATGCAAAAATCGCCCCCGTTCCGTATTCCATCAAAACAAAGTTCGCCACATACAGCGGTAATTCGGGATTGCCTCCCAACGCTTTGAATTCTTCGGGGAAGGGATGCAAAACCTTCAATCCGGTATCAAAGCCTTTCTTTTCCGCCGCTTCGATCGTGGCAACGCTGGTTCCGAGCGCTTCGCATTCCTTGATGAATTTCGCAAGTTCGGGATTGGTTTTAGCCAATTCCAACGCAATCGGATGTTGCGGAGAAATCGCGCAAAAAGAAGCGCCGAACAACGTATCCGCACGGGTCGTAAACACTTCCAGCGTCTGATCCGTCCCTTTTACGGGGAAATAAAGATACGCACCGTACGATTTGCCGATCCAGTTTTCCTGCATCGTGCGGACTTTTTCGGGCCAGCCCGTCAAAGTCTTTAACCCTTCCAGCAATTCGTCCGCATACTGCGTAATCTTTAACGACCACTGAGACAGCTTTCTGCGTTCAACGGGAACGCCCGATCTCCACCCTTTGCCGTCAACGACCTGTTCGTTCGCCAAAACCGTCATTTCGACCGGATCCCAGTTCACCCAGGAATCTTTGCGATAGGCAAGCCCCTTTTTCAAAAAATCCAAAAACATTTTTTGTTCGTGCTTGTAATATTCGGGTTCGCAGGTGGAAACTTCGCGGCTCCAATCAATGGAAAGCCCCATCTTTTTCATTTCTTCGCGCATATTGGCAATATTTTCGCGCGTCCATTTCGCAGGATGGACTCCGTGCTTGATGGCTGCGTTTTCCGCGGGAAGACCGAAAGAATCCCATCCCATCGGGTGCAATACGTTATAGCCCTGAGCCTTTTTAAAACGGGCGATAACATCCCCCATCGCATAGTTGCGCACATGCCCCATGTGGATTTTCCCCGACGGATACGGAAACATTTCCAAAGCATAGTATTTCGGTTTGTCGCTGTTTTCCGACGCTTTAAAAGCTTCTTGCTTTTCCCATTCCTTTTGCCATTTTTCTTCCGTCGTGCGGAAATTAAAACGTTCTTCGATCATGATGACAGTGCTTTCGATAATTAAAGTTATTGTCCTGTTGCCGACATGCGCATTCGCCGCGCTCCGGCTAGAATAGCATTTTCCATCCTAAGTGCAACAGCGGGATCCGATTTTATGTCCTTCCATTCGTTTTTTTCGTCTTTAACTTGCCTGAAAACCGTAACTTTCAGCCCGTCCGCCCGCAACGTATCCGTCAAAATCAGGACATTAAGTTTAAAACGTTCCTTCGGAAACGACGGCGGAGAATACCAGTCCGTAATAATGACCCCGCCGAACGGATCCGCCGAAGACAACGGCATAAACGAAAGCGTCTTTAACGCAGATTGCCATAAGTACGAATTAACCCCGATTTGGGTTTCGGGCGCTTTGTCTTTTGAAAAAAAGTCAAAACCTTTCGCTCCGAACAATTTGTCCTGTTTTAACGCTTCGGTTCTTTCGTTCGGCATTTCGTATTTGCCCTTAACCTTTTCGGGATATTTGTATTCCACCGGTACCGTACCGCAACCGGACAGTATGCCGAAAAGAAATAAAATTATCGCTGTTCTCGCCGTTTCGGTTTTCATTGTTCGCCTTAATAATGCTTTTACGGGTTCGTTTTTAACATATTTTTCCGCTTAACCAAATCCTTTATCGCCTTTTATGCAGGTCAAAATTCTTATTTACAACAAAGACTTCTTACGTTTAAAGTTGTAACAACGCTTCTTCGGAGTCATTTTATGAAAAAAATCGCACTGTCCGCCGCTCTGGCTTCCGTAATGGCCGCTTCGACGGCTCTTGCCGAAACGCAACCCCCTCCGGCACCGATACAGTTGGGCTTGGGCGGCTACGTAACATGGTACGGCGTTTATGCCAACCAAAAAAGAGATACTTTGGTCTCTTCCGAACTCGGAACTCCGTTCCCGATCGGAAAATATAATAGCTTTGACGTCATCGGTAACGCCGAAATCTACTTTTCGGGGAAAGCTCGCCTTAATAACGGAATCGTCATCGGCGCCATGGTTCAGTTGGAAGCGGGAACCGATCCTTCAACCGCATCAAAAACCATTGACGAATCTTATATGACCGTCGATTCCTCTCTCGGACGCGTCATCATCGGAAACGTTAAAAATGTCGCTTATCAAATGTCCGTCACAGCCCCTGATTTCAGTACCATCGGTTTGCAGGATTCCGATTACGACCAGCTTATTGTCCCGCCGAACGGGTTTACGTTGCATAACGCTACTTATCCTTTGTTTGACGATATCTCTACCAAAATTTCTTACATTACTCCGACTTTTGCCGGATTTACCGCAGGGGTCAGTTTCTTGCCCGGCAACAGTACCAAAGGTCAGGACAACAATAACCTGCTGTTCCCGACAAGCAGCGTCCCTTTGAACCGAAAATTCAAAGACGGTTTGGTCGCCGTCGGTCTATATGAACAAAGTTTCGGCGCGTTTAATATCGCTTCCAGCGTTTCTTTCACAACCTATAAACCGTTCGTCGCAACATTTGAAGATAACGGCGGAAATATTTCCCTTCTGCGCGAAAAAACAAAAAGCGTCAAAGAATACGCCGGCGGCTTAAATATCGGTTCGGGAAACTGGAATTTCGGCGGATCATACCGTTATGTCGATGCCCCGAAATCATCCGTCGCCGTGTTGGATAACGATTTGAACGGATATGCGTGGGATGCCGGCATCAGCTATTCTTTCGGACCCTTTGAAACCAGCTTGAACTATTTCCATTCCTCCAAAAGCAATTACGCTTTCGACGGTGACGACGAATATAACCTTTACCAGCTCGCCGGAAACTACCAGCTTGGCGCCGGCATCGGAACGTTCGTCAACGTCGGATACGTCGAATATGAATCCGCAGATAAATCTCGCGGAAAAAGCAATGAAGGGCTTGCCGTTTCAACAGGGTTCAACTTGTCGTTCTGACGCCTTCTTTCTGATTATCGGAGCTTTCGCATGTGTCTTTCGGAAAATTACCGCCAAGTCCTTGAAAACATTCGCAACGCCGCAAAAGACGCGCAAAGAAATCCCGAAGAAATTTCTTTGGTCGCCGTTTCAAAAACGCACAATGCGGATAAAATTATCCCTTTGTTAAACGAAGGCCACCGAATCTTCGGCGAAAACCGCGTTCAGGAAGCTCAAAAAAAATGGCCGGAATTAAAAGCTCTGTATCCTGACGTCAAATTGCATTTAATCGGCGGATTGCAAACAAACAAAGCTAAAGAAGCCGTCGCTTTGTTTGATGTCATCGAAAGCCTTGACCGCCCTGAATTGGCTGAAAAACTGGCTGAGGAAATGAAAAAACAAAATCGTTTTCTGCCTTGCTTCGTTCAGGTCAATACCGGAGAAGAACCCCAAAAATCAGGCGTTTCTCCCAAAGATGCCGTCAGTTTCGTTAAGCTTTGCCAAGAAAAATATTCTCTGAATGTCATCGGGCTGATGTGCATTCCGCCCGTTGATGACGAACCTGCTCCTCATTTTGCTTTTTTAAAAAAGCTTGCCAAAGACGCCGGCGTTAAAGAATTAAGCATGGGCATGAGCGACGATTATCCCGTCGCCGTCCAACAAGGAGCGACTTTTGTACGCGTCGGTTCCGCTATTTTCGGAAAACGCGGCGCTTAAACGGATAATTTCGAAAAATGCCCCGTCTGACGCAACGCTTCGCCCAAGACAATCGATCCCGCCAAAGCGACATTGATTGAACGCGCTTCGGGACGCATCGGTATCCTTAATTGTACGTCAACCGCCTGATGGACGTTTTCGGGAACTCCTGCGCTTTCACGCCCCAGCAACAAGATGTCGTCTTCGCGAAATTCGAAATCCGCATAAGATCGATGTCCTTTCGTCGTCAGCAATACGATACGACCGCGATGAGCGTCAAAAAATTTATCCCATGAATCGTGGCGCGTTACGTTTACCATATCCAGATAATCCATCCCCGCACGACGCATCCGCTTGTCATCAAAAATAAAACCGCACGGTTCGATAATATCCACGGGAACGTCAAAGCACGCCGCCAACCGCATCAACGTTCCCGTATTTTGCGGTATGTCGGGTTCATATAACGCCAATCTCATTTTTAAGCCTTAAACGTTAAACAGGAAATGGCAGATATCGCCGTCCTGCATTTCATAGGTTTTGCCTTCCGAACGAAGCTTGCCCAGCTCGCGTGCGCGCGCTTCGCTCTTGCATTCGACAAAGTCTTCATAAGATATGATTTCGGCGCGAATAAAGCCTTTTTCAAAATCGGAATGGATAACGCCCGCCGCCTGCGGTGCGCACATTCCTTTTTTGATCGTCCATGCCCGCGATTCTTTCGGACCGACCGTGAAAAACGTCATCAAATCCAATAACCGATATCCCGCTTGAATAACGCGGTTTAATCCCGTTTCCTGCAAGCCCAGCGTTTCTAAAAATTCTTTTTGTTCTTCGGGGTCGGTCAGACGCGCGACTTCGGATTCGATTTCGGCAGAAATAATAACCGCCTGATTACCTTCTTTTTTTGCCCGCTCAAAGACTTTGTCCGAAAAAGCATTCCCCGTAGCCGCCGATCCTTCGTCCACGTTGCAAACGTATAAAATCGGCTTTGCCGTCAATAAAAACAGTTGCTTGTAAATCTTTTGACGTTCTTCGTCGTCAAACGTAATTAAACGGGCGGGGTTTCCCTCTCTTAACGCATTCAATACCGGTTCCATGACCGACATTTGGACTTTGGCGTCTTTTTCCCCCGATTTTGCTTTCTTTTCAATCGGGACAATGCGGCGTTCCAGACTGTCCAAATCCGCCAGCATCAATTCCGTTTCTATCGTTTCCGCATCGCGAACCGGATCTATCGTCCCTTCCACATGCGTAATGTCATTGTTTTCAAAACAACGCAGAACATGTACGATCGCATCGACTTCGCGAATATTTGCCAAAAATTGGTTTCCCAAGCCTTCGCCCTTTGACGCGCCGCGCACCAATCCCGCAATGTCAACAAACTCCAGCTGCGTATATATCGTTTTTTGAGACTTTGCCAGTTCGGACAAAATTTCCAATCGCGAATCGGGAACGGCGACACGCCCGACGTTCGGTTCTATCGTACAAAACGGATAATTCGCCGCCTGAGCCGCCATCGTTGATGTCAGCGCGTTAAACAACGTCGATTTTCCGACATTCGGCAACCCTACGATTCCGCAATTAAATCCCATGTCCTTACCCTTTTTTCTTTTTTGATTGGATGACCGCCAAACGAGACGTAAATTCCGCCGGACCACCCGTAATTAAATACGGTGCCGCTTCGGCTATGTCTTCAAATTCCGTCTCAAGAATGTTTTTTTCTTCTTTGGAAAAATTCGATAATACATAAGGCACAACCAAGCTTCTGTCCGCAGGGTGCCCGATTCCTATCCGAACGCGCGCATAATCCGTTCCGCATCTGGAATCTATGCTGCGCAATCCGTTATGCCCGCCGGCGCCGCCGCCGATTTTTGCTTTGACTTTGCCTACGGGAACGTCCATTTCGTCGTGAAATACGACTATATTTCCGACGGGAAGCTTATAAAACGACATCGCCGCATAAACGGATTCGCCGGAATTGTTCATAAATGTTTGCGGCTTAATCAGCAAAACCTTTTCGCCGCCGATTTCCCCTTCTGCCGTTTCGGCATTAAATCGGGAACGCCACAAAGAAAAATTATAGCGGCGGACAAGTTCGTCCGCCGCCATAAATCCTGTATTATGCCGATTTCCCTTATACTCCGATCCCGGATTCCCAAGACCCACAAAAAGAAACACGGCAAATATCCTTTGATTAAGAAGCCGAAGGCGTCCCGGAAGCCGCCGCTGCATCCGTCGCAGCCGCATCCGCCGCAGGAGCAGGTTCTTCAACCGTTTCCGTCGAAGGCGCCGCAATAGAAGCAATCGTTACGTCTTCTTCTTCAACCGGCTTGACACCTGCCGGGAACTTGACGTCGGACATCTTCACAACGTCGTTGATTTCCAAGCCCGTCAAATCGACAAACAACGTTTCGGGAATGTCTTTCGGTTTGCAAGAAACTTCAATCGTACGATAAATCGCGTTCAAAGAACCGCCCAGCTTGATACCCGGGCAAGCCAGTTCGTTTTCGTACATAACGGGAACTTCGATAACGATTTCCGTATTTCCGGAAATACGCAAAAAGTCAACGTGAACAGGACGATCGGATACGGGATCCGTCTGAATGTCCTGACAAATAGCATGGCATTTGGTTTTGCCGACTTCAATTTCAAACTGGCGCGTCCAGAAACCTTTCTGGCGCATCTGGGCATCCAAGTCCAGTGCCGAAATCGAAAACATAATCGGAGCTTTCTTTTCTCCGTAAATAACACCGGGAATCAAACCGGCGCGGCGTTCGGCGCGTGCGGCCCCCTTACCTGCCACATTACGCTCGTTAACGCGCAAAGATGTGATTTTTGCCATTTCTTTCAAATCCTTAATATTTAAACCAACTGCGGTTCAGCCTCCAGGGGTGCCTGAACCTATTTCCCGTCAACACGGAAAACTATGAAGCTTTACACCGTTTCAAAACAAAGAGCAAGCGTCTTCTTAATAAAACAGACTCGTTACCGAACGTTCTTCACTGATGCGCAAAATCGATTCTCCGACCAATTCCGCAACGGACAATATCCGAATGTTCTTCGTTGCCTGAACTTCCGGCGTCGCCGCTATGCTGTCCGTAATTACCAGCGATTCCAACGGAGACTTCGCAACGCGCTTTACGGCATCGCCCGACAAAACTCCGTGCGTAACATAAGCCTGAACCGACTTTGCTCCCGCATTCATCAAAGCTTCCGCCGCATTGCACAGCGTTCCCGCCGAATCGACAATATCGTCAACCAATATGCAGTCCTGACCGGAAACGTCGCCGATAATATTCATGACTTCCGATACTCCGGCACGTTCGCGACGTTTGTCAATAATAGCCAAATCCGCGTGCAACCGTTTCGCTATCGACCGCGCACGGACAACCCCGCCTACGTCGGGAGATACAATCATCGGCGTTTTGTCGCGGTAATTATACATAATATCTTTGACCATTACCGGAGCCGCCATCAGATTATCAACGGGAATATCGAAAAATCCCTGAATCTGTCCCGCGTGCAAGTCCATCGTGACCACGCGGCTTGCCCCGGCGGAAGCAATCAAATTCGCAACCAGCTTTGCCGAAATCGGCGTACGGGGCGCCGAACGACGGTCTTGGCGCGCATAGCCGAAATACGGTATAACCGCCGTTATGCGCCGCGCCGAACTGCGGCGAAACGTGTCCAGCATGATTAACAGTTCCATTAAATTGTCGTTCACGGGCGAGCTGGTCGGCTGAACTATAAAAACATCCTGTCCGCGCACCGTTTCCTGTATCTCGACAAAGACTTCATTGTCGGCAAAGCGGCGCACCGATATCTTGGACAGCGTCGTGTCCATATAAGAGGCAACAGCCTGCGCAAATGGAAGATTACTGTTACCAGAAAAAATTTTCATGTCTGAGTTCCTCTCCGATTAAAATAAAGATTCGTCCAAAAGCCCGATAACCGACAGCTGTCTGCCGCATTTCTCGCCCTTCTCGGACGAACGGCGATAAGAAAAGTAATCCTGTTCCGAAGAATATGTGTCTTTGCCGACCCATTCCGCCGCGCCGATACCCGCTCGCTCTAAACGTGCCAAAACATATCCCGGCAAGTCAAAACGGTATTTCCCTTTGCCCGCCGGCGTGAAAAACAACGCCGCCTTCACATCCGCTTTTAAAAATTCGTCAAACATGTCCTGACCGACTTCATAAGACTGTGGTGCTATGCACGGTCCCACCATCGCCAAAACATTTTCTTTCTTTGCTCCGATCTCTTCCATCGCGGACAACGTGTTTTCCAAAATCCCCCCGACAGCACCGCGCCATCCCGCATGCGCCGCGCCGATAACCCGATTCTCCACGTCCGCAAACAAAACAGGCGCACAATCCGCCGTCTTGATCCCTAAATATATGTTTGAACAATCCGTAACCAATGCGTCCGCATACGGCGTCTTTTCAAACGGTTCACGGCTTTGTACCGTAATAACCTGTGAAGAATGCGTTTGATGCAATACAAATATCTTTTCTACCGTACAGCCCAAATTTAACGCTACACGGCGCATGTTTTCACGAACCTTCGCAGGATCGTCCCCCGCCTGTATCGAACAGTTCAAAGAAGAATATTCCCCTTCGGACACTCCGTTTCGGCGCGTGAAAAAACGGTAGCGTATGCCTTCGGCAACTTCAAAAAGTGAGGGCGTAACCGGTTCCATCAAACTGTTTCCTGTCCTGTGGCCTTTATTGCTTTTTGCTCCGCTTGGGCTTTCTTTTCAAGTCTTTTTTGACGAATCTGTTCTCTTTTTCTGGCAAACTGCAAAACAAAATAATACGCCAACGCCCCGCCGACAATAATCCAGGGAATCGATCCGATCATCATCGAAACGCCCCAATCCTTAATCATGATCTCTAACGAAGCTTTAATCGCTTCGGCAATTCCGCCTTCGTGCAGGGCTTCCTGAAGCAATCCCGTGAACTTGGCATACGTCGTACGCTCCGCAAAAGTCCCCGTCATCGCTTTGCCCGTTACATAAAATGCATAATAAAACGGCGGTACCGTTAAAACGTTTGTTACCCACGTAAAGGCTATCGCTACGGGCAAACTGAAATCCCACTTGAAAAACCGCCGAGTCCCGAGCCACGTCATAAAAACAAGATACATCTGAATCCCGACCAGCGGAGTCATCGCCCATGCCATGCCGACCAATGCCCCTTTCGCCGTAAATTCCGGAGGCTTTTTCGATCTTAACAAAGGAACAATAAGCTTCAGGCGAACCAATGCCGCAAGCCCTGAAAACAATCCTTTCCTACGGGGATTTAATGCCATTTCTTAGGTCTCCTGCATCAGGCGTTTCAAAAAACGATTCAGCATACCAAAAAAGACCCCGTTTCCTAAGACTTTTTTGCCGCCCTCAGCATAATCCACAGCCCGCAAACAAGCATCGGCAACGTCAACAATTGACCCATCGTGACGCGCGCGAACAAAAACCCCAACTGCGGATCGGGTTCGCGAAAATTCTCGACAACTCCGCGTGCCAGAGCATATCCGACCAAAAACGCCCCGGACAAAAATCCCGGACGAATCCGAACCCAAACGCTTCTGTGCCACAAAGAAAACAATACCAAAAACAAAACCACGCCTTCAAAGCACGCTTCGTAAAGCTGGCTGGGATGGCGCGGCAAAGGCCCCCCGTTCGGAAAAATAACCGCCCAAGGCACCGACATCGTAACGCGCCCGAACAGCTCTCCGTTCACAAAGTTTGCCAAACGCCCCAAAAACAGTCCTATCGGCGCCAAACACGCCAAAACATCCGTAATCGCAAAAAAGCTTACTTTTTCTTTGCGGGCGTATATGTACAACGCCGTTATAACGCCGATCAGGGCTCCGTGGAAAGACATCCCCCCCTGCCACAACGCAAATATCTGCAGCGGGTTTTCCAAATAATGGTCCAGATTATAAAAAAGAACGTAGCCGATTCTCGCGCCGAGAATCAATCCGACCGTTCCCCAAAACATAACATCGTCAACCATTTCGGGCTTAAAATCCGACGGATAACGGCTTAACATCCGCTTTGCCAGCCACCACGCCGTAAAAATCCCGACCAAATACGCCAACGAATACCAACGAAGCCCGAAAGAGCCTATGTGGACGGCAACGGGATCTATATCGGGGAAAGGGATACCTTTGTAAACCATTCTTTCCTCTCCGTATCAGCGATAAGGATCCGCCGAAGACAAAAAGTCTTTTACATATTTCGCGACACCGTCTTCCAACGTTGTGAACGGTTTGTCGTATCCGGCCGCACGCAGCTTGGAAATATCGGCTTGCGTAAAGTATTGATATTTGTTCTTTAAAGCGTCCGGCAAATCGATAAAGTCCATTTCGGGATCTTCTTCCAAAGCCGCATAAACCGCCCGCAAAACATCGGCGTACGTTCTGGCCAATCCCGTCCCTGCATTAAACAGACCGCTCGTTTCACGATGCGTCAAAAACCACAAAACAATGTCAACGCAATCGTCAATCCACATGAAATCCCGCATCTGATCGCCGTCTTTGTATTCGGGATTCTCGGACTTAAACAAAGGAAACAGCTTGCCGTTCTTGGCTTGCGTATAAATTTGGGGAATAACGCTTTGATGGTGTCCCTTGTGATACTCGTTCGGTCCGTACAAATTGAAAAATCTTAAACCCACCCATTGCGGAGGCGTCATTTTGTCGTCTTCCACGGCTTCGGCAACCTTGCGATCCATAAACAGCTTGCTCCACGCAAAGGGGCTTAACGGGCGAAGCTTTGCCAACGCTTCCGTCGAAAGGTCGTCCGCAAAACCCAAAGAACCGTCCCCGTAAACCGCCGCTGAAGACGCATATATAAACGGAACTTCATGTTCGGTACACCATTTCCACAGCGACCAGGTCAGCTGGATGTTGTTTTTGACTATCGTGTCAACATCGTTTTCCATCGGAGAAGAAATCGCTCCGAAATGCAAAACGGCTTCGATCTTGGCCGCACGCTCGTTCAAAAAATCAAACGTGTCTTCCGGAAATACGATGTTACGCAAAAAACGTTTCGATATGTTGCGCCACTTGTCCCCGTTACGAAGCCTGTCAATAACGGCAACTTCGCCCATTTCCCGGGCTTCGATCTGCGCCGCAACGTTCGAACCGATAAATCCCGCGCCGCCCGTAATAACAAACATAGCCAAGTCCCCTTGTTGTTTAATACTGAACTTCTTTATACGACAATTCCGCTTAAGACCCAAAATCTTTTTCTTTAAAAAAAAAGCCGCCCGCTTTATCTTTGTCTGAAAAAGAGGCTTTTTTAAAAAAGGAAAAAAATCATGTCCGGCTTGTTAATATTCGGTTGCGGGAAAATGGGCGGAGCTTTCTTAAACGGTGCTTTGAAAAACGGGCAAAGCCCCGACGGTATCCGCGTCGTCGAACCGAACGCCGAAATTCGCGCTTCATTGAAAAACATGAACGTCATTGCCGCCGAAACGCCCGAACCTTTCTCGGATTTTTGCCCCGATGCCGTTTTTGTCGCCGTCAAACCTTTTTTAATCGAAAACATTATCAATGACGTGAAAGCCTTTACGGACAAAGGCGCCGTCCTGTTATCCATCGTCGCGGGACGCCCCGTTGCGTGGTTTGAAGAAAAATTGGGCAAAACCGCCGCCATAGTTCGAGCCATGCCGAATACGCCTGCCGCCGTCGGACGGGGCATTACCGGAATTTTTGCAAACAAAGCCGTCTCGGACGAACAAAAAAATTACGTCAAGAGCCTGTTAAACGCCTGCGGAGATATGTTAGAGCTAAAAAACGAAGATTTAATGGATGCCGTAACCGCCGTTTCGGGCAGCGGTCCGGCTTATGTTTTTTACCTGACCGAAGCGCTGGCACAGGCCGCCGAAGCAACGGGGTTAAATCGGGCGGATGCCGAACGTTTGGCGCGGGCGACGGTTGTCGGCGCGGCGGAATTGATGCGCCAAAGCCCCGAAACGCCCGAAACGTTGCGTAAAAACGTAACGACGCCGAACGGAACGACCGCCGCGGCTTTAGCTGTTTTGACAGACGAAAACAGCGGCTTTGCACCGTTAATGACAAAAGCCGTCAAAGCCGCCGAAAAACGTTCCAAAGAATTGGCAACCGCTTAATAAAGTCCCCGTTCAAATAACGACATAAAAGGCTTTTATCGCGATAACTCCGAAAACGGGAACAAAAAACTTTATCCGAATATCTTTTGATATCCGCGTTTTCGTAAAGAACAGCGTTACAGCCAAAACAGGTTGAACGTACGTAATCAACCAAGAAAACAGCCGGACAAAGTCTATTTTCGTAACGTCGTTCGGAACGAAAATAAAAAATCCCATTTCGTTCAAAGCCCCGCTGAAAATAATTCCCGTCAACAGGATTATTCCGGGCAGAGAAAATCCGTAAAACAGAATTTTATGGTTTAAGTCGCGCTTTGCCGTAAACAGAAAAAAGACGATTCCGTAAAACAGCATAAAAAGGAATAGATCCCCGATCGGATACAAAAAAACAAATGTATCCGGATTGGCAAAGTCGTCCGCATTGGGAACGACATCGATCAACAACGTCCACAACACGCAAAAAACGATGTAGGCGCTAAAAAAGTATTTTTCCGCTCGAATTTTTGTATTTGTATTCCCCGTCACCGAAAATGTGCCTGTTTTATATAACGTGAAAATTAAAAAATTCTTTCATAAAAAAATGCTTTTTTTCTCAGCAAACATAACTTTGATTACTGAAAACAAACGGAAAAAACAAAAAAAATTACAACGGAAACATCCATAACAAAAAAGCGGAAGTTTTTCCCTTCCGCTTTTGTTTTTTAGCTCTTTATACCGACGTATCTATTCGTTTTCCCGGTTCGTCGGGCTGTTCTCCCGGTTTCGGACCGCCTTTCGTAACAACGACAACGGCTTCGCGCAACGTGCGGTCACCGCCGATGGTGTAGCCCTTTTGCCATTCCTGAATGATCGTTCCCGCAGGTTTCGTCGGATCTTCTACTTCCTGAACGACTTTATGAATATTCGGATTAAAAATATGTCCGACACCTTCAACCGGTTTGATATCGTTCTTTTCAAATGCCGTATTTAATTCTTTTTGCGTCATTTCCAATCCGATAACCAGATTCTTTATCAGTTCGGACGTTCCTTCTTTTTCTTCTTCGGGAATTGCCGCCAGAGCTCTAGACAAATTGTCCGAAACCGTCAATAAATCTCGCGCAAACGAAGATATCGCGTATTTCGAACGCTTTTCCAACTCTATCTGCGTGCGTTTCCTTAAATTTTCCATCTCGGCCTGCGAACGCATGTACATATCGCGAAGTTTTTCGACTTCTTCTCTTAATTCCGCTGTCTTTGCGGCAACTTCGTCGATTTCTTCAACCGTTTGCTCGACACTTTCGGCTTCTTTCGTTTCTTCCCGAATTTCTGCCGTTTCTTCTGAAACCGAAGTTTCTTCGTTTTTTTGATGATGATGTTTCGTCATTGCCCTATCCTATCAACTTGCTCACAACATGAGACGTATAATCCACCAGCGGAATTATCTTTGCATAATTCATTCTCGTCGGGCCGATAATGCCTACCGCGCCGATAATCTGCTCTCTGCCGTTGCGGTACGGCGCCGTTATCATAGAACATCCCGACATCGTAAATAAAGAATTTTCAGACCCTATAAAAATTTGTACACCTTCCGCCGTTTCCGTTAAATCTAATAATTTCGCCATGTTTTCTTGCGCTTCCAACGCATTAAACAAAGCCCGTACCTTTTCCAAATCTTCTAAAGCCTGTATGTTTTCCAGCAAATTCGCCTGACCCTTGACAATCAATGCCCCTTTGCGGCCTTCCGTCCAAACGGCAAGACCTTGCGAAACCAATCGGGATGCCGCTTCGTCAAGCTCTGTTTGATGCAAACTGATTTCTTTGGCAATCTCGCGGCGAGCCTGTTCCAACGTCTTGCCGCACAAACGCGTATTCATAAAATTCGTTGCTTCCGTCAACGCCGAAGGCAATGTCCCAGCAGGCAACTCTATCAAACGGTTTTCAACTTCGCCGTTCGCCGTCACCATCACAACCAATGCCCGATTGCCGCCCAAATATACATACTCTATATGCTTTAACGCCGCCTGAATCTTCGGAACAATCACAACCCCCGCACATTTCGAAAGCCCCGACAACATCGCCGAGGCCTGTTCCAAAACCTGTTCCGTCCCTATGCCCGACGTACGGCATCGCGCTTCTATGGCGTGGCGCTCGTTTTCTTCCAAAGACCCTATCTCGAGCAAGCCGTCAACAAACAGCTTTAAGCCTCTTTCCGTCGGAATCCGCCCCGCCGATGTATGCGGAGACGCCAATAAACCCGCCAATTCCAATTCCGACATGACGTTTCTGACCGTCGCCGACGATAACGGAAAATCCAACAATCCGGACAATGTTTTCGACCCGATCGGTTCGCCCCGTTCCAAATATGCATCAACCAGCAAACGAAAAATCGTTCTGGATCGGTCGTTTAATTCGGATAATGTCGATATTTGCTTACTCATAGTCCATAAATGTAGTAATCGTATTATCAAACGTCAACGTTCAAAAAGTGATTAAAAACTGAAAGGAACAAAAATAATGTCCAGACCTTCAAATCGCGCTTTTGACGAAATGCGCAAAGTATCCATCGAAACGAATATCAACAAACATGCCGAAGGCTCTTGCCTGATAAAATGCGGCGACACGCACGTCATTTGCACCGCCACCGTCGAAGACAAAGTCCCCGGATGGATGCGAAATACGGGAAAAGGATGGGTTACCGCGGAATACGGCATGATTCCCCGAGCAACGTCTTCCCGCGTCGATCGCGAAGCCAAAAAAGGTCAATCGGGAAGAACTCAGGAAATCCAACGCTTAATCGGACGCGCGTTAAGGTCTTGCGTCAATATGAAAGCCCTTGGAGAATACTGCATTAAAATCGACTGCGACGTCGTTCAGGCCGACGGCGGAACCAGAACGGCTTCCATTACCGGAGGATTCGTCGCCCTTTATCTGGCTTTGAAAAAAATGCAGGAACAAAAAATGATCTTTAACCTGCCGATTACGGATACGGTCGCCGCCATCTCCTGCGGCATTCGCGAAGGTCAGCCCGTCTTGGATTTGGATTATGTCGAAGATTCTTCCGCCGAAACGGATGCAAACTTTGTCATTACGGGAAAAGGCGGCATCGTCGAAATTCAGGGAACCGCCGAACGCGAACCTTTTACAAAAGAACAGTTCGAACAGCTGTTTGCGTTGGCGTGCAAAGGAACAAACGAACTTGCCGCTTTGCAAAGAAAAGCTTTGGGAATTTAAGTCATGCGAAAATTAATAGAAAAAGAAATCGTGCTGGCGACGCATAACAAAGGAAAAGTCGCCGAAATGCAAACGATTCTGGCGCCGTTTAATATCAAAGTTCGCTCCGCCGACGAATTAAATCTTTCGGAACCCGAAGAAAACGGAAAAACCTTTATCGAAAACGCAAAAATCAAAGCCCTTTGCGCCGCCAAAGAAGCAAATATGCCCGCCTTGGCAGACGATTCGGGATTGTGCGTCCACGCGTTGAACAACCGCCCCGGCATTTATTCCGCACGCTATAACGAGCCTAAAAAAAACGGCTTTCCTTACGCCATGGAATGTTTAAATAAAGAACTGGGCGATTCTCAAGACCGTTCCGCTCATTTCGCCTGTGCCCTGGTTATCGCTTGGCCCGACGGACATACGGAAGAATTTGAAGGACAAGTCCAAGGAACGCTTTGTTTTCCGCCTCAAGGAGACAACGGATTCGGCTATGACCCCATGTTTGTCCCGAACGGATACAAAGAAACGTTTGCCCAATTGTCTTCGGAAATAAAAAATTCCGTCAGCCACCGCGCCAACGCGTTGAAAATGTTCATAAAAGCCTGCTTAGGTTAAATATGAGCCGTTTCGGAATTTATTTCCATTGGCCGTTTTGCCGTTCAAAATGCCCGTATTGCGACTTTGTCAGCATTATCGGCAAAAATATAGATTTTCAAGCATGGAGGGACGCTTATCTTTCCGTGCTTGAAAGCTATGCGTTAAGAACGGCGGACAAGAAAGTGTCTTCCGTCTTTTTCGGCGGCGGAACGCCGTCTTTAATGCCTGCCGAAATCGTTTCGGAAATCATTTCCGCCGTCCGCAGATTGTGGGACACCGACGAAAATGCCGAAATTTCTTTGGAAGCAAATCCGGGAACACTCAATCATCAAAAAATGTCAGACTTTCGCAAAGCCGGCGTCAATCGTCTGTCTTTGGGCATTCAGTCTTTAAACGACAACGATCTGAAGTTTCTGGGGCGGTTACATAATGCCGAAACCGCCTTAAACGCTTTGCAAAGCGCCAAAAATATTTTTCCGGAAGTCTCCGCCGACTTTATTTATGCGTTGCCTCACCAAACGTTTAAAGACTGGGAAACTCAGCTTCAGCGCATTTTGGATTTAAACCTCTCCCATTTGTCTTTGTACCAGCTGACCATTGAAGAAGGGACGTTTTTTTACAAAAAAGGCATCGAACCGCCCGAAGAAAATTTGTGCGCAGATATGTTCGAACTGACCGACAAAATGACGTATCTGGCAGGCATCGAACGTTACGAAGTTTCCAATCACGCTCGAAAAGGACACGAATGCCGTCATAACCTGCTTTATTGGCAAGGCGGAGAATGGCTGGGGATCGGACCTGCCGCTCACGGTCGTTTTTTTGAAAACGGACGTTATTTGGCAACCGTCGGGGAAAATGACCCGAAACGGTGGCTTTGTTCCCGAAAAATTGCCGAAGACTCTTTGACTTTAAAAGAAACGGCGCAAGAATTGATTTTAATGGCTCTGCGTACTCGGGAAGGGCTTTTGCGCGAACGATTCAAAGATATGACAAGCTTTGAGCCGGAAAATTTTTTATACGAAGACACCTTGCTTGATTATCAAACGGACGGCTTGATCATTGCCGATAAAAAAGGCCTTCGCGCAACGGCAAAAGGCCTTTTAATTCTTAATTCGCTGTGCCCAACCCTTCTGAAATAGGCGGCGTTACGAACGGTTGAGGTCTTTCAGAGACAGGCGCGGAAACCGTCGGAACCCCCGAAGCCTGCCCCGCGAACGGAGAAACCGCCGTTGACCCGCTTCCCTGAGTCCCGACACCTTGAACATTGGCGCCCTGAGCACTGACTGCGGATTGGAAAGCATTTCCTTCAACCGGCATATTACTGCCCTGAATATTGCTCCCATGAGTATTACTGCCCTGACCCTGAAGATTTGAACCTTGTCCCGTCTGCCCGTCAACGATGATGGTTTCCTCTATCAATTCTTCTACGGGCGGAGGCGGTATGAATTCGGGCGAATAACGGAATCCCTTTTCATAAACGTTCGGAACGATTACGGGTTCGGTTTCAAAGACTTCGGGAGCAGGCGACAACGTAACGTATCCTCGTTTTTCAACGCCCAAGACTTCCAACCCGCGTTCCGACAATCCGTTCGGCAACAGGCGGAACAATCCGTCAACACCTCTGAATCCCGACGGATTGGTCAGATTGTCGTAAGAAAAGCTCCCCGTTTCCGCCAAAACCGCCGCCAAAGCAACGGCATCATATGCCTGAGACGCTATGCGAGGCGGTTTTTCGCCGTATATTTTCTTGTAACGTGCCGAAAACTGTTCAAATCCCGCAAAAGGCAGATTTGAAAACCATCCGCCGACCAAAGCGGGTTCTCGGGACGGTGAAGAATTCGCCCATTGAGACGTTCCCAAAATTTTGACCTCTTTCGGAACGTCGTAATAAGACAACAACGCCCCCAAAGAACGCAAACGGCTGCCTTCTTCGGTAATCAGCAACGCGTCAAATTCAAACGGATCTCTGACAATTTCGGTATTTTTCAGCGTCTCTATCGTCGCCGTCAATTCCTCCATCGTCATCATGCGTTCTTCTTCCATGCCCGTTTCTTCGTTTTTCATTTTGACGGGCAATCCGGCTAAAACGTCCGCGCGAGCCTTTTCCAACCGTTCGATTTCTTCGTCTTTTTCTTTTTGCATTTCTTCAACCAAGCGCGGCATAACCTGTTGAACGGTCGGTTGAAGATTATCGGTCTTGGAATAATAAAATCCCGCTTTCGTAATCGTCGCTCCGCAACGATCGGCCGCCGATTTTGCCGCCATCGCGACGATGTCTCCCATCGCATTGTCCTGAGACAAAATCGCAAACCGTTTATATCCTTTGTCACAGGCGTAACCGATAATGTGTTCAACCTGTTGCGACGTCAGCGTGCTGATCGTATAAACGCCGTCGCCTAAATTCGACGGGTGCGACGAAAACGTAATAACACCGATGTCGGCAGAATGCGTATTTTCCCGTATCGCTCGGACTTCTTCGGAAAAAATCGGCCCGATAATCAGTTCCACCCCTTGGCTGATCGCCAGTTCGGAAGCGTTTCTTGCACCTTCGGCCGTGCCTTCGGTATCGTAGAACTGCAAAACAAGTCTGCCGCTGGAAATGTCAAACAACGACATCATTGCCGCGTTTCTTAACGCTTCACCCAGCTTTGCGGACTTTCCGCTCAAAGGCAGCAACAACCCGACCCGCATCATTTCCGACGGCGGCAACGCTTTTTGTTCCGGCTGAGTCGCCGATTTTATTTGAGAAACCGTCGCCAAATCCGCATCCGCCGCACTAAATACGCCCTGTTCAACGCTTTGAACCGACGTTAAACGAACCGGATGCGTACACGAAGCCGCACATACCGATAAAATACAGCTTGCAAAAATTTTGAATTTCAAATGACGCAAAAGATTGCTCCTGTCCTGAAAACGTTTTAAATCTAGGGCATCTTACCCGTTTTTGAAAAGGATGGCAAATGTCTGAACAGACTTCTTTTATAAATGGTTTGTATTTAGTTTCAACCCCTATCGGCAATTTGGGCGATATTTCCGACAGAGCCGTCAAAATTTTAAAAAATGCCGATATCGTCGCTTGCGAAGATACAAGGGTGACTTCCAAACTGTTTTCTCTTTTGGGCATATCCGCCCCGTTAACTCCTTATCACGAACATAACGCCGAAAAAGCAAGACCCGCTTTGATAAAACGCCTGAAAAACGGCGAAACCGTCGCTTTGGTTTCCGATGCCGGAACGCCTTTGGTTAACGATCCGGGCTACAGACTGGTGCAAGACTGCATCCGCGAAGACATATATGTCACCGCCGTTCCGGGAGCTTCCGCCGTTCTGACGGCGCTTCAGCTGTCGGGATTACCGTGCCACCGCTTTCTTTTTAACGGTTTTTTGCCCGTAAAGTCCGCCGCTCGCAAAAAAGAGCTTAAAGAACTGTCAACCATAAACTCGACCTTGATATTTTACGAAGCTCCGCAAAGAATCGAAGAAACCCTGACAGATATGCTGGAAGTTTTGGGTGACCGAAAGATTGCCGTCGCCAGAGAGCTGACCAAAAAATTCGAAGAAACCCTGCGTACGACGATTTCAAACGCTCTTGAAATTTACAAAGAAAACGGCGTTCCGAAAGGAGAATTCGTTTTAGTCGTTTCCGCCCCCGAAAAAACGGAAGCCGTAAATGAAGAAACGTTGACCGCTCTTTTAAAACAAGCACTGGAATCCGCAAGTTTAAAAGACGCTGTCGCACGAATTGTCGCCGAAACGGGGCTGAACAAAAAAACGGTTTATGAAAAAGCTCTTGAAATAAAAAATGGCGGAATTTAAACGAAAACAAGGCGAAAAAGCCCGAAAAGACGGGAAAAGCGCAGAAATCAAAGCCGCAATATTTCTTTCTTTAAAAGGGTATCGGATTTTGGAAAAGAATTTTCGCCCGCCGCGAGGTTCCGGTGCGGGGGAAATAGATTTAATCGCGATTAAATCCGACGTTTTGGTTTTTGTCGAAGTCAAATTGCGTAAAAGCAAAACCGATGCCGCAGAGGCGGTTTCGTATTCCGTCCGTCAAAGACGGATCAGAGGGGCTTTATATTTTTTATCTTTGCATCCCGAATTTGAAAATTTTGAAAAAAGATTCGACGTTATTCTGATGACACCTTTTTCGCTTCCCGATCACATAAAAAACGCCTTTCAGGTGTAGAGAACAAAACAAAAACGCCGAAATCGGCGTTTTTGTCATTCATAACGATTTCAAAATGATTTTTTCTGTTTTATTTCGATATCGGTTTATTTTATTTTTTTATCGAAATGAAAAATCAGCCCGCATTTCCGCCCAATTTATCCAAACTGATCACGTCGTCATCGACGTTCAAGTCCTTCCATTCTTCGGAAAAAGAAATGACATCTTCGTCTTTTTCGGAAGAAACCGTTACGACGGATTCTGAAACAGGGGCTGCAGAATCATTTTTTTCGGCTTTTTTGCCGTCGCTTAAACGGCGGATAATATCATCCAATTCCTCCAAATTTGAATAAGACAATATTAATTCGCCGCCGCGTGCTTTCGGCTTGATCGAAACGGAAATGCCCAGAGATCTTGTCAGATCGGAAGCCAGATTTTCCCATTCTGCCTGCTTTTCCGTATGTTTTGCCGTTGCCGTTCTGGGCTTTTTCTCGCCTGCATCCTGAGCCAGCTTTTCCGTTTGACGGACGTTTAATCCTTTTGAAATGACTATTTCAGCCAGCTGTTCCGGATTCTTGGCGTTTAACAGTGCTCTGGCGTGTCCGGAAGTCAGTTTGCCTTGTTCCAGACTTTCCTTAACTTTGTCGGGCAATCCCAACAAACGCATCATGTTTGCAACATGGCTGCGGCTTTTGCCGACTGCTTTTGCCAAATCTTCCTGCGTATTTGAAAATTCTTCCATCAAGCGGCGATAACCTTCGGCTTCTTCCAAAGGATTCAAGTCTTGGCGTTGCAGGTTTTCTATCAAAGCGACTTCCAAAGCCTCTTTGTCCGAAAACGTTTTAATTAAAACGGGAATTTCGCTTAACCCCGCCATTTGAGAGGCGCGCCAACGCCGTTCGCCCCCGATAATTTCATACTTGTTTTCTTCTCCGTTCTTGCGGCGAACCAATAAAGGCTGAAGAACGCCTTTTGTTTTTATGGATTCGACCAAATCATTTATGGCGTTTTCATCAAACACGCGACGCGGCTGAAAAGGGCTGGGTTCCAAGGACGACAAAGCAACGGTATTTACCGTTTCTCCGCTTGACGGGACATATGACGTTTCATTGTCGTCATCGCCCAACAATGCGTTTAATCCGCGGCCTAAATTCTTCGTGCTCATTTTGCGTACTCCCGTTCTCTTTTCAATATTTCGCCCGCCAAGCTGATATATGCTTGTGCTCCGGAGCTTTTAAAATCATACAATAAAATCGGTTTTCCGTGCGAAGGGGCTTCGGAAACACGGACGTTTCTGGGAATAACCGTGTTATAAACCTTTTGTCCGAAAAAGCTGCGGACGTCCTGCGCCACCAAATCAGACAAACGGTTCCGTCCGTCAAACATCGTTAATACGATGCCTTGAATATCCAAGCGCGGATTAAAATTTTTCTTTACCCGTTCGACGGTTTTCATTAAATCGGCAACGCCTTCCAAAGCCAGATATTCGCATTGAATGGGAACCATAACCGAATCCGCCGCCACCAGTGCGTTGACCGTCAGCATACCGACTGCAGGAGGGCAATCAATCAAAATGTAATCATAAGCCGGCATTTCGGCTTCTAACGCGTTTTTTAAAAAGAACTGGGGATTTTCGCGTCCTGACAATTCAAAATCAACGCCGACCAGATCTTTGCTGGAAGACACAACCGACAAATTCGGTATCTTTGTCCAGATGATGGAAGAGGACAATTTTTCTTCGCCCATCAAAACCTGATACATATTCTTAGGCGCCTTGCGTCTGTCAATGCCGACGCTGGTTGTCGCATTGCCCTGCGGATCCAGATCCAAAATCAAAACTTTTTTATTCACGGCCGCCAATGCCGTTGCCAAATTAACGGCCGTCGTCGTTTTGCCGACGCCGCCTTTTTGGTTTGATATGGAAATTATGCGCGGTCTTGTATGAACGGAAGTCATTTCTTTTTTACCTCTGAAAGTTCAAGAATGCGGCCTTCTTCTCCGGAAAGGCTGAGATGAATCGTTTTTTTGAACGACCATTTTTTTTCGGCTGCCTTTATTTCTTCGGGAGCTTTTTTCCCCTTTAAAAACAGGCAACGCGTTTTTTCGGACATATACGGAAGTGCATATGCCAACAATTTATCCAAAGCCGCCAAAGCTCTGGCTGTAATTAAATCTGCGGAGGAAACGGATATTTTTTCTATGCGTTCATTATGAACGACGGCGTTTAATTGACATTCCTTAATAACCGTTTCCAGAAAAGAACATTTTTTTCCGTCGCTTTCCACCAAATGAAATTTTCGGTTTTTGCCTTCGTCCATAATTGCCAGCACCAAAGCCGGAAAGCCGGCACCGCTGCCAAAATCAAAAATCGTTTTATCGGAGTCTTTTATATATTTATAAAGCTGTCCCGAATCCAAAACATGGCGGTTCCATACATCGGGCAAGCTGGAAGAGCTGACCAAATTCATTTTTGATTGCCATTCTTCCAACAAAGAGACATACGCGTCCATTTTTTCCGTCCCCGTATCGGACAGATTTAACAAACGTATCGTTTTATCCCGATTGTCCGTTATCACGAAAATGCCCCCCCTTGATGTTTCACGTGAAACATTTTTTTTTCGAATTTGTTAGTTTAAAAATACATACTTCGTTCAAAAAACCAAAGAAGAATTTTTTTTATTTTTAAATCCAAAGGTTTTTCAAAGGGTTAGAAACAATGTTTCACGTGAAACATTACACCGTTTCATTGGCTGAAACAAAGCGTCGTTTCGGAATCGTTATAATATTTTAGCCGTAAATCAGGACCCCCGCAGCCCCCGAAACAATCACTAATGTGATCGGGCTGATGCTGAATCGATAACACGCAAAAAACGACGCCGCAAAAATCAGATAACTTTCATACCCCGAAAAATTGTCAGGCGTCATTAAAACCAATGCCGCACTTAAAATTAATCCTATCACCGTCGGCTTTAACGCCTTAAACGCATTCTTTATGTACGGCGAATCCTTAAACTTGCTCAAAAATATAAATAATATCGTCGTTACCAATATCGACGGCAGGCTTACCCCGAACGTCGCCCAAAACGATCCGCCGATCGTTCCCGTCGTCTGATACCCTATGTACGTCGGCGCGTTAATCGCTATCGGTCCCGGCGTTACCTGAGATACCGCAACAATGTCCGCAAATTGCGAATTCGTTACCCATGAATGTACCCTGACAACTTCATTCTGAATCAGCGCAAGCATCGCGTATCCGCCGCCAAAGCTGAATAAACCTATCTTGAAAAATGTCCAAAACAGTTCAAAAAATATCATTTCTTTTGCCTTAAAAACCAAACATTTCCCAAGACCATCGCCGCTATGATAAATAAAATCGGCGAAACATGACCGTACGCCACCGCCAAAGCTATTCCCACGGGAAACAAAAACCTTATCCCGCCCGCATTCGCTTTCTTTGCCAAAGAAATAACGGGAACCAATATCAAGGCAACCACCGCAGGCTTTATCCCTTTAAACGCCGCAATAAAATACGGATTATTCTGTATGCCCTGAAACAGCATCGCTATCAGCAATATAATGATAAACGACGGCAAAATGGCGCCGAGCGTCGCCGCAATCAGTCCTAAAAAACCGTATATCCTCAGTCCCAAAAATACTGCCGTATTCACGGCAATCGGTCCGGGAGACGATTGCACAATCGCCAAAATGTCCAAAAATTCAGACTCTTCCACCCACTTTTTGCGGTCGACCAACTCCGCCTTGATAACGGGAAGCATCGCAAAACCGCCGCCGATCGTAAATGTCCCTATCTTGAAAAATACCCAAAACAGTTCAAAAAAAGTCTTCATCTCAAACCTAATGCCGATTTATTTTTTGCCAAAAATGCCGATGCGCATTCTTTCGCCGTTGCACATTTGCGGACGTTTCCATTAACAGAAATGCCGTTCAAAATCAATTTACCGTCCCTGTAACCGAACGAAAATCCGCGTTTTGAGCCTTTGTTTGAAACCGTGTAAATCATGTCGTTCCCGTCTCGGCGGCAGGAGAGCGAAGCTTTGGAATCCGACTTCTTTGCTTTGTTCAGCTCTGCCGCCAAAACATGTACAAACTTTAACGGTTCTGCAAAACTTAACGTCGGAATAAGCGTTTCCGTTTGATAATAACGGCAACCCGTTGCCGTGCGTATGACTTCGGATGTATCGGGAGGATTAAAATAAAAAGACCGATTTATGCTTGAAACTTTTGCGTTCGGTCGTGAAGGTGCCGTTAGCGGAGCGCCGGGACGGTTATAGCTTTTAACGTTTGACGATAATGGCGTACAGGCAAAAATTAACGCTGAAAACGTAAAAACAAAAACCTTTGCGAACATTTTTTCTTTCCCGATTAAAAAAGCCGAGCTTAAAAGCCCGGCTGTCATTTTACAAAATAAATTTTGAAAGGTCAGAAGATTTTGCCAAATTGCCGACTTTTTCTCGGACGATTTCTTTGGTTATCGTTTCCGTCTGACCCGAACGGTCGGAAGCCGTAAAACTGACGTCTTCCAACAATTTTTCCAAAATCGTATGCAGACGGCGGGCGCCGATGTTTTCAACGTTCTCGTTAACTTCCGCCGCTAATGCCGCTATTTCACGAACGGCGTCGTCCGTAAATTCCAACGTGAAATTTTCGGTCTTTAACAGCTCTTTGTACTGCAATATCAAATTTCCTTCAGGTTCGGTCAAAATACGGTAAAAGTCTTCTTTCGTCAAAGGCTTCAGTTCTACGCGAATCGGAAGTCTGCCCTGAAGCTCGGGAAGCAAATCAGACGGTTTCGATATGTGAAACGCACCCGATGCTATAAACAAAATATGATCCGTCTTAACGGTTCCGCGCTTTGTCGATACCGTCGTGCCTTCTATTAACGGCAACAAATCCCTTTGAACGCCTTCGCGCGATACATCGGGGCCTTTGCGTTCGTCGGATCCGCAAATCTTGTCGAATTCGTCAATAAAGACTATTCCGTTATTCTCCACGGATTCCAAAGCTTCTTTGACGATTTTTTCATCGTCGATCAGCTTGTCGCTTTCTTCCGTAACCAGAACGTCGTAAGAGTCCTTTACCGTCATTTTGCGCTTGCGATAATTCGCAACTTTTCCGCCTAAAAGATCACCAAGGCTGATCATGCCCATCTGGGCTCCCGGCATGCCGGGAACATCAAACGTCGGCATCGAATTCGAAGAATTGTCCAAAACTTCTATTTCGATTTCTTTGTCATCCAATGATCCTTCGCGCAAAAGCTTTCTGAATTTTTGACGCGTTTCTTCCGTCGCGGAATTACCGACCAAAGCATCCAAAACTCGTTCTTCCGCCGCCGCTTCCGCTTTAACGTGAACTTCTTTGCGCATTTTTTTGCGCGTCATCGTTACGGCAACTTCGACCATGTCACGAATGATACTTTCCACATCACGGCCGACATAGCCGATTTCCGTAAATTTCGTTGCTTCTACCTTGATAAACGGCGCTTGAGCCAATTTCGCCAGACGACGCGCTATTTCCGTTTTGCCGACGCCTGTCGGTCCGATCATTAAAATATTTTTCGGAACGACTTCCTCCCTTAACGAAGGAGAAAGCTGCTGACGGCGCCAACGATTGCGCAATGCTACAGCTACCGCACGTTTGGCTTCGTCTTGTCCGACGATAAAACGGTCAAGCTCGGATACGATTTCTCTGGGGCTGAATGATGTACTCATATTTTTTCCACAATGATGTTATGGTTGGTGTAAATGCAAATGTCCGCCGCAATTTGCATCGATTTCAATGCTATTTCTTCCGCCGTCATGTCGGTGTCCGACAATGCTCTGGCCGCCGCTAAAGCATACGACCCGCCGGAACCGATCCCGACAATGCCGTCTTCGGGTTCCAAAACGTCGCCGTTGCCGCTTAATACCAAAGAAACGTCTTTGTCCGCCACGATCATCATGGCTTCCAAACGGCGCAAATATCTGTCCGTACGCCAATCCTTTGCCAATTCAACGCAAGCACGGGTCAATTGTCCCGAATATTTTTCTATCTTGGTTTCCAAACGTTCAAACAATGTAAATGCGTCCGCCGTTGATCCCGCAAAACCGGCAATAATGTCTCCGTTGCCAAGCCTGCGGACTTTTTTGGCATTGCTTTTCATAACGGTGTTCCCGAACGTTACCTGTCCGTCGCCCGCGACAACAACGTCTGCGCCTTTGCGAACGGAAAGTATCGTCGTGCCCTTCCATGTCATGGGGTGCTGTTCCATTCAATTCTCCTTATAACCGAACGCTTAGATATAAGATTTGAGCCCTTTGAAAAAAAGACCCTGCTTGTTTTAAAATCGCCTTTCGGGTAAGTTATAAAGCGGTTTTAAAAAAAAGAAAGGAAATATCTATGCGTTCGGCAGAAGTTTCCAGAAAAACAGCTGAAACAGACATAAAAATCCAAATCAATTTGGATAACGGCGATAATTGCAACATCAATACGCGTTGCGGATTTTTCGACCATATGCTTAATCAAATCTCCAGACACGCAATGATCGGATTAAACATTGATGCCGTCGGAGACTTACACGTCGATGCCCATCACTTGGTCGAAGACGTCGGCATTGTTTTAGGCGAAGCTTTTGCAAAAGCTCTGGGCGATAAAAAAGGCATTTGCCGCTACGGTTCGACTTGCATCCCGATGGACGAAGCCTTGAGCCGGTGCATCATTGATTTAAGCGGACGGTCGTATTTGGTCTGGAACGTCAATATTCCTTCTCAAAAAATCGGAGACATCGATTCCGAAGTCTTTCGCGAATTTTTTACGGCATTTGCCCAGCACGCCGGAGCAACCGTTCATATCGAAAACTTATACGGCATAAATTCACACCATATCGTCGAATCCGTGTTTAAAGCTTTTGCCCGCGCGTTAAAAGCCGCCGTCGAAATTGATCCGAAATTAAACGGAAAATTGCCGAGTACGAAAGAAAGCCTTTAATATAATCCTTTTTATCTTACAAAAAACCCCCGAAAATCGGGGGTTTCTTTTTTCAGGATTTATGAATTCATTGCATCAAAAAAGTCTTGATTGTTTTTCGACATCTTTAATTTTTCAATCAAGAATTCCATTGCGTCCGTAACGCCCATCGGCATTAAGACACGGCGCAAAACCCACATTTTCGACAATGTTGCCCGATCAACCAACAATTCTTCTTTGCGCGTGCCGGACTTGGTTATGTCGATTGCGGGGAATATACGTTTATCCGAAACTTTGCGATCCAAAATAATTTCGGAATTACCCGTACCTTTGAATTCTTCAAAAATAACTTCATCCATACGGGAACCCGTATCAATCAACGCCGTACCGATAATGGTCAAAGATCCGCCTTCTTCTATGTTTCTGGCGGCGCCGAAAAAGCGTTTCGGGCGTTGCAAGGCATTAGCATCCACACCGCCGGTCAAAACTTTACCGGAACTGGGAACAACCGTATTGTAAGCTCTGGCTAAACGGGTAATCGAATCCAATAAGATAACGACGTCGCGCTTATGCTCTACCAACCGTTTTGCCTTTTCAATAACCATTTCGGCAACCTGAACGTGGCGGGAGGCAGGTTCGTCAAAGGTGGAGCTGATGACTTCGCCTTTAATCGTACGCTTCATTTCCGTCACTTCTTCGGGACGTTCGTCAATCAACAGCATAATCAGGTAGATTTCCGGATTGTTCGACGTTATGGCATGCGCAATATTTTGCATCATGACCGTTTTTCCCGTACGCGGCGGCGCCACGATCATACCGCGCTGACCTTTTCCCTGAGGACAAATCAAATCAATGATTCTGGACGTCATGTTTTTATTGTCCAAATCATTTTCCATTTTGATTTTTTTATTGGGATGAAGCGGCGTCAGGTTATCAAAATTGATACGGTAACGGACGTTTTCAGGATCCGTAAAATTGATTTTGATAATTTTCGTCAAAGCAAAATAACGTTCTCCGTCTTTGGGAGCACGTAATTCGCCTTCAACGGTATCACCGGTTCTTAAACCGAATTTGCGTACTTGACTGGGAGAAACATAAATGTCATCTGGACCAGCCAGATAATTCGATTCCGGAGAACGTAAAAATCCGAACCCGTCGGGCATGACTTCAATAACGCCTTCGTCCATTAAAACGCCGTCGTTTTTGGAAAGCTGTTTTAAAATGGCGAAAATCAAATCCTGGGTCCTCAATGTCGAAGCATTTTCAACGCCCAGCTCTTCTGCCATTGTCAAAAGCTCGGCAGGAGACTTTTTCTTTAATTCTTTTAAATGCATATAAGCCTGATTAAGATGTAGGTGAGAGATAAGCGGTCTTGAAAAAAACCGTTCGTTTTAGAAGAGGTTTTTATATTTGCTGAATTTTAAATCCGGCGTCAACGATTTTCTTATCATCAAATAAATATATATAAAAAAAGATGATGTTTGAATATGAGACTGTGGATAACTGGGACGCAATTTTATGCACAGGCTTTCCACAACAAATTCAGGATGTTTAAGCATTGTGGACGGCATACGGAATAAAAACGTGCGACTCTGAAACGGATTGCCGAGTCTGTATCGGGTGTTAATAGCGCGGATAACTTTGTTATGAGTCTTTTTCAACATTTTCGAATTTTTTTATCAACGTCGGAATAAAAAGCGGGACAGAATTTAACAAAGGGGATAAAACAGAAAAATAACAAAAGTTATCAGACTTATCCGAGTTATGCACAGGGAGGAGCGACATATGTTGATTTTAGCGTCTCAAAGCAAAAGCAGGCAACGTTTGTTAAAAGCGGCAGGTGTTGAATTTTCGGCTGTTCCCGCCGACATTGACGAAGATGAAATCAAGCGGGCGGAACCTGACGGTTATAAAGCGGCACTAAAGCTTGCCGAAATAAAAGCCGAAACCGTATCGGAAAAATACCAAGACGCTTTTGTGATCGGAGCGGATCAAATATTGGAACTTGACGGCAAGCATTTTTCAAAGCCTGCCAATATGTCGGAAGCAGCGGCACAGTTATGCGCATTGCGCGGCAAGACTCATTCTTTGATTAACGGGGTTGCCGTTGCCAAAGCGGGCAAGACGGTTTGGTCGACAAATACGGCGGTTAAGGTTGTTCTCAGAAATTTTTCGGACGAATTTTTGGATTATTATCTCAGAACGGCGGGCGACGGGATTTGTTCTTCGGTCGGAGCATATTATCTGGAAGAGTTGGGAGCTCAGCTGGTTGAACGCGTCGAAGGGGATTATTTTTCGGTATTGGGATTGCCGATATTGCCTTTGTTTGAGTTTTTGAGGTCTTGCGGAGAATTGAAAAAATGACGCAAAAACGAGCCGCCGTTATCGGTTTTCCCGTAAAACATTCAAAATCTCCGTTAATTCATAATTACTGGATGGAAAAATATAAGATTGACGGTTTATACGAAACTGTTGAAGTTTCTGCGGAAAATCTGCAGCTTGCGGTTCAAAAAATGGTATCGGAAGGTTTTTGCGGGTTTAACGTTACCGTTCCGCACAAAGTCAGTGTTTTTAACCTTCTTGATGAAATTTCCGACACGGCTAAAAAAGCCGGAGCCGTTAATACTGTTGTCATTCGCAACGATAAAACCCTGTTTGGGGACAATACGGACGGATTCGGATTTGTCGCAAACGTCAAAGAAAGTTGCCCTGATTTTGATTTTACAGGCAAAACGGCGGTTGTTTTGGGCAGCGGAGGAGCTTCGCGCGGCATATGTGCGGCACTAAGCAAAGAAGGATGCAAAGAAATCCGTTTAGTTTGCCGTTCAAAGGAAAAAGGCGAAGCTTTGGTTCGCGATGTCGGCGGAAATTTTGTAATTTACGAATGGATAAATCGGGAAAAAGCTTTAACAGGTGCCGATTTGCTGGTAAATGCGACGACTTTGGGAATGGACGGATTTGACGGTTTGGATATCAGTTTGGATTCTTTGAATACTGCGGCTGCTGTTGCCGATGCGGTTTATGTTCCTTTGGAAACAAAATTGTTGAAGCAGGCTCGGGAAAAAGGATTTAAGACGGCAGACGGTTTGGGCATGCTTTTGCATCAGGCGGCGGGCGCTTTTAAACTGTGGTTCGGATTTTATCCGGATGTTACCGATGAACTGAGAAGGATAGTATCAAAGTGAGAAAAAAGATAGTTCTTGGTTTAACGGGAAACATAGGTTCCGGAAAAACGACGGCGGCAGGTATGTTTCGGGAAATGGTTCTGCCTGTTTTTGATGCTGATTCGGCCGTTCACAGAATTATGCGGGACAACGTTCGGGCAAAGGAATATTTTGATCGCCGCATCAAAGGCAGCGTTGTTGACGGAGAAATCAGCCGTTCGGTTTTGTCCGATAAAATAAGAAACAAAGAGTTGGATGTTCGCGAATTGGAACAAATGCTTTGGCCGTTTGCTTTGGAAGAGCTTCAAAAATTTTTTGAACGCCATTCTTATGAACCTTTGTTAATATTGGACGTGCCGTTATTGTATGAATCGGGCTGGGATTCATATTGCGATAAAGTCATCGTTATGGAAGCGCCCGAGGAAATTTTAAAACAAAGGGTTATGTCGCGTCCTGGAATGAACGAAGAAAAATACGCTTTACTAACAACGCGCCAGCTGTCGCAGCAAGAAAAGTGCAAACGGGCGGATTTTAGGGTAGATTCTTCCAAAGGATTTGATTTTGTGCGTGCAGAACTGGAAAAAATCAGGGATGAACTGTTATGCGGGAAATAGTTTTAGATACTGAAACAACGGGATTGGATCCGTATGCGGGGGATCGTCTGATAGAAATCGGGTGCGTAGAGCTTGAAAACCACATAGCGACGGGCAGAACGTACCATCAATTTATCAATCCCGAACGCGACGTTCCGGAAGAAGTGGTAAAAGTTCACGGCATAACGACGGAATTTTTGCAGGATAAGCCTGTTTTTAAAGACATTGCGCAAGAATTTTTGGATTTTATCGCAGATTCTAAGCTGGTAATCCATAACGCCGTGTTTGATATGAAGTTTATCAATGCGGAACTGTCTTGGGCGAAATTCGGGACGATACCCGAAACGCAGGCAATAGATACGCTTTTGATTGCCAGAAAGCTTTTTCCGGGTTCAAGAGTGAATCTGAACGAGCTTTGCCGTCGTTTTAACATAGACAATTCAAAACGAACCAAGCACGGAGCTTTGTTGGATGCCGAGCTTTTGGCGGAAGTTTATTTGGAACTTTTGGGCGGTCGCGAACCTGGATTGATTTTGGGAACGGTTAAAAAAGCAGGAGTTTTGGAAATAAAAACCGAAACGGAAACGGTACAAAAAAAGCCTCAGCGTCCGCCGCGCGAAGGAATTATTTTACCCGAAGAAGCGGCAAACCATGAGGCTTTTTTAAAAACGTTAAAAAATCCGATGTGGCTGAATTAATTGACGGTTTTGTTTTCGGCTTCTTTTTGTTTTTGCATTTCTGCCAAACGCTGATGGTACAAACCGACAAAATCGATCGGGTTAATCATCAGCGGGGGGAAACCGCTTTCGCGGGTTAAATCTGCAATAATGTTTCTGGCAAACGGGAACAATAAACGCGGAATTTCGATTAACAAAATCGGTTCGACGTGTTCGGCGGGAACGTTGACTCCCGCGATGCATCCGTATTCGACTTCGCACAGAAAAGCCGTTTTCGTTTCGACTTTTGCTTCCGTTTTGATTTTCAAAGTAACTTCGAAAACGTTGTCTTGCATTTTTGCGGCTTGGACGTCAACATTTACCGCGATTTCCGGAGAAGACTTTAATTCCGTGAAAATCTGGGGAACATGAGGAGCTTCAAAAGAAATGTCTCTGACGTACTGCGCATTAATGACGACAGGGGCAAGCTGTTGATTGTTTTCGGTGTTATTTTCGTTCATACTCTTCTCCTGATTTAAAAATTTGCTATACTGTATCCCAAAAGGAAACGGAAAGAAATAAGGAAGGCAACAAATAATGTCTCAGGAACCCCAATTTTTGGATCTTGTATTTTTAGCGGTTATCGTATTGTTGTTGGTTTTGCGGTTGCGCAGCGTATTGGGCACGCGCCCCGCGTCCGAAGAAAAAAACCGCAATTCGGTTGATAATGACAGGGAAACTTCAAAGATTGTCGATATTTCAGAATACAGAACGGTAGAGAACGTTTCCGATGCGACGGAAGCCGATAATTTTGAAAAAACGGATAACACACCCGAAGTTATTCAAAGCCTAAGGAAAATAAAAGAAACGTTTCCGACGTTTAATTTGCCGGATTTTATGCAAAAAGCGCCTAAAGCGTTTGAATACATAGCTCAGGCTTTTGCCGCAGGGAACAAAGAAGACTTGAAACCTCTTCTCAGTGCGGATTTGTATAAAAAGTTTGAAAAAGTCATTGATGAAAGAATTCAAAAAGGTCAAACGGCGGAATTCAGCCTGATAGGCTTTAAGAAGATACGTTTGTTAAAAGCCGAAATAATCGGAGATTTTGTTGAACTGACCGTTGAATTTGAAACGGAACAAACGAATTTGGTCAAAGATTCGGAAGGCAAAACGATTATCGGTGATCCGACGTATATTGAAACGGTAACGGATATCTGGACATTGCGCAAAGATATGAAAACCTCGACTCCTGTTTGGATTTTGGCGGCGACGCGGGCAAAGGCATAAATTTATGCGAAAAGGCGGGTTATTTTTTATTGCCGGACTTGCATTGTCTGCGGCAGGGTTGTTTTTTTCCGAAAAGCCGTATCGTCAGCCGTACGAGATATTGCCTTCGGAAGACAAGGTGCCGCTTAAGCGCCGTTTTTTTCTGACGTCGGCTTCTTTTAAAGATTTAAAGGGCTGGGACAAAGATGATATGTTGCAGGCTCTTCCCGCGTTAAGGAATTCCTGCAAGGTTTTGAAACAAAAAGATCAATGGCTTGATTTTTGTTCGGATTTAAGCAAAGCGCGGTTTAAAACGGCATCTGATCTCAGGAAGTTTTTGGAAAGCCATGTTCGTCCGTTTTCGGTTAACGGCGGTCAAACAGGTTTATTTACGGGGTATTACGAACCTGTGATGGCAGGGTCTTTAAAGAAGACGAAGAAATTTTCAACGCCGTTATGGGGGATTCCCGAAGACATTGTTCGGATTGACTTGGGAAAATTTGATCCGAAATTAAAAGGAGACGTTTTATTCGGCAGAAAGGACGGCAAAGAAATCAAACCGTACCTGACGCGCAAAGAAATAGAAACGGGCAAGTCTCCTTTTCCGGCAAAAGCGGTGGCATGGGTGGAACATCCCGTAGATGCGTTTATTTTGCAGATTCAGGGATCCGGACGTTTACGTTTGCCGTCGGGTCATGAAATATCGATAGGTTATGCGGGGAACAACGGGCATAAATTTGTAGGAATCGGTGCGGTAATGGCACGCGAAGGCTTGCTGAAAAAAGGCGTCTACACGATGTCCGAAATCAAGACGTGGTTAAAAGCCAATCCGTCAGAAGCCGAACGGTTAATGCATGAAAATCCCCGATTTATATTTTTCAAGCGTTTAAAGGATCAGGGGATTATCGGGTCATTGGGCGTACCGTTGACGCCGAAGCGTTCTTTGGCGGTAGATCCGACGTACATATCGCTGGGCAGCATATTATGGTTGGAAGCGAAGGGACCTGGGAACGAAGGCGAACTGAACAGGCTGATGTCGGCTCAGGATACGGGCAGCGCGATTAAGGGAGCGGTTCGCGGGGACTTTTTCTGGGGCAGCGGCGAACGTGCGTTACAGGAAGCGGGACGCATGCGTTCAGAAGGGATATATTACATGTTGGTTCCGAAAGCCGGCATAGCAAGCTTAAAGCAGGAAGGGATAATAACAGATGATCAAGCCGCCTCTTGAAGCTCCGACGCGGGAAGACAGACTGATTTTTCAGGGTCTTCAGAAAGCGTTGGTACAGAACAAAGCCTTTATAAAGATCAGCTTCAAGCGATTAAACCGTCGCGGATCACCGTTTTTCAATCCGTGGGAAAACATTTTGCCGTTATTGGCGATGCTTTTACTGTCTTTGACGGTCATGGTAATAGACACGTTGGTTATGGGCACGATTATTTTGACGGTATTTTCGTTAATTTATGCGATGCTTTTTCCGTATTTAATGGAACCCGTAATGAAGAATCGGGTTATTAAGAGGATAGTTCCGCGGATAGAAAAGTTTTTGGTTGCGTGGCATTACGGCGGCATAGTTTTGGTTTTGGGTGCGGATTCAAGTTATTATTGCGTTGCGCCGTGGGGAGACTGGCGTTCGTTTACCAAGACGTATTTTTCGGATTTGATACCGGCGGACGAAGCCGAAGAGGAAAAGGATGAATGAAGAGGATTTAGAGCTTTGGAAAGCGGTATCCGATACGGTCAAGCCGCTGTCGTCAAAGAAATCTCCTTCGGCTTATAAAGCGAAATATGTTTCATTAAGGAAGAAGCTGACGGTCAAAGCCATACATTGCGTTCATGATGTTGATTTGGATTTAACGGTTCGCAACGAATTAAAGGCGGGCGACGTCCGTTCAATGGACAAGAGTACGGCGCAAAAATTCAAAAACGGTGAAATGCCGATAGAAGGGCGTCTTGATTTGCACGGTTATACTTTGGACAAGGCGCGGGAAGCTTTATTTAACTTCATACGGCATCATTCGATGAAGGGATCGCGTTGTTTATTGTTGATAACGGGCAAAGGCGGACTTGAGGGTCGCGGAGTTTTGCGCACGGAATTTCCCGTATGGATGAATGATGCCGAGATTCGCAGTTTAATTTTGTCGTACGTGAATGCAAAGCCGAAGGACGGAGGCGAAGGAGCGTTTTACGTTTTGCTCAAGCGCCGCCGTTGTTGAAAAAAGTTTCACGTGAAACATTTTTTTTCTTTTTTCAACGCCCCTGATTCGTGATAAGACAGGGGAAATTTTTTAAAGAAGGCGTCAAGATGGACGGGACGATTTTTGCGCCGGCGACGGCATCCGGCAGAGCCGGAGTATCGGTGATACGCATTTCGGGACCAAAGGCTTATACGGTTCCCGAACTGATGTGCGGAATAAAAAATCCGAAGCCGCGTTATGCGTATCACAGCGAAATAAAAACATTGGACGGCACGCCGATAGACGAAGGCATCGTTTTGTGTTTTCCGAATCCTTCAAGCTTTACGGGCGAAGACGTTGTCGAGCTTCAGACTCACGGCGGCAGGGCGGTTATGTCGGCTGTTTTGGGACAACTGGCAAAGCTGGAAGGGCTGAGACCTGCGGAACGCGGAGAATTTACCCGCCGCGCGGTGGAAAACGGCAAGATGGATTTAACGTCCGCGGAAGGTCTGGCTGATTTGGTTGATGCGGAAACCGAACAACAAAGGCGTCAGGCATTGCGTCAAATGGGCGGCGCTTTGGCAGAGATTTATGAAAAATGGCGCGAAGAACTTAAACACCTGCTGGCTTGGGAAGAAGCGTATATTGACTTTCCGGAAGAAGAAATTCCCGATGACGTTTCGGAATCGATACGAAAAAAAATCATTAATATCGAAAACGAAATAAAGCAACATTTGGACGATTCCCGACGCGGAGAACGCTTGCGCGAAGGCTACCTGATCGCTATCGTCGGCGCTCCGAACGCCGGAAAGTCCAGCCTGATGAATAAATTAGCTAAAAAAGACGTTGCAATCGTTTCTTCAACGGCGGGAACAACCCGTGACGTTATCGAAGTCAAACTCGATTTGAACGGATACCCCGTTATCATCGCCGATACGGCAGGGCTCAGGGAAACCGACGAAGAAATCGAAGCCGAAGGCATCCGCCGCGCACTGGCTAAAGCCGAAGAAGCCGATCTGGTTTTGCAGGTCATTGATGCCTCCGCGCCGTCTTTTGAAGCCAAAGGACAGGAAAAAGAACTCCAAAATTCAGCCAAGGTCTTGAAGATATTTAATAAAACGGATATTTCCCCGATAACTTCGTCTCAAGGCTTTGCCATTTCCGCCAAAACGGGAAACGGTATTGCGGAATTGCTGGAATATCTGTCAAAACGGGTGGAAGATACCGTAGGACTTAAAGAAGAACCGTCTTTAACGCGATTGCGGCACAGATCGTCTTTGGAAGAATGCGTCAAATCTTTGGAAGATTCTCTAAAGGCTCCGCAAACCGAGCTGATGGCGGAAGATTTGCGTATGGCGATGCGTTCTTTGGGCAAAATAACGGGGCAAGTCGGCGTGGAAGAACTGTTGGACGTTATTTTTAAAGATTTTTGCATAGGAAAATGATGGCGAACGAATACGATGTCATAGTTGTCGGCGGCGGTCATGCGGGTTGCGAAGCGGCGGCCGCATCTGCCAGAACGGGAGCAAAAACGCTTTTGCTGACCCACAAGATTTCGACAATCGGGGAAATGTCGTGCAATCCTGCGATCGGCGGATTGGGAAAAGGGCATTTGGTCAGGGAAATAGACGCTTTGGACGGTCTGATGGGACGCATTGCCGACAAAGCAGGCATTCAATTCAGAATGTTGAACCGTTCAAAAGGCCCTGCCGTTCAGGGATTGCGGACTCAGGCAGACAGAAAGCTTTATCGTCAGGCGATGCAAAATGAGCTGCTGAACTATCCGAATTTGACCGTTATCGAAGGCGGCGTTGAAGATTTGATTTCCGAAGAAAAGGACGGTACGCCTTGCGTAACGGGAGTTATTACGGGCAACGGCGATCGGTATTTTTCAAAGGCGGTTGTTTTGACGGCAGGCACGTTTTTAAAAGGATTGATGCATGTCGGGGAAACGCGTACGGTCGGCGGTCGCGTCGGAGACCCGTCCTGTGAACATTTGTCCGATGCGTTGCGTCGTCTGGGGTTGCGGGTCGGTCGTCTTAAGACGGGAACGCCTGCCAGATTGGACGGCAAGACGATAGATTGGTCAAAAACTCAGGAACAGGAAGGCGACAAAGATATCGAACCGTTTTCTTTTTTGGATGAAAAAATCGAAGTTCCGCAAGTTTTGTGCCATATAACGGCAACGAATGCCAAGACGCATGAAATCATACGGGCGAATATGGATCGCGCACCTCTTTTTTCCGGACAAATCAAAGGCGTCGGTCCGCGTTATTGCCCCAGTATCGAAGACAAGCTGGTTAAATTTGCCGAACGGGAATCGCATCATGTCTTTTTAGAGCCCGAAGGACTGGATGATGACACGATTTATCCGAACGGCATATCGACGTCTTTGCCTGCGGACGTTCAGGATGCTTTTATTCACACGATTGCGGGGTTGGAGAACGTCCGTATTTTACGTCCCGGATACGCCATAGAATATGATTATGTCGATCCGTTGGAAATGCGACGCACGCTTGAAACGAAAAAGGTCGAAAATCTGTTTGTCGCGGGACAGCTGAACGGGACGACGGGTTATGAAGAAGCCGGCGCTCTCGGATTATTGGCGGGGGTCAATGCGGCGTTGAAAGCCGAAGGAAAAGGTCGTGAATTTACGTTAGACCGTGCGGATGCGTATTTAGGGGTAATGATTGACGATCTGACGACGAAAGGGGTTGACGAACCGTACAGAATGTTCACGTCGCGGGCGGAATACCGTTTGTTATTGCGTTCTGACAATGCGGACATGCGATTGACGGACAAAGGCATAGAAGCCGGCTGCGTCGGCAAAAAGCGTGCGGAAGCGTTCAGGGAAAAGAAACGGGCATTAAACGAAGTGCGCAAAAAGCTTGAAAGCATCGGCGGAACGCCCAAGGAACTGGAACGGCTGGGATTTTCGGTCAACAAAGACGGAGCACGGCGCAACGGAGCGGATTTGCTGGCGTATGCGGAGATCGGCTGGAACGATTTGGCGACGGTTTGGCCGGGTCTTGCGGGGACGCGCAAAGACGTTGTCGAACAATTGGAAATCGAATCGAAATACAAAGGCTATTTGCAGCGTCAGGAAACGGATATTCGGGCATTCAGAAAGGATGAAGCTTTAGCGATACCGAAAAATATCGATTACCGCAAAATAGGAGGGCTGTCGAACGAAGTCGTTATGAAGCTTTCCAAAGTACGTCCCGAAACGTTAGGAGCGGCATCGCGCATTTCAGGAGTTACTCCTGCGGCCGTAACGGCGGTTTTGGGCTATATAAAATCGTCGAAGCAATGACGTTACGCTTATACGGAAACGCTCCTTATACGGTTGCGGCGTTGCACGGCGGCCCCGGAGCGGCGGGATCTGTCGGATATTTGGCGTCAGAGCTTTCCAACAGGGCAAAGACGGGTGTTTTGGAACCCGTCCAATCCGCGGAAAGCATAGAAGGGCAAGTTGCCGAGCTTTCGGACTTGCTTGCCGATTTCAATCCGAAAGTACTGATAGGTCATTCTTGGGGAGCATGGCTGGCGTTATTTTACGCGGCAAAATATCACAACGTATCAAAGCTGATTTTGATCGGCTGTCCGCCGTTTGAAGCAAAAGCGGCGGAAGAGATAAGCATGCGCCGTTTAAAAGCATTGTCGCCTTCTGATTTTAAAGAATTCAAACGCTGTGCCGTTTTGGCGCAGACGGGAGACAAAGACGCTTTTTCGCGTCTGGGAGAACTTGCCGACAAAGCCGATAACGTTTGTCTGCCCGATCCTGACCCTTCTTTGGATTTTTTATTGCCTTTTTGCGAAAACATTTATGAAAAGGTTTGGTCTCAGGCGGATTTATTCAGAAAAAACAACGGATTTGAAACGTTGTTAAAAGAAATAGACGCGTCCGTTTACGTGCTTCAAGGCGATAAAGACCCTCATTTGGCGTCAGATGCCGTTTTACCGCTTCGTCGGGCGGGTTTGGACGTTCGTGAATTTATCTTTGAAAATTGCGGACATTCGCCTTTTCGCGAAAAGTACGTCAAGGACCGTTTTTTTAACGTATTAACAGAGATTATTCACGAATAAACCGTTTGATTTGGGCATTGATAAAGTTTCTGAGCCAATCCAAATCGGCTTTTGGCAAACCGCGCCCGATATGGGTCGTCTGCCCGTCGGCGCCGATGACCAGAGAATATTTGAAATCATAGCTGTTATGGACGACATAGAGGGATTCCAAGCTTTTCGGTTCAATCAGATAGCCGAAGGACGGAAAAAAAATCCAGCGTGATTTAATGCGTATGCCTTCTTTTGAAATAATGATGCGCCGTTTTCTAAAGAACAGCGACACGGGGACAAGAATTAACAAGACGGCGGCCAGGAACGCGACGAGAATGATGGACAGGTTATGCTGATGGGGCTGGGAAGCGGCAATCAGGGCAAAACCTGCGGTAAAAAAGAATGCGAAGACGCAAAGTACTGCGGAAAATTTGGAAAAAGCGCTGTCACGAATTTGAGGGTCTATTTGGCAAAATTTTTCTTCTTCGACGATACGGAAAGATTTAGGAACCTTGTACAGGCAAGAAGAATCGATAGGAATTTTATTTTCGGCGATAAGCTTGACGAGCGGTTTTTCAATATCTTCCGTCGGGATTTCGATAATTCCGTCGGCGGTATTAAAGATGGCGGGCATTTTCAGCTGTTCGGCCAATTCGCGCCATTTTTTTGAAATTCCTTCTCCGTTTGCCGTAATATACAGCGGGATTGTTTTGGCTTCGTTGGGGTGTTGCAGGTCTATGATGTGTTGCGTGAAAGAAGTCAGCCCCAATACATTGACGATGCGGGATCTGTAGCGCACGCCGAGATAGCCTTTTAAAGAATCAGCCATGCGGTTGCTTCGTTCAAAAGGTTTTTGGATAACGACGGCGGCAAATTTATGTCCGATAAAGAAATCGCGTCCGTAGAACAAGAGCAACAGACGGGTTGCGATAATAAAAATGCCCAAGCCGACAAACAGCCATGAAGCGCTGAAAATATTATCGGAGAGAGTAACTTTCTGACTTTTTGCGAACAGGGGATCGGCTTCGGAAGAAACGTTTGACATCAATCCCAGAACAATCAACAAGATTCCCAAAAAAATGCCGAAATAGACTCTTTTTTTAGAAATTCTGTCTTGAGCCTGTGTCGGTCTGTGGGACACGTCGAAATCCAAAAAGCTGGCCAAAGGACGCAAACGGCGTTTTTCGAATTTTTTTTCGTTTCGTGAAATTTCTTCCATTTCATCCAAGGTTTCGGAAACGCCGTCGTTTTCCATCAATGCGTCCTGTACCATAACAGACCTCGATATAACGTTTTTTTTGAAGTTATGACAAAATCGTCTTTGCTCTGCAAACGCATTATACTATAGAATAAATTTTAAGAGGAGTTTTTTTACGTATGGGAACGGCTTTAAATTCATCCGCAGGTTTGGTTCCGATTTTGTTTAGCATTGTCGGCATATTGTTGGCATTGCGGTATTTGAAGGATCAGGCGGATTTTTCAAAAGGGATTCAAGCCGTTTTTTACGGATTTGTCTGCGTTTTGGTTGCAAAAGCGTTTATTTGGCTGATTCCCGTTTTTGAAGAAGGGGCATATTATTTTGTAACGCTTTTTTTGCGATTGCTTTCTGCGGTTTGCTTTGTGACGGGCGCGCTTTGCATAAAGGGCGTGAAGAAAATAAACAATCTTTTGTTAATGGCGGCGGGCGTTCTGGCAGGGGTTTGGAGCTGGTACGTCGTTATAATCTTGCGCGACGGAAGCCTGTTAAACGTTTCCATGGCGGTTTCGACTTTGGGTTACGGAGCTTTGGCCGCGGCGCTGTGGAATAAAAAATCTTTAAGAAACTCCTTGGGCTTTGTGATTACGGGCTGGCTTTTTATTTTCATAGCTCTGTTTAATTTGCTGGATTTGGTCGCTTGGGGAAGAAATTTAATTTCTCCGTTGTTTGAAACGTTTTTATATATCGGCGTGATGTGCGGATTAATATTGATTTCGAACAATTTGTTGGCGCACCGTTTTGACGATTTGGTTCAGGAAGCCGAAGAAAGCAAAGAACGTTTGCGTCTGATGATTCAAAAATCACCGTTTCCTATTATTATTTCGCGGTTAAAAGACGATCAGCTGATGCTGATTAACGACAAAGCGGGAAGTTTGTTCGGATTGGACGTGAAGCATCCGGGGAATTTCAAGACGGTTGACTATCTTGCCGATCCGTCCAGTCGGCGCGAGCTTTTGGCAAAGCTGGAAAAAAAGCCCGTTGTTGACGATTTTGAAATTCTGGTCAAACCGCGAAAGGGCGAACCGTTTTGGCTGTTATTGTCGGCACGCGTAATTGATTTTGAATACGAAATAGCGCTTTACATGGCGTTCCAAGACATTACGGGACGCAAGAAAAAAGAAATGAAGCTGTTTGATCAGGCGACGCGCGATCCGCTGACGAATTGCTATAACCGCCGCCAATTTGAAGAACTGGCGACCAAGGAAGTCCAACGTTCGCGCCGTTATCATCACCCGTTCTGCCTGTTTATGATAGATGCGGATCACTTTAAGAACGTTAACGACACGCACGGTCATGCCGTAGGTGATTTGGTTTTGCAGGCATTGGCGAATTGTTGCCGCATGACGTTACGCGAATCGGACATAGTTGCGCGTTTCGGCGGTGAGGAATTTGTTATTTTATTGCCTGAAATTTCTTTGGAAAACGCTCACAAGGTTGCAGAGCGCCTGCGTATTAAAATTTCTAAAATCGTTGTGAAAAACGAACAAAACGAAGATGTTCGTTTTACGGTCAGCATAGGGTTGGTTTCATCGACGGTTACCGACAATATTGAAGAAATGCTGAAGATGGCGGACGAAGCTTTGTATGTTGCGAAAGAAAACGGCAGGAACAGAGTTATTATACGCAATGAAAACGGAGCGGATAAAAATACGGTTCCGCCGTCGGATGAAGAAATTTTAAAGACTCAGGAAGAACCGTTATATTACTTTACGCCTGTTTCGGCGGCGGTGGCGGCGCCTCCGTTGCGCGAGGGAGCCGGCGTGCCGGCATTGGAAAACGCGCCCGAAAAACACGAATATATTGACGATGACGTACCGTTGGACGATGACGAAGAAGATTTGCCCAAACAGGGAGGAACAGTGCCTCACGGTGTTTCTTTGGACGATTTGTACGATGAAGACGAATCCTCTCAGTCCAAAGATTCTCAATCGAATTCCGAACCGCCTTTAGAGGATGAAGAACCGCCTTTGGATGATGAGATTCTGCCGTCCGAAAATAATGCGTTTTCCGAAGAAGCGGCGGAAATTCCGGAAATCCCCGTTGAAGAGCCGCCTTTGGACGATGAAGAGCCTGCTTTACCGCCCGAAGACGATACGGATATTTATGCTTCTGCGGTTCCGCCGCCTCAGATTCCGGAAGAAATGCCGATAGATTTTTCCGAATCGTCGCCGGCTGAGGAAGAAAATCCCGTTCCTGCGCCCCCGATGATGAAAAAGATAAAAGTTCCCGCCGGTGTCATGAAAGTCAAAGTTCCGAAAATGCCCGGAGTCGTTCGGGTAAAAATACCGAAATTGCCGCATACGGGACCTGTTCCGCCGCCGAAAATTCCTAAATAAAGCTATAAAAAAGCACCCGAAAGGGTGCTTAAAATATTTTGAGACGCCGTATCAGGATCGTATATTTGAAACGGAAGCCAATACTTTCGTAACGTCAATGGGCTTAGTTTCCGATTTTGCCCTGTTTTGGCGAAACGCTTTCATGGCGTTGTTGATGGGAACCGGCAACGGTTTGGAACGTAAGGATTCCAGCAAAGCCGTTTGAGGAATTTTTTTCTTGCCGAACAAGGAATTAATGAAATTTTTGGCTTTAAAGCGAGCGACTTCCAACCGCCGTTTTGCCAGCATCCAGCGCTTTTTTAAAACCAATCCGTAAGGGGTTAATCCCAGTTTATCGGAAGGCAAATCTTCGACATTTGCGGCTTTAAGAATGGAAAGAGCGGTTGTTGCACAGTTGTTTTTGAATAATTTATAGGTTCCCGGATTTTCTTTCAGAGCATTAACGGCATTTTGAGCAGCATTGAACTGTTCTGGCGAAATATTCCATATGATGGCTTCGTTATAGGGAATTTCGGGTTCGTGGAGATCAAAAACGCCTTTTGTGCCGTTAATGGCTTTAAAAGGGGAAAGAGAGCTGCCGGAATATCCCCAGCGTTCTTCAACGCCTTTTTCGTTGGTCAGACCGATAAAAGCATGTCCCGTAATGGCAACGACATCCGGGCAATGGTTTATGAAAAGACTTTCCAGCTGATTGTGTTTTGTCGGGTCTTTGAACGGGCGCAACAAAGGTTTCGGCGTATCCAGATACAATGTGATTTTACAGGTCTTGTTTTCTTCTTCCATAGCCGTCCTCTTTAGAACATCAAGAGCATTTTATCAGAAATTTTTGACAAAAAACAGAAAAAAGGCGGAGATACAATCTCCGCCTTTTATTTTTGATTAAGCTTATCTGGATTTTAAGCCGGTGACTTTTTTAACCATACCGCTCTGAACCGGAGCCGCCTGTTTATTGTCGGCTTGCTTGGCTTTGTTTTTGTTCATGCCCAGTTCGTCCGTCAAGACTTCCAGTTGGTCGACAAAGCCTTTGATGACGTTCATGCCTTTTTGCCAAAAATCGGGCTTTGAAGCATCCAATCCGAACGGCTTTAACATTTGTTGATGACGTTCGGAACCGCCTTTGGAAAGCATTTCCAAGTACTTTTTGGGAAAATCTTCGACTTTTCCTTCCTGATGGACGCTGTACAAAGAGTTGACCAGACAATCGCCGAACGCATATCCGTAGACATAGAACGGCGTACGAATCAGGTGAGGAATCGTTGCCCAGGAAGAGCTGGAACGTTCGTCGTTTTTAACGGCAGGTCCCAAAGCGTCGCTTTGGACTTCGGTCCAGATTTTATCCAGCCGTTCGGGAGCGACTTCGCCTTGTTCGCGGCGTTCCGTATGGACTTTTGTTTCAAAGCGGTGGAACGCAATCTGGCGAACCGTCGAATTCAGCATGCTTCCGGTTTTTTCCGCCAACAGGGCAAAGCGCTGTTTGGGGTCTTTTTCATGCTTGAGCATGTATTGGAAGGTTACCATTTCTCCGAAGATGGAAGCCGTTTCCGCCAAAGTAATCGGCGTATGGGACTTTAATATTCCCTGAGACCTTGCCAAATACTGATGCACGCCGTGTCCCAATTCATGCGCCAGCGCCATGACGTCGTCGGCTTTTCCCATAAAGTTTAACATCAAGTAGGGATGGGCTGAAGGAACGGTCGGATGAGCATAAGCGCCGCCCATTTTTCCTTCTTTCGGAGCAACGTCGATCCAGTTGTTATCAAAGAATTTTTTGCCGATTTTTGCCATTTCGGGCGAAAATTCGTTATAAGCGGACAAAACGATGTTTTTGGCATCTTCCCAAGAATATTGTTTCTCGGGCAATCCGGGAATCGGAGCATTTCTGTCCCAGTATTCCAATTTATCGACGCCCAGCCAGTCAGCTTTCATTTTGTAAAAGCGGTGGGAAACGTCCGGATGGTTGGCGACGACCGTATCAACCAAAGCGTCAACGACTTCGTCTTCGACCTGATTTTCGATATTTCGGGCGGAAACGGGGCGTTTATAGCCGCGCCATTCGTCTTCGATTTGTTTGTCTTTGGCAAGCGTGTTGGTAATCAAAGAAAAGATCGGCATATTTTTTTTCATGACGCGATCGACTTCGGCGCCGGCTTCATGGCGGGTTTTTGCGTCCGGCGAAAAGGAAATAATATTCGTTGCTTCGGGTTCCGTAACCATTTTTCCGCCGATGTTAAAACGCAAAGAAGCCATCGTTTCTTCAAAAAGCCTGTTCCAAGCGGCGGCACCGACGACGTACTTTTCGTGCAGCATTTTTTCCAAGTCTTCGGAAAGCATGTGATCGCGGGCGGCACGGACGTTTTTAATCCACGGTTCATAGTTTTTGGCTTTGGGTGACACCATTTTTTCCTGAACCTGTTCTTCGCTCATGGTGTTCAGCTCCAGTTCAAAGAACAGCATTTTATTGGAAACGTCGTTCGATTTTTCCCGAATGTTCTGATAGAACGTTGAAATTTTCGGATCGTTCAAGTTTGTTGAATGCAGCAGATAAGAATAAGCATACAAACGACTCAGCGTTTCATCCAATTTTTCATATTCTTCAATGGAATTTCCGAATTCGTCGGGCGAAGATTCGGCTAATTTTCCTTTATAGCGGGTTTCAAATTTCAAAGCGCCGGCGCTGACGGCGGCGATATCTTTTTTTAATTCCGGCGAATCCATACCGGGATACAAGTCGTTTAAATCCCATGCGGGCATTTTTTCAGACATTATTTTCTCCCTGAATTTAAGAAATATAGAATATTTTTGTCTAAAAAAAAGCGCTTGTCAACGGAATTCAGGTATAAAAAATCCCCGAAAAACGGGGATTTTTCTTATTTTTCTTCTTCGGCAGCCCGCATGGAATTGACAAAACCCGCCAACCCGACCTGACGACCGCGTTTTAAACGTTCCGCCTGAATGATTGACATGACGTTTTGAACGCTTTCTTCAAAATCGACGTTGACGATAACATAATCGTATTCGTTCCAATGGCTCATTTCCGCCGCGGCAATCGACATTCTGCGGCGAACGACTTCTTCGGTGTCCTGAGCTCGGGAAAACAGACGGCGTTCCAACTCTTCAATCGACGGAGGCAGGATAAACACGCTGACCAGATCTTCGCGGGCGTTTTCCGCAATTTGCTGCGTGCCTTGCCAATCAATGTCAAACAGAATGTCTTTGCCTTCTTCCAAAGCCTTGCGGACGGGTTCTTTCGGCGTGCCGTAATAGTTGTCGCAGAATTTCGCGTGCTCAAGAAATTCGTTGCGTTGCACCATGCCTTCAAACGTCGGGACATCGACAAAGAAATAATCACGACCGTTCACTTCTCCGGGGCGCGGCGGGCGGGTCGTTACGGAAATCGACAAAGACATATCGGGTTCCGTACTTAAAATACGGCGGGAAATCGCCGTTTTTCCGGCTCCCGAAGGCGAAGACAAAACCAACATAAAACCGCGACGTTTGATATGCAAAGACGAGCTCATGGCATGTTCCTTTATTCGATATTTTGAATTTGTTCCCTAAACTGGTCGATTACGGATTTTAACGCCATTCCGATACGCGTCAATTCTATGTCCGAAGATTTTGAACAAAGCGTATTGGTTTCGCGGTTAAATTCCTGACATAAAAAATCTATTTTTTTGCCGACCGCTCCGTTTTCCAACAACAGCTCGCGCGCCGTTTTGACATGAGCTTCCAGCCTGTCAAGTTCTTCGCGCACGTCGGCACGCAACATCAGGACGGAAACTTCCTGTAAAAAGCGGTCTTCCGAAACGTCGGAAACGCTTTCTTTTAAAGCCTCAAAGCGTTCTTTTAAAGCATTTTTGATTCGTTCGGGCTGAACGCCTGCCAAGCTTTGCGCTTTTTTGACCAGCTCTTCGATTTTATCGATTTGGTCGGTCAGCGGAGCCTCCATTTTAAGGCCTTCGGCACGACGCGAAGCCTTTAAGGCTTTGACGGCTTCTTCCAAAGAAGCAATCAAAGCTTCTTTGCGTTTTTCCAAAGCGTCTTTCGGGTCTTGAGCGCTTTCGACGACGCCGCGAACGTTCATCAGTCCGTCAATGGAAGCAGGGCGCAAATGCGGATAAGTGTCTTGATATTCGGTGGCCAGACGGCACAATTTTTTCAATAAATCTTCGTTAATCACGAAAGAAGAAGATTTTTCGTTATCTTCCGACACGTCCAAAGACGCGGTAAAACTGCCGCGTACAAAATTTTTGCGCAATGCTTCGCGCAGCGATTGTTCCAAAAAATCATATCCCGAAGGCAATCGTACGCGGACATCCATGGTTTTTCCGTTCACGCTTCTGAGTGTCCATGTCCATGAAATTCCGTTTTCTGCACTGGCAGAGCCGAATCCCGTCATACTTTCCATGAAAAGCCCCTTTATTTAGCCTGTTGATTGACTTACCTTACATAAAACCGATTCAAACAGGGAAACAAAAAATGAAGAATCCGAAAAATATTTTAATTACGGGAGCGTCAAGCGGCATCGGCGAAGCGTTGTCATTATTTTACGCCGAAGCGGGACGAACGATGTTTTTATGTGCGCGCAACGAAGAACGATTGAATGCGGTGGAGGAACGGTGCCGTCAAAAAGGGGCTTCGGTTTATGCGAAAGTTTTAGATGTAACGGACGAAGCATCGATGCGCGACTGGATTTTTGACAGCGACGAAATTGCGCCGTTGGATTTGGTTATCGCGAATGCGGGTGTTTCTGCGGGGCCCGGCGGTCCCGAAGGCGAAACCGAAGCTCAAACGCGGCAAATTTTTTCAGTGAACGTCGGCGGTGTTTTAAACACGGTTCTTCCCGCCATGCAAAAGCTTCGTTTAAGAAAGTCCGGACAAATCGCCGTAATCAGCTCTTTGGCGGGCTACAGAGGCTTGCCGTCGGCGCCGGCATACTCGGGCAGCAAAAACGCCGTACGCGCATGGGGAGAGGCTTTACGGGGCTGGCTGGCACCCGAAGGAATCGAGGTGAATGTCGTCTGTCCCGGATTTGTGGCGTCCCGTATTACCGAAAAAAACAAATTTCCGATGCCTTTTTTTATGCAGGCGGACAAAGCGGCAAAGATTATCGCCAAGGGGCTTTCAAAAAACAAAGGGCGCATTACGTTTCCGTTTCCGCTGGCTTTTGCGTCATGGTTGACGGGGGCAATGCCGTCGTTTATTGCCGATGTCGTTTTGACACGGTTGCCGAAAAAAGGGGCTTAAGAAAGCCCCTTTTTAATTTTAAAAACCTGATTTAATCAATTAAGTTTCCCCACGGGAAAATGCGGCGCAATTCGCGCAAAGTCCCTTTATAATCGTCGGGAGCCGAAGCATAAGCGCTGTTTAATTCGTCGCCCAAATAAGAAAAATCGATAATATCTTCGGCTTCGAATTCGTCCATAATCGACATCAACAGGTATTCGGCAAAGACATGAGCCGAATCATGACGCGGCACAAATCCCAACAGCTTGAATTCCGAAAGCAGGTATTGTTTGTAGTCTTTCAGGTTTTCAAGGGATTTAAGCTTGTTTGCCAGCAAAGGATCCAAATCTTTGCGGACGCGCATGGCGACGTCAACCATGGCATCGATACGCAAATTTCGTTCTTCGTCTTCGGAGATATCGTTATTTTTGGCTTCCATGGCGTCGACGAGGGTTTCCTCGTACATATCGATGAATTCCTGGCGAACCGGATCAACGGGAGGAGTATCTGTCATCATAAAAGGCCTCTGATTGTTTTTCTTAACTTGAAGCATAGCACTTTCTTTTGAACGATACAAAACCCTTTTCGGGAAAACAGGGTTTTAAGGGACTTTTAGTTTTTGGGTTCTGTTTGTTTCGTGCGGCACAGGCGGTTGATGGCATCCATGGCGTTGTTAAAGCCTTTTAAAGAAAACGTGTCGTAAGTTTCAACGTTTTCAATGCTGGTTCCTCTTAAGGTTGCCCGTACGCCTTTATGCATTTGTTCGGCGATTTCGCTGTCGGTGCGCAAATTTTTTGCCCAAGCGGTGTCTTGATGCGTAAAGAGATTGGCTTTTAAAGTTCCGACGCGAAAGACGGCTTCGGATCTGGGCATATACATATATCCGGCAACGACGGTCAGGACATCGAACAAATCTTCTTTGGGGCGGTGGGAAACCATCAAAAACACGTCGCCGCGGCGGGTATATTCTCCTGCCGATTTAAACGGCATGGATGCAACGTAACAGACTTTTTCCTTTTTCGTTTCGTAAATATAAGCCGTCCAATCGTCAAAAACGCCGATTTGCTTGACCTGTTTCGGGTTCAGCATCGCCGGATTGCCTTGAGCAAACGCGGGAACGGCGCAAAACGTCAGCAAAAGCGATAAAAAAATCTTTTTCACGTCTGATTTCCTTTCTATTTTTTGGAAAACCCTTTGCGCGAAGCCCACAGCTCCGCAAACATGCTTTTCCACAGCGTTTCGGTGTTTTTAAACATAATGTCCATGCTTTCTTTTGCCTGTTTGCCCGTTTTGGATATTTGTTCGGCATCGGCAAGCTTTTGAGCAACGATTTCGGCTTGTTCTTCGGGTTTGAACGTCCGCATTAAAAATCCCGTTTCGTTTTCAAAAATAAATTCGGGATAAGCCCCTTCCGCCAACGCGAAAACAGGCAATCCGGACAGCATCGCCCGATAAGACGTCGCAGAATTCATGCACATGGGCTTTAACCCCGCAAAAGCGCGGCAAAGAGGGAAAATATCGGAAAAATCTTTTTCCACAAAGCGCAAATTTTCAGTATTTTCACCGGCTCTGTTAATAAAAATCAAGACCTTATGCCCTGTTTTTTCGCTCAACGCGCGGGCGAATTGTTCGATATGGGACAGATTTTCACCCGTTTCTGCCGCCAAAATGACGGTATCTTCATCAAGGCGTTCCTTTTTAAAGAAGTCTTTTCTGATTTTCAAAGCCTGTTTTTCATTAACGAAAGGCACGCTTTCCATGGTCGGCATGATTTTAACCCGATCGCGAATGACGGAAGGCAGAAAATCTTTGACCGTTTGCGTCGGACACGTCAGGCGGGCAGCGTCTTTCAGGGTCAACAGAGCATATCTGGAATACTTTTCGGGTGTCTGAAGGGACACGATGAAAGGAATGCGGTACATTTTGACGGCGCTTGCCCACGACAAAGCGGAAGACGCGTCATGAAAATGGACGGCATTGATTTGATGCGTCCGCAAAAAAATAAACAAAGGCATGCTGGAAGAAAACAGGCGGAACAAAGTTTTCAAATAAAAATCATTTGTGCCGACCAAACGTTTAATCCCCAGTTCAAAAAAAGATACTCTTTCGCGTTTGAACAAATCCGTAATTCTGCCGTGCCTGTTGACGATGAACATCGGATTGACGATTCCCGAATGTCCGAGCTTGCAAATTTCGGTAACGGCGCCTTCGGTTTCTTCGCAAAAAGTTTCTTCGATAAAGGGATAAAGCACGGTATTCATGGTTTAAGCGCCTTTTTTTCGCAATCGTGCGGCATAAAATCCGTCGCATCCGCCCGATTCTTTGTAAAAGAACGGCAAAACGCACAAATCGCCTTTTGGCGTAATCATAAAGTCGGGGACTTCGTCTTTTGTGACGGGGATGCGTTCGGCCAACCCTTTTTCGACGGCGGCATCAATGATTCTGACGCCTTCAGACGGCAAAAGCGAACAAACGCAATAGACCAATTCTCCGCCGTCATCCAACATATCCAGCGCCGTTACCAACAATTCTTTTTGAGCTTTGTTCAGGCGCAGAATATCTTCGGGAGTTCTGTGCCAAACGACGTCGGGATGGCGTCGCAACGTTCCCGTTGCCGAGCAGGGGGCATCCAAAAGTACGGCGTCAAACCGTTCGGAAACGCCGCCTTCTTCCGCCCACCATTTTCGTGCGTCCGCCGTAATGATTTCGACGGACATTTTTAAACGGTTCATGTTGTCCGTCAGCCGTTTCAGTCGGTTTGCCGAAATATCCAACGCCGTAACTTCGGCACCGGCCATGACCAGCTGAGCGGTTTTCCCGCCGGGAGCGGCACAAATATCAATGACACGTTTATCTTCAATGTCTTTAAGCAGTTTTGCGGGCAACGCGGCGGACAAATCCTGCACCCACCATTCACCGTTTTCAAATCCCGGCAAAGAAGGAACGGAAGCCGACTTTGCCCGTCTGAGAGTCCCCGTCGGCATAACGGTTGCTTCCAGTTTTTCCGCCCATTTTTCGGGATCTTGCTTGACCGAAAAATCCAACGGAGCTTCTTGTAATCCTGCTTCGGCGATCAGATATGCCGTTTTTTTGCCGAAAGTTTTTTCCCAAACGCGCAACAGCCAAGAAGGAATATTCATTTCAGGCGCATTTTGCGCAGCGGCTATTTCTTTTCCTTCGGTTGAAATACGGCGCAGGACGGCATTGGCAAGGCCTGCGAATCCGCCGATTCCCCAAGATTTTACCAAAGAAACGCCGGTCGAGACCGCCGCATGGGGAGGCGTGTTTAAAAAAACCAGCTGAGCCGTTGACAGACGCAGCGCATCCAAGACATAAGCCGCTCTTTCGGGCAGGGGTTTTTTCAAATATCTGGCGAGAATATTATCGATTTGCCCCAAACGCCGCAGCGTTGTCGTAACCAGCAGACGGATGAAAGTCCTGTCTCGGGTTTCCAAAGGATGTTTTTTGTCTTGTTCCGCCATTTTTGCGGCGAATTCTTCTTCCAATCCTTTTGCGTTGCGCAAAACGGCAGAAAAAATTTCAACGGCGATGTGCCGGGTCAGCGTTTCTTCATTTATCATCGGATTTGCCTTGTTTGTTTTCCGATTTATTTTTGTACATTTCTTTTAAGTCGGAGAAAGCCTTATTTGTTTCTTTAAAGCTTTTTTTGGCGTCTTTGGTCATATTTTTAAACAAGCTTTTTATTGAATCGTCGCGTTTGGGCGAAACGGCGCGCAGATAGTAATCCAGCATGAACAATCCTGCCAAGATGACGGGCTGATATTGTTTTTGCGCCATTAAAGACAACAAGAACAAACCGTCAAGCAACAAATTCCGTCTGAAAACGTAACGTATGATGTACCAATCGGGAAAATTTCTGTTTTGCAGGCTTTCAAACAGGAAGAGCGGTTTTTCTTTTAACAGGGCGCCTTTAATGCTTCTGCAGGCAAAGATGACGGCTTCGGCTAACGGATACGCCAGCAACAAAGCGCCGTTTCCCCAGCGACCTTGTGACGCCATGTAAAAAGCCGCCCAACTGACGGCAAACGCAAAAACGTTTTTGAAAACGGGTGATGACGGGATTTCGGAACCCAAAGCAAAAAAGATGCATAAGACGGCGCTGACGGCAAACAAGATGCCGGCAAACTGGAAAAAAACGGCAGACAGGGGGATCGTTACGAACAAAGCGGCGGCACAAGCCAATCCGACGGACGTTCCTTGTACGGCCGTAAAGGAATCCAGCTTATCCATTCGCATCAGCAACCGCAAAACAGCGAACCACAAAGCTCCTGCACAAACTTTGTCGAGCCATTTCGGGATATCAAAATTGAAAAAGAACGAATTTTCGGGCAACAAAAGCAAGGCTGCGGCAATTCCCGCGATTTGAAGAAACGCAACACCAACATGACAGGCTTTGTTTTTTAAAGGGACGAGTCCGATCAACCCGAACCCTGCGAACAAAGCGCACACGAAATACATTTGATTGTTTTTAATCCATTCTTTGTCGGGACAAAGAAAACAGAACAAAACGCAAGCCAGAATCAAAAACAGGCTTTGGATAGCACCGGCTTTATTCAATCGGCACCGGAACGGCTGATCGGAGATTTCCATAAATTCGCGGCGTTCCGAAAAAAGGTAATAAGCCGTCATCACAACCATGCCGGCGATAAAAACGCCGAAAAGGAACAGAAAGTATGTTGCGGTACCCATTATTTTTCCTGTGCTTGTTTTTTTCAGTATTGATGAAAAAAATTAAAAAATCTCTATAAAAGATAACGATAGCAAAGAATTTGGCATTTTTCGTTAATTTTTTTAATGAATTCTTCGCGTTCGCCGCTTAGGGCAAAGCCGTTTTTTTCGAACAGACGGCGTGACGCGATGTTTTCTTTTCGGACATCGGCGCTCAAGACATGAACGTTCTTTGATTTCATTAAAGGTTTCAAGGCACTCAAAGCAGCGCTTCCGACGCCTTTTTTCCGCCATTGCGGAGCAATGTTAATCATCAGTTCCACAACGTTTTTTCCGATCAAATCTGGCAGTTCGATGACTTCAAAGCGCATAAATCCGGCGGGCAAGCCGTCGTTTAAGATGAACAGCGGAGGAAGATCGGGATTTAAAAAATAACATTCTCTGAATTCCATAAAGAAAGAATCGCGGGATTTCGGTCGCGGATAATACGCGGCGGCGACGGTTTGAGGGTCGTTTCGCCATAAAAAAGCGGTTTCGGCATCTTCTTCGGTGTTTTGACAGGGATAAAGCGTTATCATTATAGGACTTCTTTTTTATCCGGATGCAAGGTAGGATAAAACCAACGGAGGCGGGGCTCAAGTGTTTGATATGGCTTTTTTGGAAAAACGGCTTTGCGAGCCTTTTTGTTCGTCTTGTTTTTTTGCGGGTTCCGTTAAAGGCAAGACGGATGCCGCAGTCTTAATTCCCATGTTGGAGCGCGACGGAAAGGTCAGTCTTTTATTTACCAGACGTGCGCGAAATCTGGTTGAACACGCAGGTCAGATTTCTTTTCCCGGAGGTCACAAAGAACCCGAAGACAAATCATTTTGCGATACGGCGCTGCGGGAAACGATCGAAGAAATTTCTTTAAAACGGCAAAATGCCAAAATTTTATGTTGTCTGCCGCCGTATGTTACTTTGACGGGGTATCGGATTGTTCCCGTTGTTGCCCGACTTTTCGCGCCGTATGAGTTTTCGCCTCAACCTTCGGAAGTGGAAGAAATTTTTGAAGTGCCGCTGGATTACCTTTGCGACGACAGAAACTGGTCTGTTCGCGAATTTACGGAAAGCAACGGACAAAAATTGGAAACAAACTCCGTAACTTACGAAAAATATTGTATTTGGGGAATTACGGCAGGTATTCTTGAAGAGTTCAAAACACGGCTGAGGACGGTATGTTTAGATTTATGATTTGTTTTGTTGTGCCGTTATTTGTTCCTTGGGGCGTGTGGATTTTAAACCGAAAAATCAAAAAACGCTCTTTGAAACGTCCGCCATACGAAAAGCTTTTGGTTTCGGGGGTTGCCCTTGCGGTATTGACGCTTTCGGCATTTTCGTCGGCGGGGCGCTTTCCTGCGTTCAGTTCTTATGTACCGGCGCATTTTGAAAACGGCGTATTGACGCCCGCTCACTTTGAAAGCGTCCGAAAATGAAGATTCAAGCGCCGTTTTGGGCGGAATCAAAAGAATTGAAACATCTTTTTTGTCTTTTGGATGATCAGGTACGTTTCGTCGGCGGTTGCGTTCGCGATACGTTGTTGGGGGCAACGCCGAACGATACGGATTTGGCAACGCCGCTTTTGCCCGCCGAAGTCAAAGAACGTCTTGAACCGCATTTCCGCATTATTCCGACGGGCATAGAACACGGAACTTTGACGGTACTGATCAACGGCAAGGATTTAAAAAAAGCCGAAATCACGACGTTGCGCAAAGATATTGCCACCGACGGACGCCATGCGGTTGTCGCTTTTTCAAAAGACTGGAAGGAAGACGCTTCCCGCCGCGATTTGACGATAAATGCGCTGTATGCGGATTTTCAAGGTAACGTGTTTGACTTTTTCGGGGGTATTGACGATTTAAAAGCCGGTATCGTCCGCTTTATCGGCGACCCGTCGGCAAGGATACGGGAAGATTATCTCAGGGTTTTAAGGTTTTTTCGGTTTTATGCCCGCTACGCAAAGCGTCCGCCCGACAAAGAAACGCTGAAAGCGTGCCGCGAAAGTATCGAAGGAGTTAAAAAGCTTTCGACCGACCGTTTAAGGGGGGAATTTTTTGCGCTTGTTTCTTCAAATCGGGCGGCTTCGGGCTTGAAAACCGCCGTCGATTGCGGGTATTCCGAATTTTTTTTCCCCGTTTCTCCGAACACGGATGCTTTGGAACGTTTTACGCAATATTGCCCTTCGGCTTCGGTAATGTGGCGTTTTTCGGCGTTGTTGCCGTTTCGGGAAACAACAAGAAATGAATTTTCCAAACGTTGGAAGCTTTCAAAAAAAGATGCGGGTTTTTTGTTAAAAACGGGCAAAGAGGACGTTTATTCTTCTTGTGCGGCGTTTTCGGAAAACGGGCTGTTGCGGTTTAAAGAACGCTTTGAAAAAGATGCGGAAACGGCGGCTTTTCTTGCGGCGGCGGTTACAAACGATGCCCGTTGGCTTTCCGTCGGCAAAAAAATAAAAGACATAAAGATTCCGCCGTTTTGTTTTTCGGGATCAGACGTTATTGCCGCCGGCGTTACGGGCAAACGGGCGGGAGAAATTTTAGCCTGCGTAAAAGAATACTGGCTTTCAAAAAATGCGCGCCCGAATCGTCAGGAACTTTTATCGTTTATGGCGACGCTGATTTAGCCCGCAGGAGTATTCAAATCGGCCGGTTCCGCCCAGTTTCCGAAACGCGTAAATTCGCTTTCAAAGAACAGAGGAATGTTCGCGGTCGGTCCGTGGCGCTGTTTTGCGATTATCAGCTCGGCTTTTTTCTGGACGGCAAGCTTGTGGTCTTCCCATTTCAGGACGCGGGCGTTAAATTTTTCGTCCGTTTCACCTTGACGGGGAATAGGTTGTTCTTTTTCCAGATAATAAATTTCGCGGAAAATAAACATTACGATGTCGGCGTCTTGTTCGATAGATCCGGATTCACGCAAATCGGACAACAAGGGGCGTTTATCTTCGCGTTGTTCGACCTGACGGCTTAATTGGGACAATACGACGACGGGAACGTCAAGCTCTTTGGCCATGATTTTTAACCGTCGCGTAATTTCGGACAAAGATTGAACGCGGTTTTCCTGATGCCGTGTATCTGAATCGTCGATTAACTGTAAATAGTCAATAACAATCAGCCCCAAGCCTTTTTCGCGTTTTAACCGTCTGGCGCGGTTATGTATGGCGCTGACGGTCAATCCGGGGGAATCGTCGACATAGAGGGGGACTTTTTCCAATTCTGAAGCGAATCCGACGATTCGGCGAAATTCGTCGGTTGTGATTTTTCCGTTTCTCAAGTTATGAGAAGACGTTTGTGTTTCCGTTGCTAAAATACGGGCAGCCAGCTGAGAAGCCGACATTTCCAAAGAAAAGAACGCGACGCCTTTTTTTTCTTTTCCCGGTTCTGCTTTTTCGAGAAAGTGGCGAGCCGAATTAAAAGCCAGACACGTTGCAAAAGCCGTTTTTCCCATGGCGGGTCGCCCTGCCAAAATAATCAAATCCGAACGGTGCAAACCGCCCATGACCGTATCCAAATCGCGAAATCCCGTTGTAACGCCGGCGATGCCGTCCGGATTTTTTTTAGCTTCGGCGACTTGTTGAATGACTTCGGTCAACGGTTCGACAAAGGGTTTCGGTCCGCCTTCAAGCTGACCTTCCGTTCCCAGCTCGTAGAGCTTTTTTTCCGCAATTTCCATTTGCTTTGAGGCATCTTCGTCCAAAGAAACGGCATAAGCGTCATTGACGATGTCATTTCCCAAAGCAATCAGCTGGCGGCGCAGATAGCGGTCAAAAATCAACCTTGCATAATCTTCGGCGTTAATGATGGTTACGGCGGCACCGGCCAAATCCATCAGGTATTTGATACCTCCGACTTCGTCCAGAATGCCTTCGGACGACAAATATCCGCGCAAAGTAACGGGATCTGCCAAATGTCCGCGCGAATGCAAAACCATGACGGCTTCATAGATTTTGGCATGGACGGGGCTTGCGAAATGGAAAGGGCGCAGAATTTCCGACACTTTTTCCAAAGCGTGATTGTTCGTAAGAATCGCGCCCAACAAAGCCTGTTCGGCTTCAATGTTTTGAGGCGGCACACGTACGGCCGTTACGTCAGAATCGTCCATGTTTTCAATCCCGAAATTTTAATTTGCGCCATCATAAAAAAAAGGCGGGAGTGAGTCAAACACTCCCGCCTGAATTTTTTTGACCGTTTATCTTAAACGGCAGCCGCTTCTTCAACGGGGGCTGTTTCGGCAGCTGCAGCTTTGGCAGCGGCTTTTTCAGCCATTTTCGCGTTGCGTTCTGCTTCTTCCTGAGAACGGGCAACCGTTACGCCGATCGTCTGGCTGACGTCCGGATGCAAAACGATGCGAACATCATACATGCCGATTTCTTTGAACGGCTGGTCTAACATGACCTGACGGCGTTCAATGTTAAATCCGGCTTCGCGGACGGCGTCACGAACGTCACGACCCGTAACGGAACCGTACAGCTGTCCGGTTTCGGCGGCCTGACGAACGATAACCAATTTCAAATCGGCCATTTTTTCGGCGATTTGTTCGGCTTCCTGTTTGCGTTTCAGGTTTGCGGCTTCCAACTGGACTTTCTGGGCTTCAAAGATGGCCAGATTCTGCTTGTTGGAACGCAGAGCCTTGGCTTGCGGCAACAAATAGTTACGGGCAAATCCGGGTTTTACCTTGACGATATCGCCCATTTGACCGAGCTTTTCGATGCGCTCCAGTAAAATGACTTCCATATTATTTCTCCTAAGTCTCTTCTTTGACGATCAAAAAGGGATCAGTCCACAACATAAGGCAACAAGCCCAAGAAACGGGCACGTTTGATAGCCTTTGCCAATTCGCGCTGTTTCTTTGCGGAAACGGCGGTAATGCGGCTGGGGACGATTTTGCCGCGTTCGGATATGAAACGCTGCAACAATTTGATGTCTTTATAATCGATTTTCGGAGCATCCTTCGCCGCAAACGGGCAAGCCTTGCGACGACGGAAAAAAGGACGACGTGCTACAGCAACCATTAGAATTCCTCGCTTTCTTCTTCAGAATCAAACTTATCGTCAAATTTTTTGGAAGGACGACCTTTCATTTCTTTGCCTTTGTTCGACAACATGGCGGACGGGCCTTCTTCCAATTCTTCAACGCGAACGGACAGGTAACGGATGACGTCTTCGTCCAAACGCATCTGGCGTTCCATTTCGATCAACGCCTGTGCAGGAGCGTCGATGTTAAACAGGACATAGTGACCTTTGCGGTTCTTGTGCATACGGTAAGCCAGAGCTCTCAAGCCCCAGTTTTCCTTTTTCGTTACTTTGCCGCCGTTGGCATTGATGACGCCTTCAAAGCGTTCAATCAAAGCATCAACCTGTGAAGCGGCGATATCTTGGCGTGCGATAAACACGCTTTCATACAAAGCCATAAATATTCTCCTTACGGATTGTCTCAACCCCCATCGGCAAGCCTTCCCCATGAAAGCCTGTCTGGGTATAGCCGGTCCGTTTGCCGGCAAGGAGTAAACGGAAGCTGAAATATACAGCACGTAAACAGCCTTTGCAAGCCTTAAAAAATCTTACGGATAGCTGATCAGGCAATATTGCTTTTTGGCGTTTAAACTGTCGCACGTTTTGCGAATTTCTTCGGGCTTCCCTTTGATATACAGACGGATATACCGACCTTTTTGCAAAGAAACCCGCGTTTCCAAAGTCTTAAACTTCGCCAATTCCGGATAAGCCGCCTTTAATTTCTTCCACCCTTTTTCCAACGTTTCCTGATCAAAATAAGACGCCAAATGCGCATAAAGAGGCGGTTCTTTTTTGGAAACGGTCGTCATTTTTCCCGGCAAAGCACCTTTTTTAGCCGATTTCACGGGACGGAACAATTCTTCTTCCGCCGGCAGTTCAAAGTCGGTTTCCGTCTTTAAATGAGCCAAACGTTCCACCGCTTCCCGATTATTTTGTTCGGCGGCGCGCTCCAACCACAAGACGCCTTCTTCTTCATTGCGGGGAATGCCTTCGCCGCGCAAATACATGACCCCCAGATTGTATTGAGCCGAATCCGACCCGCCTTTGGCCGCCGTGTAATACCAAAACGCCGCCTGAGTCAAATCCTGTTGGACGCCTTTGCCCCAACGGTACAAATGCCCGAGATTCCTCTGAGCTTCGATATTTCCCTGATCGGCTGCCGTTTGCCATTCTTTGAAGGCAGTTTCGTAATCTCCGTCGTTGTAGGCTTTTAGTCCCGAGTCGAAATCGGCATAAGCCGGAAATGCAAACAAAAGCCATAACATCAAAAAAAGGCGCATTTTATTCTCCCGAAACAAGGGGTCATTTACTTTTTTTCGTTGTTTTTTTCTTTTTTTGCGAAGCTTTTGGCGCAGGCGTCTTTGTTTTAGCCTTTGCCGCGGCTTTTTGGGGTTTGGTTTTCATTTTTGCCGCTTTTTCAGGGTCAACCGGCTTTTCTGCGGGATCGTCTTTTATCAGGTCTTCCATCAGATTGGCGGAAACCTCGGACGGATCAATGGCAATAGCGGTTTCTTCGTCAATGGCATCAATGGTAACCGTTCCGTCGGCGGCAATGGGGCCTCGCACGGCACGGGCACTGACGGTCGGTGTGGTCGGCTTTTTTACGTTTTTCTTGCGAGCAACAGCTGTTTTCTTGGCAGCACGGCGCCGCAACGCCAAACGTTTCTGGCGTCTTGCCCGTTTCCATGCGGTGATATTGCGTTTGTGCTGCTTGAACGTTTTTGAAAACGTATGACCGCCCGTTCCGTCGGCAACAAAATAAATCTCGTCCGTTTTCATCGGGTTCAGAACGGCTTGGATGGAATCTCTGCCGGGATTGCAAATCGGTGCGGGAGGAAGCCCTTTGCGCGTATAGGTATTAAAAGGATGATCGACCCTTAAATCCGCATGCGTCAGGCGACGCTTCAAATCCATGGATCCGTCCGTTATCGCATAAATGACGGTCGGATCGGTTTGCAGACGCATTCCCCGCTTCAGTCGGTTGATAAAAACGCCGGCGATACGGGGGCGTTCTTCGGGAACGGATGTTTCTTTTTCGACGATGGAAGCCAAAGTCAACGCTTCGTTTTTGGTCGTATAAGGCAGATCAGGATCGCGGTACGGCCATAAATCGTCAATGGTCTTTTGCATGGCTTCCTGCATTCTTTGCAAAATGACCGTTCTGGGAACGCCGTATCCGAAAGTGTAAGTTTCGGGTAACAAAGTTCCGTTCGGCGGCGGAGCGGGCAATTCTCCGGCCAGTCCCGGCGTTTCCATCAGCAATTCAAAAATTTGCGCGCTTGTTTTTCCTTCGGGGACGGTGACGCGCCGCACGACGTTTTGCCCGTTCACCAGAATATCTAAAATCATTTTGGTGCTGGCACGCGGCGGAATGCGGTATTCGCCCGCTTTCAGGCTGGTGGACTTTCCGGACAGACGTCCGGCGACTTTAAAAACCGAAACGCTTCGGATCAGTTCGTCTTTTTTTAATTGGGCGGCGATTTCGCCCATGGAAACGCCTTTTTCGACCAGCAAAATGGTCGGTTCCAGTTTGTTATTTTGCTCGTAGAGCAAATTATAAAAACTGAATACACTTCCTCCGCTGAGACAAATTGCCAACAGCAGAAGAAGGGTAATGAGTAAGCGGCGTTTTGCCATTATTTTTTTGCTCAAACGGCTCTAAAGATGACGGAAGCGTTGGTTCCGCCGAAACCGAACGAGTTTGACATAACGGTTTTTAATTTACGTTCTTTGGCTTTCAAAGGAACCAAATCAAGCCCTTCGGCTTCTTCGACGGGATCTTCCAGATTCAGCGTCGGAGGCAGAATTCCGTCTTGAATTGCCTTAAGGCACAAGATGGCTTCGACGGCGCCTGCGGCACCTAACAAGTGTCCGATGCTGGATTTCGTGGAAGACATAGCCAATTTTGACGCATGGCTTCCGAAAATGGCTTTAACGGCATTGGCTTCTAAACCGTCACCGACGGGAGTCGACGTTCCGTGAGCATTGATGTAGTCAATGTCTTCGGGGTTGATGCCTGCGTTTTTCAGCGCCATTTTCATGGCATGTTTTGAGCCGCGGCTGTCCGGAGCCGGAGCCGTAACGTGGTAACCGTCGCCTGACAAGCCGTAACCGATGATTTCGCCGTAGATTTTTGCACCGCGTTTTTTGGCGTGTTCGTATTCTTCCAAAACAACAACGCCCGATCCTTCGCCCATAACGAATCCGTCATGACCTTTATCCCACGGACGGGAAGCTTTTTCTGGCGTATCGTTATAATGGGTGGACAAGGCCTTAGCCTGAGCGAATCCGGCCATTGCCAGCGGATGGACGGCGGCTTCGGCACCGCCTGCGACCATAACGTCGGCATCGTCCCACATAATCAGGCGGGCGGCGTCTCCGATCGCATGAGTCCCCGTCGCACAAGCCGTAACAACGGAATGGTTCGGTCCGTAAAATCCGTACTTGATCGACAGCTGACCAGAAATCAGGTTAATCAGGCACGACGGGATAAAGAACGGGCTGATTTTACGGGGACCGCCTTCTTTCAAGGTAACGGCGCTGTCGGAAATAGAGGTCAAACCGCCGATTCCCGCGCCGATCATGACGCCCGTGCGGAATCTGTCTTCTTCGGTTTCGGGTTTCCATCCTGAATCTTCAACGGCGTCCGTTCCGGCGCACAATCCGTACAGGATGAACGGATCAACGCGACGTTGCTCTTTTGCGGGCAGCACGTCGTCAGGGTCGAAAAGAGCGGGATTGCCTTTGCCAAAAGGAACTTGTCCGGCAATTTTAGCCGTAGACTGTGAAACGTCGTAGCGATCGACGGGACGGATTGCGGATTTTCCGTTGATAATTCCCTGCCATGTGGTGTCTACGCCGCGCCCCATTGGCGAAAGCATTCCTATACCTGTAACGACGACTCTTCTCATAACGCGACCTCTGATATACAAAAAAGACGTACTTACGCCTTTAGATTGAAGAAATGCCGATTTCTTGACAATCAAGAAATCGGCACAAAACGGTTTTTATGAAGAATGCTTGCTGATGTAGTCGATAGCATCCTGAACCGTCAAAATCTTTTCGGCGGCATCGTCGGGGATTTCGACGGAGAATTCTTCTTCAAACGCCATAACCAGTTCAACGGTGTCCAGGCTGTCTGCGCCCAGGTCGTCGATGAAGCTGGAGCTGTCCGTCACCTTGGAGGGTTCAACGCCCAAATGTTCGATGACGATTTTCTTTACGCGTTCGGCAATATCACTCATTTTGTATTCCTCTGTTAAACTAAAGTGTTTTGTCCCGTTCGGGACTGACACACCCAAGAAAGTTCACTCTGTAGCATACTTTTTTTGCTTTTTCTAGCCTTAGAAGACAGATTTTTGCAAAAAAAGGACGGTTTTTGAATAATTTTTTCCCGCAAAGGGAAAAAATCATCAAATCATCGCCATGCCGCCATTCACATGAATGGTCTGACCTGTAATGTACGAAGCTTCGTCGCTGGCCAAAAAGGCAACGGCGTTCGCAACGTCCTGCGGCAAGCCGAGACGAGCCATCGGAATGTTACGGGTCAATTTTTCTTTCGCTTCTTCCGGCAGGGCATCCGTCATGGCGGTCTTGATAAAGCCCGGTGCGACGCAGTTTGCCGTGATGCCGCGGGAAGCAACTTCCGCCGCCAGACATTTCGTCATGGCAATCAAGCCGGCTTTGGAAGCAGAATAGTTCGCCTGTCCGGGGTTCCCCGTCACGCCGACAATCGAAGCCATGCTGACAATGCGGCCGTAACGGCGCTTCATCATTCCTTTGATGGCTGCGCGGGCAAGACGGAAACCTGCCGTCAGGTTCACTCTTAAAACCAAATCCCAATCTTCGTCTTTCATACGCATAAACAGATTGTCTTTGGTCAATCCGGCGTTGTTGATCAGAATATCAATGGCGCCGGCGGCTTTTTCCGCTTTGGCGATCAGGGAATCAATATCCGCAGGGTCGCCCAAATTGCAGGAGAAAGCGAAAACGCGTTCTTTTAATTCGGCGGCAAAAGCATCCAAAGCTTCTTGATTCATATCGGTCAGAATTACCGTCGCGCCGTTGTCATGCAACGTTTTGACGACAACGCGGCCGATGCCGCCCGTTGCTCCGGTTACCAGAGCACATTTTCCTGTAAAGTCCAACATTTGATCGTTTCCTTAAAACTGAGGTTTTGGTGGAAGGTACTTTAATTCGTTTTTAAAAATTCTTCAATATCCGCAACGGTGTTCAAAGCGATTCCCTTTAATTCGGGATGAATGCGCTTTGCCATGCCGGTCAACACTTTGCCCGATCCGGCTTCGACCAGCGTGTCAACGCCTTGAGATTGCAGATACAGCATGCTTTCGCGCCACCGCACGGATCCGGTGACCTGAGCAACCAACAAACGGCGAATTTCTTCGGGATCCGATACGGGTGCCGCCGTAACATTGGCAATAATCGGAAAACGAGGCGTATGAATTTCGGCGTTTGCCAAAGCTTCGGCCATCACATCGGCGGCCGGTTGCATCATCGGGCTGTGGAACGGTGCGCTGACAGCCAGTTTTACGGCGCGTTTTACGCCTTTTTTCGCCGCAATTTCCAAAGCCCGGTCAATTGCGGCGGTCGAACCGCTGATCACGACCTGTCCCGGCGCATTGTCATTGGCGGCAACGCAAACGTCGCCCTGAGCCGCTTCGGCAGCAATTTCCTGAGCCTGAGCCAAATCAACGCCGATTAATGCCGCCATGCCGCCTTGTCCCACGGGAACGGCCTTTTGCATGGCCAGACCGCGCGTCTTAAGCAGGCGTGCCGCCGTCGTAACGTCAAAGGCTCCCGCCGCGCACAGCGCCGAATATTCGCCCAAAGAATGTCCCGCTCCGAAAGCAAACTTTTCTGCCAGAACGATTTTTCCTTCGTGCTGAAGAATGCGTACGACCGCCATGCTGACGGCCATCAATGCGGGCTGGGCATTTTCCGTTAACTGCAGTTCTTCGGCAGGGCCGTCAAACATCAGTTTGCTTAAATTTT
>HF994934.1:97987-133042 GCA_000434295.1 Acetobacter sp. CAG:977 | reverse complement strand
AAAAAGACTTCGCGGGCAATGGTAAAGGCGTCTGCCAATTCTTTGCCCATGCCGACGGCCTGAGACCCCTGTCCGGGGAAAACGATAGCTTGAGCCATACTGTTTTGATCTCCATAAATTAAATTGTGAAACAGGAAAAACAGAACTGGCCTTAATTGTCAAGCACAGATAAAAAAGCGGCGGAAAATAAAGCGTTTAACCCCCTTTTTTTTAAGTCGGCAAAGTTCTTCTTGCCATAAAGGCGAAAATAAATGTAAAAACATATTCGGGAAACCGGCGCGGACGTTCCCGCCGCCAACCCGGTCAGGTTCGGAAGAAAGCAGCCGTAACGGTCTTCGGAACGGGTCGTCGTCCGGTTTCCTTTATTTATCACCGCCTTATACCGCCCGACGGCTCGTGTGAAAAATATGTCAGATTCCGATAATAAATATCGCGTGTTGGCACGCAAATACCGCCCTGCGACATTCGCCGATTTAATCGGTCAGGATGCTTTGGTGCGTACTTTAAAAAACGCCATCGATACGGGACGTCTGGCTCAGGCTTATATTTTGACGGGTATTCGCGGTGTCGGAAAAACAACATCCGCCCGCATCATCGCCCGTGCCTTGAATTGCATCGGTCCCGACGGAAAAGGCGGCATGACAACCGAACCCTGCGGCGTTTGCGAACATTGTCGCGCCATTGCCGAAGGGCGTCACGTCGATGTCGTCGAAATCGATGCCGCGTCAAACACGGGCGTCGATAACGTTCGCGAAATCATAGAAACAACCCGATACAATCCGACTTCCGCCCGCTTTAAAATATATATCGTCGACGAAGTCCATATGTTGACAAAGCAGGCGTTTAACGCGTTGCTGAAAACGTTGGAAGAGCCGCCCGAGCGCGTCAAATTCATCTTTGCCACGACGGAAATCCGAAAAGTCCCGACAACCGTCCTTTCCAGATGCCAGCGCTTTGATTTGCGCCGCGTCGACGTCGAACCTTTGACGCAGCACTTTAAAAACATTATCGAAAAAGAAAACCTTAAAGCCGAAGACGACGCCTTGCGTCTGATTGCCCGCGCCGCCGACGGTTCCGTCCGAGACGGGTTGTCTTTGTTGGATCAGGCGATTGCTCACGGCGGCGGCAACGTTACCGCCGATTTCGTGCGCGCCATGATCGGGCTTGCCGACCGCGCCGCCGTCTTTGATTTGTTTGAAAAACTTATGAACGGCGATATTAAGTCGGCTTTGGATTTATTCAACGCGCAATACGATTTAGGTGCGGAACCTTTGGTCGTTTTGCAAGACTTGCTTGATTTGACGCATTGGCTGACAAGGGCGAAAATCGCTCCCGAACTGGCTGATGATCCTTCCATGGCTTCGGCGGAACGCGAACGCGGCGCAGAAATGGCTAAAAAGCTCTCCATGCCCGTTCTAACCAGAACATGGCAAATGCTGTTAAAAGGCATTAACGAAACGGTTTACGCTCCTTCTGCCAAACAGGCGGCGGAAATGTTGCTGATACGCTTGGCATATGCCGCGGAATTGCCGCCGCCCGCCGAAATTATTGGCTCGCTGGGATCGGCAAGGACGGCGCCCGCGCCTATGACGACGACGGGAACATCAAGCTTTTCAAACGCGCCGAAGGCTCAGTCCGATTGGGGAGGCATTCGTGCTGCTGTCGGTGCTTCTTCCGCTCCGGTTCCCGAAAGTTTGCCTAAAACTCAGCCGAAATTAAGCTCTTTTGCTGATGTCGTCGCTTGTGCATATAAGCAAAACGAAATGATGTTGGCGTTTAATTTGGAAAATTATGCAAGCATCGTCCGTTTTGAATTCGGGTGCATTGAATTTTATCCGTTGGAAAAGGCTCCGCTGAATTTGGCAAACGAGCTGGCGGAAAAATTAAATGAGTGGACGGGAAAACGGTGGCTGGTTTCCGTCGTGAACAAGCCCGGCGGAATGACTTTGGCGCAGGAAGCCAAGAAAAACGAAGAAAACCTGCGAAAGAAAATGTCCGTACACCCATTGGTCAGCGCCGTGATAAAAACGTTTCCGGGCGCGCATCTTGAATCCGTGCGCCTGCAAAAAGGCATTGAAGCAGATTTACCGGAAACGGAAGAATTTTCGGCTTTTCAGGAAGAGGAGTAAGACGGCATGCCTGATTTTAACGCACTTTTAAAAAAGGCTCAGGAAATGCAGGCGGCGTTGATGTCCAAACAGGACGAAGCCGCAAAAATCGAAGTCACGGGAACATCGGGCAGCGGATTGGTTCAAGTCGTTATGACGTGCCGCGGCATCGTTAAAAAAGTCGTGATTGATCCGTCTTTAAAAGATGACATCGGCGTTTTGGAAGATTTATTGGTTGCCGCGTTTAACGATGCCAGAGAAAAATCCGAAACCCGCTTGAGCGAAGAAATGAAATCCGTTGCGGGCGGATTGAATCTTCCTTTTTAAAAAGGCAATTCTTGTGAACGGCGGCGAATTGGAAACGCTGATAAAGTTATTGTCGCGCCTTCCGGGTCTTGGTCCCAGATCGGCAAGGCGGGCGGTTTTATATCTTGTTAAAAAACGCGAAACGCGGATGCAACCTCTTGTCGAGGCGATGCAAAAAGTCCTTGAAACCGTTAAAACCTGCTCGATTTGCGGTAATTTGGACACGAAAGACCCCTGTGCAATATGCAGCGACCCGCGCAGAGACGGATCCGTCATTTGCATCGTTCGGGACGTATCCGATTTATGGGCGATAGAACGTTCGGGGGCGTTTCGGGGACAATACCATGTTTTGGGAGGGCTGTTGTCCGCCATGGAAGGCACGGGACCCGACGATTTACGCCTGAATGTATTGGAAAACCGTATCAAATCGGCACAGACGAACGAATTGATATTGGCGTTGCCCGCCACGGTGGACGGGCAGACGACGGGCCATTATATTGCCGAACGGATGCGCCCGTTGAACGTCAAAGTTACTTTTTTGGCGCAAGGCATTCCCGTCGGCGGAGAATTGGATTATCTGGACGACGGAACGATACAGACGGCGTTAAGGGCGCGCGGCTGAATATTTTTTCATTTGACTATTAAATAAAGCCTGCTTTCCAAAGAAGCAGGCTGTTTTTTTATAAAAAAATTTTTTAAAGGAACAGCCGAAATCCGTTGACAAAGGAAAATGAGTCGAGATAAAAAGTTTGATGTATCAAAGTTTGATTAATAAAACTTTCGGAGAAAGATAATGAATCTGATAGAAAGCTGGTCAAAATTAAAAAGTGAAGAAGATGTTATGAACGATCATCATGCGCCGTTTTGGCGCTCAATGATTCAACAAATGTCGGAAAAAGATTTGCATACAGCATCAGTTTTAGACTTTGGATGCAATCAAGGCGGTTTTTTAAGAACGTTGTATAGGATTAAACCTTTTCGTCGCGGCTTGGGAGTTGATTTGGCAATCAGATCTCTTGAAATTGCAGACGGTTTAAAAGGAGATATGCCTTTGCAATATACGACACCGGAAATTTTGGCTGATATGGAGGAAAATATAGATATAGCTTTTAGCCATGACGTTATTTATTTGTTAGACGATTTAAAAGAACACGCTCGAACGATAAAAAAAGTTTTAAAGGCAAACGGAGTTTATTATGCAGCGACTGGCTGCTATTCGGAAATGCCCCTTTGGCCATTGTGGAAAAAAGAAGTCGAAGCTTATTCTAATATTCCTCTTTCTGATTACTCAATTAACGATTTCGCCGAGTCGTTTTGGGCGGAAGGTTTTGACGTTGCAATTCAAAAATGTATTCCTGAAGGTTTTGTTACTTGTTGGCAGGGTCGCGAAGCCTATTTTCCGAAAATAACAGACTTCTTAAAGTACTACGATTACAAAATTATTTTTCGCTTTTCAAAAAAAGAAGAAATAAAGAAATGAACTTTCCTGAAGGTAAAGATGTAACGGAAGAATACAAATCCGTCGATAAACGCAATCCATGTAGTTTATCTGCCGAATATATGGAGAAATTAAAAGAAAAGGTCTTGTCAAAAAAGGACGAAACGAATGACGAGAGACCTGAAAATTAAAAATTGGAGTTATTGGCGAAATTTTCCGAGTAAAAAACCGCAAAATCTGATTTTGTTACTTCATGGATGCGGCGGAAATGCAGGAGATATACTTTCTTTAGCGCCTATGTTGGCCGAACGGATGAAGGCTGTTTCGTTTGTTGCGGTTGCTCCTGACGGTTTTTTACGCTCTGTTGAAAAAAATGATGGTTATCAATGGTTTGACATTGAAAACAACTATCATCCGGAACTGTTTTCAAAGCCGGTTGAAGAATTGACGCAGAAAGAACTTCAAATGTTCGATAACATGGTAAAAGGAGAAAACGGTTTATTCAAAGCATCAGAGGCACTGAATACATTTTTGAATTTTTGTCAGGAAAAATTTGATGTTTCCAATTCAAAAACATCAATTATCGGTTGGTCTCAGGGAGGCATGACTGCTTTAGATACCGCATTGTCTCGAACCGAAAAAGTTAAAAAAGTTATTTCAATTTCTGGTGGACTGATTCCTCCGTTTGCGGACGTTCTTCGTGAACGAAAAGCGTCAAATCCCGAAGTGGTTCTCATTCACGGCACAAAAGATGACATAATATCTTTCAAAGCGGCCAAGCAAACAGAAGTTATTCTAAGGCGTGAAAATATACCTGTTCATCTTATTCGTCGCAACGGGATGTCTCATGGGCGAGGCGAAGAAGCGACCGTATTTTGGACGGAAAATGCCAAAGACATAGCCGCAGAGCTTTTAGAGGAACAGAGCTTTACACGAAATTTGAAATTAAGAAGAACTGCCGCCGAGAGATAAAAAAATGTCGGAAATAAAATTAGATTGGACACCGTTTTTAAGATCAAAAGCCGAAGAAACGTTAAACGTTCAAAAACAAAAGTCAGCTTTAGAGGCTAAAGCAGCTCGTCTGAGAGTGAAAACGATGGAAATGATGTCGGAAGCAAATTACGGTCATCCGGCATCTTCTTTGGGATTGGCAGATCTGTTTGCTGTTTTGTATTTTAGCGGTTTTTTGAATATTTCACCAAATAGTCCGTTTTCTGAAGAACGAGACAGGGTTGTTATTTCAAACGGTCATATTTCAGCGATAGTTTATACGACGCTTGCAGAGGCAGGCTTTATTTCGGAAGACTATTTGAAAACGTATGCCAAAAAAGGAGGGCTTCCAGGGCATTTAACACGCTTTTCACCTCCCGGTGTCGAAATTACGTCGGGATCTTTGGGGCAAGGTGTTTCAATAGCAGTCGGTATGGCTGTTGCGCTAAAGTCTCGCGGTCGTCGTGTCTATCTTGTTACTTCGGATGGAGAACAACAAGAAGGACAGGTCTGGGAAGCATGGCAGGCAGCATCGAAATACAATTTATCGAATTTAACGGTTTTTATTGATTGTAATGGTATTCAAAATTCTGGAAAAACTGCCGAAGTTATGCCTGTCGGAAATATGACAAAAAAATTGAAATCCTTTGGTTTTAAAGTTACGGAATGCGACGGAAATGACGTTCTGGCTCTTTGTAAGGCCTTAGATCCCATAGAAGAAACAAATATGCCCAAAGCTTTTGTTTTGCATACAGTTCCGGGAAAAGGGGTTTCTTTTATGGAAAATGATCCTGTATGGCACGGAAATTTACCTTCTGAAATCGCGAGAAGGGCGGCATTGAGAGAATTAAAAAAGAAGGAACGCGAAATCAAAGCATGGCAAACTTTTTTAAAAGAAATAGGCGGTAAAAGACAATGAAAACAATGATGTCCGTTTTTGCCGAAGAATTGTTAAAAGAAGGAGAACAAGATCCGAATATTATCGCTTTTTCGGCAGACGTAAAAAAATCAACAGGTACGGGGGTCTTTGGAGATATATTTCCCGAACGCTATTTTGAAACAGGAATATGCGAACAAAATATGGTTGGAATGGCTGCAGGGGCGGCGTTGGAAGGAAAAAGATCCGTTATATCAACATATGCCTCATTTTGTCCGGGGCGCACATGGGAACAGTTGCGTTGTTCAGTTTGTCTTCAAAATGCAGATGTTAAAGTTATAGGAGCTCATATAGGCGTCGGGAACGGACATGATGGTCCAACGCATCAATGTTTCGAGGATATAGCCTTAATATCGTGTTTGCCGAATATGAGGGTGTATTCTCCTGCGACTGAAGACGAAGTCAGAAAATCTGTTCATGAGCTGTTTTCTTTTAAAGGTCCGGCTTATTTAAGATTATCAGCTGATTTTTGCTCGATTATTCCTGTTAAGACAGTGTCTTTATCAGAACTTTCGTTATTGAAGTCGGGTAATGATTTCGCTGTCGTTTCAACGGGAGCAATTGTTCGTATGGCCTTAGATGTTGCATATGAGTTTGAAGAACAAACAGGAAAAACATTGGCGGTTTATGATTTAGTGCGTTTAGTTCCATTTAATCCAGAGCTTATTTCTCGTGAACTGTTGAGGTATAAAGCCGTTTTGAGTTTAGAAGAACATCAGCTTATAGGCGGATTTGGATCAATGATTGCTTCTGCTTTTGCCGAAAAAAGGAAACATCCTCCGCTTGTAAAAATAGGGGTTAATGGGAAATTCGGACTTTCTTCAGACAAAACGGATGTTTATGAACAGTTGGGATTATCAAAAAAGGCTGTTTTATCTCGATTATTGGAAACGGAAAGGGCTGTTCGTGCGTGAAAAACTGTTTGACTTAATTAAACGTAAAAAATTTCGTAAGTGGGCTTTAACGCCAGAAGCGGAGGCCCGAGTCCGAAAAGCGATAGATATTTGTGTATCTGAACAACGACCTTTGAATTTTGTTTTTGAATTCGGCGGCTATAAACTTTGGCGTTTGCCGTCTGCTCCGTATGCGGATGATGCGGAAACATTTATGCTGAAATATTATTTGGATTATTTAAGACCCATCGCAGAGCAATATAAAATCGGTGTAAATATGTATTTTGCCTCAGATGATTACGTTGTAGAACGAATGAATAACATTCGTGCAGATGCTATGGAAAAATATGCCGATTCTTTTTGTAAAAAACTCAAAGCAATAAAATCTTTTTTTCCGGAAAATTTAAAGATGTCTTATGTGCGTTTGGCTGAATTGTATTCAGATCAAAAAGAGCTGGAAGCTGAACTTTCCGAAAAATTTAACGAACATACCGAACGTTATAAAGAATGGACAGACGATAAAAAAGAAAAGATGCTTAAGCGGGCAAAACTGAACTTTTGTATTTCGGGGCCTCTTGCTGCAAAAAACCTGTCTTCGATTTCTGCCGAAGATTATGCACGCCGTCTTAAAGACGGAGCTGTTTATCACGATGCTTTTGAAGATTGTTCTCGTCGCCGGGAATTTGTTTTAGCTCAAGACAAAATATTATTGTTTTGCACACCTATACCTCAAGCCGTGGCAATAGGTACGACAAAAGCATCCGTAACAAAGTTTTGGACAGGAGTGGGTATTTTTGAAAACGGTTTAGAAAAAGTCCTTTCTCCGTCTCAGTGGCAGGAAAGAGTAAATGCAGAAGATAGTTTTAACGGCAAATAAACGTCCTTTAGCGCGCTATAACAATGCTGTAATCGCCGAAGGAAAATTTGTTTTTATCTCGACCCAACCTTCAATGGACTGGGAAAAAGGGACTTTTGTTGATGGCGATATTTACGAACAATCTCAAAAGGCTCTGGAAAATCTGTTCTTTTTTTTAAAAAAAGCGGGGGCGTCAGCGGAAAATGTCGTTAAAGTCGGTATCTTCTTGGCTGATTTACAGGATTTTTCTGCTATGAATACGGTTTATGAACGTTTCTTTACCGACTCTGAAAGGGCACCTACTCGCTTTACCCTTCAAACATCGTTTCCGGATAAAAGGATAAAAATTGAATTTGAGGCCATCGCTGTTTTATGAACGATAGGCGTCGATAAAAGGCAAAAATTCTTCAACGACTTTTTCATAAACGGCCTTTTTAAATTCGACAATCAATTTCGGCATGTTTTCGGCGTCTTCCCAGTGCCAGTCGTTAAATTCCCGATGCGGACGGTCTAAATCGATTTCGCTTTCTTTGCCTTCAAATAAGAACAAGAACCATTTTTGTTTTTGACCGGAAAAAGTCTTTTTCTTTTCGCTGATGAATTTGACATCGCTCGGAAAATCGTAAAAAAACCATTCCTTGCTTTCGGCGACAAGCGTTACCGATTTAATGCCTGTTTCTTCAAACAGTTCGCGTTTTGCGGCATCAAGGGGTTCTTCGTTTCCGTCTATGCCGCCCTGCGGCATTTGCCATGCTTTTTCGCGCGTGTCCGCCCGATGCGCGGCAAATACTTTTCCGTTTTTATTGATAACCATAATCCCGACGTTCGGGCGATAAAGCTTTTCTGTCATTGTCTGGTTTTTAATACCTCTTTGGCATAATAAGACAGGGGGACAAAAGTAATCGGAGGATAATCTTTTCCTTCTTCGGGGACGAAAGATTTCATCCATTCCTGAATGACCAGCAGAACAATCGGAGCGGTTTCCGCGCGAACAAAGGCGCGCCCTTTTTGCAAAGCGACGCGGCGCGCGTAATCCAGCTGGGAACGGATGGCGGAACGGTAGAAATTGTTTGTGATATAGACGTCGGGGCGCAAAGCGTTTGAAAAAATAGGCTTATCTTCGTCGTCAGAGCCGTCAACATAGATCAGACCTCTGTCGCGGATTTCTTTTGCAAAAGCAGCCATTTGGTCGGCTTTGGCGGAAAAAGTTTCGTTCGGAGACGCGGCAACGCCGATATAAGCGACGTCTTTTCCCAAAGTTTTATGCAATCGTTTCTGATTTTCTTTTTCGGGCAATCCCGTAACCAAGCCTAAGGGACCCGGGTCTTTTTCAGGGAAAAGCCCTTGTTGCATGGGCAAATCCAACAATGTTTCATGTCCCGACCGTCTGGCTTCCGTGACATAATTTCCCAGCTGTTCGGAATACGGACTGAAAGACAGGGAAACTTCGGGAGCTAAAGAGTATAAAGCGGCTGCCGTCGTATTTTTTCTTTTTCCCAGCCCCGAAATCAGCACGGCGATATAAGGAGACGGAGGTGTTTTATCGTACGGTTTTGCGTATGCCTGAAACGGTGTTTCTCCGTTTTTGGATTTGACGGGAATATTGCCGTAACGGGATTTTGCCTGTAAATGGGGCAAAGGCGAAATCACGTTTAACGGAATGCCGATTTTGTTTTGCGAGCCCTTGATCGAGCTGAAATTCGGCAAAGATGCCATCAAATCGCCTTGGATTAAATCCGGCAAAGGAACGGGATCGCGCCGTAAAGCAAATTCATCTTTGACATCAATGATGCGTTCTTGCACGGGAGCGGGAGAATCCGATTCCGGGCGTTTTGCAACGGGCAGGGATTCGTTGATTTCCAAAGAAGCCGCATCGTCAATTTCTTTTTGTGCGGGATATTTTGCCATGGTGGCGTCAATCGCTTCTTCAAGGCTTTGCGGGCCTTTCAGCATTTCTTCCGCCGTTTTCGCTCCCGTCAAAGAGGCGGATAGCGATGTTCCTATGGAAGGTTCTTTGGGACCGTCTTCGATTTTAAACATCGGTTGCGGATCAATAACGGATTCGCGCGGATGGTAAAAAGGAGAACTGACGTCAAATTCGACGGCGGGTTTTTTGCTTTTCTGATAAACGTCCCAACCGATTTTGGAAACGTATCCGAAAGAAACCAGAAATATCGGCAAAATCAAAAAAAACGCCAGCTTTCCCTTTTGCTTCGGCTTTGGGGAAAACGGTGAATCGGAGGGCGTTTTGTTCGTAAGAGCCATAATATTTCCTGTTTTAACGGTTATTTGGAATTGTAGATTCCCATCGCGCGAACGATGTCAATCGCTCGGTCAAGCTGATAGTCTTCTATTTTCTTTTCCTCTTTTTTCTCGTCAAAAGGATCGGGTTCTTTTTCTTTTTTGCCTTTGGCAGGCTTTTTATCTTTTTTATCCTTGTTCTTTGCGGCGTCTTTTTTGTCTTCGTCCTGCTTTGCCAGCGCGTTAGGCAAAGAAGCTTCCGCAAAATCGTCAAAGCGTCCCGCGTAATATTCGACGTGAGCCGGCGGAATGACGATGTCGGGTTCAATGCCCTTTGCCTGAATCGAGCGTCCCGAAGGCGTATAATAACGGGCTGTCGTCAGGCGGATCGCGCCGATGCCCGAGCTGACAGGAATAACGGTTTGAACGGATCCTTTGCCGAACGAACGCGTGCCGACAACGACGGCGCGTTTATGGTCTTGCAAAGCGCCGGCAACGATTTCGGCTGCCGAAGCCGAACCTTCGTTAATTAAAACAACGATGGGGATGTCTTTGATGATATCGCCTTTTGTCGCACTGTATCTTTGAATTTCTTCGGGGCGGCGGGGGCGCGTGGAAACGATTTCCCCTTCGTCTAAAAACAAGTCCGTAACGGAAACGGCCTGATCCAAAAGACCGCCCGGATTGTTACGCAAATCCAAAACAAAGCCGGCTAAATTGTCTTTATGTTCTTTTTGGGCTTTTTCAACGGCTTTTTTAACGTCGTCCGTCGTCGTTTCGCTGAACGAAGAAATACGGATATAGCCGACATTGCCTTTGTCTTCGGAACGGACGGAACGGATTTTAACAACGGCGCGTTCCAGCGTGACGTCAAAAGCATCCTGTCCTTTGCGACGAATGGTCAGTTTAACTTTTGTTTTTACGGGACCGCGCATTTTGTCAACGGCTTCCGTCAGGGTTTGCCCCAAAACGGCCGTGCCGTCAATGTGCGTAATATAATCGCCCGCTTTGATGCCCGCTTTGTATGCCGGCGTATCGTCAATCGGAGAAATGACTTTGATCCAACCGTTGTCCATGGTGACTTCTATACCCAAACCGCCGAATTCGCCTTTGGTTTGTTCCTGCATTTCTTTGAACATTTCTTCGTTCAGGTAGGAGGAATGCGGATCCAACGAAGACAACATTCCGTTAATGGCGTATTCGATCAGTTTTTGATCAGGGACTTCTTCAACGTAATCGGTTTTCGCGCGTTTAAACGTTTCGCTGAAAATGTTCAGGTAATGATAAACGGAAGCTTTGGGAGCCTCGTCTTTTTTTTCTTTTTTGGCTTCAACGGGAAGCGCAAAGAAAACAAAACTTAAAACCAGTAAAATCTGCAAACCGAAGCGTTTCATCCTTCGTCATCCTTTTTTATTCGTCAACCATGTTGATGGGTTAACGGGTTGTCCGTTCTTTCGTATTTCAATATATAACGACGGATTGGAATCCGCCACCATTATTCCGACGGGTTCGCCTGCCAACAGCGATTGTCCGACCGAAGTGTCCAGCCGTCCGATGCCCGCCAGCAAAGTATGATAGCCGTCGCCGTGTTCGATAATCAGCAATTCTCCGTATCCGCGGAAGGGGCCTGCGAATAAAACCGTTCCGTCGTAAGGAGAAATGACTTGGGCGTTCGGGCGGGTTTTGATGGTAATGCCTTTGGAGCTCAAGCCGCTGTCGGTCATTTCGCCGAATTTTTTTATGATATTTCCTTTGACCGGAAAAGGAATGTTTCCCCGTGCCGCCATAAAAGCCCCCGTCGGAATGCCCATCGTGTTATGTAATTTTCTTTGTCTGGCGCTTTCGGCGTCCAAGCGTGCCAGCAAATCTTTCAAGTCGCTGGCTTGTCTGGCCAGAGAAGATGCTTTTTCCTTGGCTCTGGTGCTTTCGCTGGCAAACGTGCTTTGAAGCTTTGTTTTCTTTTGAATCAGGGCGTTCATGTTGCGCCGTTTGGATTCCAAACGTTTCGCCATGGTTTTGATTTGAGCGTATTGAGCGCGGATGGCGGTTGTCAGGCTGGCGATTTTGGTTAAATCTTTGCGCAGGCCTTCCGTGGAATATTCCAAGCGGGGAACGGCTTCGCGCAATAAGAGGGCGCTTCTTAAAGTGTCTTGAGGTTCAAGCGGCTGAGCCAGCAAGGCTTCCGTCGGTTTCCACGCCAGATTTTGCAAAGCTGCCAGAACTTTGACGCGTTGCATTTTTCTGACTTCCAAACGGTTTTTCATGAAAGCCTGTTGGTCTTCAAATTCTTTAAGCTTTTCTTCCAAACGTCCCAAGCTTTCTTCCTGTTCCTGAATAGAGCTGGCGGCGGAAACCATTTTGCGCCGGACGTCCAAGATTTCTTTTTGAACGGCTCTGGCTTTTTCGCGCAATTTTTTGTGTTCCGATTCGGCTGCGCGAATTTGTCGGGTTACTTTTGAAAGCTCGGATTTTGCTTCAACGGAACTGTCAATTGCCGCAAAAGAAAAAGACGGCAACGCCTGCCCCGTTATGAAAACAAGGCAAAACAGCGCCGCCGTCTTTTTAAATCCCATTGCGCAGCGAACCTTAGCCGTGAACCAGCAAAGATTTTCCCGTCATTTCTGCGGGCTGCGGCAGTTTCAGCAATTCCAACAACGTCGGAGCCAAATCCGCCAATCTGCCGCCGTCGCGCAATTTAACGCCTTTCGGACCGTTGAACAGCACGACGGGCACCGGGAACGTCGTATGAGCCGTATAAGGCGCATGCGTCGTTTCGTCCATCATCAATTCGCAATTTCCGTGATCCGCCGTAACCAGCATGACCCCGCCGGCGCGCTTAATGGCGTCTTCCAGACGTCCCAAGCATTTATCGACGGCTTCGGTTGCTTTGACGGCGGCTTCCATGATACCCGTGTGTCCGACCATGTCCCCGTTGGCAAAGTTCACGATAATCGTGTCGAATTTGCCCGAATCGATGGCGTTCACCAAGGCATCGCAGACTTCAAAAGCCGACATTTCGGGTTTTAAGTCGTAGGTGGCGACTTTCGGGCTGGGAATCAAAATGCGTTCTTCGCCTTTGAACAAACGTTCTTCGCCGCCGTTAAAGAAAAACGTAACGTGAGCATATTTTTCCGTTTCCGCAATGCGCAGCTGAGTCATGCCGGCTTTTGAAACGACTTCGCCGAAAATGTTGGACAGCTGTTCGGGCGGGAAAATCGGCGTTACAAAGCGGTTGTGGTCAACCGAATATTCCGTCATGCCGACAACGGCGGCAAATTTTACGGTTTTCGGACGTTCAAACTTGTCAAACGAAGCGTCTGCCAAAGCATACATGATTTCTCTGGCGCGATCGGAGCGGAAGTTGGCAAACAAAACGGCGTCTCCGTCCTTCATTCCTTTATAATCGCCGATTACGGCGGGAACGACGAATTCGTCAAAGACCTTTTTCGCATATGAAGCGTTAATGGCGTCTTCGGCGCTTTGAGCTTTTTCGCCTTCGCCCAGCATTATCGCGTTATAAGCCAAAGTAATGCGTTCCCAACGGTTATCGCGATCCATGGCGTAATAGCGTCCCGAAACGGTGGCAATTTTGACATTGTTCAAGCCTTTGACGACATTTTCAAATTCTTTGACATACCCCAGCGCAGAATCGGGCGGAACGTCGCGTCCGTCCAAAAAAGCATGAACGGCAACGGGAATGCCGGCATTGCTGACGATTTTTGCCAAAGCGATGATATGGTTCATGTGAGAATGCACGCCGCCCGGAGACATTAATCCCATCAAGTGGCAGGTTCCGCCGCTTTTTTTCAAAGCGTCAATCAGATTTACCACGGCCGGGCGTTTAGCCAGAGATCCGTCTTTGACGGCTTCGTCGATTTTGGGCAAATCCTGCATGACGACGCGGCCGGCGCCGATATTCATGTGTCCGACTTCGGAATTCCCCATTTGTCCTGCGGGTAATCCGACATCCAAACCCGACGTGGCAATCAAAGTATTCGGGCATGTTTTGACCAATTCATGCCAATTCGGGGTATTTCCGGTTTCGATGGCGTTATATTCTTTTTTTTCGCGGTGTCCCCAGCCGTCCAAGATGCAAAGCATAACGGGGCGGGGTCTTTTGGTTTCTTCAGTCACGGTAGATCTCCCAAAAAAAACGTCTGACGATGAGGGGAATATAATACAAAAAGTTTCGGGATAACACTATAAAATCGGTCGTTTCCTACCAAGACATTTGGATTCCCAGCACCGTACTGACGGGAACGGAAACGCGATCGCCGAAAAAGGCGGCAAAGTTTGCATAAATGCCGACTTTTTCGTTAAAGAAGGCGTTAAATCCGAAACCCGTTTCATAAAGGGTGTCTGACAGGTCTTCTTTAAAGTCGTAATCGGCGACGCGGACTTTGCCGTGATTTGTAAATTCCCGCAAAATGCCTAAATTGACAAAAGCCTCGGACTGTATTCCCAAAATGTCCGACATGTTTCGCCCGCCCGTTACGCCGGCTTTCCCCATAAAAGAATCGGCATTTCTCCCGTACACAAGAGTATTCATTGTCGTTCTGTAACGGATGCTGTTCAGTTTCATATAAGTCAGTTTTAATTCGGGTTCGACGAACCATGCGTTTTTAAGAAGGAAGCGTTTTCCCGTTTGAACGGCGGCGCTCCATCCGTTTGTTTTGTAATGTCCCAGAACTTCCATCCCCATGGGCAGATAGCTGGTCAGGTTTTGGCTGTGACGGTAATACGCGACGTCCGCATTGACAAAGAATCCGTCGGCAATATGCATGGTTGTGTACAAACCGACGCTGTTCGTATCGGCATCTGCCATTCCGTCGCGGTCGAAACGTTGACGGCTGTTGGAATGTCCCCAATATGCGCCGACGACCATGTAATCGAATATTTTTTGAGGCAATCTGAAATCGAAACCGATCTGTCCGCCCCAAATGTTTGTTTTGCTTTTGGAGTTGTCCGAAAAATCAAAATTGACTTTGCGGCGAAATCCTTTTGCCCAAAACCCGGCGCGTTTGGAAGAACGGATATCCTGAATGTGGGAATTCAAGTTGTTTTGATGAGCATAAAAAACGGATTGAATGGAAACGAACGTGTTTTTTGCGATAATGGAAGTATCCGTAAAAAGCGGCGTTCTTTTTAAGACCCATTCATTGCCGTTTCGTTCCATATCATATCGGAACGCTCCGATATCTGCGGCGCCGCCGATTAAATGAAAGTCCGCGTTTCCCGACCCCAATTCGATCAGACTGATATTTTGCGGAAACACTTCGGTTGCGCTGTAGTCGATCAGGGCGATATTATACGTTCCGCTGGCAGAACCGATGACGAGCTTGTCGGTATTTCCGACGTCGACTTCGCTGTTTAAATAGAAATTTCCCGTACCGCTTAAATTGTTGATGCTGATGCTTTCGGTCAGGGTTGTCGGCATAACGGACAGCGTTCCGTTATTCATTTTAAGAGTTTCAAAGCTGACGCCGCCGTAAGCGTCGACATTTCCTCCGGCAAGCGTTGTTGTGCCTGAAAATTTCACATATTTGTTTGCCAGAACGTTTCCGGAATCAACGGTTAATCCGTTGACGGAGGATGAGGAATAAACCGTCAGACTGCCGCCGTCAACCGTTCCCGAAGAAAAAGTCGCTCCGCGCATAATGCTTTGGCTGCCACCGTACAGGACGGTATTTTCGGCAGTACCGTAGACTTGTTGAGATCCGCCGTAAATTTTTGTTCCAAAGCTTGTTCCTCCTGCGATGACTTGTTGAGTACCGCCGTTAATGACGGTTGCCGTATCGCTGCCGCCGCTTCGGGTGTACATTTTTCCGGCGGAAAGGACGGTCCCCGAGGCATTGCCGCCGCTTAAAACGTACAAAGTCCCGCCTGTTACGTTCGTTGCAGAAGCCGTGCCGCCCGAATTAACGTTCATTGTCGCGCTGCTTTTTACCGTAAAGTTTTCGGCTTGTCCCGATACGTTAGCCATGCCGTAAGACTGAACAACGGTTCCCGAGGCACTTCCGCCGCTTTGAACGGTTTGAGACCCGTACACCGACGTATTGTAAGCATTGCCGCCGGATTGGACGTATTGATTCCCGTAGACGGTTTGATTTTGTGAAGTCCCCGAGACGTATTGATTGACAACCTGATTGACGACACCGCCGTCTGCGGTATCGCCGCTGTCGACATAGCTGTTAATCGCAGAGGCGGAAACAGGAAAAAAAATAAAAGCGGAAAAAAGGAAAAAGAATTTCATTTGCGTTTCGAATTTTATAAAAAGCACCTTTTCCGTAAAGTACTCTTTTCTTTGCCAAAAAGCTGTATAGCCATTAGTTTAGCTTCTGTGATACGGGTGCCCGTCCAGTATGGTTTTGGCGCGATAGATCTGTTCTGCCAGCATGGCTCTGGCCAGCATATGCGGCCACGTCATTTTTCCGAATGCCAACAACAAATGCGCTTTTTGCCTGACTTCCGGCGAATGTCCGTCCGCGCCGCCGATTAAAAAAGCCGCGGCGGGAATGCCGTTGTCCTGCCAAGTCCCCAGTCGGTGTGCGAATTCTTCCGAACTCAGATGTTTGCCGCGTTCGTCCAAAGCTATGATAACGCCGCCTTCGGGAACGGCCGACAGCAACAATTCGCCTTCTTTTTGCATTCGTTCTTTGACGCCGGAAGACTTTTTGTCTTCAAATTCCCGAACGGTTACTTTCCAACGGGTCTGTTTGACGTATTTGGTCAGTAACTCCAGTTCGGGGCTTTGTTTTTGTTTGCCGATGGCAGCGATGATAATTTCCATCAGCGTGCTTTGCGCGGGGTTTCTTCGCCCCACAGTTCTTCAATGCAATAAAGTTCGCGCGTTTCGGGATGGAAAACGTGAACAATGACGTCACCCGCATCAACGATCACCCAATCTCCGGTGTCGTTTCCTTCAATGGCGGCGGGAACGCCCGTTTTTTTCAGGCGCAGCTGCACCTGTTCTCCCAACGCCGTTACGTGACGCGGCGCACGCCCCGTCGCAACAACCAGATAATCCGCCAAAGCCGTTTTCCCGGACAGGTCAATGACGACGATATCTTCGGCTTTTCCCGCGGACAAAGTCTTTTCTATCAGTTCGACCATTTTTTTCGCGGCGGCGTTTTCTTTGTGCTTTGCCGATTTTTTAAGAAGCTTTTCGTTTTTTTCCTGAGCCTTTAAAATCTTTTTAACGGTCTTTTTTACCGTTTTTTTGATTTCTTTTTTGGTCGCTTTTTCGACTTTTTTTTCAACTTTTGAAACGGTCTTTTTTTCGGCCGGTTTTTTTTCTGCGGGCATTTTATTCTCCTGTTAAAACAAACCCTGATTACGGATCGCCGTCGAAGACGCCGGATGTTCGCGAATCGGCAAAAACACCCATGCCGGAGGACGCATCCGCGCTAAACGCGACGCAAAACGGCTGTCCGTGCGATAAAGGCGAAACGTCCGCCCCGCCTTTCCGTAAAGGGCTTTTAAAGCATAATGATTTCTTGCAAAAACTGCAACGGGAACCGTATGCATTATTTCCCGCCAGCTTTTCCACCTGTGAAAATCGGCAAGATTGTCCGCCCCCATCAGCCAGACAAAATTCGTGTCGGGATAAAGCTCTTTCAGCTTCTTTAACGTGTCGATCGTGTAGCGCGTGTGCAGCTGAGTTTCAATGCCGCTGACCAGAATTTTCGGGTGATTCGCGACGTTTTTTGCCGATTCCAAACGCCGTTCGTACGACGCCATGTCCTTGCGCCCTTCTTTTAAAGGGTTCAAAGGCGATACCAGCCACCAGACTTCGTCCAGCTTTAACAGCTTTAGCGCCTGCAGGCTGACGTATCTGTGGCCGTCGTGGGCGGGGTTGAAAGATCCGCCCAATAATCCGACCGTCTTACGGGCGTATTTGACCGTCACCGCGCACCTGATACTTAAATATGGTCAATTGTTCCAGTCCGATGGGGCCTCTGGCATGCAGACGACCCGTCGCTATGCCGATTTCGGCTCCCATACCGAATTGCCCGCCGTCGCAAAATTGCGTCGAAGCGTTATGCATTACAACGGCACTGTCGACTTCGTTTAAAAAACGCTCCGCCGCGCTTTTGTCTTCCGTGATAATCGATTCCGTGTGGTGCGAGCTGTGCGCCGCAATGTGTGCAATGGCTTCATCAATGTCTTTTACGGACTTTACGGACAAAATCGAATCCAAATATTCCGTATCCCAGTCTTCTTCAACGGCAGGTACGACGCGATTGTCTAAAGCCTGAACTTTTTCATCTCCGCGAATTTCGCAGCCCGCTTTAATTAACGTATCCAAAACTTCGGGCAAAATCGTATGCAAAACAGCCTCGTCAACCAAAAGCGTCTCCGTAGAATTACACGTTCCCGTACGGCGCATTTTTGCATTTAAAACGATGTCTTTGGCTTTTTTCAAATCGGCCGCCGAATGGATGTATGTATGGCAAATGCCGTTCAGATGTTTGAACAGCGGAATGCGGCTTTCTTCCGTAATGCGCTGAATTAGGGATTTTCCGCCGCGCGGGACGATCACGTCGATGTATTCGTCCATCTTCAGCATTTCGCCGACAGCCGCCCGATCGGCGGTCGGGACGGATTGAATGCACGTTTCGGGCAATCCCGCCAGACGCAACCCTTCATGCATGATTTCCGTGATCTTTGCCGAAGAATGAAAACTGTCCGAACCGCCGCGCAAAATGACGGCGTTCCCCGATTTGAAACATAAAGCTCCGGCATCCGCGGTAACGTTGGGGCGGCTTTCGTAAATTACGCCGATGACGCCCAAAGGCGTTGCAACGCGCGAAATTTTCAGCCCGTTCGGCCGTTCCCAAGACGCCAACACGCGCCCGACGGGATCGGGTAAAGCCGCAACGTCTTCCAAACCTTTGGCGATGGCTTCGATTCGTTCGGGCGTTAACAGCAAACGGTCGCGCATGGCTTTCGAAGTGTCGGAGGGCAACGCATCCATGTCTTTTTTGTTGGCTTCAAGCAAAGCGTTGCTTTCTTGGCGCATCAGACGGGCGGTTTCTTTTAAAGCTTTGTTTTTCGCTTCCGTAGACGCCGTTGCCAAAAAACGGGCGGCTTCGCGCGCGTTTCGCCCCAAAGAATGCATCATTTCTTTCATTTTCAGCCTCTTTTTTCCGTAACCATATCGTCGCGGTGGACGATTTCTTCTTGTCCGTGATAGCCCAGCAAAGATTCGATTTCTTCGCTGTGGCGTCCGGCGATCAATCGGGCGTCATGAGAATTGTATGCCGTCAGCCCTTTTCCCAAATCGTTTCCTTTTTCGTCCTTTAAAAGGACGGCGTCGCCGCGTCCGAAAGTTCCCTCAACGGATTTTACGCCCGCGGGCAACAGACTTTTCCCGTGTTCCAAAGCTAAAACGGCACCCTGATCCAAAATCAGCGTTCCCCGCGGTTTTATGGAACCGCCGATCCATGCCTTGCGTGCCGAAACAGGCGACGTGGCTGCCACAAAATGCGTATAGCGTCCGCTGTTTTCCATACGGGATAACGGATGCAACCCTTTCCCCGACGCAATAGCCATATCGCATCCGGCATCCATGCAAATTCTGGCTGCCATCAGCTTTGTTGCCATTCCTCCCGTTCCGACGGAGCTGCCCGAACCGCCGCCCATTGCTTCGATTTCTTTGGTCAGTTTCGTGACGACGGGAATCAGTTTCGCTTCGGGATTTTTGCGCGGATCGGCATTGTACAGTCCGTCAATGTCCGAAAAAATAATCAAAGCGTCCGCACTGGCCATTTGCGCGACTCGAGCCGCAAGCCTGTCATTGTCTCCGACTTTGATTTCCGCGGCGGCAACGGTGTCGTTTTCGTTAATGACGGGCACCGCACCGATATCCAACAGAGTGTTTAACGTGTTTCTGGCGTTCAGATAACGTTTTCTGTCTTCCGAATCGTCAAGAGTCAATAAGACTTGAGCAACGTTCAATCCCCGTTCCGCCAAAATTTCCTGATAATAATGAGCCAGCCTGATTTGTCCGACGGCGGCGGCGGCCTGTTTTTTCGGCAAAGAAAGCTTTCCCGACGGCAATCCCAACGCCCGTCTGCCTACGGCAACGGCACCCGAAGTCACGATAATGACGTCTTTTCCGCGTTCGCGCGCCGCGGCAACATCGTCAGCCAACGAATTCAGCCAAGTATGCTTTACGCGTCCCGTTCCTTCGTCAACCAACAGGGAAGAACCGATTTTTAAGACGATTCGTTTGGCTTTTTGAAAAAAATCTTTATTCTCCGTCATCGTCGAACGTCCCGCTTGATGCGCGTTCTTTTTGCTGTTCGCGCATTTCCAAAACATAAGGCAACAGCTTTCTTAAAACCGTTTTCGTGCCTTCTCCGGAAACGCCTGACATTTCCAACGGTTTTTTGCGGCACGCTTTTTGAAGGCTTTTAAGCTTTTCAAGGCGTTCTTCTTCCGTTAACGCATCGATTTTGTTTAAAACGATGATTTCCGGTTTGTCTTTAAGCTTGGGGCTGTAAAGCTTTAATTCTTTGCGAATGGCTTTATAGCGTGCGGCAGGGTCTTCCTCCGTCCCGTCGATTAAATGCAACAGGACGGCGCAACGTTCGACATGGCGCAAAAATTTGTCGCCCAGTCCGATTCCTTCGTGTGCGCCTTCAATAATGCCGGGAATATCGGCAATCAACATTTCGTCATCGTCGATTCGGGCAATACCCAAATTCGGGTGCAACGTCGTGAACGGATAATCGGCAATTTTCGGCCGAGCCGCCGTGACGGCCGACAAGAACGTTGACTTTCCCGCATTCGGAAAGCCCAATAATCCCACGTCTGCGATGATTTTTAACCTGAGCCAGACCCACATTTCTTCGCCCGGCCAACCCGGATCCGCCCGTCTGGGCGCCTGATTCGTCGACGTTTTAAACATGGCGTTTCCGAATCCGCCGTCTCCGCCCTTTGCAATGGTAAAGCGTTCGTAAGGGACGGTCATGTCTTTGATGACCGTTTCGCCGTCTTCGGCAACGATTTCGGTGCCGACGGGAACTTTGATGATCAGGTCTTCGCCTTTTGCGCCCGTACAGTCGCGTCCGGAACCGTTTTGCCCTTTGGGAGCCTTGAAATGTTGGCGATAGCGAAAATCAATCAGCGTGTTGAGGTTTGGCAGCGCTTCAAAGATAACGTCGCCGCCTTTGCCGCCGTTTCCGCCGTTCGGGCCGCCGAATTCGATGTATTTTTCGCGGCGAAACGCACAGCATCCGTTCCCGCCGTCACCGGATTTTATGTAAATCTTTGCCTGATCCAGAAATTTCATGTCGGTCCTGCTTTAGTTAAAAGAAAGTCTAATATAAACAGCATAAAGGGGAACGGCAAGCCGTTCCCCTTATGAATTTTTAATTTATCCGAAAAATCTTAAGCGACGACGGAAACGTAGACGCGATCGTCGGTTTTGCGCGTGAATTCGACGTGACCTTCGATTTTCGCGAACAACGTATGATCGCGACCGATACCGACGTTAGCGCCTGCACGATATTTCGTTCCGCGCTGACGGATAATGATGTTTCCGGGAATGACCGGCTGACCGCCGGCTTTCTTTACACCCAGACGACGACCTTCAGAGTCGCGTCCGTTTCTTGTGCTACCGCCTGCTTTTTTATGTGCCATGGTTTAATCTCCTGACAAAGCTGTTACTGATTAACCGGCAATATCCGTGATCTTGACGATCGAGATATGCTGACGGTGGCCGTTTTTGCGACGATAACCCTGACGGCGTTTTTTCTTGAATACCAAAACGGTATCGTCACGGGTTTGTTTTACGACCGTACCGGAAACTTTTGCACCGGCGACAACGGGAGCACCGATTTTTTCATCGACAGCAAGCACTTCGTCAAATGTTACAGCGGAGCCGACTTCTGCGTTGAGCTTTTCAACGATAATGACATCGTCTTTCGCGACTTTATACTGCTTGCCGCCTGTCTTGATGACTGCGAACATTTCTTCACCATCCGAAATTCAATAAATCAAGCAGAGCCTCTCTCCACTTGTAAGGAAGCCTTTTATAGCCGCATATTTCTCCGTTTGTCAACAGGATTATCAGGCTTTCGGCGATTTTTTATCGGGAACGCACTTTTAATAAATCTTGCGCTTCCTGCGTCGAAAATAAACGGCGCGCAAACCGTGAAAACGGCAAAGACTGTACCCATACGCGTCCGGGACCGCTGACTTCCGCAAAAAACAGACCCGCTCCGCCGAAAATTTGAGCCTTTAACGACCCCGCATTCGTAACGTCAAACGATACGCTCGGCTCAAACGCCACCAGACAGCCCGCATCCACCTGCAACGATTCGTCATAGTTCAACGTGTATTCGTGAATCGTGCCCCCCGCGTGGATAAAAACGACTCCGTCGCCTTTCAGGCTTTGCATCACAAAGCCGGCACCTCCGAACATGGCCGTCAATATCTTCTTTTGGAAAAATATCCCGATTTCCGTCCCGCTTTGCGCACATAAAAAGCTGTCTTTCTGACAGATGATTTCTCCCCCCATGTCTTTGAGAGATACGGGAATGATTTTGCCGGGATACGGCGCCGAAAAAGCAACTTTTTGAGCGCGTTCCCGCGTGTTCGTAAAGGCTGCGATGAAAAAATTTTCCCCGCTCAAAGCGCGTTTTCCCGCACCCCACAGCTTTCCGAAAAAGCCGCCTTTCTTGCCGTTTCCGAGAGTCGCTTCAAATTCGATGCCGTACTGTTTGTATATCATTGATCCCGGTTCTGCGATAACCGTTTGGTCGGGCTCTAAATCAAATTCGACGAACTGCATGTCGTCGCCTTTGATTTCAAACGCCAAATCCGACGAAAAAACCTGACCCGCAGAAGGTAATGTTTCAGAAATTTCTTCAAATCCGGCGTCCTTCGCGGGAAGCCATTCGGGCATTCCTTCCTTCCAGACCAAACATCCCGGGTGTTCTTTGGCAAACAGGCGGGTACGTTCTTGGGAAAACGGACCGAATTCTTCGCCTTTGTAAGAGCAGTACCACAAAGTCTTATCTCCTCAGCAAAGTTGTCCCGACGCGGCGGCGGCGAATGTTGCTGGCAAGCAGGCTTTGGATATACCGCCCTTGGAATAATGAAATTTCGTATGATTTCCCGAAATTTAACGCGTCTTCGTCATCAACGCGGCATAAAACCGCACGGTTCGCTCCGACCGTCCTTAACCGTTCTTGCAAAAACGAATCGTTCTTTATCGATTCGGGCAATGACGGCGACCATATTATTTTTATCAAATCGGCTCCCAATCGTTCGCGATCAATAAATCTCAGGCTTTTTTCCGTTACACCGTCAATGCAGATTTTATAGCCCAGATTTTGAGCATAATCGCGTGCCAAAAGATACGACGATAAATCACTAAAAATATCAACGGGTTGCAACTCTATGACAATGGAAGACTTAACCCCTGAGCGGATATTGTCGTCAAAATTTCTGAAATCGTCCGAAAGAATAGAAGAAACATTCAGATTCAGGCTGAAATCATGCGTCAAAGTCCCGTCATCATGGCGGGAAATGCTGGACAGAACGCGCCTGTCCAACGTTTCCGTCAAATCCTGAAACAGCCACGGCGTCGCCGTCAAAGAAACGTCCGGCAAAATCGTATCACCCAAATCCGCAATGGAAACAAAGACTTCTTCAAACATGGGCTGAGGTTCGATATCGTCCAAAACGACGCAAACCGATTGACGGCGAATCATGTTCGCAAAATCCGTTCCCGTCAGGGCTTTTTCTATTTTTGACAGCATTTCGGGCGTCAAAAGCTTTTGATTTTTGTCCGAAACGTTGGGAAGGGCGAATTTCTTTTTAAACGTTGCCGCAGGCTGCAGAACTGCTTTTCCTTCCGACGTCGCCGTAATGCGCCTGAGCTCTTCCATCAAAGCGGTTTTGTCCTGAGGTAAATGGAAACGGTGTTCCAATTCGTTTTGTCGGCTTGTCGCGTTCGGATCGGCGGAAAACCACATCCATGCTTTGATCAGCAATGCTTTGATTTCGTTTTCTTTCGTCTTTGTCGAATACGCAATAAAAATGTCGTCGTTCGACATATAAAAAGCGCGTCCGTACGGATACAAAGGTTCCCTGAAGCTTTCGACAATCGTATTTAAAGTGTTTTCGGTACGCAAAGACGGATCCAATTCGGAAATTTTTAACTGTAAAACCGTTAAAGGGACTTCGTCTTTGATGGCGTCGTGCAGGTAAGAACGGAGGGCATCTTCTTGATTTTGTATCATACGGTCTCCTTCTTACAAATTATCTTCTATCGGGGAATCCAAAGCTTCCTGATAAAGGCAGCGGGCTCTTATCGGACCGGCGATACAGGATTTTCTGGCTATACAGTCCTGTAAAGAACAAAGATTGCCGTTTTTGCATTTGCGTTTAACACCCGCGCCCGACAACGCGTCGATAAAGTAGCCTTGAAACCGCGAAATGCCGTTCGTTAAAGCCCACTTAACGGCTTCTTCGTCTTCGCAACGCATCAAAATAACTTTCGAGGTATCAATGCTTTTCAAAGCGTCTGCCAAAGAAGGCGTTCCCGTATCTTCCAAAACGGCGGGAGACCAGTTCAGCTTGATCAAATCGGGATTAAGCAAATTCAAATCCAAAAATCTCAAAGAAATCGGATGAAGCCCGTCAATTAAAATTTTATGACCGGCTTCATGCAACAGATCTTTGGCCATAATGAAATTGCGCGTATTTTGAATAATGTCCATTAACTGGACTTCAATGACGGCGAATTTGGATTCGGGCATATTATCAAGAAAATCGCCGAACGGCTTTGTAAAAATCGTCGAAATGTTAAGGTTTAAGCTGATTCCTTTCGGCGTATGAGCGAACAAATCCTGATGGATGGAAAGCATCCTTTTATCCAAGGTTTCGCTTAAATGCTGGAACAGCCATCGGTTTGACAGGACGTCGACATCCGGAGCAATGGCAGCCTTTAAATCAGCCATGGACGTAAAATACTCTTCAAAAAGAGAACAGTATTTTCCGCTTTTGGTAATTTGGATGGCTTCCTGTCTGCGAATGACTTTCAGGATGTTAAAACCTTGAATATTGCGCAGAATGGCGTCTAAATGCTCAGGCGCCAAAGGAACCAAATCTTTGTTTTGTTCTTTCTTTTTTCTCGAAGTTTTGGCGATATCGTTCTTGCGTTGAGCCAGCTTGATAACGCTGTCAAATTCATATCCCAAATCAAAAATTTCGCAAAAATTGATGTCGGCGGACATTGAAACTAACGGGTCTGCCTGATACAGCTGGCGGACGGAAGCGACGGTTTTTTGCAACAGGGGATGAGGGATATTGCGTCCGACGATGAACAAATCGCCGTCAGACATCAAAAACAGCCGTGACCGCGATTTGGAAAGCAATTCTTCCAGCAAAGACATCATGACGTGCATTTGCTTGGGAGTACGGTTTGCGGGTTTTAACGCGGACAATTTGAAATAGACGGCTTGAGCGTCGCCTTTCATTCCCTCTATGCGGTAAAGCATATCCAGAAGCTGTTGTTCGCCGTTTTGTTTCGCCGTTACCAAATTAAATTTCCGTCAAAATAGAAAAACCGATACAGCAATATCATAAATTTTAAGCTATCGGCTGTCCAGCATTGAGTTTTGCAGATACAAAAAAGATCCGAGATTTTGTCTCGGATCTTTATAGGCGATAAGTTATTTCAAATAGATATGAACTTCTGTCGAACGGATTGATCCGCTTTGCATTTTGGACATACTGATTCGTCCTGCGGGCAACCCCATTGCGATCAGCGAAGCATGAACGGCTTCTGCATTTTTGGCGGCTTCATAATTTCCGGAAGCAACGCCTGCAGGGCTGACGGCAACGACTTCGAACGAAGTGGAGGGGCGTTTTTCCAACGCCGTTTTAATTGCCTGATACAGCGGTTGTTCATAAGCGATGTCGCGACGATCGAAACGGATGACCATCAACGGGCGGCGACCTGCGACGTTTGCTGTCGGCATGGTCGCGGATGCGACGGGCGTCTGCGTTACGGAAGCCGTCGGAATTGTCGTCGGATCCGCCAGATTTGCACCGAACAGCTGACCCGTACGGATGCCCAACGCCAACGTCGAAATATTGCGGCGTTCGTTTAAGACGTACTGTTGCTGGCGGGCAACCTGAGTATTGATTTCGCTGACCAAACGTTCAAGCAGAACGGCCGTTTGGTTCGTTTCGTCTTCCATGCGGCGCAACTGTTCGTGTTCTTCTTCGCGAGCACCCGAAATGGCAAACGTTGCGCGAATGGTGTCCAGCAAATAGGTAATCATTGCGGAATCCGTGCTGACCTGCGTTGCCAAACGCGCCATCGTCGAGATGTTTTGATCCAGCTGATTGACGCGGGCGCTGGCTTGTTTCCACATTTCGGTCAGTTCGGGGTTACCCGGAGTCGTCCCGATTTGCAAGCGCGCGTTGATATGGGCGATGTATTCGTAATACGCCTTGGATTCAGCGGCATTTTTTTCTTTCAGAGCGCGGAAAGTCTGAGTATTTTGATTGACTTTTTCCTGCAACTGTTTCAATTCGCGTCCGATAGCGGCTACTTTCTGACCGATAACGGTTTGCTTTCCGGCGAACTTTGCGGAAATCTCGGAAGGAGATTCCGACGGCAGAGCCGGTTTAATTTCTTCTGCGGTAACGGGATCGGCTTTCTCTTTGGCATCCGAGCCGAGAGAATCCTGAGCCGTAGCTGCCGGAGCCGTTGCCGAAAATTCTTCGGCGAAGTATTCGTCTGACGAATACGGTTCCTGAGCCGTGGAACATCCGAACAGCGCCAAAACGGCGACAACGGAAACGATACGCTTTGAAAAAAACATTTTTGAATACCTTAAAAAGTTTAAGAAAACTGCGCAATTTTCTATATTACCAGAAATTTCCCGTTCTGATAACACTGTCTTAGAATGTAGCGAGAAATCTTGTATTTGCAAGAAATTTTATTAAAAAATAGGGTTTGTATGACTTTTTATATACTTTGTTTCATTTTTTTTAAAAAAAGTCTTGCATATCGAAATCGGCAAGCGTATATGTGTCCCTGTTAAGCGCCCATAGCTCAACTGGATAGAGCATCTGACTACGGATCAGAAGGCTAGGAGTTCGAATCTTCTTGGGCGCGCCATTAAAAAGCCTTGTCCCCGTGCGGTACAAGGCTTTTTCGTTTTAGCTTCCTTTCAAGACAGCGCGCTGTTTTGATCCCCGCGTTTTATCGGCAAGAACGTGAAAAATACGCCGAGAAAAAAGCTTTAACCCCTTTTTGCTCCGTTGCCGCCAGCACGCGTTCTTTGCCCTGTCGAAGCTCCGTTTCCGCTTTTTCGTCCCGTTTCCCCTTGGCTTGAGCGTGATTTATTTTTTCAACGGCGCCGACCGTGAAGGCAACGGCTTTTAAGATATTCTTTTTTACCGTATTTTTCGTTTGTTGCGGCGAAAACGAATTTTCAGTCTTTAAAATCTGCAAATCCGCACCCATGCGGGCATAAGGATTGCTTTGTAAATCGTTCAGGAGAAGAGTCGGCACGGACGGATCGTGTCTCGCACCTTTGGATACCGAAACGGAATCGTAAATTTCGGCAATTGTCTTGGTCAAAAGGTAGACGCTGCGCGCTTTTCGGCTGTTTAAAAAATTTTCAAAGTCTTTAATACGACTGCCTTCGCAAAATTTTGAAATATCCGAAGGCTTCAAAGAAACAAAAGGTTCTTTTGAAGGTTCTGCCGTTAAATTTGACAAACGCGGAATCGTACAATGGTTTTGTTCATAAACGGCACCGACCAATTCGTCGTCGTACCAGCCTTTGAAAGCGCCCGAAAGCCCTTTTTCGGCTTCATAACCCGAAACAATGCAGGGATAATGCTTTTTAAAACGTTGCATCGGGGCGCCGTTTCCCTGCGCTTCCCATTCGGAACAAGCCAAAAAAGCTTGGGTCTGGGCATCGGCTTCTGTCGCGCGGAGAATCATCAGCCGTGAAGCGAAATCCAAATGTTTGGCATCCGCTTCGCGTCGTCCCGCGGCGTATTGGCTTAAATGTCTGGCTTCGTGCACAAGAAGGAAACAGCGGGTATCAAAGTCCGAAGACCTGCTTAAAACGATTCGGTTGCTTTCGGGTTCCAGATAAGCGTTCGTGTTGCCGCCAAAAGAATCCAAACAAAACGTCGTGCGGTATTTTGCCATGTCATTCAGAGCTTTTTGACCGCTGGGAATACAAGCAAGGGCATCAAACAAATCTTCAACGGATTTTTTTTCGTTCGGCAAAGAAAGAACGGTTATGTCGCGAATCCTGTATTCACAAGGGGGTTCACGTTTTTTAAAAAATTGTTCGAAGGCTGTTCGTAAAAGCATGACTCGATTCTTTTCGTTTTTCTTTTAAGAGTAGCTCCGATGCATAAAAGCGTCAAATCAAGGGCGAAAAGCCGATTTCAGTTCAGGTTCAGGTCTTTAAAAACGCTGCCCTTTGCGGGGACTTTGACTGTTTCGGAAAAAGCAGGGCCGTTATCGCACGAAACAGTCATTTCATATGTTGCGGGTTTCAGGTTAAAGGACTGGAGCCATATATTTGCGGGCAAGGTTCCCCAATATCTCAGGTCGGCGTCTTCTGAGGCGGAAATCGCCAAAGCGGCTGCCGTATAAGAAAGTCTTGCGATCCAAAGGGTCGTTTCGTCGTTTTTATCGTACAGCAAATATGCCGCCGCCAAAGCCGCCGCGTGTTTCGCAGCCAAAGAAGCGGCTTTTTCGGCATAGATTTGATTGCGTCGCGCTTTAAAGTCTTCGGCGGAAATTTCGGAAACGGGTTCGAACAGGACGGCTTGTTTTTCGGCGACGGTTTTGCCTTTTTTGTTTTTGAAAGAAACAGAGCAGGTTCCTGAGGCGGCAGGCATGTCAAAGTAAGGAATTTCAAAAGAAATAATCTGTCCCGGCAATACCGTTGACACAAACCGTTTGAAAGACTGATCCGAGCTTGATCCCAGCAACAAAAACCACGGAACGACATAAGTGACTTTTTCGGCTTTTTTTTGACCGATACGCCCCGTTTTCATCAGGACAAAGACATTGTCGCGTTTGCGTTCCGTCAGCTTTTTCAAGGAGTCTTCGGCGTATTTTTCAAGTCGTTTCGCCGTATCCGTCTTTGAAACGAATTCTTTTTTTGTTTGCCGTTCGGGAAGCGTGTGCAACGTTTCAAAGTTTTCGGCAAAGCTTTCGAATTTTTCATTATAAGACGGATAAAGATTATAGTTTCTGAACAAAACGACGGGAGCGTCCTTATACAGTTGGCGGGCGATTTGACGGTCTTCGGGCAATCGGTTTTGTTCGTGGATGTATCCGCCCCATAATTTTGCCGCCATATCCTGCTTGAACACCCGCTGACCCGCATATTCCCTTTTATATTCCTGCAACAGGCTGTCCCAATCCAGCATGACGGCTCTGGCGGCGCGCAGATGTTTCCTTCGTTCGGCTTCGGTCAGCTTTTTTTCGGGGATAAGCACGCCGTTTTCATCCGTTCGGGATTCGTAAACGCCTGTCAGGTACAGCTGATAATGACACAAAGACTGGTAAAACCGCAAAAGCGACATTTCATAAGTTTCGCCTCTGTAATCTTCGTTTCTGTCGCCCGTAACGGCGGAAGAAACGGCATTTAACAGGCTTTGAGTATAAAGCTCTCGAGACTTCTTTTGTGCCGCGTCAAAATGTTGCAAAGCCTGATAATAAGAGCCGTTCAGGTAATACAGATTGCCCAGTTCCAGATTTTTTACGACTTCGGAAGCGTCATCAACGTAATAATAGTCTGATTTTGCCGTTTGCAGAGCTTTTTGAGTATCGCCGCGGCTTAAATCCGTGCGAATTTCTTCCTGCAGGATGTAATCCGTCGAGGAACATCCCGAAACAAAAAGCAAAACGGCAAAAATCAAACGTTTCATATCGTCTCAGCCGACCGTTACCAACCGAAGGAAGACTGTTCCGAATATTTATTGATTTTATTTCTGGTGCGCAGGACTTCGACGCCCGTTTCTATATCGGTCATTCTCATGTTGACGGAATATTCTTTGATTGTTCTTCCGGCGCGAGTTTCGGGCTTCATGCGCACGGCGCCGAAGATGATCAGGTCGGCACCCGTCATTTTTCCGATTTTTTTGACGTCTTTCGGATTAACCATGCCGTCGTTTTGGTATTGAATTTCTTTCAGGATGCGTTCGCGCGCCTGCTCGTCGATCAAAATATATTCGCCCGACGCCGAAAATTCGGTCAACAGTTCGTCATTTAAGTCGCCGATGGGAAAATAAGCTTCCGAAGTCAGGTTTTGGACTTCGCCGATGAACAGTTTCGGTGTTCTGCCCAGCTTTGCCAGATAGTTTTGGAAGCCGCGGTGTTTTTGAATTTGGTTCAAGATTTCGGTTACCGTGATTTCCGTGTCTTTGGCAACCCACTGATCCGTAATTTCCAAAGCCAGTTCGTCGGATTCTTCGGACGAAACGCGTTCCGCTTTAAACGAAGCGCATGAAGACGCCAAACAGCAGGAAAACAGTAAAAACAGGAATTTTTTCATGGTAATGTCCTTTATCTACAAATCGGGAATATTTTCCGAAAGCATTTCTTTGTAAGAAGCAACGGCGTTTTCAAAAGCCTGAGAATACGTCCGCCCCGTTTCCGAAAAAGAAGCGGCGGCCGTTTCCGACGTTTCGCCTTTTTTATCGGAAATGCTCAGCTTAAAGCCGAACAAATATCGCACGAACCCTTCGACGTTTAAATGCTGGCGTTCGGCGGAAAATTTTACGTAAATGCTTTTTGTTGCATCTGTTTTGTCCGATACTAAAGTATAGCCGGCTTTTTCAAGGGCTTCGCGAACGCCCTGTTCCAAAACGGGAGACGAAGATTCCAAAAAGATCTTTGTTTTTGCCGCGACGTTCCGTTTATGGCGGACGATTTCGGCATAACTGACGGGATCGGGCAAAAAAGCTCCCGTCAGGACGGCGTATCTGGCGTTCAAAGCGCTTCTTTGGGCAAAGGCGGTTTCGGCTTTTGAAGCGGCGGCCAACGTTTCTTTCGTCAGATTGTTTTTTATGTCTTCGTCGATTTTTTCAATGTCTTTTTTTAAGACTGCGGCGGCAATGGGCTTGTTCAACGCCGCCAAAGCATAGACGGAGCCGTTGTCTTCAAAAGCTTCTTTAATTTCAATATCGTTCAGCAAAATATTGGTTTGTTCGTGTATTTTTTGGTTCAGTTCCGCATCTGCAAGCGTTTCGACCGAAAGAGACGAAACATTGATTTTGGTTTCCAGAATTTTTGAAATTTCGGCTCTGGCATTCAGTTGCGCGGCGTTTCTTGTTCTGCCCTGAGCGACGGCGCACAATTCGTCGGAAGCGCACCCCGCCTGCGGCGTTTCAAGCCAAGCCGGACGGAACGGCGCCTGTTCCCGATTTAAGGAAGCGCACGAACACAAAACCAGTAAAACCGCAAAACCGAAAAGCTTCAAACGCATAGCCCTTAACAAGATGAAATTTAAAAAATAATATCTTAAAAAAGTTGCCGAATCAAACGAATGAATACCGTTTTTATTTTAATCGGAGTATAATCGCCGCGCGATTCTTTGAAAGGGAAAAACCATGAATCAAAAAGCAAAAAAGATAATCATTTTGGCCATAGCGGTTTTGGCGATTGCAAGCTTTTTATGGTGGTCGTTCGTTATCGCGGAAACGGAACCTTGTGCCGCGGGCGGTTTTTGGGATGAAAGCGCAGGAGTCTGCATTTATCCTCAAAACACTTCCGCTCCCGCGCTGCCTCCCGAAAGCCGAAATTAAAACGGAGAAGAAAAATGGCAAAAAAAGTTTGGAAACCCGGAACGATGCTGTATCCCGTTCCGCCCGCAATGATAACCTGCGGAACGGCGCAAAAGCCGAATGTCTTTACGGCGGCGTGGACGGGAATCGTGAATTCCGAACCGCCGATGACGTATATTTCCGTTCGTCCCGAACGATATTCTCACGGACTGATCAAAGAAACGGGAGAATTCGTCATTAACCTGACGACGGCGGACTTGGTTAAAACGGCGGATTTCTGCGGCGTCAAATCAGGACGTGATATCAATAAATTCGAACAAACCGGTTTGAAAACGCTACAAGCTTCCAAAGTTGCCTGTCCGCTCTTGGAAGCGTCGCCGGTTTCTTTGGAATGCAAGGTCAAAGAAGTCAAATCGCTGGGCTCTCACGATATGTTTTTGGCGGAAATCGTCGCCGTCGACATTGACGAAGATCTGTTGGACGAAGAAGGACGGTTGCAATTGGAAAAATCGCATCCGGCGGCTTTTTGCCACGGCAGATATTACGCTCTGGGCGCAGAGCTCGGGATGTTCGGTTTTTCCGTTATTAAAAAGAAAACCAGAAAACGCCGTATCGCAGAAATAAAAGAAAAGCGCAAACAGGAACGTATCAGGAAAGAACAAATTCTTGAAGAACGCCCCGTCGAACGGAAAAAGTCCGAAAAGAAAACAGGCTTTTCGAAAAAAGAAACGGCAAAGAACGCCAAAAGCAAAAAGTCCTTTGCACCGAAAGCAAAAAAAGAAGCAAAAGCTCAAGGCGGATACTTTAAGAAGAAAAAGACTTCCGCATAAAAAACACATAAAAAAGCCCCGAGGTTCTCGGGGCTTTTTTTAATCTTCGTCTTCCGTTTTCGGACGCTGATCCAGACGGTTGATTTTTACGATATTGTCGGGACACATGGCTTCGTTTTGCATTTCCAACAAAAACCGCTCGCCCTGTTCGTAAATAATCGTGTCCGCTTTGGAAGCCTTGATTTCGTTGAACAATTCTTCTTCCGTATGCATGGAACGCCACAGCATCGTCGCTTTTTTAAACGTGCGGGCAACGTAATCATACAGGCTGCTGAACATGGAGTCTCTGATAATCAGGACTTCGTGCTTGACGGGAGCTTTGTCATTCGTGCAAACGATTTTTTTATCCCGTTCGCCGCGTTCGCATTTTCCTTTAAACGCCGTCGCGGGCAATTCGGGAACGTCATTGATGTCAAAACAGCTTTTTGTAACGGTGGCTGAAACTTTATAAACATCGCCGCAATCCAAAATCTTTCGTTCGACTTTGACGGGTTCTGGCAATCGGTATCCCATTTTTTCCGTCAAAGCGCCAAAGCCGTAATGTGCGCCCAGCTGCGTCCAGTGAGTGTCCGTTTTAAAGAACATCTGACCTTTGTCTTTGATTTTTTGGAACATTGATTTCAAATCAATGAATTCGATATCCAAATCTTTCAGGATTTCCTTGATTTGTTCATAGCGGCCGTATTTTACGCCTTGCTTTCTGTAAGCTTCGGGCAGAAATTCCGAATAAAGCGGCATACGGTTGGGCGGTACCATAACGATCAGTCGGATATTTCTGTCTTTGAAATATTTTTTTTGGCAGGCCATATGCTTTATAAAAGCGTCTTTGTCTTCGGCGTTTAAAAGCGTTTTTCCCGTAAAGTCGCCCAAAATGTTTCCCGTTTTCGCATAAACGGATTCGGGCGAAGAATTAAAGAACATCCAATTATCCAGTCCGGCAATGACTTTCGGGTCGTCTTTAATCTTTTTTTTCAGTTTATGGAAACGTTTGATCAAATAAGAACGCAACGGAAAGGAGTCGTTATAAAAGGCATCGAATTTTCTTGGAAAATTCAAATCGATCTTGGTCGGCAAAGCGGCTTTTGCGCGATTTTCCGTATCGTCTTGGGAATCAAAAGCAAAGAAAGGAGGTTTACCTTCGCCGTTATTGTTTCCGGCATAAAGCAGTTCGCCGAACGACAAATAGCTGAACAGTCCGAACACGAAAATAACGCCGAGAAAAACGATGCAAGAGGCAGTCAGCTTCTTCATTTTTTATCCTTAATGTTTGCTTCTTCGGGCGGGCGCTGATCCAGACGGTTGATTTTAATGACGTTGTCGGGGCAAATGGCTTCATTTTGCATTTCCAACATAAAGCGTTCGCCTTGTTCATAAATCAACGTATCGGGTTTTTCGCGCAGAATTTCGTCTTTTAATTCCTGTTCCGTGTGTTTTGAACGCCAGAGCAAGACGGCTTTTTTGAATGTTCTGGCGACGTCTTCGTACAAAGAATCAAACATGGAATCGCGAACGATAACGACCTTTTGACGGATGGGAGCCTTATCATTCGTGCAAACGACACGTTTGTTGTGCGGTTCGTGTTCGCATGAACCCGGTGCGTCCGTCGGCGGCAAAACGGGAATGTCATTGATGTCGTAGCAGGAATGCACGATGGAAGCCGACATTCTGTACATATCGCCGCATTCGATGATTTTGCGTTTTACTCCGTCAACAGGCGGCATTTTATATCCCATGAATTCGGCTAAGGCTTCGAACCCGTAATGGGCGCCCAATAAAGTCCAATGGGTATCCGTTTTAAAATAAAGGGTTCCTTTGTCTTTGTTGGCGATGAGGGCTTTTTTTTCGTCAACGAAATCAATATTCAATTCTTTAAGCAAGTCTTGAACCTGTTCGTAGCGGCCGTATTTTACGCCTTGTTTTTTATAGACTTCGGGCAGAAATTCGGGATAGACGGGCTTTCTGTTCGGCGGAATCATAACGATCAGGCGGATGTGGTGCTTTTTAAAGAAATCGTTCTGACAGGCCATATGGCGTTTTAAGGTTTCTCTGTCTTCGGGATTTAAAAGGGTCTTTCCCGTAAAGTCGCCCAGGGTGTTGCTGGTTTTTGCATAGATATCGAGCGGCGAAGAATTAAAAAAGAACCAGCTTTCTTTTCCCGGAATGACGCCGGGGTTATCACCGATGATCAGGCGCAGTTTAAAGAAACGTTTAATCAGCTTTGAGCGGAACGGAAAGGCGTCGTTAAAGAAAGAATCGAATTTTCTGGGGAAAGAAAAATCAAATTCTTTGGGGAATTTGGCTTTTGCGCGATTTTCCGAATCTTTTTTCGTCGGAAAGGACAGCTTAAGCACGTCTTCGCTTTGTTCCGTCATGCGATAATAAAAGACTTCTCCGAACAGCAAATAGCTTAAAAGTCCGAAAATCAAAACGACGGTCAAGAAAAAGTAAGAGGAAAAAGACAGTTTTTTCATTTGTCCCCCTTAGTTTCTTCGGGAACGTCCTTTGCCGTTTGGGACAAATTCCGCTCGGCATAATTATACAGGACGATATCGGGTTTTTCGGTTTTAATGATGTCGAACATTTGTTCGTCGGAGATCTTTCCCGACCAGATAAAAGTCGTTTTTTTGAACGTTTTCCCGAAATAAGGGACAAGCCTTT
>HF994934.1:64038-97943 GCA_000434295.1 Acetobacter sp. CAG:977 | reverse complement strand
TCAGAACATGTTCTTTATACGGAGCCGTATCGTTTGTGCAAATCATGTATCCCGGTTCGGGGGAAGAACACTGTTCTTCTGCGCTTTTAAAGGTCAGGACGGGTTTATAGTGCGTGTCCGAACATTCTTCCGCGGCGCCCGACATGCGATAGTTGTCGCCGCAGGGGCTTGGTTCCGCGACGACGCTTTCAACGGCGGGAACTTTTTTCATCAGGATATTCATCAGATGTTGAAACGCCGTATATGCGCCGAAATCGTTCCAGTGCGTATCCGTTTTGTAATACAACGGGTAAGACCCTTTTTCCTTTTCGAACAATTTTTTCAGGTTGATAAAGGGGATTCCTGCTTTACGGATAGCCTCTTCGGTTTGTTCGTATCTGGAATAAGGCGCTTTTAGTTTTCTGTAGGCTTTCGGCGCCAATTCCGGATAGACGGACATTTTGTTGGGGGGAATCATAATCAGGAAACGGATGCCGCGTTTGTCGAAGTAGTTTTTTTGTTTTTTCATTTTGGCTTCGTATTCGGCGAGCTCTGTTTTGTCGAGCAGAGTTTTTCCCGTAAAGTCGCCCAAAGAATTATCCGTTTTGGCATAAGTGTCGAACGGGGAAGAATTCAAAAAGATCCAATCATCGGCACCGATAATGACTTTAGGGTTGTCTTTGATGCTTTTCCTTAGGGTATAGAATTTTTTTATCAAGAAGCTTCTGAAGGGGAAGTGGTCTTGATAAAATGCATCGAACTGTGCGGGAAAAGCTTCGGAGAATTCGGTCGGAAAAGAAGCTTTTCTGCGATTTTCCGACTGGTCATCATCTTCAAAAGGCACAAAGCTGAATGCAAAGCAAATCAGTATGCATGCCAAGAAAAAACAAGAGGAGACGCTCAGTTTTTTCATGGCTTAGAACCTAAAGTAAATGAACGGATTGTAGGAATTTCCTGCCAAAGCGAGAATGGAAACGACGAACAGGGCGATTTTGACGGTTTCCATCAGCCAAGATCCTTTAAGGATATTGGGGACTCTGGCGAGGAAAGCGTCTTTTTTGTTGCGCCACAACAAGACCAGCGGTCCCGAACACAGCAAGCCTGCGATAATTCCCAAACGTGGTTCGTTTGTAACCAAAATATTCAGATAAGACATATCCATGTTTTTAAAGCTGAACATATGTTCCAGATACACGATGGCGTCATGAACGGAGTTTGTGCGGAAAATGACCATTCCGACGACGACGACCAGCAGCGTATAGATATGGCGTATAACGGCTGAAGTAACGCGTTTATCGAATTGTACGGCGCGTTCAAACATCAAAAAGACGCCGTTCCAAACACCCCAAAGGACAAAGTTCCAAGCGGCGCCGTGCCACAGACCGGTCAGGAAAAAGACGATCATCGTGTTCAGGTACGTTTTGAACGCCCCTTCGCGGCTTCCGCCCAAGGGGATATAAACGTACAGCTTGAACCACGTTGCCAGGGAGATGTGCCATCTTTGCCAAAATTCGCGGATGGAGGAAGAAACGTAGGGATAATTGAAGTTTTCCTGAAACGTAAAGCCGAACATTTTGCCCAATCCGATGGCCATATCCGAATATCCCGAAAAATCATAATAGATTTGCAGGGAATAAGCGATGGCGCCGACCCATGCGGCTGGGGTGGAAAGGTCACCGGCTTCAAGGGCAAAGATAGTGTCTGCGGCTTTTCCGACGATGTTTGCCAACAGGATTTTTTTAGCGAACCCGAAGATGAATCTGGACACGCCGTAATTAAACATTTCGGGGGTAACCGTACGGTTTTCGAGTTGTTGTTCGATATCGTGGTACTTTACGATAGGTCCGGCGATCAGCTGGGGGAAGAAAGAAATATACAGTCCCATTTTTAACAGGCTGCGCTGTGCCTTGACGTCACCTCTGTAAATATCGACCAGATATGAAATCGCCTGAAACGTATAAAAAGAAATACCGATGGGCAGAGGAATTTCTTTGGCGTCGATTTCCAGCGCCAACAGCAAATTCATGTTTTCGATAATGAAATCGGTATATTTAAAATGCATCAAAATCAGGACGTTGACGGCGGTGCCCAACAGAGTAAAGAACTTTCTTCTGGCATGGGTGGCGGAACCGTCGATCAGCAATCCGAAGAAATAGTTAATGATGATGGATGCGATCATCAAAAAGACGTAGACGGGTTCGCCCCAAGCATAAAAGAAGATGCTGGCGACCAGCAGGAGCAAATTTCTGAACAGCTTGTTTTTTATGGAAAAATACAGAACCAAAAGGGGGGGAAGAAAGCACCATAAGAAGGTAAAAGAACTGAAAATCATAAAGAACCTCTGTATTTTTGGTCGCCAAAAGATGAGGAATTATATAAAACGCACATAAAAATGCAAGCCTCAAAAGAAACACTTGCCTGCCGCGGTTGTTACGGATCTTTTTGGGAAAAATCCGGCATATCGGCGTCAAGTTCCGCGAAATCAAGCGGCATCATTTTGTTTTGTTCCATCAGATGTTTCAAGATATCGGGATATTCCAAGGGTTTGTCGGGATAATTCATTAATTGCGATGCGGCGGTATAGCCGCGGATTTTGTCGCCTTCGCGGCGAAAAACGGCTCTGCTGATGCGGAAAGGATGGAAATAGCTTCCCGTGTTCAGGTAAAAGACAAAGCTTTTGACGGCATCGTAAACGGAATTGAAAGGCTTGATTTTATATTGCGGACCTTCTTTTTGTTTTTCCGCCGCGGGGATACCCGTCCCGTCCCAGCTTTTTTCCAAGAACAGGGCGTTGTATTTTCTGGCATAAGCGTTTGTTCCCCATCCGGAAATTTCGGCGGCAAGCGCGGTTAACAAAGAAGCGGGAACGGAATCCACTCTCAATTTTGTTTGAGCAAACAGGGTTGAGAGGTCTTCGTTGTCGGTATCGTATTTTTTTGCGATGCGGTGAGCTTCTTCAATGTAGGCGGGGGGCAGTTTGTTCGTGCGTAAAAATTCACGTTCAAAAGACATCAATCTTGATCGTTCCTGTTCGACTTCGGCATTTACGCGCAGGACTGCGGGCATCAGAATGTTATAGAACAAAGCCTTGCGATCGTCGTCAAATTGGGAACGGTTAAAATCTTTGGGGATTGATACGGAAAAGATTCTCGGAACGGGAATTTTGTTTTCTGCGGCTTTAAAGGCGTCGAAATTCAAATCTTTGAATTCTTTTTTCATTTGCGCGGTTCGCATCGGCGGCAAAACCAATGCGTCGTCTTCAACGCCGAGCGGGACGTCTTTCCCTGATTTTAAAAGCATGACACCGGCAGCGATCAGCGCTAAAGCGATAAAAACTTTTACGGCATGTTTAAAGTATTTCATTTTTTATTTCCGACTTATGGATTTTATAGACGATGCGGCGCAGATCCGCTTCGGCGGCGGAAATATAAAATCCGACATTCAGCAAATGGTTCGGCAGGAACTGTGTTTCGGGACCTCCGTTAACGACGACGAAGGGGCGGATGTTCAAAGCTCTTTTTAAGGAATCTTTCGCGTCGCTCCACAGTTTTCGGATATCTTTGATGTCAAAGGCGGAATCGAAATCTTCTTCGGCGTCGCGCAGGCTCAGGTACACGGCATAAGCGCTGCCTTTTACGCGATAAAAGACGTTGTCGCCGCGAAAATCAAGGGGTCTTTTTTCATATTTTGCGACTTGTCTTTTTATTTTTTCGGCACATTCTTTCAGGATGTTTGCCTGTGCGTTCAGCAACGCGGCAAGCGCTTCGGGAGACGAATTAAAGGTCTTTTCGCCGTCCGACAAAGCCGTTTCATAGGCTTTTAAATCGTTCAAAGCCTTTTGATATTGAGAATTTGCGGAAACGGCGGGTTTCCAATCGGAAACATACCAGATCGTTCCGGGGTATCCCAGCAGGTTTGCGGCATTTTTCAGTTCAGCGGCATCCGGGTTTTCTTCGGCGATGGCCATCACGATTTTATGGACGGCTGTCATCAGCCCCGATTGGAAGGCGGGCATATTGTCCAACACGGCGGAAGGAAAAAAGAACGGCAGGTTCGGTGTCCAAACATGCTTATTTATTTCTCTGTCGATTAGGGCGTAGAGAGTGGAAATTTCTTTAGGGGTTTCTGTTTTTTCATATTTATCGGCGAAATCGGGATTATCGTCGACTTGGTTAATCAAGACGGCGCCGGTCGGATAATACAGGACAAGAAAGGCGAATATGCCGCCCAACAGCCAATGCCACCAGTTTAAGACGAAAGAGAAGACTTTTTCTTTTGAGGGTGGAGTGAAGGTCGGCGAAGTTTTAAGGTAGATTTTAATTTTTTGCCAAATTTCCGCTATGGCGGCGGCGGTATTTTTTATCGGGGCCGGCACTTGAGCTGTTTTGACTTTTTCGGACATTTTAAGGAAGGCAAGTTTAATTTTTTTAAGAAATTCCGACATGATGGTTCCGATTTACTTAAGGTTTAAACTTTTTGCATCATACAATCGGCGAAAAAAAAAGTCATCTGGTATAAAAAAATAAAAAAAAGGCATGCAAGAGATTGCAAAAGCAAAAAAGGCTTCCTATATACCGGAGCATCAAGTTCTGTTGAGGTTGTTTTTATAAACGAAAACGAGGTTTTTCTATGGGAAAAGTTATAGGTATCGATCTTGGTACGACGAATTCATGCTTTGCGATTATGGACGGCAAGGACGCCCGAGTTATCGAAAATGCGGAAGGCACGCGCACGACGCCTTCGATGGTTGCGTTTACGCAAAGCGGGGAACGTTTGGTAGGTCAGCCTGCGAAACGTCAGGCGGTGACGAATCCGGAAGGGACTTTTTTTGCGATCAAGCGTTTGATCGGGCGTCGTTTTACGGACAAGCAGGTTGAAAAAGCCAAATCATTGGTTCCGTATCACATTATTGCCGGCGAGAACGGCGACGCATGGGTGGAAGCTTATGATAAGAAGTATGCGCCCAGCCAGGTTTCCGCATTTATCCTGCAAAAATTGAAAGAAGACGCGGAAGCCTTTTTGGGTGAACCCGTAACGCAGGCTGTTATTACGGTTCCTGCTTATTTTGACGATTCACAACGTCAGGCGACGAAAGACGCGGGCAAAATTGCGGGTTTGGAAGTTTTGCGTATTATCAACGAACCGACGGCGGCGGCGCTGGCGTACGGTTTGGACAAGAAGAATTCCGGCACGATAGTTGTTTATGACTTGGGCGGCGGTACGTTTGACGTTTCCGTATTGGAAATCGGGGATGGCGTCTTTGAAGTAAAAGCCACGAACGGCGATACGTTCTTGGGCGGCGAAGACTTTGACGCGCGCATTATCAATTATCTGGCTGACGAATTCCAAAAAGAACAAGGCATTGACCTGCGCAATGACAAGCTTGCGTTACAACGTTTGAAAGAAGCTGCCGAAAAAGCGAAGATTGAACTTTCCAGTGCACAGCAAACGGAAATCAACCTTCCGTTCATCACGGCGGACGCAAGCGGTCCGAAACATCTGAACGTCAAACTGACGCGCGCCAAGATGGAATCTTTGGTGGAAGACCTTCTTGCCCGCACGATTGAACCCTGCAAAGCCGCGATGAAAGACGCGGGCATCAAAGCCGGCGACGTTGACGAAGTCATTTTGGTCGGCGGTATGACGCGTATGCCGAAGGTTCAAGAAATCGTGAAGGAATTTTTCGGTCGCGAACCGCACAAAGGCGTTAACCCGGACGAAGTTGTTGCTTTGGGTGCGGCGATTCAGGGCGGCGTTTTGAAAGGCGACGTCAAGGACGTTTTGCTTTTGGACGTTACGCCGTTGTCTTTGGGTATCGAAACGTTGGGCGGCGTGTTCACGCGTCTGATTGACCGCAACACGACGATTCCGACGCGCAAGAGCCAGGTTTTCTCGACGGCGGAAGACGGTCAGACGGCTGTAACGATTCGCGTTTTCCAAGGCGAACGTGAAATGACGGCGGACAACAAGCTGTTAGGTCAGTTTGATTTGGTCGGAATTCCTCCTGCTCCTCGCGGCATGCCTCAGATTGAAGTTACGTTTGACATTGACGCGAACGGCATTGTCAACGTATCGGCAAAGGACAAAGCGACGGGCAAGGAACAGACGATTCGCATTCAGTCTTCTGGCGGTTTGAGCGAAGCCGACATTGACAAGATGGTCAAAGACGCGGAAGCTCATGCGGCGGAAGACAAGAAGAAGAAAGAAGGCGTTGAAGCTAAGAACCGTGCCGAATCTCTGATTCACGAAACGGAAAAGAACATGAAGGAATTAGGAGACAAGGTTTCGGCTTCCGATAAGGGGAAAGTTGAAGCAGACATCAAAGCGCTTCAGGATGTTTTGGAATCCAACGATCCCGACAAGATTAAAGAAAAGACGGAAGCTTTGATGCAGTCTTCGATGAAGATCGGCGAAGCGTTGTACAAAGCGCAACAGGCTTCTTCAGCGGAACAGCAGCCTTCGGGTGCCGGAGCTGAAGAACAGCCCAAAGCGCAGGAAGACGTTGTTGATGCCGACTTTGAAGAAGTCAAAAAAGACTAATTCTTGCTAAAATATAGCCGTTCGGGGTATAACCGTATCCCCGAACGGTTATTTTCTTGGGACGAAGAAGATGGACAAACAAGATTATTATGATCTTTTAGGCATATCGAAAAGCGCATCCGATGCAGAGATAAAGAAAGCGTATCGGACGCTTGCGATGAAGTATCATCCGGATCGCAATCCCGGGAACAAAGAAGCGGAAATAAAGTTTCGCGAAGTAACCGAAGCGTATGAGATTTTAAAAGACGATCAGAAACGGGCGGCGTATGACCGGTACGGTCATGCGGCTTTTGCGCAAGGGGCGGGAGCCGGTGCCGGTTTTGGCGGATTTAATTTTGATTTCGGATCGGGCGGCGGTTTCGGCAGTATTTTTGAAGATATTTTTGGTGAATTCATGGGGGCTGCGGGACGCCGTTCGCAGCGTTATGAAGGCGAGCGCGGCGAAGACATTCGCTATGACTTGGAAATATCTTTGGAGGAAGCCTACAGCGGCGTCAAGAAAGAGATAGAAATTCAAAGTTCGGAGAAGTGCGAAGAATGCGAGGGCAGCGGAGCTCAGCCCGGAACAAAGGCCGAAACGTGCGAGATGTGTCACGGGACGGGACGCATTCGTCGTCAATCGGGATTTTTTATAGAGGAGCGTATGTGCCCGACGTGCCGCGGGACGGGCAAAGTAATCAAGACGCCGTGTAAAAAGTGCGGCGGTTTGGGAAAAGTTTCAAAGAAAAAGACATTGGAAGTCAACATTCCTGCTGGCATAGATGACGAGAACCGTATGCGTTTGGCGGGACAGGGCGAAGCAGGAATGCACGGCGGTCCGAACGGGGATTTGTATATATTTGTGCATGTAAAGCCGCATAAGATATTCAAGCGTGAAGGCGTTAATTTATATTGTACGGTTCCGTTAACGATGGTTTCGGCGGCGTTGGGGGCGGAGATAGAGATTCCTTGTTTAGACGGGACGACGGAAAAGATAACGATAGAACCCGGGACTCAGACGGGACAGGAAATTCGGTTGCGCAAGAAGGGGATGAACGGACTTCAGTCGCGTAATTTCGGGGATTTGTTTGTACGGTTCAAAGTTGAGACGCCGACGAAGTTGACGGAGCGTCAAAAGGAATTGCTGAAACAGTTTGAAGAGGACGGGAAAGAGAACTGCCCTGAATCGGCGGGTTTTTTTGAAAAGCTGAAAGAGTTTATCAAAAAGGCTTGAATTTCTTTGTAATTCGGAGATTTGTTGACAAAAATCCGTTTTTCTCTAAAATCTTTTGCAGGTAGAAAATCATATCGGCAAAGGAGATTTCGTTGTGAATCTTTCGGATTTTTTTAAAAAGGAGCCGGTTATTTTTCCGTCCGGTCGTCGTGCGGCGGAAGGAGGCTTTCGCAATTCCGCATATGATCATGTATTGAATTCCGTGGGAAAAGTCGCAATCGGTATTGCTTTTGCGACGTCGATGGTTGCCTGCGGACCGTCGCGGGAAGAAATTAATGCGATGAAGGCACAGGTTCCCCGTCGGGACAGTCTGGAGCTGGTATCGGCGTATGATTCGTCACTGTTAGCCAACATAGATTCTTTGCATAATGCCGGGGACGATATGAAGAAGGCTGTTAAAAAAGGTGTTGCTCTGACGTGGGAACAGGCCAAACATTCTTTTGGAAAATCAAAAACATGGTCTGGAAAAGAATATATTGTGGAGGATCATGCCGATAAGCGTTTGAATGAATCCCGCGATCGGCATGAGGTTGTTACGCTGGTGCCAGTGCCTGTTCCAAGCGGGAAATCGACGACAATGGTTTTGCGCCCGCGTACGGTGGTTTCATATATATACAAAGAAGAATTTCGGGATCAGCTGGCATCTGAAATTCAGCAACGACAGAAAACGCAGGCGGCTCAGTCAGCCCGCACCGTAAACGCCGTTCGGGGTTCTGGTCGATAAAGGCGCGGGGTCGTCGGACGAAAGCCATGCCAAGCAAGGATTTTCGGATAAGTTAAATAGCTGCTAAAAATTTTTGGGAAAGCAAAGAAAGTTGCTTATCGAAATTTTTTTTGTTGAGTGGTGTTGATTTATAATTTTGGTATTGTTGAATCATAATCTATACTATTCTTGGAAATATCCCATTTTGCAACTATCATTTTTTTTATTCTTTTTCCATCTCCGTAGTTGAGCATATCTTCACGATTTAGATTTTTGAGAACTTTATCTAGACTCCCCATTCCTTCTGGAGACAAAAGAAAGGCTTCAGAAGGATCACATAGCTTACAATATGCCCATAATTGTCCAAGGTCATGAAGATTTAGTGGTTTTTTTTTCGCTTCAATAAAAATAATTTCAGACTTCCCCCTCAATTTTACGATGCCAAGAATATCTATTTGAATTTTTAAACCGACAATATGTGGAAAATATGTAATCACACTATTTTTTTCTAATACTGAATCTAAATATTCAGAATGACAGTCTAGTACTAGTATTTCGCAGTCTTGTTTTTTGTATTTATCCTTCAAATATATTTCAAGCCACTTGCACATTGAAGGATAGAGCTCATATTCAAATTTTATATTAATCATGGTAACCAAGCTTTTTTGCTAGATCTGTCCATGATTCAAAATGCTCTCCTCGTATTATTGCAGGTAGAGAAATATCATTTTCGCAGGGGTGAAGGGGCTTCTCTCTGCGTCTAATAGGTTTCTCCCAATAAAATTTATGAGTTTGCTCTGGCGTTAAACGCGAGAGCAATTCTTTCGAATATTTTTCTAAAGCTTTTTGCTTGTGTGTAATTTTGAAGCCAATTGGCAAAAATTCATTAGCCCAAATCTTTATTTGATGTTCTTTTTTCCAATAGAAAGGCTTGCCGCTGTTATATTTTTCAATATTTGAGTCTCTAAAATTGGGGTGGCCAAAATCGATGGTCTGTATGGGTACTCCCACTTCTTTTAATATGTTGGCGATATCAATAACCATCTCCCAATTCCTAGGTATTTCAATGTATACCCGATGTTGTCCTGTTTGTCCAAAGGCGATATTACTTTTTCGAATGTAGCCGGTTACATCGGCTATACCTCGAAGCAATTCTTTTTTTTCATCGGTACTTATTAAAAAAAGATCGTTATTCATTTTCATAGTAGAATGGTGTACACCATTACTAATAAATCTTAAAATTTCACGTATAGCATAATCCTGATTGTTTTTTCTAAAAGAAAGTTTTGTTGAATGGGGCGTTTGCGTTATTGAAAGCGCATGCCCTAAAAGGGGCTCTATAACGTCTCTAATATCAGTTAGGCTTGCTTTTACATAAACAGTAACATCTCTTCCTTCATCATCTAAAAGATTTTTATGAGGAATATCTAACGTAACTGTAGTGCTATCATGATTTTGTTGAACTTCTCCGTTACCTAAGATCATTCCTAAAAGGTATGCCATTTGTGCGTTCATAGATTTATTCCTTTATTCTCATATTCTTCATAAATTTTATCAGCAATTGCTTTAGCCATTAAGGGGGGAACAGCATTTCCTATTTGCTTTCTAATGTAGATCTTCGATCCATAAAAAATAAAACTATCATCAAACGATTGTAATCGAGCTGCTTCCCTAGGTGTAATAGCTCTATGTAAGAAGGGATGATTGTTTGTTCCGTTTGATGCGGCATCGAATCTCGTATCTATAGTTGGAGAAACCTCGTTCCATTTCAATCTTCCCCAAGTGGTTTTAAATTTCTGCTTTCCATGTAGATCGGCAGGTAGCATCTCTTTGCCTTTTTCTGGGGGAATGAGCTTCAGTTTATTGATAGCGATTTGTTTATGTTTTGATGCTTTGTGATTATATAATTTTTTACTTCCCGCTCTCATAAGAATTTGATAATCAGTTATAGCATCCGTTAAGTACTCCATTTCAAATTCACCTTCTCCGGAATTAAGGTAAGCTAAATCTTCTATCGCATCACGAACGGTTGTGTGTTTTTTTACGATAGGTTTCGGTAGATCTATAGGCTTGCCCTTGGTGCAAATGAAAAAAGCTCTCTCTCGTGCTTGCGGTACTCCAAAGTTAGACGCATTTAATATACCATATTTTACATTATAACCGAGTGCTTTGATAGATTTTGTTATTTCGTTCCTAAACCATCCGTTTGATAACGATAGAAGGCCTTTTACGTTTTCCATTACAAAAATTTCAGGATTTAACAGTTTTACTACATTTAAATATTCTCTAAATAAGAAATTTCGTGGATCTTTTAGCCCCATTTTTTTGCCTTTCATGGAATATCCTTGACATGGCGGGCCACCAATTATCATATTTACGTTTAATTCTTTTGAGAGAGATATAATATGTTTCTTTACAGCTGAATTTGTAATATCGCCAACTATCACTTCTGTTTGCGGCATATTTCTTTTAAATGTTTCCGCTGCTTTTTCATCAATATCTAGAGCAACTACTGTACTAAAATTAGAATTTTTATGCATTCCGTACGAAAACCCTCCTGCTCCACAAAATAAGTCTAATATTTTAAATTTCATAGCTTTCACCATTTTCGTCCAGTTTCCGTTTTATAAGGATTCGCTTGAATAACGCTTTTCCTGAAAGAAGGGGCTTAAACAAATCAAACTCATTGTCTGAGCCATGATTAGCTTCCCCAATAATTTCAAATTGTTTGCAGTTATAGTATTTTAAAAAAGTAATGGGAACTCCCATAATACCATTATAATCTATCGGTATATCTTTTACTCTATTTACATTGATGGCATCAAAGTTATCATACTTAGGATATTTTGATGGCGAATAATGCTGGGTTAGCTCTAAAAATTTATGACGTTTCGGTATATCTAAATTTGTTAACCACATAGCATTTCCTATACTTCTCCATTTTTGTCCGGTGTGATCAATCCAGAATCTTGTTTTACGGGGCTTGCTATCTTGAGGTACTCTAAAAGCCATGTGTCCAAACCTATATCCTATCCATGCTTTATCTTTCTTTATATAAGGAAAAATCTCCTTATATGTAAGTGCATTCTGATTTCCTATTAGTAAAAATTTTTTATTATATTTTATCAAAAGAGAAAACAAATTTGAAAAAAGACTAAAAGGAGGGTTTGTACAACAAATATCACATTGTTTTAAGTATTTTACACATGTTTTTGATCTGAAGTCCCCTTCTCCTTTTAATCTTTTTACCACCCCTTTTTTCTTTAATATTTGTGCAATATCCATATCACTTACAATATCTCCGGGATTTCCAGGAACCTCGCTAACCATAAGGATGTAACTTTCTGGGGTTGTTTTTTTATCTTTTTGGGAAGACATAGATATTTTTGTATTCCCTTGTACCATTTTTATTTTTGATTTACTGTAAGATGTACAAATTAGCTTTTTTAGATGTAATCTGTTAAAATTTTGTAAAAAATAGTAGGTAAAGTTAGAATTAAAAGGATCGTCGCAATTGCAAAGAACAATTTTATTATAAAATTGCGCTTCATAGTGATTTAATTCTTCTACTATAGATTCATATGTGGTATACCATTCATCTGTATCTGGTGAGTTCTTCGCATTATTTAAAGTCGAATTATTTGACATATCTTAGTCTCTCTGTCTTGTCTTTATGAATGTTTTTTAAATTTTCATCTAAATCTCAATTTTAGAATATTGAAGTTTTCACAAATTAAAGAATAATACTCATATCAAACGCCGCTTTTTCAAGAGCTTATGAAGGCTCCGCACCCGCCTGAGGGCACTGAGTGTGAAAACACCTGTAAAAAGAATCAAAAAACAAGCAGGATTTGTCAAGTTATTATATTGAATGCCCTTCTTCTTTTCAGTAGGATAAACCTACTTTTTAACAGGGGGAAACTCATGAAAATAGGTGTTACGGGATGCGCGGGACGCATGGGGCGTATGCTGATGGCAAGAACTATCGCAACAGAAGGCTTTCAATTGGTCGGAGGTTCGGAACGACGCGAAAGCGGCTTTATCGGTCGAGACTTGGGCGAAGTTGCCGGTACCGGAACTCTGGGCGTTAAAGTAACCGCTTATCCTTGGGAATTGTTCGAAGCCGCCGATGCCGTCTTGGATTTTACGTCGCCGGCTGCCAGCGTCGAACACGCAACCATCGCCGCAGAAACAAAAAAAATCTTGGTCATCGGAACAACGGGAATTTCCGACGAACAATTCGAAACAATTAAAAAATGCGCTCAAAAAACACCGATTATCGCCGCTCCGAATATGAGCGTCGGCGTAAATGTTCTGTTCGCTTTGGCCGAAAAAGTCGCTTCGGTTCTCGATCCTTCTTATGACGCGGAAATCTTGGAAATGCACCACAGAAACAAAACCGATGCTCCTTCGGGAACCGCTTTGGGGCTTGGAAAAGCTGTTGCAAAAGGACGAGAAGTCGCTTTTAATGATGTTAAGCGTATGACTCGGGAAGGCAACGTCGGCGCTCGACCCCAAGGCGAAATCGGTTTCGCCGTGTTGCGCGGCGGCGATGTCGTCGGAGACCATTACGTTATCTTTGCCGGAAACGGCGAACGGATCGAATTGGCTCATAAGGCTTCGTCTCGCGAAGTCTTTGCAAACGGCGCCCTGAGGGCAGCTAAATGGGCCGATGGAAAAAGCGCAGGACTTTATTCCATGCGCGATGTTTTAGGGCTGTGAGTAAAAAGGGATTGATATGAAAAAACTTTTCTTGGCGGCTGTCGTCGCCGCTTTGTCTTTTGCGTCGCCGGCTCGCGCGGATTTCTATCTGTCCGCCGGCGTCGGCTTGAACATAAATGACAGCGATTTGAAAACTTTCACGGATTCTGGCGAATTAAAAGACAGATACGACAATTCGCCGACTTATTCTTTGGCAATCGGCTATGATATTCCCGTCGTACCCTTGCGCTTTGAAATCGAAGGCTTCAGAACTCAAAGCGAAGTCAATGCTCCCGTTAAATGGGGAAATTCGTGGATGCTGAAAAACGAAACAATGACCGTTAATGCCGCCATGGCAAACGCTTATGTCAGAGTTCCCATCTTCGGGCTGTACGCCGGCGTCGGTGCAGGCTACGGTAAAGTCGAAGACGAAAAAACACAGCTGTATCAGGGAATGATCGGATTGGAATACGGCTTGCCCGTCGTGCCGTTGCATTTCGCCATTGAATACCGTCATATTCAGGCCGTGGACGACTTTGACGAAATCAAAGCGTTCGATTCAATTCGCGACTTTACAAAGTCGTCTTCTAAATTCAAAGCTGACGTTTTGATGGCAAAAATTCGCTTTGATTTTTAAACAGTTGCTTTGTGGTATAAAAAAGCGCTCCGCTTAAAATCGGGGCGCTTTTTTTTAACGTAAAAAGTCTTGACTTAGAGTTCACTCTAAGAGTTAGCGTGAAATAATCAAAGAAAAACACTATAAAAAAGGTCTGGAAATATGTCGGGGAAAGGGCGGAAAATGTTGTATGCGTTTTTGGTGTTCGCCTTAATATCGGCGGCGATCGCGGGAAGTGTCCTGTACGAAGTCGGACGGGCGCCGAATAAAAAAGAAGCGCAAGCCTATAAGTCTGCAAAAAATTTTGCTTTGGGAAAGTTTTGGAACACTAAAACCGTCGTTTATGACTTTGACGGAGAACACGAAGACAAAATGAACATGGCGAAATTAATTTTTATGACGGAACATGCACCGCAAAAACCGATACCGCAAGTTTTGTTAAATCGTTCGTCTTTCCCTGAAAAGCCCGAAGATTTTGCCGTTTTTTGGTTGGGGCACGCTTCGGCGATTTTGGAAATCGAGGGGAAACGGTTGGGAACGGACCTTGTTTTTAAAAATGCGTCTCCCGTACCGTTTACGGTCAGAAGGTATCAGGATGCGCCTTTAAAACGGCGGGATTTGCCGAAACTGGATTATATTCTGCTGACGCACAATCATTATGACCATTTGGAACGTGCGACGGTTCAAAGCATTAAAGAAGGAATCTTTATTGTGCCTTTGGGGCTTGGTGTAACGCTAAAAGGCTGGGGAATTCCCGGCGAACGCATTGTCGAGCTGGGCTGGGGCGACGAGTTCGAGCAGGACGGCATAAAAATCACGGCGGCGGAAGGCATTCATTTTTCGGGACGTTTCCTGACGGATGCGGACAAGACGTTATGGAATTCTTATGTTATCCGAACGCCGGAAAAGAAAATTTTTTGGGGCGGTGACAGCGGATATTCCGATCATTACGCGCGGATCGGAGAAAAATACGGACCGTTTGATTTGGCGGCTTTGGAAATAGATGCGTGGAACGGCGGGTGGCCTGATATTCATTTGTTTCCCGAACAATCCGTCAAGGCGGCAAAAGATTTAAAGGCAAAGCGTATGCTTCCGATACATTGGGGCGTTTATGATTTGGGCTTTCATCCGTGGGACAAGTCCATCAAAAGAGTATCGAAAATCGCCGAAAGTCAGGGCGTCGTTCTTGAAACGCCGAAACAGGGGGAAAAGTTTGTTCCCGGACAAACGAAAACTGAAAAATGGTGGCTGTAAGAAAGGAAGGAAAAGACAATGGAAAAAGAAGTTTTTTACTATCATTTTCGCAAGCTGAATTTTTGGCTTTTTTTTAATTTTCTTTTAACGGCGCTGGTCGTGTGCTGTTTGGCGCGCTGGCCGATTTGCATATATTGGTGGAAGCTTCAGTTTTTAATCGGCGTTATAGCGGTTTCTTTTGTGCTGTGGTTCCTGATGTATGTCAAAAAACACTGTTTAGCCGTTTTTGACAATGACGGCGTTGCGTTGGATCATTGTGCCCCGTTGTCATGGACGGACATTGTGTCGGCGCGGGAAACAAAGGCAAGATGTCTGTTTCGCAAACGTCCGATTCTTGTTTTACAGCCGAAAGAAGGGCTGGAATATCCGTATAATGCGATGCAAAAATTTTGTATGAAATCGGACTTTACGGCATTTTCGTTTCCGCTGTATGCGATGAGCGCACAAGACAAATCGCGTCTTTATGAGATCTTGAAAGAAAGAGGTATTCCTGTTTTAAAGTCTGAACAGACGACGGTCTGAAAAAGAAAAAGCCCCGTAAATCGGGGCTTTTTGATCGTTTTTTTAATCTCTGCGAGATCCGAAAAAGCGCAGCAGGTAAAGGAACAGATTGATAAAGTCCAAATACAAATCCACGGCGCCGAAGATGGCTTTGCTGGTTAAAACGTTTTCGCTGTCGTTTTCGTTATAAATGCGGCGGATTTTCCAAGTATCATAAGCCGTTAATCCGACGAACAGCAACACGCCGATGACGGACAGCGTCAAATCGAATGAGCTGCTTTTAACGAAGAAGTTGACGATAGTTGCCAAAATCAATCCCCACAGCCCCATGAACAGGAAGGAACCGAATTTAGTCAAATCGCGTCCTGTCGTGTATCCGTACAGGCTCATGCCGGCGAAGGTACCTGCGGTAATCAGGAACGTTTTGACGACGGACATAGTGGAATACACCCAAAAGATCGTCGTCAAAGAAACGCCCATCAACGCCGAAAAAATGCAAAACAGAACCAGAGCATTTCCCGCATTGCCGTTAGCGACGGCGGAGCTCATCATGAAGATCAAAACGAACGGGGATAAGACGGCGACCCACCCCAAAATGGTCAACTGAGCATTCGGCATGAAAAAGATGCCGGCGAGCGAAGAATGAGCCAAAGCATAGCTGACGAAAGTCGTAATCAGCAATCCGACGGTCATATAGTTATAGACCTGCAACATATATTTGCGCAGACCTTCGTCGATTTGCACATCGGCGCCGGTGCGGACGACGACGTCATCGCGGCGTTCAGTTTCCCAATTCATAAAAGTAACCCTCCATAAAGCAACAGAATGATTGTTTATAGCATAAATGTATTTATGATGCCAGCTATTCAAGAGGCGAGGTTCGGCTGTTATATTTTTATTAACGAATATGTGGTGAGATAGCAAAGATGTATAAGGTACTGTTTGTATGCACGGGAAACATATGCCGTTCTCCGACGGCCGAGGGCGTATTCCGCAAATTGGCGGACGACGCCGGCAGGGGGGCGGAGTTTTTTGTGGATTCAGCGGGGATAAGCTCATGGCATGCGGGGTCGCCACCCGATACTCGAGCCGTTGAAGCCGCTTTATACAACGGAGTGGACATTTCCGCTTTGCGCGCAAGGCAGGTTGTTCGGGACGATTTTAAGGACTTTGACCTGATAATCGCTCTGGATCAAAGCCATCTGAAGGCGCTCGAGGGAATGCGTCCGGGGTTCAGCCCGGCGCATGAACGGGCGGCGCTGAAGTTAATGATGGATTTTGCGCCCGAATTCGGATTAAAAGATGTTCCTGATCCGTATTACGGAGGAAAAGAAGGCTTTCAAAACGTTTTCAATATGATAGAATCAGCTTGTCACAACCTTTTGAACAGCTTTTCGCCGGAGTGAACAGGGATGCAGGTAGAGAAAAATACTTTATCGGCGGCATTAACGCGGATTGTCGAACATTCCACGGGTAAGTTTGTCGTTTCTGCCGCAACCCTGTCCGGAGGACTGGTCGCGAACACGAAGCATGTCGTCCTGTCGGACGGTTCCCAAGTGGTCGTTAAAGTCAGCAAAGATTCTTCCGAAAATTTGGAAGTTGAAGGCGCGGAAATGATGTATCTGCAAAAAAATACGTCTCTGCCCGTGCCGAAATTGTATTATTCGGGACCCGACGTGCTGGTTCACGAATATGTCGTTGCCGACGGCATTCCCGATGAAGATTCGGAAAAACAGGCCGCCGAAATGATCGCGGCTTTGCATGAAATTACGGCGGATTCTTACGGTTTTGAATTCGATACGGCCGTTACTGGTCTGCACCAGCCGAATACGCAAATGCGTAAATGGCTGCCGTTCTTTACCGAAAATCGCCTGATGTATATGGCGGAAAACGCCGTCGCCGAAGGGAAACTGCCTGCGGAAACAATGGCGCGCATCGACCGCTTCGCCGGAAAGATAGACCATTATCTGGACGAACCGCCGAAACCGTCTTTGGTTCACGGGGATTTGTGGGCGACAACCATATTATGCCGGGAAGGAAAAGTCAGAGCGTTCGTTGATCCCGCTTTGTATTTCGCGGATTCTGAAATCGAATTTACGTATTCGACAAAGAATACGACCTTTAGCAAGGCGTTCTTTGACCGCTACAACGAAATCCGTCCCTTCAGACCCGGATATTTCGAAGCAAGACAGTATATCTATAATCTGTATCCTTTGCTGGTTCATGTCAGGCTGTTCCCGCCGAATCAGTATTTGGAACGGATTGACGCCGTCTTGAAACGTTTCGGATTTTAAAAATGACCCCCGAAAAGGTAAAAGAATTTTTTGCCCGCATGAAGCGGGAAAATCCCGAACCGAAATGCGAACTGAATTATACGACGCCGTTTACGTTGCTGGTGGCGATCGTTTTGTCGGCACAGACGACGGATAAAAATGTCAACAAAGCGACGCAAGAACTGTTTAAAATCGCCGATACGCCTCAAAAAATGGCGGCATTGGGCGAAGAAAAGCTTAAAACTTACATCCGTTCCATCGGCTTGTTTAATACGAAAGCCAGAAACGTTATTGCGTTGTCTGCCGAACTGATTGACAAATACGGCGGTAAAATCCCCGATGACAGAGATGTTTTGCAAACGCTTCCCGGTGTCGGGCGTAAGACGGCGAACGTTTATTTAAACACATTGAACGGCGCGCCGACGATAGGCGTTGACACGCATGTTTTGCGTTTGGGAAACCGTATCGGACTGGCGACGGGAAAAACGCCGTTGGAAGTCGAAAAAAATATGGAAAAAGCCGTTGTCGGAACGATTCCTGACGAAGATTTAAAATACGTCGGGCATTGGCTCGTTTTGCACGGGCGGTATGTTTGCACGGCAAAAAAGCCTCATTGCGAAAAATGTCCCGTTGCGGATTTGTGCGAAAAAAACGGGCTCTAAAAGTAATATCTTTTATTTTAAGACATTAAAAAAGGCGGAAGATTATTCCGCCTTTTTTATTTCGGTTAATTCCTTAAAAATCCGATGGTGTCATAAACTTCGTCTAAGACGGGCTGAGCCAGTTTGTTGGCGCGTTCCGCTCCGTCGCGCAGCACGGAGTCGATATAAGCCGTGTCTTGGACGATTTTATGCATTTCCTTTGAAATCGGTTCCAATTCGGCAACGACGGCATCGGTCAGAATCTTTTTAAACTGAGAAAATTCCATTCCGCCGACTTCTTTTAAAGCGGTTTCAGCCGTAATGTCGCGGACTCCTGCGTAGATATTGACCAAATTTAAGGCTTCGGGACGTCCTTCAAAACCGTCCATGGTTTCCGGCAAGGGTATCGGATCGGTTTTTGCTTTGCGGAATTTCAATGCAATGGTATCGGCGTCGTCGGACAGATTAATGCGAGAATAATCCGACGGATCGGATTTGCTCATTTTCTTTGTGGCGTCGCGCAAGCTCATGACACGGCATGACGTGCCCAACATAACGGCTTCCGGCAACGGGAAAACGTTGCACTTATAGTCATTGTTGAATTTTACGGCAATATCTCTGGTCAATTCCAAATGTTGTTTTTGGTCTTCACCGACGGGGACTTTGGTCGCTTTGTAGACCAGAATGTCGGCAGCCATCAGACTGGGATAGGCGAACAGCCCCAAAGAAGCGTTTTCGCGGTTTTTTCCCGCCTTGTCTTTGAATTGGGTCATGCGGCTCATCCATCCGATGCGGGCGACGCAGTTTAAAACCCAAGCCAGCTCGGCATGAGCGGGCACGCGGCTTTGATTAAACAGGATGTGTTTTTTCGGATCAACGCCGGCAGCCAGCATACATGCGGCGACTTCATGAACGTTGTGAACCAACTCGTCATGTTCTTTGAATATGGTAATTGCGTGCATGTCAACGACGCAATAAATGCATTCATAGCTATCTTGCAGCTTTACCCAATTGCGAATGGCGCCCAGATAGTTTCCCAAGTGAAGATTGCCCGTAGGTTGGGCTCCCGAAAATATGCGTTCCATTTTTTTTTGTCCGAAAAAAAGTTTTTATTCGCAGACAGTTATAAAATCAACCGTGTCTGCGTGCAAGCATACTTTTTACTTCTCTGATTTTTACGCCGCCCGTGATAAGGACAAGGGCTGAAAAAACGATTCCTCCCAAACCGATCAGCGCGCACAACAGTCCGTATCTTAAGACGTCCTGAGTATGCGGCCACAGGGGAAAATAGATCAAAGTTTGCTCATAAGCGACGCGGACGATACCTCCCATAACAAGAGCCGAAAGAACGATGGAAGGGGCGCGGCGTTTAAATTTTGCGTCGGTTTTGTGCAATTTTTTCTTTTTAATCAGGTACAAGTATTGAAAAACGTTAATCCAAGCGACGATTCCCGTTGCCAAAGCGATTCCCAAATAGCTCATAAAAGGCAATAAAATCAGGCAAAGCAGGATATACGACACCAACGCGACGGCGGCGATGCGCACGGGTGTTGCGGTGTCGCCTCTGGCATAAAAAGCGGGGGCGAGAGCTTTTGTCAGGATATAAGCGGGCAGTCCCAAGGCATATGCGGACAGAGCCGTTCCCGTTTTAAGGGCGGCTTGAGTTGAAAAAGCGCCTCTTTCAAACAATACGGCAATGACGGGCACGTCCAAAGCAATCAAACCTGCGGCGGCGGGGACGGAAAGCAACAGAGCGGTTTCCAAAGCTCTGTTCATGCTTTCTGCGGCGCCTGTTTCGTCATTGGCTTTTAATTGCCGGCTCAATACGGGCAAGAGGACGGTGCCGATTGCGGCGCCGATAATGCCGACGGGCAACTGGTACAAACGGTTTGCGTAATACAGCCACGACACGGCGCCCGTGGACAAAAAAGAAACGAACAACGTATCCAAAAACAAATTGATTTGATAAATTCCCGATCCGAACACGCCGGGCAGGATTCGTTTCATCAGCAAAGCGACTTCTTCGGACTTGTTTTTGATAACGTTTTTTAAAGACATCAAGCCCAAAGGCAATCTGGCGCGGCGCGTATGCCAGATCAGCCACAACAGCTGCAAGACGCCGGCGACGCTGACGCCCAAAGAAAGGGCATAAGCGTAATTTCCGCCGAACAAAGGCGTAAAGGCGAACAAAGCCGCAATCATGGTCAGGTTCAGCAACGTCGGCGTCAAAGCCGCCGCGGCGAATTTCCCGACGGAATTAAGCATGCCGCTTTGCAAAGAATTCAGGGAAACCAGCAACAGGTAAGGGAAGGTAATTCGGGACATAATGACGGCGGCTTTTGTTTTTTCCGGGTCGCTGATAAAGCCCGGAGCCTGAATAATAACGACGAAGGGCATGAATATTTCCATCAACGCTGTAAATCCCAAAACGACGTAAAAGAGGGCGGAAAAAGCTTCTTCGGCGAATTTAAGGGCTTTTTCGCGGCTTTTTGTTTCCAGCAGTTCTGAAAACAGCGGCACGAACGCGACGTTAAAAGCGCCTTCCGCGAACAGGCTTCGGAACAGGTTGGGCAATTTGAACGCGACAAAGAAAGCGTCTGCCAGCAAAGAAGCTCCCAGAAATTTTGCGATTAAAACGTCGCGGACGAACCCCGTCAGGCGGCTGACCATGGTAAAGCCTCCGACGGCGGCGATGGATTTAACCAGCGAATTGTGCAAAGCCATTGATAGCATCCAGTAAAGAAGTTTTGATTTGAGCCGCTTTTTCATCGTCCGTGATTTTGTTGCCGTTTTGATCGGTAACGTAAAACACGTCGACGACTTTTGAACCATAAGTGTAAATATGAGCCGATACAATCTTTAAATCCGCCAAAGTCATGGCTCTGGTTACGGTATGCAGGAAACCGACGGCGTCGGAAGCATTGATTTCGATCAGGGAACAGGAATCGGACGCCGAATTGTCGATCAAGACGCGGGGTTGATTCCACAACGCTTTTCGGACGGTTTTTTTGCGTTTAAGTTCTTTTTCGACGGCTTCGGGATCGATGGATTTGATTTTTTCTTGGATTCTTGCAATTTTTTTTGCGGACGACACGGGGCGTCGAACGTCATTGTCCAGCGAATCGATTTCCTGAATTAAAAAAGTATCGAGCGCCATGCCGTTTTTTAACGTCATGATTTGCGCTTCGGCGACGGAAATGTTTTCCAAAGCCAGTACGCCCGTAATTTGCGCGAACAGCCCGTTTTTGTCGGGCGTCAAGACCGTCAAAGACGTAACGCATTTTTCATTATCCGTTTCGACGGCAAATTCGGTTTCGTCGGATGCCGGCAGGGCAGCCAGCTTTTTTTGCGCATCGCTGAGCGGGCGGGGACGGTTTTCGTTTCCTTGAATGCGTTCCAAAGCGGCGTCGAACAGGCTTTTTAAAAGCTGTTCCTTAAATCCGTTCCATACATTAGGTCCGACGGCGCGGATATCGGCTTTTGTCAGGGCGTACAGCAATCGCAAGCGTTCGGGCGATTGGACTTCGGCGATAAAGTCGTCAAGCGTTTTCGGGTCGAAAATATCGCGTTTAAAAGCCGTATGCGACATCAATAAATGATTCGCGACCAACCAGACGGTCGTTTCGGTTTCTTCGCCGCTCATCGCCAAATCGGCGCAGATCGTTTCCGCAATCGCGGCGCCTTTTTTATCGTGTCCGCCGCCTTGTCCTTTGGCGATGTCGTGCAACAGTCCCGCGGTCAACAGGCTTCTTCTGGATTGAGACGCTTTAGCGTCTTCGTAAAGAAATCCCAGAGTTTTAAACGTATGTTCGTCGGTCGTATAAACATGATACAAATCGAATTGTACCTGTCCCGTGATTTTTCCGAACGCAGGTATTAAAATGTTCAAAACGCCTGTTTCGTTCATTCGGCGCAGGCTGCTTTCGGGCGAGTTTCCTTCCAGAATTTTAAAAAACAGACGTCTTGTCGGTTCTGTTTTTCTCAGTCCTCGCAACAGATGAGCGTTTTCCGAAATTTGAAAGATTAAAAACGGGGAAAACGGAACTCCCGTCTCGCCCTTTAAGTCAAATGCCCTAAGCAAAGCATAAGGATCGTCGGCAAACGAAAACCCGTTTTTAAGGGCGAGCTTTCCGTTTTTTATGACAAAGGCGGGGTCAATTGTTTTTTGCGGGGGTGTTTTTTCGCCCGAAAGCCTGTCTTCGGCGGCGGAAATGACCAATTCGCACAATTCGGCGACTTTTCTGGACGTCAGGTAATAATGCTTCATAAACCGTTCGACGGCGGAAGACCCTTTACGTTGAGCGTATCCCGTTTCTTTTGCAATTTCCTTTTGCGCTTCAAGGGTCAGGACGTCACCCGATTTGTTGGCGTTTAAATGCAACAGACAGCGCACCGTTGCCAAAAATCGGTGTGCTTTTAAAAGGCTGTTGACGGTTTTTTCGGGCAAAATTCCCTGTTGAGCCAAATCCGGCAAATGAGCCGTTCCGAAAAAATATTTCGCCAGCCAAAACGCCAAATTCAAATCTCTCAGCCCGCCGCGTCCTTCTTTGACATTGGGTTCCAGCATATATTTTGATCCGCCGGTTTTTCTTAAGCGCTCTTTTCGTTCTTCCAGCTTGGCGTTCAGGAAATCCTTGGCGTCGGGAGAATTTTTCAATTCATCGAACCGCCGCTCGAAATCCGAAAACAAAGATCTGTTCCCGCACACGAATCTGGCTTCCAAAAAAGCGGTTCGTGTTTCAAAGTCTGTTTTTGCCCGTTCAATCCGTTCTTCGCACGTTCCTACGGAAGCACCGACTTTGACGCCCGAATCCCAAAGCAAATAAAGGATAAAAGAAACGGCGGCCTGCGTTCTGTCGTTTTTATCGTCGTTTGTTAAGAACAACAAATCGATATCGGAAAAGGGTGCCAGCTCTTTTCTGCCGTAGCCGCCGACGGCGCAAACGGTCAGATCAGGCGCTTCGGCGGACGGGAAAACGCATTCAAAGACGGTTTTGTATAATTCCGTCATCAGTAAATCCGTTTCGTCGGCGTGCTTATATTGAGCCGGCATGCCGTCGTACGGAGGCTTTGAAATGCTTTGTTCCATTTGACGGCGCATGTGTTCAAAGCGGTCTTTGACGGCTTTTAAAAGAAAGGGGCGCCCGCCGTTTTTCCAAGCCTGAATCAAATTTTCCGCGCTCATTTGGAAACGCCTGCCAGTTTTTTCAATTCGTACAAAGCGTCCAAAGCCTCTCTGGGCGTTAAATCGTCGGGATTTAAGGATTTTAATTTTTCCAAGGCGGCGTCGGGCAAAGAGGCGGAAGCTTTTTCACGTTCCAAATCTTTTGACTGTTCTTCGTCCGCCTTTTTCTTGACCAAAGCGAACAACGGCAAATCGTTCATGAAATCGATTTCGTACGTTCCCTTTTTCTCCATTTGCGCCAGCACTTGTTTTGCGCGGGCGATGACGGCGGGCGGCAACCCTGCCAAACGTCCGACATGAATGCCGTAGGAACGGTCGGCGGCGCCTTTGACGACTTCGTGAAGAAAGACGACGTTTCCGCGCCATTCTTTGACGCGCATGGTGTACAAAGACAACCCCGGCAAACGTTCCGCCAAGGCGGTCAATTCATGATAATGGGTTGCGAACAGGGCGCGGCATTTGTTTGTTTCATATAAGTGTTCGACAACGGCCCAGGCGATGGATAATCCGTCAAAAGTCGCGGTACCGCGTCCGATTTCATCCAAAATGACCAAAGACCGTTCCGTGGATTGATTTAAAATGGCGGCGGTTTCGACCATTTCGACCATGAACGTTGAACGCCCTCTGGCCAGATCATCGGCGGCGCCGACGCGGCTGAACAGCTTATCGATAATTCCGATGCGGGCGGATTTTGCGGGGACGTATGATCCTGCCTGAGCCAAAACGGCGATAAGAGCGTTTTGGCGTAAAAAGGTGCTTTTACCCGCCATGTTCGGTCCCGTAATCAGCCACAGTCTTCCGTCGCGGGTTTCGGGATTTCCCAACCGGCAATCGTTTCCGACGAACTGAGTTTCCCTTGCGTTTTTCAACGCCTGTTCAACGACGGGATGGCGACCTTTTTCGATATCAAAAGCCAGCCCGTCATCCAGAACGGGTCGGACGTAATCGTTTTCTTCGGCGACTTGAGCCAAGCCGCAGGCGACGTCCAGCATTGCCAGAGCATGAGCCGTTTCTGCGATGGTTTGCGCGGCGTTAAGGGCGGCGCTGACAAGGTCGACGAACAGGTTAAGTTCCAAAGCCAGCGCTTTTTCTCCGGCGCCGCGCAGTTTTGTTTCCAATTCGGACAATTCGACCGTTGTAAAGCGTACGGCATTTGCCATGGTTTGGCGGTGCAGGAATATGCTTGTGCCGTTACGGGCGTCTTCCAGCATTTGTTTGGCGTTTTTGGCGGTAACTTCGATATAGTATCCCAAAATGTTGTTGTGCGATATTTTGACGGGTACTTTGGCAATATCGCAGTATTTTGTTTGCAATTCGGCGATCAGCTGACGGCTTTCGTCGCGCAGGCGCTTCAGTTCGTCCAGTTCTTTCGAATACATCGGGGCGATGAATCCGCCGTCGCGCGCGAACAGAGGCAATTCGTCCGCCAACGCTTTGGAAAGGCGGTCTGTCAGCTCGTCATGCGGATTAAGCTTTTGTTCGCATTCTTTTAAGGACTGGGGCATCCCGTTTGTTCGGGCAGAGTTCTTCAGGACGTTTTTAATTTCCGGAATTTGCTTAAGCGCGTCGCGCAACGCGGCAAGGTCTCTGGGACCTCCGCGTCCCAAAGACAGACGGGACAAAGCGCGTTCGATGTCGGGACACTGTTCCAGATACTCTCTGACGGCTTTTCTTGCCAGCGGGTCTTGGACAAAGAACGTAACGCGATCCAGACGTTTGTCAACGGCTTTCGGGTCGGTCAGGGGCGCTGCCAGATGTTGGCTGAGCAATCTGGCGCCGGCACCCGTGACGGTACGGTCGACGGCGGAAAACAGGCTGGGACTTTTTTCACCCGACAAAGAACGGAACAGTTCTAAATTGCGTCGGGTTGCCGCATCAATTTCCATCAGCCGCCCCGAACTGAAATGTTTTAAGGGGTTTAAACGCGGCATTTTACCTTTTTGGGTCAGTTCGACATAATCAAGCAAGGCTCCCGCGGCCGCCAATTCGCTTTTATTGAAATGTCCGAAAGCATCCAATGTTCCGACTTTGAAAAAGTTTTCCAGCCGTTTTTGTCCGTTTTCGGGATTGAATCTGGACGGCGGCAGGGGCGTTAAGGCTTTTTTCCAATCGTTGAAGGTTTCAAAAAATTCGGGGTCTTGGAGTATTTTTTCGGAAACGATGATTTCTTTCGGATCAAGCCGAGCCAGTCCCGCAGCCAGATTAACGGCGTTTTGAGACGGCAGGGTTTGGACGGCGAAATCGCCCGTCGATACGTCGACCCATGCCATGGCCATGCCTTCGTTTGTGCGGGTCAGCGATACCAGATAATTGCAGGCGCCGGCTTCCAGAATATTGTCTTCGGTCAGGGTTCCGGGAGTAATCAGGCGGATGACGTCGCGGTTGACCAAAGCCGATGATCCTCTAAGCCTTCTGGCTTCTGCGGGGTCTTCGGTTTGTTCGCAGATGGCGACTTTAAATCCTTTTCGAATCAGGCGGGACAGGTACATTTCATGAGAATGGACGGGAACGCCGCACATGGGAATGTCTTTGCCGTTATTTTTGCCGCGCTTTGTCAAAGCGATGTCCAACGCGGCGGACGCGGCGACGGCGTCGTCATAGAACATTTCGTAAAAATCGCCCATGCGGTAGAACAGCAAATATCCTTCCGTTTGTTTTTTGATGGCAAAGTACTGTTCCATCATCGGGGTTATTTTTTCGATTTTGTCGTCCTGTTTGTCGTTCATGAGGATTCACTTCGTGCAATATTTATGTTATGGATAACATATCATTTTTACTTTCGGAATAAAGACAGAAAAAACATGGCGGAACATAACAACACATTAGGCGAAGAATCTTTAAAGATGCACGCTTCGGGCAAGCCCGGAAAAATCGAAATTCGCGCGACAAAGCCGTTAAATACGCAAAAAGATTTGGCATTGGCGTATTCTCCGGGGGTTGCGGCGCCGTGTTTGGAAATAGAAAAAGATTCGGATAAAGCGTACGCCTATACGGACAAAGGCAACACCGTTGCGGTAATTTCGAACGGGACGGCGGTTTTGGGGCTGGGCGACATCGGGGCTTTGGCGTCAAAACCCGTTATGGAAGGCAAAGCCGTTTTATTCAAGCGTTTCGGAGACGTTGACGCCGTGGACATAGAAATCAATTCCAAAGACCCCGACAAGGTTGTCGAAGCGGCGGCACTGATTTCGACGGGGTTCGGCGGCATCAATTTGGAAGACATAAAGGCTCCCGAATGTTTTTACATAGAAAAAGAGTTACGTTCAAAACTGGATATTCCCGTTTTTCATGATGACCAGCACGGGACGGCGGTTGTCGTCGCGGCGGCGTTATTGAACGGTTTGGCGCTGACGTCCAAAAAAATTGAAGACGTCAAAGTCGTCGTGAACGGTGCGGGAGCGGCGGCGATAGCGTGTTCTTCGCTGATTCGTTCGTTGGGCGTGCGGCATATCGTGATGTGCGACAGCAAAGGCGTAATTTACAAAGGGCGCACGGCGGGCATGAACCCGTGGAAAGAAGATTTTGCCGCCGATACGCAGGCTCGGACGCTTTCGGACGCCTTAAAAGGAGCGGACGTCTTTTTGGGCTTGTCCGTCAAAGGCGTTTTAAACGGGGATATGGTTAAAACAATGGCGCCGCACCCGATGATTTTTGCAATGGCGAATCCAGATCCCGAAATTACGCCGACGGAAGCTCGCGCGGCGGTTCCTGACGCGATTATTGCAACGGGGCGTTCGGACTATCCGAACCAAATCAACAATATCTTGGGCTTTCCGTATATTTTCAGAGGAGCGTTGGACGTTCGTGCTTCGACCGTCAACGAAGAAATGAAACTGGCGGCGGCAAAGGCTTTGGCAGAACTGGCGCGGCTTCCCGTTCCCGAAGAGGTCAAATCCGCGTATCAGGGCAAATCGCTTTCGTTCGGTTCCGAATACATCATTCCGGTTCCGTTTGATCCGCGTTTAATCGAGGTTGTGCCTTTGGCGGTTGCCGAAGCGGCGGAACGCACGGGCGTTGCGCGCAAACCGATTGCCGATAAGGAAGCGTATGTAAAAATGCTGAAATCCCGATTGAAAGGATAAGTCTTGTTTAAAAAGAAAGACAAATCGCAGGAACAGGAACAACAGCAACCCGTCGAACCGTTATACCGTTTTTCCGAACGTGTTTTAACGGTATGTGCGCCGTCTGCCGTTATGTTGCTGGCTTTGGTTTGGGCGGGGGAAGTCCAGCCGGGCTCTGCGGTTGTCGGGTTCGGCATGGTTGTTTCTTTGACGATTGTGCTGACGTTGCCTTTTTTGACGAACCTTCAGAATCTGGCGCAATATACGCATAAGCTGGCGCAGGAAGAAGACGTTTCCGAATTGCCGCGCATCGGTTCCGCGAACGACGAATCCGCGCGCATTGTCGCGGCAATCAACCAGATGCGCAATATTTGGACGACCAGAGCGGAACAGCTGGAAGCCCAAACGATGTCTGATGCGGCGGTGTTGGACAGCTTGCCCGATCCGCTTTTGATGTTGGACGAAGACGGAATTGTGACGGGGGCGAATTTTGCGGCGCGCAGTTTTTTCGGGTTTAATTCGCGTGATAAAAAGCTTTCGGATTTGATTGACGACGAAGCTTTGTTGGCGGCGGTTCAAAGAATTTTGGGAAAAAAGTCAAAAAAAGAAACGCTGGAAATCAGCCTGCAGGCAAAGGTCTTTAATGCCAAAATCGAACGCCTTCCAGCCGAAGCCAAAGGCGGTGCCGTCGGTATTTTGGCATTGTATGACATGACGGCGCAAAAACAGCTTGAACAGATGCAGGCGGATTTCGTCGCCAATGCCAGCCATGAACTCCGCACGCCGTTGTCGGTATTGTCGGGCTTTATCGAAACGTTGCAAGGTCCCGCAAAAGACGATGCGAAAGCCAGAGAGGAATTTTTAAACATCATGAGCCTTCAGGCTCAACGGATGTCAAAGCTGATAGAAAGCCTGCTTTCATTATCCAGAATCCAAATGAACGAGCATACAAAGCCTTCTGAACCCGTGGATATCTGCGAGATTTTAAATAACGTCAAAACCGTTCTGGAAAGCAAAGCCGAAAAATATCATATGGAAATAGTTTTAAAGACCTGCCCACCCGAAGCTCGGATTTTAGGCAATGCAAGCGAACTGATGCAGGTTTTTCAAAACATAACGGATAACGCGCTTAAGTATGGCAGAAAAGGCAGTACGGTAACGGTTTCCTGCCGTATGGAAAACAATATGGACTATCCGCAAATTCCTTCGGCGCGTCTTTATGCCGTTTCCGTTCATAACAAAGGCGATCCCATTCCCGAAAAAGATTTGCCCCGTTTGTCGGAACGTTTTTACCGTGTTGACGCGACAAAGAACAAAGCCGTCGGAACCGGTCTCGGTTTAGCGATTGTCCGCCAGATTCTCAAACGTCATGACGGAGCGTTTAGTGTTCGCAGTTCTGCGGAAGAAGGAACCGTTTTTACGATATATCTTCCGATGGGACGTCGCGGGGCTTCTGAGGAAAGCGGCGATTCAGCAACCATAACAGCCCCAGCCCCGGCAGACTCAGAAAAGCCGTAAAGACAAAGAACGCGGGCCATCCCATCCAAACGACCAGCCATCCGCTGCCCGAAGACAACAAGTCACGGGGTAACGCCGTTAAAGAACTTAACAGAGCGTACTGCGTTGCGGTATAAGCCGTATTGCACAACGACGACATATAAGCGACAAAAGCCGTCGTAGCCATTCCTGCCGCCATATTATCGGAAACGATGGACACGGTCAGCCAAAACATGGAATTTCCGCTGACCGAAAGCACGGCAAAGGGCAGATTCGAAAAACCCTGTAAGATGCCGCAAATAAACAGGCTTTTAAACAAACCGAAACGTACGACGAGAATACCGCCCAAAAATCCGCCGGCGATAGTTGCCGCAACGCCCCACAGCTTTACGATGGCGGCGATTTCCAGATTTGAAAACCCCAGTTCTTTATACAGTTTCGGCGTTACCGTTCCGATGGTCGTTTCGCAAAGCTTGTAAGTAATAATGAACAGGACGATAAGCAACCATCCCTGATTTTTTAAAAAATCTTTAATCGGAGCGGCGACGGCGTCTTGAAAGAAATTCTTTTTTTCTTTAGGCGCTTCGTAAACGGGCGTTTTCAGGCAAAGAACCGTAAAAACACCCAAGACACCCGAAACGGCAAGAGCTTCATAGACGCGTACCCATCCGATCATATCCGACAAAGACAGCGCGCCCGCTCCCGCAATCAGCATGCCGACGCGATAGCCGAAGATATACGTCGCGGCGGCGGCGGCTTGATTGTCTTTTTCAAAGCATTCAATTCTTAACGCGTCAAACACGACGTCCTGAGATGCCGAGAAAAAAGCGATCAGCACGGCGAAAATTCCCGTTGCGGCGGGATTGGTCAAAGGGTCTGTATGCACCAACGCGATCAGACAGCACAATAAACAGATTTGGAACAATATCGCCCAAGACTTTCTCTGTCCCAACCGTTTTGTCAGGAACGGCAGGGGCGTATGGTCGATATAAGGCGCCCAAAGGAACTTAAAGCTGTACGGCAACCGAACCAAAGAAAACGCGGCGACGGCTTTGACGCCGACACCGCAATCGGACAGCCAAAAAGACATGGTTGAAAAAACCAGTACGAAAGGAATGGCACTGAACATTCCCAAAACCAGCATCGCGACCATTTTCGGGTCGCGATACACGGCAACGGCGTTTTTCCAGCTTTTCATCAATCTAGTCTTGCGTTACGGCTTTTGCGGCGCGTTTGCGCAGAACGGGATCCAGAATGGTTTTGCGCAGGCGGAACGTCTTGGGCGTTACCTCGACCAGTTCATCGTCCTGAATATAGGACAGTGCGTCTTCCAGACTCATTTTTATCGGCGGCGTCAACGTTACGGCATCGTCTTTGCCCGCAGCGCGGATGTTTGTCAGATGCTTTGTTTTGACGGGGTTGACTTCGATATCGTTGCCTTTTGTATGTTCGCCGATAATCATGCCTTCATAGACGTCAACGCCGGGATCGATAAACATCGGACCGCGGTCTTCCAATTTCCACAGAGCGTACGGAACGGCTTTTCCGTTATCGGTCGAAATCATGACGCCGGTGCGGCGGGTCGGAATCGGACCTTTGTAAGGTTCGTAGCTGTGGAACAGCTTGTTCATGACGCCCGTACCGCAGGTGTCCGTCAAAAACTGGGAATGGTATCCGATCAATCCGCGCGAAGGAACCAAGAAGGTAATTCTTGTTTTGTTTCCGCCCGAAGGACGCATGTCGGTCATTTCGGCGCGGCGTTCGCCCATTTTTTCGCAAACGACGCCGACATATTCTTCGTCAACGTCAATAACGACTTCTTCAATAGGTTCCAGCTTTTTTCCGGAAACTGGATCCGTTTGCATTAAAACGCGGGGGCGGCTGATGGATAATTCAAAGCCTTCGCGGCGCATGGTTTCAATTAAAATGCCCAGCTGCAATTCGCCGCGCCCTGCGACTTCGAAAGAATCGGTCGAGCTTGTACGCGACACGCGCAAGGCGACATTTCCTTCGGCTTCTTTGGCAAGGCGGTCCCAGATGACGCGAGACGTTACTTTATCGCCGTCTTTTCCTGCCAAAGGCGAATTATTGATGGAGAACGTCATGGCCAGCGTCGGCGGGTCAATCGGCTGAGCGGGAATGGGATCCGTGACCGATGCGTCGCACAAAGTATCGGCAACGGTTGCTTTTGTCATTCCGGCGATGGCGACAATGTCACCGGCGTGAGCTTCGTCCAAACCGACGCGTTTAAGACCTCTGAATGCCAAGATTTTGCTGACGCGCGAATTTTCCAAAGTCTTTCCGTCGCGAGACAAAGCTTTGATCATGGAATTGACTTTGACCGAGCCCGAATGAATTTTGCCCGTCAGGATACGCCCGACGAACGGGTCGTTTTCTATGGCGGTTACCAGGAAGGAAAACGGGGCATAGGGATCGCATTTGGGCGCGGGGACGTATTCCATAATCAAATCGAACAAAGGAGCAATGGAATCGCGGGGATCTTTGTCCAAATCTTTGACCGCCCATCCTTCGCGTCCCGAAGCGAACAGGACGGGAAAATCCAGCTGTTCGTCGGTGGCATCCAAAGAAGCAAACAGGTCAAAGACTTCGTTATAGACTTCCATGGGGCGGGCATCCGGTCTGTCGACTTTGTTAATAACGACGATGGGTTTCAATCCGATTTTCAGGGCTTTTCCGACGACGAATTTTGTTTGAGGCAAAGGGCCTTCGGCGGCATCGACCAAAACAATGGCGCCGTCGACCATATCCAAAATGCGTTCGACTTCGCCGCCGAAATCGGCGTGTCCCGGAGTGTCGACAATATTAAAGCGGGCACCTTTCCATTCGACGGAAGTGCACTTTGCCAAAATTGTAATGCCGCGTTCGCGTTCCAGATCGTTTGAATCCAAAGCGCGTTCAACGACGACCTGATTGTCGCGGAACGTTCCGCTTTGACGCAACATGGTATCGACCAGAGTTGTTTTGCCGTGGTCAACATGGGCAATAATGGCAACGTTACGCATGGATGCCTTCTTTCTTTCAAATTAAAGTAAAAACTATGTACTGCTTTTAGGTATTTTTAGCGTTTTTGTCAATTCCCGAGCAAGGCGTTCAACCGTTTTTTTTATGGTTTAAATTTTTTTTATGGGCTATCCTTTTCTAAACGCTAACTGGAGGCAAAACGCGATGAAAAGCATATTTTTTGTATTAACATTTTTTTTAATGTCCGGAATTTGTCAGGCGCAAAGCCCGTATACGTTTAAAGTGAATACGGAACAGAAAAAGCCTTTGCAGGTAAAAGAACCGACCGATGAACAAAAACCGTCCGGATTTACCTCCAAATCTCCCGTGACGCTGCAGCAAAATGCGCTGGATAAAAAGAAAGAAGTTCTGCAGGAAGCCTTAAAACAAATCAACCAAAAACTGCCTAAGAAAATCAGCAAATCCGTAACATGGGAAAGTGCTTATGAAAAGAACGGGGCTTTGCACTACACGTTTAAAATGAACGTTGACATAAGTGCGGTTCCCGAAGACAAAAGAAAAAGCCTGAAAGAAAAATTAAATACGGAAGTTTGCACAAAAATGAATCAGTCAATGTGCCAGAAAAAAGAAAATGTCCTGTTAAGCAGCGATGTCATTATCTTTACGCACTATACCGATAACAAAAATACCGAACTGGCCGTTTGCAAATTTATGCGGGAAGAATGCCCTAAAAACTGATACGCCGAACAACGGCGGCGTTTTTTAATAAACAAAGCCCGCTGAAACGGGCTTTGTTCTTTTCGGGGGATTAAAAATTACGATAATGCCCCTGCCACGTTTCTTTGCCATTGGCATCATGATGAAAACAAAAATCAAACCCGCGTTTCATATGCAAAGACGGGATCTTCAAAAGGAGCGGCTTTTGTAATTAATAAAAGGGGAGAGCCCTTAATTTTGGTTCACTTTTTTTGCGATTAAATCCCGCAAAGGAGTTTGAGGTCTTGCTCCGTAATGCGAAATGATTTCCGCCGCGGAAAGTGCCCCCATCTGCAAACATTCCGATACGGGGCGTTCCTGAGCGTATCCCGTTAAAAATCCGGCTGCGAACAAATCACCGGCTCCCGTCGTATCAATGACTTTTACAATCGGTTCTGCCGGAACGGAATAACGTTCTTCCCCCTTGATGGCAACGGCGCCGTTTTCTCCGCGCGTTACGACAACCAATTCGCACAGCGTCTTGCACCGTTCAAAAGCTTCTTCGGGATCGCTGACGCCGAATAACGCCAGAATTTCGTCTTCGTTGCAAAAAACAATGTCAACGCCGCTTTTTATCAAATTAAAAAAGCTTTCGCGATGGCGGTTCACGCAATAAGGATCCGACAAAGACAAAGAAACTTTGCGTCCGTATTTATGAGCCAGTTCGACGGCATATGCCAAAGCGTCTTTGGCTTCTTCCCTGTCCCAGAGATATCCTTCCATATAAACGATTTTTGCCTGTCGGATAAGTTCTTCGTCAATATCCTTGCGGGACAGCTTTGAACACGCTCCCAGATAAGTGTTCATCGTGCGTTGGGCATCAGGGCTGACAATAACCATGCATCTGGCGGTCGGGCGTTCGTTTTCCAAGCACGGCGTCGAAAAATGCACGCCTGATTTCGTGATGTCTTCGCGGAAAACGGATCCGAGCTTGTCATCGGCGACTTTGCCGATAAAAGCGGGCTTTCCTCCCAAAGCAGCGACTCCGACAGCCGTATTGGCG
>HF994934.1:46660-64029 GCA_000434295.1 Acetobacter sp. CAG:977 | reverse complement strand
AGCCGTATTGGCGGCTGATCCCCCCGAGCATTCTTTGCCGACTCCGCTGATGTGCCCGTATATGATTTCCGCCAGTTCCGCGTCAACCAAAGTCATAACGCCTTTGGGCATATTATGCTTTTGCAGGAATTCATCGTCCATACTGGCCAAAACGTCAACAATGGCATTCCCGATAGCCACAACGTCGTAGCACGCTACTGCATCCATATCAAAAAACTCCGAGAGGGGACAAAAAGCAAAAAAACAGTATAAAGAATGTTTTGTTTCATACAAGAGTCTGTTACAAAAAAATAAAGCAATAAGGGGTTAAAAGATGTTAATCGCATTAAAAAAAGCTTTTTTTGACGTTTTTAAAAGCAATATCCGCGGCTTGTTATGGGCAACGGTTTTTATTACCGTTTTGCTGTTCGGGCTTCTGTTTTTCGGATTCTCGGAATTGGCGCGCTATTGGCAGATTAAAGACATGCCGTCCGTGTCCATTATTATTAATGCGGTCGGAGTTTTGGCTTTTTTTGTTTTGGCTTTATTTCTGTTTCCGGCGGTTGCCACGTTTGTCGCGGGATTCTTTATGGATACGGCTGTTGAACGGTTGGAATCCGAACACAAAAACCTGCCGCTCAGAACGGTTCCGTTGTCCGAAAGCATTAAAATGTCCGGAGTCGCAATGACAAAGAGCGTTTTAACCTCGTCTTTTCTCGTCCCGATAAGCTTTATCCCGATTTTTACTTTGATTACGCCGATTCTTTTTTATTATTTGAACGGCCGCCTGTTTGCCCGCGAATATTTTTTTACGGTGGCTTTGCGTTATCAAGATTATGAAAAATCTGAAAAAATGTTCAAAGATCATCAAAAATACTGGACAATTGCGGGCGTTATCATTGTTTTTTTGATGACAATTCCCCTGATAAATATAATATCTCCCTTAGTAGCGGTTGCCTTTATGCAAAACTTGTTTTTGGAAAAGCAGAAATGAATAAAATTTTAAGCTATGCTTTTTTGGCGTTGTTTCCGTTGTTGGCATCGTGTTCCAACGTCCCTCAGGAATTGCCCGTCGTTGCCGAAGAGGCTTTGCCGAAGCCCGTCGAAGGAGCCGCCGTGCAAGAACCCAGACGCCCGATTATTTTAAATGCCGATCGAATCCTCAGCGTTTTGGGCGAACCGACCGTTCGTCGGTTCGAAGCGCCGTCCGAAGTTTGGGTTTATTCCCAACCGTCTTGCGTTTTGTTCATTTACATGAATGACAAAGGTGAACCTTCGCCGCGCGTTCGCCACATGGAAATCGGAACGCCGTCGTTCGGCATTCGGGAAAAACAGTCCGCCGACTGTCTGAAACTGGCGTCGCGGTTAAGATAATCGGCGTTATGTAAGAAATAAAAAAGGCACCCGTAAAGGGTGCCTTGATTTTTTAACAAGCCTTAAACGACGCTGTTCAGCCATTCAACGACTTTGGATTTCGGCATACCGCCGACTTTTGTTTCGACAGCCTGACCGTTTTTAAACAGAATCATTGTCGGAATGCTGCGGATTCCGAATGCCGTCGGCGTTTCGGGCGCTTCGTCAATGTCCATTTTTACGATTTTCAGCTTTCCGCCCATTTCATTGGCGATTTCTTCCAAAACGGGACCCAATTGGCGGCAAGGACCGCACCATTGTGCAAAAAAATCGACCAGTACGGGGACGTCCGACTGTTTGACTTCGGTTTCAAATTCGCTGTCTTTGATGACTTTCATTTTCGTTTCCTTATCATAGGGATGATGAACCGTAAAACAATGTAAGGTCGTTTTGTTCCAAGGTCAAGGTGTCCTCCGAACCTTTTAAAGCAAATCCGTAATTTCCCACAGCTTTGCTTCTTCGGTCCAAATCAAAAAAGAACGTATTTTTTTGTCGGGATAGATTTTTTCCAAAACTTCCTCATATGCTTTTGCCTGAGCGATGTAAGCTTCGGGGATTTCTTCGGCGCTTTGCGGGATGCGGCGGTTGCTTTTGTAATCGGCGATTAAAACCTGATCTTTGGTTATTGCCAGACGGTCTATGCGCCCGTTTATGACTTTGTTTTTAACGACGCCCGAAACGGGGACTTCCGACAAAGAGGTTTCGGAAAAAAGAAACTTAAAGTCGTTGCTGTTTAAAATGTTAAGGACGTCCGAAACGATTTTTGAACGCTCTTCTTCGGTCGTTTCGGGCATTCTTTTTTGCATCAGGCGCAGGGCGGCGTCAAATCGGTCGCAAGCCTTTATATAAGGCAACGTTTCAAGCAAAGTGTGAATCATCAATCCCCGCTTTGCGGCTTTCCGGCGTTCGGGCGACAAAGGTGACAGGAAGGACGGCTCTTCGATTTCGGGTTTTGAGGGCGTCAAGGGTCTGGGCGGTTCGGGTTCTTCGGGCGCGGGGCGGAGCAGACACTCGGGCATTTCTTCGCCGTTTTCTTCGCTTAAAGCGGGAACGTCGCGATTTAAGGCGATTGAGCGTTCCGATTCCAACCTTAAAACAGGTTCGTCAAACATCGGGTCATTGATTTCTTTTACGTTTCCTGCATAAACGGGATTATTTCCGGAATCGTCCAAAATCAGGGAAGACCGTATCAGGTCGTACCAATTTCCGTCGGGAGGATTCATTTTGCCGTCCCATCCGCACAGGTACAGCCGGTCTGCCGCGCGGGTCATGGCGACGTACAGCAGGCGGCGGTATTCGTCCAGTTCTTTTTCCTGAAGGGTTGTTTGAGTTTTTAACGTATCTTCGCAATGAAAATCTTTTTTGGGCACCCAAACGGGCAATTTTGTGCCGTTTAAGCGCAAAAGGCGCGAGGTATGTTTTTTATACCTTCTGGTATCGGGCAGGAAAACGACAGGCGCCTGCAGCCCTTTTGAGGCGTGAACGGTCATAATGCGTACGGCGTCGAAATTTTTTTGGTCCGGGTCTCTTTTGATTTCGATTTCGTTTTGGCGCAGATATTTTAAAAAGTTTTGCAAAGACGGCGTATCGGCTTTGTCGCGGTTTAAAGCCAGCGTTAAAAATTCGTCCAACGCATCCGCCGCCTGCATTCCCAATCTGGACAGGAAGGCTTTTTTCTTTTGGCACGCTCCCAAAACATAAGAATACAGCTCGAACGGAGGCATTTTATCGCAGCAATTTAACAAATCGCTTAAAAAAGCATACGCTTTTCCCAAATCCGTATCGGTTTCGTTTTTGTGGCGCGCCAGACGAGTCAGCAGGCTTTGAGGGCGTCTGCCGTATGCCAGATGAAACAAATCGTCTTCGGAAACGTTGCACAAAGGCGACCGCAAGACCGTCGCCAACGCCAGATCGTCTTCGGGCAACAGCAGAAAATCGCCCAAAGCCATTAAGTCCTGTACGGCGATATGCGACGTGATTTTCAATCTGTCAACGCCCGAAACGGGGACGTCGGCGGCTTTCAGTTCTCGCGACAGTTCTTCGACAAAGCTGTTTCTTCTTCTGACCAAAACCAAGACGTCTCCCGCCTGTATCGGTCTGTTCACCGAAGGCAGAAATTCTTTGGCTTTGATCATGTCGGCGATTTTTTTTGCAATTTTTCCCGCCAGTCTGGAAGACGCGTTCTTTACGACGATTTGTTCGACGGGTTTTGTGTACATTTGCGGCGTGTCGTCCGTTTTTGTTTTTTCGGTCGGCCAAATTTCGACAAGCCCCGCTTCTCCCTTGCGCCACGACAAATGTGTCGCGTCTTCGCCTTCGTCAACGACGCCGCGGGCGGCAACGGGATTTTTCAGAGTTCGGTTAACCGCTTCGATGACGGCGGGCGTTGAACGGAAAGAAATATACATCGGGACGTCGTGCCAAGCTTGGCAGGCATTCGTTGCTTTTTGGCGGAAAAAAGCGCGCATCCGTTCAAATTCATCGGGATCTGCGCCCTGAAAACTGTAGATGGATTGTTTTTTGTCGCCGACGGCAAAGACGGTACGCTTTGCTTTTGAAGCGCCTTCGCCCGAAAAAAATTCTTCCGCCAAAGATTTGACGACCGCCCATTGTTCGGGGCTGGTGTCTTGGGCTTCGTCAACCAAGATATGTTCGATGCCGCCGTCCAACTTGAACAGAACCCAAGCCGCCGCCCCCGATTTTTCAAGCAGACGGCGCGCCGCGGAAATTAGATCGTCATAATCGGCGACAGAGCGTTCTTCTTTTAATTCGTCATATCTTTTTATGATTTGCATTCCGATGCCGGACAAAGCCAAAGACCCTCTTAATACGGTTTCGGCGTTCAGATCATTATGCAACTTTAAAGCCCTCTCCGCTTCATTTTGCATGATTTCCTGCGCGGCGGCACTGTCTTTGTTGGTTAACCTTTTTCGAATGCTTGTCAGGTCTTTTGTTAAAAAGCAGGTTAAATAATCAAAACAGGATTCTATTCTTTTGTTTTCGTCCGCATTGACAAAGCTTTTGATTATTTCGCCGTTTTCCCGTACCGAAACGCTTTTTCCCGCAATCAGTATTTCGGCGGCTTTTTTCAGGTCGGCTTTTCTTTTGTTGTCCGGACGGCAAAATTCCGCGATTAAAGATTCTTGCGTTGCGTCGTTCGGCAATCCCAACGCCCGTTCGTATTCCGATTTTAACGCGTCCCCTTTCGGATATTGCGACAGCAGAGCTTCCAAATCGTTTTTAAAAAAGCTCAGCTCTTTTAATAAATCCGAAAACCCTTTGTCGTCGGTCATCAGAGCGATTAAATCCAAATCTTTGGCAAACGCGGGATCGGCAAGCGTTTCTTCTTCGGCTTGTTCCATCAGTTCAAGCGTGCCTTGTTCGTCCAGAACGTCAAATTGCGGGGAAACGCCTGCTTCCAACGGAAACCGTTTCAGCAAAGATTGGCAAAATCCGTGAATGGTCATAATATTAATGCCGCCTGGCGCATCCAGCAATCGGGCGAACAGGCAACGGGCTTTTTCTTTTTCCGACGGTTTCGGCGCCTTTCCCGAAAGGGATTCCAAATCGCGTTCCAGCACGTCGTCTTCGGCGGTTGCCCATTTCGACAATATTTCCGTTACTCTGTTTGCCATTTCGGCGGCGGCGGTGCGCGTAAACGTCAGGCACAGGATTTTTTCGGGCGGCGTGCCGTTTAATAACAGATTCAGCACTCTGTCCGAAAGGACTTTTGTTTTTCCCGAACCCGCCGACGCCGCAACCCACGCCGAAGCGTCCGGCGCCGCTGCCGTTCTTTGAAGTTCGTTCGGATCAGCCGGATTCATTTGCATCCTCCCCGTCGTCATCTTTGACGATGCTCCATTCCGCCGTTCGCGCCAAATGGTCATAGTCCGTGTATTTCGGGCTGAAAGCGGGGTTCGGCGTCGCCCGATAGGGTGTTTCGGGCAAATCGAATTGTTCGATCAATTCTTTTAAATCTTTAACGACGCGTTCAATCGCGTTGTCTGGATTATCCAAAGATTTCGTTTTCCCGCCGTCTTCGGCGCCTTTCAGCCGCCAGTATTCCAAAGAAGATATTTTTTCGGGGACGGGAACGTCTTTAAACCCGCCGTTAAGCAGCATAAAGGCTTCCAACGGCAATTGAGGGGCATATCCCGCTTCAATGACGTTCGATTTGGGCAGTTCGCCCGTTTTGTAATCCAAAACCGAAGCCGTTCCGTCGTTTAAAATATCGATGCGGTCGGCAAATCCGAACAGCTCGAAATCTTCGCCCGCCGTTTTAATTTTCACGCTTCCTTTTTGTTCGCAATACATTTGCGCGATAAAGCCGTCGCGTTCGCGCTGACGCTCAACAAACCATGTCAGAGCCCGTTTGATGCGCGGTTTGTAAAAAGCGGCGGCTTTGACGGGAAAATTCATGTCGCGCATTAACTCTTCCGATATTTCGCCAAGCTCTTTTCCCGCATCGTCGGGTAAAAGGGAAGGATGGCGCGTGCAAAAAATTTCCACACATTTATGCAATAAATTTCCGATGTCCGCGGGGGTTAAGCCTTCTTCGATTTCATCCAAAGGCTTTAAATCCAGAATATATCGCGCATAAATCGAATACGGGTCGCGCATCCACGTTTCGATGCGCGTTACGGACAGTTTTCGCGGGCGCGTATTGACGGGCGGGCGGGGTTCTGGCGGAGAAATCGTTTCAAATTTGTCGGGACAGTCAAAATTTTGTGCCCATTTCACCCAATCGGATTTCGGCCATTTTATTTTCGATGCTTCCAAAACGGCATCCAGCCGTCTCAGCCAACGGGAAGGAACCGTCGGCGTTCCGCCGTCTTTTAAAGAACGGGTAATGACAACGTTTTGTGCGCAGAACGCTTGAGCGAAATCGTGAGCGGCAAGTCCGATTTTTCTTTCCAAAGGCGGCAAACCGCATTCCGATCGCATCGGTCTGCTCATCCACGGATCCGCTGAGGGCGTTTGAGGCCAACACCCTTCGTTTAAGCCGCCCAGAATCAAAACGTCGGGGCGAACCAATCGGGCTTCCATGGATCCCAAAATGTCAATTCTGCGGTGCATTCCGTACTTTAAACGCACGGGAACGGACGACATGAAAGAGTTAATCAAGCCTTCGTATTCGAACGCGCTTAAAGGTTCGGCGATATCGGCATTTTCTTTTAATCCGTTGAACAGCGTTACGGCGGCTTCGCCGGCTTCGGCTTTCCACAAGCGTTCAGCACCGCTTTTGTCGGCGCTTTTTGCCAACGCTTCCGCCGCGCTTAAGTGCAGGTTCAACCATTCTTCGGGCGGACGTTTTTTGCCGTCTTGCATTTTAAGGGTAATCTCGCCCAACGCCGGTTCCAGACTTTGCACGAAATCGGAAATTTCCTGATTTCCTTCGGCGGCTTTTTTCAAACCGTCAAAGCCTTCTCCCGCGGGTTTGCCGCGCAGGCACGCCGTTTCCAGACGTCGTACTTCGGTTCTGAATTCGCCCTGCGTTTTCCCGCACGTCGCCAAAGGATGCTTCAGGCACGCCAGCAAAGAATAAGCGGAAACATTGTCTGCCGCCGCTTTAAGCACCAAAGACAAAAAAGTCCCCAACGCCGTTTTCGACAAGGGCGTCCCCGCCGAATCATCCAAAACGACGCCCCAACGGGACATTTCGGAAATGACGCGTTCAGCCAACGTTCTGTCGGGCGTAATCAAAGCGGCCGTTTTTGCGGGCGTTTCCAAAGTTTGGCGCAAAATCATCGCAATCAGCAGAGCTTCATCACGTATTGTCGGGCAATCCGCACGAATGACTCCGTTTAAAACGGACGCGTCAAAAGGCTTTGTTTCGCGCCAGCTTTTTGTTGCTTGAGCGGGACGCATCGCGTCGCATATCAAACGCAGGCGTTCTTGAGAAACGGTAGCGTCTTGGAACCCGAACGGTTTGACGTCTTTGCGCGTTATGCCGAATTTTTTTAATAAATTCATCATGTTGTATTGCGGATGAGAGGCGTCGAGACCTTCCAAGTCTTCGTCTTTTGAAATCAAATCCAGTCCCGGCAAAATAACGCGACCGTTTTCCATTGACGCCACGGCATCCAGAAAATCCGCCGTTGCAGGTTGAGAGCCCGTCGATCCTGCGGCAATAACGGGATAGGGCGGCGGAGACTTACGCCATAAATCCGCCTGAGCCTTAAACATCCGAACCTGACGGTCTGCGGGATCGATAACACCGTTTTCTTTTAAGATTTCCGGCCAAAAAACCGTGACCGTTTCCAAAAATTTTAAAATATCCTGCCAGTGCGCCGCAAATTCGTCGGGAACAATGCCGTTCAGACGGTCAAAAGGCATCTGTTCAATATAGGACTGATCCAAAAAAGCGCATAAGGCGTCTGCCAAATGCAAAGCTTTATCCGCCGTTAAATCCGCCATTTCCGGATTTTTTCGAATTAAGCGCATTAACAGCAATTTGCGGCGCATCGGCGAAATCGCAGGCGGAATATCCAAGCTTTCTCCCGCCAAAATCAGCGACGTTTCCGTTTCTTCGCCGTCAATGCCGCCGAACGGAATCAATCGGGGCAACAGAACGGGTTTCCCTTCGCTTTGACGCAAAAACGCTTCCTGAACGGTTTTGCAAGCGCGGCGGGTCGGCAGGAAAATAACATACTTTGCCAACACTTCGGATTCCGAACCGCTTTCCTTTAACAAAGCGTCGCAAAGCACATCCGCAAAAGAATACAGCGGGCTGACGGTATAAACGTTCTTATTCAGAGCGATGCCCTCCGAAAACCTTTTCCGCCAAAGCCGTTGCTTCGGGCGTGCCGACGTGGAACCAATCGCCGTCATGGACGATACACTGCAACCGTCCCGCCCGTTCGGCTTTGTCATACAATTCCGTCAATCTGAATTTGCCCTCGGGCGATTCCTTGAATATGCGGGGATGCAAAATCTGGGCTCCCGCGAAAACATAAGGAGCGGACGTTTCTCCCGCCACGCGGCGGCGGGGTTTTCCGTCTTCGATAAAATAGTCTCCCGTCCCGTCGTGTCCGAAGACGCGGTTCATCGGCTGTAACATTAAAAGAACGTCCGTCGTTTCGGGATTCCATGCCTGTTCCAGCTTTTTCAGGGCAGGTTCGGCAGGTTCCGTCCATAACGGATCCGAATTTAAAACAAAAAAGGGCTTGTCCCCCAACAGCGGCAAAGCCTTTTTAACGCCGCCCCCCGTTTCAAGAGCTTCGGCTTCAACGGAAAAAACGATTTTCATTCCCGTACGTTTTTCCAGCCGGGAACGGATCATATCGCCCAAATAGCATAAATTAACGACACATTCGGTAACGCCCGCGGCTTGAGCCTTGTCCAACATATAATCAATCAAAGGTCTGTCCGCGACCTTAACCAAAGGTTTGGGCACCGCATCGGTCAAATGGCGCATCCGCGTTCCGCGACCCGCCGCCAAAATCATCGCTTTTGTTATTTTATCAGAAGACATTCGGGAATCCCTCTTTGTTCGGGAGGAATGTATTTATTGAACCACAATTTTAAACCGCTTAACGCAGGATGTTCAAGCGCGCGTTCCAACAATCTCCACAAACGCGGCAGATGGTGCAAATAACGGGGCTTGTGATCGCGAACGCACAAACGCACGAAAATTCCCAACACTTTGGCATGGCGTCCCGCCGCCAAAACAGCCCAAGACGTCAAAAACTTTTCTTTGTCGGGGATTTTGTCGCCCATGGCTTCCAGATAACGGTTTTGCATCTTGATAAACAGTTCGGGAGAAATATCGCGGCGGGCGTCTTCCATCAAAGACATGACGTCATAGGAAACCGCGCCGTGCAAAGCGTCTTGAAAATCCAACAGCCCGCAGGCTTTAACGCCGTCTCTGCCGTCCAAGCGCATCAGATTGTCAACGTGATAATCTCTTAAAACCATGGTTTGCGGAACGTCGCCCGCCAAAGCAAAAGCTTCTTCCCACAACAAAGCGTATTCGTCCGCGACTTCTTTATCCGTCTGGTGCCCGAATGCGGCGGGCATGAACCAATCGGGAAACAACATGGCTTCTTTTAATAAAGCGTCAACGTCATAAAGAGGCAAACCTTCAGGAACAATGTCCGCTTCGGGCTTGGAATGCATATCCGCCAAAACGTCAATCGCCAAAGCGTAAAGGTCTTCTTCGTTTTCTCCGGCATTCAGCAGGCGGGTATATGTCGAATCTCCGAAATCTTCCAGCAGGATAAAGCCGTTTTCTTCGTCAACGGCGTACAGATGCGGAGCACTGTATCCGTTTTTTTCCAAACATTTTGCGACCTTGACAAACGGGCGGACGTTTTCCATCGGAGGCGGAGCATCCATAAAGACCATGGTTTTTCCGTCCATGAACAATCGGTCATACCTGCGAAACGACGCGTCGGCAGCCAAAATGCGGCGTTCGGCATTTCCCCAGCCGTTTTTATTTAAAAAGTCGGCAATCAGTTCTTCGCGGTCTTTCATTTTTTTATCCGTTCAAGCTTTTCTTCCCACTCTTTGCCGCGGGGGGTCAGTTCCAATTTGCGGGCGTTTTCCGAGCCCGCAGGCAAAATACGAATGTCCAGCCGTTTTTTAGGCAACAGTTTTTCGGCGCGTTCCGGCCATTCAATCAGACTGACGCCGTCTGCCAAGGCTTCTTCAAACCCCAGTTCGTAAATCTCGTCGGCGGATTTTAAGCGATATAAATCAAAATGCCAAACCGTCAGAACGGGATGATTTTTTGTTTCGCCGTCATACATTTGAACCAGAGTAAATGTCGGGCTGGGGACTTCTTCTTCCGGCAATCCGCACGAACGGATAAAGGCGCGGGAAAAAACGGTTTTTCCCGCTCCCAGATCGCCGTACAAAGCGATAACGTCTTTCGGATCGCACAACAAAGCAAGCCGTGCGGCAAAATCTTCCAATTCGCTTTGGCGGGAAACGTTAATTTCGATCACGGCTTAAAAAACATCAAAGATGCTTTTCCCTTTTTTCTTGGGTGCGGGAGGAGGATCGGGGATTTTTACGTTTTGACGTTCTTCCGCCATCTTTTTTTGTTGAGATACCCATTCCCAAGGCATATAGAACTGTCCTGCCCATAAACCGATTTGTTTTTGGCGGGCGCTTTCTTCATAGGGGACGTAAACGGGCGTCACGTTGCGCAATGCAACCGCCCATCCCGCTTCGACCATAGCGGCTCCCAAATCGTAGGGACCGATGGAACACGTTGCGGTAACGGCACCTGTTGAAGAAACCGTCATAACGTTGCAGGTAACTTCATCATTTCCCAGCAGGTCTTTGAGCTTTCGTGCCACCGTATATCCGCAATTATACGCTCTGCCGTGGTCGTCCGTGCAGGTTTGCTGGATTTCGGGCGCGTCAATGCCGAACAAACTGATCCATTGATTTCCGATACGGAACTGGTCGCCGCTGGCAATCGAGTTGACGGCGCCTTTGATAACGGGTTGCATTGCGGGTTGAGCGGGCATTTGCTGGGCGTTTTGAGGCGTTTGAGCCTGTTGAGCACCGCCGCCCATAGCCTGAAGCATCGGCGCGATTTGTCCGACCATGCCGTTTAATCCGGACTGCTGAGCGGGCGCCTGCTGTTGCATCGGAGCTCCGGGAACGGCTTGCTGTTGAACATTGGCGGCGGGGGCTGCTTCATCTTTGTTTAAGAATTTATGCAACAAGTTTGACCCGCTGACAAAGTAGAAAATAATTCCGACAATGACGGCGACGATAATAAAGGTTGTCATGCATCCCAAGATGCGCCACAGCCCTTTTGCCAGAAAAAAGAAACAAACGACGGCAATTAACAACCCCATGCCGCCGATGGCAAAATCGACGCCGCTGTTTTCATTAAAACTCAGGCTGCCGACATAAGAGCCGATAAGGCCGACGAAAAACAGTACGAAGCGAAGCAAAAAGCTCATTCTTTAGCCCTTTTTTATAAATAAAAGGACAACGGCATTAACACTGTCGTTGTCCCTGAAAAACGGTAAATCCGCAGAAAGGAAAGCCGTTAGCGCGTATATTCGTCCCGTTTTCGGATTTGCGCTTGCATGCGGGCTCTTTTAACGCGTTCAGCTCGCAAGGCTTGCCTACCGGAATCACGGTTCCGTTTTTGTGCAGGTGAGCTATATTTACCCGTCCCGCGCAAGCGGTCAATATTTATTTTCTTTCCGTCCAAAGTAATGACCAAATCTTTTTTGGCTTCTTTGTTTTTCAGTTGGGCTTTTACTTTGTTTTTGCCCTGCTTGCGGATGCGGTCGAGTTTTGCCTGTAACAAACGATCCGTTTTGCGTTCGCTGGGCTTGCGCGTTTTGCGTTTGCGTTTGGTTTTGCCCAAGGCTTCGAAATCTTTTTTCTTTCCCTTCAGGGGGTTCTTTTTCCCGACCAAAGTTCTGGACATCTGAGCGCGTTCCAATTCGTCATAAGACAAGGCACCGTCGATTCCCAAACGTTTTTCCTGATTCAGGATGTTGTTTCGGATATCCAGCCCTTCGCGGATTTGGCGTTCCACCGTCAGACGTTCCTGTTCCAATGATTTTTTTGAAGCTTCTTCGCCGGCGCGGTTAATGTCGCGGTTGATCTTTTCCGCATGAGCCTGTTCTTCGGCGCGGCGGGCAGCTTTTGCATCGCGGTATAAAACCTTGTCGTTTTGTACCGTATTGTCAAAGACGCCGCCCTCTTGCCGTTTACGCAACGCTTCCGGATTGATTCGTTTTTGAATCCATCCCATTTCCTCGCGGGAAAAGTCTATGCGAGGACGTTTTCTTTGATTGTTTTCCATAGTCTTAACCTTTCAAAATGCTTTATTCAGCACAATTTTATTCTATAGGATAGAAAACAAAAAATAAAGCTTTTTTCGGAAAAATTTTGACAAAAAATGTTTAACGCAACGGTAAAAAGATGCGACTTTCTTTCACGCCGTTTTCATCTGAAATTTCCAATCGTCCGCCGTGCATTTCGACCAAATTTCTAATAAGTCCCGCCGCAAACCCGAAAGAAAGTTCCGCTTCTTTCGGCCTGTCGTTCAAATCAAGCCCCGACGCGCAAACGCATATACAAAGTTTCTTTTCGCCGTTTTCTTCCGTTTTTTTTGCTTTGAGCAACAAAGTTCCGCCTTTGTAGCCCGCATCCAAAGCATCGTTCAGCAGGTAATATAAAACTTGTTTTAAGCGTTTTTTGTCGGCAATCAAAGGTTCAATAACGTTGGGACACTGGGTTTTTAACGAAATCCCGCAAAGTTTGGCTTTTTCCCTGACGGAATTTGCGGCGGCTTTTATCAATTCGGGAACGCTCAAAGAGTCCAGTTCCAAAACGCTGGAACCCGTTTCCAATAATGCCAAATCCGTCATGTCGTCCAACAGCGTTTTCAAATTTGATGCCGTGTTTTTTAATGCGTGCAAAGCATTTTTTTGTTCTTTGCTCAATCCTTTGATTTTTTCGGCGCTTAACGCAGCCGCCGTTTCGCTTAACGTGTTCAAAGGCGTGCTGATTTCCGTTTTTAAGGCTTTGACGAACGAAGACCTCAGTTCGTCGGCTTGAAGAGCGGTTTGTTTGTATCTGGACAATAGCTTGTCTTTTTCCGTCAACATGGCGGAATTTCTTTCTTCTTCCGTTACGTCAAAGAAGGAAACAAAGATGCCTCCGTCGGGCAAAGCGACGGCATTGAATTCGATGGTTTTTCCGTCGGGGCGCAGGATTTGAAAAAATTCTCCCGTATGAGACGAAACAACGCCCAAAAGCTGTTCTTTTAAAGAAGCCCAGTCCGCGTCGTTTTCAAAGAATATTTTCTGGCTTTCGATAACATCGGTAACGGATGGCGCCGATTTTTTGTAATCCTGCGGCGAAAAATGCCACAAATTCATGTACGCTTTGTTCGCCAGTTTGAGCCTTCCGTCGCTGCCGAACACCAAAATTCCTTCTCTCATCTGATTGATCAGCATGCATTGCGTTTCGCTCAGTACGGTCATTGATCTTTCCATGCTCAGATGTCCCGTAACGTCTTCGTACGTAATCAAAAGCCCGCCCAAAGGATGCGGGGTCAGCATACGTCTCAACGTCATTCCCGAAGGCAGATGCATGATGTCTTCTTTAGCGGCGACCAAAGTTGAAAAATACCGTAATTCCTGATTTTTATAAGCGCGAAAGTCGCGGTTTTCGGGCAGTCTGCGTTTTTCACGCAGCAAATCTAAAAACGCAGAATACGTCGGAGAACCGTCCAGCCAGTTTTCTTCCAAATCCCACAGTCTCAGAAAAGCCGTGTTATAGAATTGCAATCGCGTATCCATATTAAACACGGCTATGGCGGTTTTCAGGTGCTCCAAAACGCCGTTATGAGAAGCGATATGATTTTGCAATTTTTCTTTTAATTCCTGTTCGGCGGTAACGTCCCGAATAAAGCCGATGGTTCTGTTTCTGAAAGCATCATTTTCGGAGGGCAAAGGAATTTCAGAGACCTCGATCCTTTTTCTTTTTCCGTCGATGACGGCGAATTCTTCGGATTTGTGTTCTTTTCCCGAAGCGCGTGCGGCGGCGGCGAGTATTCTGGCTTCTCTGGGAGATTTTTCATAGACGGGTTCGCCGGCGTTCAAGACGGCTTGTTCCGGCGAAGCGGCATTTACGGCGCGGGCATAAGCCGGATTGCAAAACACGATCTGCAAATCTTCGTTGCGCATCCACACGGGGAAAGGCAAAGCGTCAATGGCTGCTTCAAAAAAAGCGCGTCGTTTTTTTTGTTCGGCGCATTCGGCGTTCAGTTTTCGGTATTTTTTTTCATGTTCCGTGACGTCGCGCACCCAGATAATGTCCAGCAAAGGCCGATCGTTATCCGTTGTTTGTCTGAACCCCGAAATCAGGAATTCTGCGGTTTCCGACGAATTTTCGGCTTCGACGGAGAACGGGGTTCCTTCATTTCGCATTTTTCTTAAAGCGTTGCTCAGTTCTTCGGCGGACTGAGGCGTCAGCCGTTCAGCCAACGTTTCGAAAGAAGATTCAAACCCGCCCGTTAATCCCAGCATGACGGCAAGCCTTCGGGAACAGAAAGTTTTTTCCAAAAAACCGACGTCGTCATACATCCACATGTAATAGCCGTCGGGCATGGCTTCCAACGCATTTTCCCGAATATTCAAAGCGTTTTTCATGCGGGAAATTCTTTTTTTTGTCCGTATCAGGCGGACGGACAGGAACAGCGTCAGGACGACCAAAGCCGCAAAGACGGCGATCAGCGTTTTCGGATAGAAGAACGCCGGCCAGAAAACTTTGGAAATAAGAAGGCCTGTATTACTCATATACCAAAAATAGCGTGAAGAAATGCAGACGGAAAGAAAAATTTGAAGATTTAAACGTATAGCAATTAGATTATATTCTTTTGCATTTCTATTGATTTTTTTTGACAAGATACTATTCTACTTAAAATGAGGGCGGAAACGCGCAGTATCCTGCGGCGTGAAAAAAACGCCGGAGCGGTTATAAAAAGCTTGATTTCGCGCTCTTATCTACGCTAGGATGCACCGCTACCCCCGAGGGGGTAAAGGAATAAACAAGAGAGGCTCATTATGAATAAAGTAGTCAGAAGATCATCCCGCGGGCGTACGGAAGACGGATCTCCCAATCCGATTGACGTCCATGTCGGGTCCAGAGTAAAGCTGCGCCGTACGTTGTTGGGCTTGAGCCAGGAAAAACTTGGCGAAGCCATCGGTTTGACGTTTCAGCAGGTGCAGAAATACGAACGCGGCTTGAACCGTATCGGAGCCAGCCGCTTGTTCGACATCAGCAAAGTTTTGGAAGTTCCCATCGGATTTTTCTTTGAAGAAATGAACGACGGTGTTGCCGAACGCAGCCCCCGCAAGCTTGCCGGTGCCGTCGGTTTGGCAGAAGAACCCGCCAACTTTCATTATGATCCGATGAGCAAACGCGAAACGTTGGAACTGGTACGCGCTTACTATAAAATTCAAGACCGTACCGTTGCCCGCAAAGTTTTCGAACTTGTCAAATCGTTGGCGAAATCTTGCGGTTACGACGTTGAAAACGACGAAGACGACAACGAAGAAAATTCGTAAGATCAGATAAAAGTCTTTTCAAAGCGCCCTCGGTGTTTTATACACTGGGGGCGTTATTATTTTTTGGACATGAGGAGAACATTTATGCAAAAGAGTTATCTTTTTACCAGTGAATCCGTATCCGAAGGGCATCCGGACAAGGTCTGCGACGGTATTTCGGACGCGTTGTTGGATTTATTTCTCGGTGCCGACCCGCAGGCGCGTGCCGCCGTTGAAACAATGGCGACGACGGATCGGGTTATTTTATGCGGCGAATTTCGTTTGCCCGAAACGTTTGACAGATCACGGATAGAAAAAACCGTTCGGGAAAAAGTCCGCGAAATCGGTTATGAAGGGGCAGGGTTTGATTGGCGTACTTTGACGATTGAAAATTATATGCATGCCCAGTCTGCGGATATCGCGATCGGGGTTGATGCTTCGGAAACCAAGGAAGAAGGTGCCGGCGACCAAGGCATTATTTTCGGTTATGCGTCAAACGAACTCGAGGGACAGGAATTGATGCCGTCTCCTGCGGCTCTTTCTCACAAAATATTAAAAGAATTGGCTCGCATGCGTCATACGGGAGAAGTCGATTGGTTACGTCCCGACGCCAAAAGCCAAGTGACGTTACGCTATGAAAACGGCATACCCGTTGATGTGGATACGGTGGTTGTTTCAACGCAACACGATGACAAGGTTTCTTATGAGGAAATTCGCGAAACGGTTCGCGGTGTCGTTAAAAAAGTTATGCCCGAAGGCTGGGTTCCCGCCGAAGACAAATTTTACGTCAATCCGACGGGTCGTTTTGTGATCGGCGGTCCCGACGGCGATACGGGATTGACGGGGCGTAAGATTATCGTGGACACTTACGGCGGAGCGGTGGCTCACGGCGGCGGTGCTTTTTCGGGTAAGGATCCGACGAAGGTAGACCGTTCGGCGGCGTATGCGACAAGATATCTGGCAAAGAACATTGTTGCGGCGGGCTTGGCGGACAAGGCGCTGATTCAAGTGGCTTATGCCATCGGCGTTGCGAAACCTTTGGCGGTTTATTTAAATACGTTCGGAACGGCCAAGGTTGACGAAGCGCGTTTGTCGGCGATACTGCCCGAAGTGATGGATTTAAGCCCGCGGGGCATTCGGACGCATTTGAAGCTGAACCGTCCGATTTATTCACCGACGTCTTCGTACGGACATTTCGGCCGCATTCCCGATGTCGAAGGGGCGTTCCCGTGGGAAAAGACGGATTTGGCGGAAACGTTGAAAGCGGCATTTTAAACGGTAGGGACAATGGAAACTCGTCAGTACAAGGAAAACCGGTTTTTCGGACGTCGCAAAGGCAAAAAGCTGAAAGCGTCACGCGTTGTATTGCTTGATTCTTTTTTGCCGAAGGTAAGGCTTCGGCATTTTGAAGCGTCGGAAACGGTTGATCCTGCGGGCGAGTTTTCTTTTACGCCCGAAGACGTTTGGTTGGAAGTCGGTTTCGGCGGCGGCGAGCATTTGGCGGAACAATCGCGCCGTCGTCCCGACACGGCTTTTATCGGAGCGGAAGTTTTCGTGAACGGCGTGACGAGCCTTTTGGTGCATCTGAGCGGAACGGAAGGCAAAGGCGATTTTGACGGCGAAACGGTTTCTTTGGCTGCGGGGCGTGTTGACAACGTGCGCGTTTATGACGAAGACGTCCGGGATTTGTTTTCACATTTTAAAGACGCGAGCTTCGGTCGGATTTATGTTCTGTTTCCCGATCCTTGGCCAAAGAAGAAACATCGCGACCGTCGTTTTATCGGGCCGAAGAATTTGCCGGTTTTGGCGCGACTGTTAAAATCGGGCGGCGAACTGAGAATTGCCAGCGATGACATGAAATATATCCGCTGGTCGTTGGAACATTTGATGAAATCTTCGGATTTTGAATGGACGGCGCGCTGTGCGGACGATTGGCGGCGG
>HF994934.1:33161-46628 GCA_000434295.1 Acetobacter sp. CAG:977 | reverse complement strand
GCCGTCGGATTGGGTTCCGACGCGTTATGAACAAAAGGCGTTGGCTCAGGGCAAAAAACCGGTTTATCTTACGTTCAGGCGCAAATAAATGGAATATAAAGTAACGGCGACGGCTGTTGAGAGGGAATACCGGATTTTGGGGGAGTTTTGCGCTTCGGACGAAGGGGCTTTTTTTGAAATATACCTTCAAATCCGCCGCCAGCCGGAACCTCAGGTTGTTTTTGATCTTTCGCAGTGTACCCGAGTGGATTCATCGGCGGCGGGGATGCTGATCGTAGCATGCGAAGAAGCGGCGAAAAGGAATTTAATCCGCGTACTGCGCAATGTTCCTGCCGAGATAAAAGAATTTTTAATGACATCCGGCTTGGGAAATTTTTACCATTTTCAGGAAGTTGAAAAAAAGGCTTGATTCGGGGATTTCCGTTTGGTACAAGGAAAAAGAGATACATTCTTGTGGTCCGATACGGAGTTATGAGGGTGGGCTGAAAGGCCCGCTTTTTTTTGTACCGAAGAAGGAGAAGGCCTTTGACATTGAACGAGAAGCTGAACGCCATGTTTGAGCCCGTATTTGCCAAGATGGGCTACGACATTGTGCGCATTATGGTCAGCGGCGGCGAAAAGCGCAAAACGTTGCAGGTTATGGCGGAACGCCGTGACGGAGCGCCGATGACGGTTGACGATTGCGCGGATCTGAGCCGTGCCATCTCTCCGATTTTGGACGAAGAAGATCCGATAGAGGGCAATTATTCATTGGAAGTCAGCTCTCCCGGGGTTGACCGTCCTTTGGTCAAGCCGGCGGACTATGAACGTTTTAAAGGATTTGAAGCCAAGATAGAGACTTCCGTTTTATTGAACGGGCGCAAGCGTTTCAGCGGGCGTCTGCGCGGGACGGAAGGCGACACGGTTATTATGGACTTTGGCGGTGAAGAAGTAAGGATACCTTTTTCGGACATTGCCAAGGCAAAGCTTATACTGACGGACGAGCTGATTGAGGCTTTTGCGCCGTCAAGCGACGAGTAAACAAATGAGGAAGGCAGAAATGGAACATACGGCAGCTTTACCGCGTCCCGAACTTTTGCAGGTTGCGGACGCGGTCGCCCGCGACAAGGGCATAGAAAAAGACGAAGTCCTGACGGCGATGGAATTCGCCATTCAAAAGGCGGGTCGTTCGAAATATGGTCAGGAACACGACATTCGAGCGACGATTGACCGCAAGACGGGCGAAATTCGTCTGGCGCGCTATATCGAAGTCGTTGAAGCGCCGGAAAACATAGAAAACGAAGCGGCTCAAATCACGTTGGCCGATGCCGTAAAGAAAGATCCGTCTTTAAAGGTCGGGGACTACATCATTGACCCGCTGCCTCCGATTGATTTCGGGCGTATTGCGGCTCAGACGGCAAAGCAGGTTATCGTTCAAAAGGTTCGCGATGCGGAACGTATGCGCCAGTATAACGAATACAAAGACCGCGTCGGAGAAATCTGCAACGGCATTGTAAAGCGCGTTGAAGGCGGCAACATTATCGTGGATATGGGCAGAGCCGAAGCTTTGTTGCGCCGCGACGAACTGATTCCCCGTGAAGTATTCCATAACGGGGATCGTATCCGCGCTTACATTATGGACGTGCGTCAGGAACCCCGCGGACCTCAAATCTTTTTGTCGCGCACGCATCCCCAGTTCATGGCGAAGCTGTTTTGTCAGGAAGTTCCGGAAATTTATGACGGCGTTATCGAGATCAAGGCGGTTGCGCGCGATCCCGGTTCCCGTGCAAAGATGGCGGTTACGGCAAAGGATTCATCCATAGATCCGGTCGGAGCATGCGTCGGAATGCGCGGTGTTCGCGTTCAGGCGATTGTAACGGAACTGCAAGGGGAAAAGGTTGACATCATTCAATGGTCTCCGGACGCGGCGACGTTTATCGTGAATGCGTTGGCTCCTGCCGAAGTGGCAAAGGTTGTCATGGATGAAGAAGCGCACAGAATCGAAGTTGTCGTTCCCGATGATCAGCTGTCTTTGGCGATCGGTCGTCGCGGTCAGAACGTACGTTTGGCGTCTCAGCTGACGGGATGGTACATTGACATATTGACGGAAGCCGAAGAATCCGAACGCCGCCAGAGCGAAGCGAAAGTTCGCACGCAAATGTTCATGGATGCGTTGGATGTAGACGACATGATAGCGCATTTGCTGGTTGCGGAAGGCTTTACGTCGGTGGAAGAAGTTGCTTTTGTTCCGACGGAAGACATTTCGTCGATAGAAGGCTTTGACGAAGATTTGGCGTCCGAACTTCAGAACCGCGCGAAGGCTTTTGTTGAAAAGCAGAACGCCGAATTTGCGGTTAAGAGCAAGGAATTGGGCGTTGACGAAAGCTTGATAAACTTTGAAGGTCTGACGCCTGCGATGATTGTGAAGCTGGCGGAACGCGGCGTAAAGACTTTGGATGATTTTGCCGATTTGGCGAATGACGAGCTTTTGGACATTCTCGGCGAAAACGCGATGACGGCGCATGATGCCGACGCATTGATTATGAAGGCTCGGGAGCACTGGTTTGACGAAAACGGCAATCCGAAAGCCTGATTTGGGCGATACGGGGGCTTTTGCACAAGCGGAAGCCCCCTTGAATGCCCCGGAAGAAGGGTCGCTCAGGCGCTGTATTGTTTCGGGGAAATCGTATCCGAAAGAAGAACTGTTACGTTTTTGCGTTTCGCCTTCGGGTGAATTGGTTGCGGATTTCGGTTGCAAACTTCCGGGACGGGGGATTTGGGTGCGCTGCGATATTGAAGTGCTGCGCACGGCCATGACAAAAGGCTTGTTTGCAAAGGCGGCTGGGGGTAAAGTAACTTACCCTGACGACTTTGCGGAGCGGGTGGACGGTTTATTTGTCCGCCGGTGTTGCGATTTGTTGGGCGTGGCGAAAAAGGCGGGGCTGGTTGTGTCCGGCTTTGACAAAGTGTCCGAAGCGCTGCGCAAAGGGAAACTGGCTTGGCTTTTGGAGGCGGAAGACGGTTCTTCGGACGGCAGGGAGAAACTTCTCCGCTTATCGAAGGGATTGCCGGTTTTACGCTTTTTGACAAGCGATGAAACGGCGCACGCACTGGGACGCGAGCACAGCATCCATACGGGGTTGAAACCCGGCGGAGCGACGGATAAATTCATTGCCGAAGCAAAGCGGTGCATGGCTTTTGAAAGAAAGACGAACGTTTAACGATTGAAATAGAGGCTTGTTCAGAATGACTGACGCTAAAGACAAAAACACGAATGCTCCATTGACGCTGAATCGTCCGAAGCTGGAATTAAAGAAGACGGTTGAGGTCGGGCGTGTTCACCAAAGCTTTTCGAACGGCAGATCCAAACCTGTTCAGGTCGAAGTGCGCAAGAAACGTTCGTTTGTAACGGACGGTCGCGGGAATGTCCAAATGAAGGGCGGAGAAACGTCGGCAGAGCTGGACAGCGAAAAGGCGCACCGTTTAAAAGTTTTAAAAGATGCGATGAAGGCTGACGAAGAAGCCAAGCGTCAGGCTGAAGAAGAAGCCAAACTCCGTGCGGAGGAAGAAGCCCGCAAAGCCAAGGAAGAAGCCGAAAGAAAAGAGGCGGAAGCCAAAGAAGCTGCTATGCGAGCCAAAGAAGCCAAGGAAGAAGCCGCCCGTTCTCAGTCAACGGAAGCGTCGCGCAAGCCTGCGGCATCGGACAATCGTCCGTCTCAACCGCGTCAGGAACCGGCGAAGCGTTCTTTTGAACCGCGCCATTCGGCGTCTTCGGGCGATGATTTTGAAACTGATACGCGCCGTAAAGCGCCTTCCAAACGCCGTGAATCGCGCGACGACGAAGGACGCGGCTATTCGCGCAGGGGCGGCGGCGAAGACAAATGGCGCGGCGGCAGGATGAATCTTTCCTCGCTGATGAGCGGGGACGGCGAACGCGAAGAACGCGGACGCAGCCTGGCTTCCATTAAACGTGCGCGCGAAAAGGAACGCCAAAAACAATTCGGTCAGCAAAAGCCTGCCGAAAAAATTTATCGCGAAGTCGTCATTCCCGAAACGATTACCGTTCAGGAACTGGCGTCCCGTATGTCGGAACGCGGAGCGGACGTTGTAAAACAGCTGATGAAGCTGGGGGTTATGGCAACGATTACCCAGACGATTGATGCGGATACGGCGCAAATCGTCGTGGAAGAAATGGGGCACCGCGTCCGTCGTGTTTCCGATGCCGACGTGGAAGAAGGGCTGCGTGATGCGGATGATCCGGAAGAATTGAAACAGCCGCGTCCTCCCGTTGTTACGGTTATGGGGCACGTTGACCACGGCAAGACGTCGTTGTTGGACAGCCTTCGTTCGACGGATGTTGCCAGCCACGAAGCCGGCGGGATTACGCAACATATCGGTGCGTATCAGGTACGCTTGGAAAACGGTCAGCGCGTAACGTTTATTGATACGCCGGGGCACGCGGCATTTACCGAGATGCGCGCTCGCGGTGCGAAAGTCACAGACATTGTTGTTTTGGTTGTTGCGGCGAACGACGGGATTATGCCGCAAACGATAGAAGCGATTCGTCATGCCAAAGCGGCGAATGTTCCCATTGTCGTGGCGATTAACAAGATTGACGTTCCGGGGGCGGATCCTGAAAAGGTTCGCATGGATTTGTTAAGCCACGAAGTTGTTGTGGAAAGCCTTGGGGGCGACGTATTGTCGGTTGAAGTTTCCGCAAAGAAACGCATCAATCTGGATAAGCTGATAGAAGCGATTTTGCTTCAGGCGGAAGTTTTGGATTTGAAAGCAAACCCGAACCACTCGGCGGAAGGCGCCATTATTGAAGCAAAGATGGAAAAGGGGCGCGGTTCCGTTGCGACGGTTTTGGTTCAGCGCGGGACACTGCGTCAGGGCGATATTTTTGTCGCGGGCAAAGACTGGGGTCGTGTGCGTGCTTTGATGGACGAACGCGGTCAGCGCGTGACGGAAGCGACGCCTTCTGTTCCTGTCGAAGTTTTAGGGTTCCAGAGCACGCCTGCGGCGGGTGATGACTTTATTGTCGTTGCCAGCGAAGACAAAGCGCGCGAAATTGCGAACTATCGCCAGCGCAAGGAACGCGAAGCCCTTCAGGTCAAGAGCGCGCGTTCGGCCGTTGAACAAATGTTTGACAAGATTAAAGCCGGCGAAGTCAAAGAACTGCCCGTTGTCGTCAAGGCTGACGTTCAGGGTTCTGTCGAAGCGATTACAGCGACTTTGAACAAAATTGCAAACGATAAAGTTCGTGTTCACGTTTTACATGCTGCGGTCGGTGGTATTAATGAATCCGACGTTACGCTGGCAAAGGCTTCGAACGCGCTGATTATCGGCTTTAACGTCCGTGCGAATGCACAGGCGCGCGATGCTGCCAAACGTGACGGCATCGAAATCCGTTATCATTCCGTTATTTACAATGTTGCGGACGATATCCGCACGGCATTGGAAGGGATGTTGGCTCCGGAATTGAAAGAAAAGATTATCGGCTATGCGACGATACGCGAAGTCTTTTCGATTTCCAAAGTCGGCAAGGTTGCGGGCTGTATGGTTACGGAAGGCGTTGTCCGTCGCGGTGCGAAAGTCCGTCTGTTGCGTGATGACGTCGTCATTTACACGGGCGCATTGGCTCAGTTGAAGCGCTTTAAGGACGATGTCAAGGAAGTCCGTGAAACGTACGAATGCGGGATGTCGTTTGAAAACTATAACGACATTATGGTCGGCGACGTAGTCGAATGCTACGAAGTTGAAGAAGTCGCCGCCAAACTGGAAGAAATCCGCGTTTAAGGGAGAAAGGGATGAGGAGCAATTCAAAGCCGCCTTCTCAGCGCCAGTTGCGTGTCGGGGAACAGATTCGCCATATTTTTGCCGAAGCGTTTCAAACCGGAAATATTCCGAAGGAACTTTCTGACATACCGTCCGTTTCCGTCATGGAAGCTCGGGTCTCGCCGGATTTTTCATACTGCAAGGTTTTTGTATTGCCTTTGGGCGGCGACCATGAAACGGCGTTGATTTTGGCAAAGGCGCTGAATCAGGCGCGCGGATTTTTCCGTACGATTTTGGCAAAACAGATGCGTTTGCGCGTTGCGCCGGAAGTACGCTTTTTCGCCGATGAATCCGAACACGAAGCCGGAAAAATAGAAGCTCTGTTGTCTTCGGACAGAGTTCGCAGGGATTTGGCTGTCGTGCGCGATGACGAAAAAGATGCTTCGGAATGATAAAAGCGGTTTTTTTTGATATTGACGGCACGCTGATCAGCTTTAAAACGCACCGAATGCCTGCTTCGACGCAACGGGCTTTAAATATGTTGCGCGAAAAAGGGATTAAGCTTTTTGTCGCGACGGGTCGCGCGCCGAAAGATACGGACTTTTTAAAAGAATATTTTGACTTTGACGGGATTGTTTCTTTTAACGGTCAGTACTGTTTCGATAAGAACGGCGTAATTTATCAAAGCACGTTTGCTTTAAAATCCGTAAGCGCGATTTTGCCGTATTTGGCGGAACACAATATTGCGTGCTGTTTTGAAACGGTTTCGGGCAATCGGTTTAACTTGATAGATTCCCGCGTGACGGAGCTGTTGGAATTGGTGGGGATGTCGCATGTAACGCCTGTTTTGGCGGATATGGACAACTTGCCTGCGGAAATTTTTCAGCTGACGGTTTACGTAACGCCCGAAGAAGAAAAGCCGTTGATGAAATTATTGCCCGAATGCAAAGCGTTAAGGTGGTCTCCGTTACTGATCAACGTGATCAGGAAGGATAGCGGGAAGCCTGTCGGGATTGCAAAGGTTGCCGAACGTTACGGAATAAAGCGCGATGAGATAATGGTATTCGGAGACGGCGGGAACGATATTGACATGTTAAAGTACGCGGGGATCGGTGTAGCGATGGGCAATGCCGTCGCGGAAGCCAAGCTTGCGGCGGATTATGTTACGTCGGACGTTGACGAAGACGGCATATTTAACGCGTTGGAACATTTCGGCCTGATTTAAAAAAGCCTCCTTGAAAAAGGAGGCTTTTTATGAAAATTAAACAGCCGAAACGATTTTTTCAGCAGCACTAATTTCGTCCGGAGAACTTTTTAGCAGTTTTGTTATGCTTTCTTCCCGTAATCCGGTTACGGAGGCTAATGTCCTGATGTGTTCAGGATTTCCGGCTTTCAACGGGGCAAAATTGAACAAGACGTAACGGCGTATTTCCGAGATTTTTTTTAATTTATCTCGTTCGGCTTGAGTTATGCCGGTTTTTTCCATTTCCACGTAGACGGAGTCAGGAGAATAGCGCCATACGCCGTTTGATAAAAAGTCAGTTGTCCAGCTGTATAGAGCCGACAGGTTAATAAAGCTGACCGGATTTATTTGAGAGGTTAATACGGCTGTCGCATTCTCGTAACCGTCTTTTTTAGCATAACAATGACATTGCTTTGACTGCGTTTTAAATCGACGGCACAAGGGGTTGAACATACAGGCATTCCGTTAACATAAACTTTTGCTTCCGGAACGTTTGAGTTAAAGGTTACGTTTTGTTGCGTTCCCGAAAAAATCGTTCCGCATCCTGATAATGTTATAATTCCCAACAGTAGAAAGAAAGATTTCATATCGTCTCCTTTAGAATAAAGCGTTCAATGAACTAAAACCGCCTGAAAAGGCGGTCGGAGAGTTCAGAAATCATACAATGAGAATGATCGTTTTGACCTTTAATCCTTCAGAAATTAAGCCGAAGAATCTGAACATACGTCAAAACCTCCCCGACCATATAACCGGTTCGGGGATATAATTCCGTTTCAAAACGGATTAACGACACTTATATCGGTGCCGCTCATTGTAAGAGCTTCTGACGGCTCCGCGCCCGGGGGGGCACTTGATGCGATGCATCCGTCAAAAAGGATAGCATTTAAATAATTCATGTAAAGAAATATTGCGCTCTTTCGGGAAAGAGAGCGGTTGTCAGTACAAAGTTTTTATTGTAGTATTGCGCGCAATTTTAACGTCGCGATGATTGCGGAAATACGGATTAAATGGGCAGAAAACGCAAAGGAGAAGCCGTAAACGGCTGGTTAGTGCTGGATAAGCCGGCAGGACTTTGTTCAACAACGGCGGTCTCGATCGTCAGACGGCTGTTCAATGCACAAAAAGCAGGGCATGCGGGCACTCTTGACCCTTCGGCGTCGGGAGTCCTGCCGATTGCTTTGGGCGAAGCGACAAAGACAATCCCGTACGTTATGAACGGAGCAAAAACATACCGTTTCGGAATCAGCTGGGGCTCAAAGACGACGACCGACGATGCTGAGGGAGAGGTTATATCCTCTAATGACAAACGCCCGAGCACGGAAGACATTTTGCGGGTCATTCCGGAATTTATCGGAGAAATAGAACAGGTTCCGCCGATTTTTTCGGCGGTACACGTCAACGGGCAACGCGCTTATGCTTTGGCGCGGGAAAATAAGCCCGTAGAATTGCAACCGCGGCGGATTCGGATAGACGATTTGAGGCTGATCAGCGTCAGCGAACACGGGACGGCATATTTTGAAGTCGATTGCGGCAAAGGCACCTATGTGCGTTCTTTGGCAAGGGATATGGCGGAAAAATTAGGGTGTTTGGGGCATATATGCCTTCTTCGCCGGACGCGTTGCGGAAAATTTTATGAAGAAAATGCATTTTCGCTGGAATATCTTGAAGCGATGGGGCATATTTCTAAAGAATCAAACGAGCTTTTGCCCGTAGAGACCGTGCTGGACGACATCCCTGCACTGGCCGTTACGCAAGCAGAAGCGCGATTGCTGTCGAACGGCGGGTTTTTGCCTTACGAACCGTCCCGAATAGAGCCTTCGGGCGCGATTATTACGGAAGAAACGGTTTTTCAGGCAAAATGCGACGGTCGTTTGACGGCTTTGATCAGTGTGCGGGACGGTTTTGTCCGCCCCGTGCGTGTCATCACTCAATAACGAAATTAAGGAGTATGCGATGTCGATTACAGCGGAACGCAAACAGCAGTTGATTAAAGAATTCGCGACGAAAGAAGGCGATACGGGTTCACCCGAAGTACAGGTTGCCATTTTGTCGGAACGCATTAAGAATCTGACCGAACATTTAAAAAGCCATGCGAAGGATTTTCATTCCCGTCGCGGTTTGTTGATTATGGTCGGGCAGCGCCGCCGTTTGCTGGACTATGTAAAAGGCAAAGATCCCGCACGTTATGAAAGCTTGATTGCGCGTTTGGGATTGCGCCGCTAAAGAAATTTCGCCGGCATATGCTTTGGGTTCAGGGCGTATGCCGGCTAAAAAGTATAAATTAGTTAATTTAGTTGGAAAACAATGACGACAAGATTCTCCGAACGGTCGGAGGAAGAAGGAGAAAAAGAAGAAATGTCAATGTTTAAGGTATTCCGCAAGGAAATCGAATGGGGCGGACGCCCTTTGTCTATCGAAACGGGTAAGATCGGACGTCAGGCTGATGCCTCTGTCATTGTCCGCTACGGCGAAACGGTCGTACACTGCGCGGTATGTGCGGCGAAAACGGCTCCCGAAGGATCAGAAGAAGATTTCCTGCCTTTGACGGTCAATTATCAGGAAAAGGCGTATGCGGCCGGACGTATTCCGGGCGGATTTTTCCGTCGCGAAGGTCGTCCCGCAGAACACGAAATTTTGGTGTCCCGCCTGATCGACCGCCCCATTCGTCCGTTGTTTGCAAAAGGATATTGCAACGATACGCAGGTAACCTGCACGACGTTAAGCCATGATATGGAAAACGATCCCGATATCGTTGCGATGATATCGGCTTCGGCGGCATTGACGTTGTCGGGTTTGCCTTTCTTGGGGCCCATCGGGGCTGCGCGCGTCGGTTACAGAGACGGCGAATATTTGTTGAACCCGACGTTGGCGGATCGTGAAACGTCTCAGCTGGATTTGGTTGTCGCGGGGACGTCTCAGGGCGTTTTGATGGTCGAATCCGAAGCCGGCGAATTGACCGAAGAAGTCATGCTGGGTGCCGTTACGTTCGGTCACGAACAGATGCAGCCGGTCATTGACATGATTATCGCGTTGGCGGAAGAATGCGCGAAAGAACCTTGGGTTTTGCCGGCTCCTGCGCCCGAACTTCAGATTGTCCATGACAAGTTTATGAAAGATTTCGGCGATGATCTTCGTGCGGCTTACAAAATTACGGACAAGCTGGAACGCCAGAATAAAGTCGCGGAAATTCGCGATGCGGCGAAAGCGTCCGTTGCCGAAAACGAAGCCGAAGCCGCTGTTGCTTCGCGCGTCTTCCATGCTTTGGAAGCCGAAATCGTTCGCGGTGCCATTTTGGATACGGGCATCCGTATTGACGGTCGCGATACCAAGACGGTTCGTCCGATATGCGCCGAAGTCGGAATTCTGCCTCGTGCCCACGGTTCTGCTTTGTTTACGCGCGGCGAAACTCAGGCGTTGGTCGTTACGACGCTGGGAACGGAACAAGACGAACAGATCGTTGATGCCTTGACGGGCGAATATCGTCAGCCGTTTATGTTGCATTACAACTTTCCGCCGTTCTCGGTCGGCGAAACGGGGCGTATCGGGTCTCCCGGCCGCCGCGAAATCGGACACGGAAAATTGGCGTGGCGCGCCATTCATCCGATGTTGCCGTCCAAAGAAGAATTCCCGTATTCCATTCGCGTCGTTTCGGAAATTATGGAATCGAACGGCTCGTCTTCAATGGCGACGGTTTGCGGTTCCTGCCTGTCTTTGATGGATGCGGGCGTTCCGATGAAACATCCCGTTGCCGGTATCGCGATGGGCTTGATTAAGGAAGACGACGGGCGCTTTGCCGTTTTGACGGATATTTTGGGCGACGAAGACCATTTAGGCGATATGGACTTTAAGGTTGCCGGGACGGAAAACGGCGTAACGTCTTTGCAGATGGACATTAAGATTACTTCGATTACGAAGGAAATTATGGAAATAGCGTTGAAGCAGGCGAAGGAAGGCCGTTTGCACATATTGGGCAAGATGGCGGAAGCCTTGGCAGCACCGCGCGAATCCGTCAGCGAAAATGCGCCCCGCATTACGACGATGCAGATCAACAAAGACAAGATCCGCGACGTTATCGGCACGGGCGGTAAAGTCATCCGCGAAATTACGGAAAAGACGGGATGCAAGATAGATATCGGCGAAGACGGCGTTATCAAGATAGCTTCGTTCTCGCAGGAAGCCGGTGAAGCGGCGCGCCAGTGGATATTGGGCATTGTTTCCGAACCGGAAGTCGGCCAGATTTACGACGGCAAAGTTGTCAAGGTTGTTGAATTCGGCGCTTTTGTGAACTTTTTGGGAGCAAAGGACGGCTTGGTTCATATTTCCGAGATTGCGCCGCAGCGCATAGCGAAAGTAACGGACGTCATCAACGAAGGCGATCATGTAAAAGTCAAATGCATCGGCATAGACAATCGCGGCAAAGTGAAACTGTCCATGAAGCGCGTTAATCAGGAAACGGGCGAAGATCTGGAAGCCAAGACGGAAGAACAGGTCGACGCATAAATCAAAAGGGAGCGATGCTCGTGAAGCCTTTGAAACCAATACTTATATCGGGTCGTGAAGTCCTCCCTCTGATAGAGGGAGGCAAAGGCGTTGCCGTATCGACGGGCAAGACGGCGGGAGCGTGGGCGGCCGAAAATGCGGTCGGCACGATATCCGGCGTTATTCCCGATGTCGTTGACAAAGACGGGAACGTGATACCGATGGAAATCAAGGCGAAATCCCGACGGGAACGTTTTGAAGAACAGGTGCGCCATTCGATAGAAGGCTGCATTACGCAGGCGAAGCTGGCTTATGAGATATCAGGCGGGCTTGGTCGCATACATCTGAACGTTTTATGGGAACAGGGCGGAGCCATTTCGATTTTGGAAGGGGCTTTGGCCGGTGCAAAGGGGCTGATTCACGGAGTGACCTGCGGGGCGGGGATGCCGTATAAATTGGCTCAGATAGCGTCTTCGTTTAAAACGTTTTATTATCCGATCGTTTCTTCGGGTCGTGCTTTTAAGGCTTTATGGGCGCGCGCTTATCATTCTTACAAGGAATTTTTGGGCGGCGTTGTCTATGAAGATCCTTGGAAAGCCGGCGGGCATATCGGTTTGTCGAACAGCGAAGACCCGAATGTTGCGGAAGACCCGTATCCTCGTGTTTTGGCGTTGCGCCAAGCGATGAAGGAGGTGGGGTTAAATGACACGCCGATTATCATTGCGGGCGGGGTTTGGTATTTACGCGAATTCGAGCGTTTTATCGACAATCCCGAAATCGGGCCGACGGCGTTTCAATTCGGGACGCGTCCCCTGTTGACGAAAGAAAGCCCTGTTGCTCAAGCGTGGCAAAAGACTTTGCTGGGATTAAAGCCCGGCGACGTGGTTTTGCAGCGTTTCAGTCCGACGGGATTTGCGTCTTCTGCGATAAACAACGCTTTTTTAAAAGATTTGTTTGAACGTTCTTCGACGACGATGGACTATAAAGAATCTCCGGAAGGGGATTTTCAGGCGCCGTTAGAGATCGGACATCGCAAGATATACGTGGCGCAATCGGACAAAGTGCGAGCGGACGAATATTTTTCGAAGGGACGCACGGTAATTTTGCGTGTTCCGACGAATCAGATTATTTTTGTGACGCCTCGTGATAACGAGAACATTCAGAAAGCGCGAACGAACTGCATGGGTTGTATTTCGCAGTGTTTATTTTCCGGCTGGTCTCAGAACGGCAAACATAATACGACGGGCAAGGAACCTGATTCGCGGTATTTCTGCATTCAGGAAAAGCTGTATCGTGTTGCGCACGGATTTCCTGTGGAGAACGAGCTGATGTTTGCGGGCGGGAATGCCGTACGGTTTGCGACGGATCCGTTTTTTAAGGACGGTCAGCTTCCGACGGTAAAAGAGTTTATCGCCCGTTTGCTGACGGGGGATTAAACCCTCTGAAAGGGATGTTTTTCAACGGGTTACACCATATTTTAAAAAGGGTCTTGAAAAGACCCTTTTTTTATTTAATCATAGAAGGATAAGGAATATTTTTTAAGGAAAATAAAGAATGGGTAAGATAAATCGACCGTATGCGTGGACGGTAGAAGTATTACGTCGTGCGAATTTGCGTCCGACGAAGCAACGTATGGGTTTGGTTCGTTTATTATTTGAGAACGGGCACCGCCATGTATCTGCGGAGGAATTGTATAAGGAAGCTTGTGTCAAAGGAATGGATTTATCTTTGGCGACGGTTTACAACACATTGAACCAATTTAAGGAATTGGGGATAATGCGAGAGATTGTGACGGGCGGGGATTGTTCATTTTTTGATACGAATGTGACGCCGCACGGACATATATATTATGAGGATAGCGGGAAGGTTGAGGACATAACGGAAGATATGTTGAGCGTTCAAACGTTGCCGGGGTTTCCGTCGCATTTGGACATTCGCGGGATAGAGGTTATCATTCGCGTTAAAGGATAAGATAAAAAGAGGCTCTC
>HF994934.1:27302-33145 GCA_000434295.1 Acetobacter sp. CAG:977 | reverse complement strand
CTCTCCGACAGGAGAGCCTCTTTTTTAAAGTAAAAACAATCTTGTTGAAACAAGTGTTTTTTGCTAACGTCTGAATTGAACGGCACCAGCCGTTCAGGGCGTCAGAAACCCTTATATAGACGGTCGTACGGTATATACGACTTTAAAAAACAGTTATGCCGATTTCTGCTCTTATACGGGCGGATGTCGGCTGAATACGGCTATCTGCCCAATAGGTCGAGCCGTTTTGTCTATATGCGGTTTCTGAACATCCGCCCACCTTATGATCATTAAGGTGGGTTTTGTTTAACCAAAAACAAAAGGACGTTCGGAAATGAAACTAAAACTTTTTACAGTTGTAATTGTTGCTTGCCTGTCGGCATGCACGACTTTGACCAGAATGGAAGAAAACCAGTTACGCGAGCTGAAGTCATACGGCATTAGCGTTGACAGACCGACAGGATACTGGGAAAAGCCTGCCAGTCCTTTGGCGGCGGGGCTTTTAAACTTGCTGCCGGGAATCGGAAATTTTTATCTGGGAGTGGGAAACGGCGCCGAAAGCGCTCAGATGTTGTACGGTTTTTTGAATTTTTTGCTGTGGCCGTCATCAATCATATGGGGAATACCTGAAGCCGCCATTGATGCAGGTCGGATTAATGAGCGCGAATTGATTTACTATTATACTTATGACAAGAACGGCATCAAAGAATTGGAAGAGATTAAAAAACGTTCAGGAAAATAAAAAATAAAAGCGGAAGGAATTTCCGCTTTTATTTTATTCGTACACTTCGTCGGGATAAACGCCCCATAAAATTTCTTTGGGCAGCCAGCCCTGAAATCCTTGTAAATCGGCTTTGCAAAAATCAACGTGTTCGGGGCACATCTCCAATTTACCGATAACGCCGGCTTCCGCTTTGGCAACGGGCAACGCCCCTTTCGCCGGAGCGCGTAACAATAAAGCTTCTTTGTTTAAGCGGATCGTTCGTCTGCCCGACAACATATGTTGGTGAACCCATCCTTCTTTGCCGTCCCAATCTTTGATACGGCGCCAATTTTCAAATTCGGCGGTAATCTCGACGGGCAAATCGCTTTTCATATACACCCATTCAACGGGATAACGCATTCCTGGCCCCGTTCTTAAGTTAATCTGATTTGAGCGCAACGAAACAAAACGCGGTATCGGTAATCCCGTTACACCGGCCTCGCAAGAAAAGCTAAAGGCGGCAAACAGAAAAAAAACAGCCGGCAACAGCTTCATCGTCATATCCCCGTCGAGCCGAACCCGCCTGCGCCGCGCTGCGTCACGTCCAAAGCGGAAACTTCTTTCCAATCAACGCGCACAATCGGAGCAATAACCATCTGAGCGATCTTCATACCCCGTTTCAGGACAAAGATTTTATTGCTGGCATTATAGAGGATGACGGAAATTTCTCCGCGATAATCGGCATCGATTGTTCCGGGCGAATTTAAAACAAAGACGCCCTCTTTGGCAGCCAATCCCGACCGCGAACGAATCTGGGCTTCCAATTCGGGCGGCAAAGATATTGCGAATCCCGTTGGGATAATTTCGTATTCGTGGGGCGCGATTCGCAAAGTCGACGGAATCGCCGCGCACAGATCCATTCCCGAAGACAAAGGCGTTGCATAAGAAGGCAGGGGCAATCCGTGCCCGTTGGGCAGGCGTACAAGAGGGAACACAGGCCTTTGCATGACAAAACCTTTCTTTTAGCACAAATATGGTCTATAACATTATAAGGGGGAAATCCTTAAATAAGTCTTGATGTTTCGGGACGGGGATTTTTTATTTATGAAAAAGGTCGCTTTTGTTTTTTTGTCGTTTTGCCTGTTTCCGTATTGCGCCGGTGCCTTCGGCCTGACGGCAGACCAGATGTACAGAAACCTTTTGACGGATGAAAACGAAGGCGTATTGCCGGCTTATTATACTCGTTCTGCAAAAAAACAGGCCAGATTGGATTTTAAACGCGTCGAATCCGTTTCCGAAAAAGTATGGACCGAAAAACACGGAGAGCTTCCCGATCCGACTGATACGAATATTTTTGAAACGGGCGATACCGAAAATTGGCAGGAAATCGTCAAGGCCGTCAAAAACGGTCAAACGACGCCGTTTGATTTGGAAACCATTCGCCGCAGGACTCAGGCCGATGATGCCGAAGCCGTAGAATTGCTGGCATGGATGTATGCGACGGGAAAAGGCGTGCGGCAGGATTTAACAAAGTCGTGGACTTATTATTTACAGGCGGCACACCTGGGCGTCCCGTCCGCAACCGATAATGCGCGCGCCGTTTATAAAGCCATGAATGCGGCTCAGCGCGCCAGCCTGCCTGCCATTTAAAATAAAACAACGGCAATCACTAAAAACAAAAGCGCCAATAACGGAACGATAATGCGCGCTCCGATTCCCGAAGATCGTTTGCGGAAACGGTATCCGGCTTCGCCTTGTTTGATCATTTCGGGGATTTTTTTTCGGTCGTTAATGAAGCTTTTGTCTTTTTTCCTTTGCACGCGGCGCGTAAGCGCAAAGTTTTCGGGCGCCTTCATTCCTTCGTTTAAAAAATCCGACGGCGAAGAAACGTCTGTTTTTAATGGTTCGATTTTTATCCATTCTTTAAAATCTTCTTCGGCACCTCCCCACGGATGATTCGTGAACCGTTCGGCAAAAGCGTTAAAAACATTTAACGATTGGCGCAACAGAAAAAAAGAGGGCAAAGGCAAAATGCCGTTTTCATAAAGGGCTGAAAAAACGCGGTTTGCTTTTTGCAGCGGGGTATCATCGCAAGACAGACAGCTTTTTAAAATCTTTGAAAGTTCGGATAAAGGAAACAGCGGTGGCAACATCCCCGTTGTAAAGAGGATTTTTGCGGCTTCGGCATAATTTTCGCAAACGGCGGCTCGGGTAAAAGCGTTTAAGCTTTTACGCTGGGGATCGGTCAAAATAACAAAGGCGGAACATTTTTTTAAAATGATTTTTCCGTCATCCGCAATCCCCCAGTCGTCGGGGCAAAATAAGGGAAAAGCGCCGTCTCGAAACGCGCAAAGAATCAAAATGTCGCCAAGCGTTTTGATTTCCGTTTCCGAAGCGCTGAAAATGTCGGAAAAATGCGGCATTTCGCAGATGATCAGTTCTTTTTGAGACGTCTTTATCCAATCCGGTTCCGCGACGCAAAGGCGGGAATCTTCATAGAAACCGTCTTTGATGCGTTCCAAAGCGGCGGCTTCAAATCGTTTGTCAAGGGCGGTATCGGCAAAGCGTTCGTAATTTTCGGCGAACAGGGATGCTTGGCATGATTTTGTTTTTTTATCGATTTTTTTTGCGGCGCCGTAGAGATCTTTTAACAAAGCGATATGTTCTTTTATCGTGTTTTCGTAGTTTTCGGCGTTTAAGTCGGAAGCGGATTTTTGCGCGGCAAAGAATCGTAACGCGGCATTACAGGCGCTTTGACCAAATATTTCGGGGAAAGCGGCGGCATATTTGACGAAGAGCGTTTCCGCATAAGAAAGCGATGCAAAGAATTTTGAGGCGTTTTGCGAATCCCAGAATTGATTTGAAGGGCGTTTTTTCGGGGAAAGAAGGCTTACTTTCCCGTCTGCACCGGCGTTTAAAAGCTTTTGTTCAAGGCTTTTAAAGCCGTTTTTTTCAAAAAAAGAATCGAAAAACATGTCATTTTTTCCTTATGCCGCCCTATCATAACCGAGCGCGCCGAATTTTTATAGTGAGAAGGGCGTAAAAATGATGTAAAAACAAAATATGAAGAAGATATTTCTGACGATTTTGTTTTTGTTTTATTGCGCATATCCGTTCCGGGGGCACGCCGAGCGGGCTGAATTCGTATCGGGATTCGAAGATCTGCCTTTGATGCCGGGATTGCAGGAGCATGACGACACCGGTGTTTCGTTTGATACGCCGGGGGGCAGGATTATCGAAGCCTATGCGGAAACGTCAAAGCTGACGGCGAAAGACATTTTTTCTTTTTATGCCAAGACATTGCCACAATTGGGTTGGCGCCGGACAAGCGAAAGGAAGAAAGGCGTTTCGCACGAAAAGTACGAGCGTGACGGAGAAATACTGGATATTTCTGTAGAAGACGGTTCGCCGGTTATCGTCCGTTTTGAACTGACGACGGACGGGCAGCCATAAGGGGGAAAGATGAGTTTTGAAACGATTACGGTAGAAACGAACGGGTCTGTTGCGGTTATCGGGTTGAACCGCCCGTCGTCGATGAATGCGGTTTGTGCGGCGATGCTGTACGATTTGGCGGAAGCGTTTGAACAGCTGGACAAGGACGATTCCGTTCGTGCGATTGTTTTAAAAGGCGGCGATTCTTTTTTTGCGGCGGGAACGGACATGTCGGAATTTTCAAAGAAAGAAAGCTCCGAGCTGGTCAAAGAAGGGCTGTACGGTCAATCGGCGGAAAGGATATCGGCATGCCGTAAGCCCGTGATTGCGGCGGTTTGCGGATACGCGTTCGGCGGCGGGCTGGAGCTTGTTTTAATGAGCGACATTGTCATTGCGGCAGACAACGCGCGTTTCGGATTTCCCGAAATGACTTTGGGCGTATTGCCGCAAATGGGCGGCGTATCGATGCTGTCGCGCCGTGTCGGTCGCGCCCGTGCGGCGGACATGATTTTGACGGGGCGTCATATTTCCGCGGACGAAGCTTTGGCGTGCGGGCTGGTTTCCAGAATTGCCGATTCTGCGGAAGTCGTTCCTGAAGCTTTGTTGGTCGCGGAACGGATTGCTTCGATGCCTGCGGCGGGAGTTTCTTTGGCAAAGCACGCGATTGCCGAAGCGGAAAAAGGAAAAACGGACGGTTTTTCGGAAGAAACGCTGGCACGATTGTCTTTGATGTCGGCGGATGCGCGGGAAGGTTTGTCGGCGTTAACGGAAAAACGTGCGCCGCGATTTGAACATAAATAGCATAAATGCTTGACGCGGGGGCGGCTTTATTATATAAAGCGGGTCTCGGTTCTATGAAAGAAGCAGGATTATAGGAAATGGCTAACCATCTTTCGTCAAAAAAACGTATTCGCCGCAATGCGCGTCGCGCTGTTGTCAATTCGACCCGCATGAGCCGCGTTCGTACGTTTATTAAAAAAGCAGAAGCCGCGATTGCCGCCGGTGATCAGGCTGTAGCGAAGGAAACGTTCCGGACGGCTGAATCTGAAATCATGCGCGCCGTATCGAAAGGCACGATGCACATGAACACGGCGGCCCGTAAGGTTTCTCGCCTGTCTGCCCGCGTTAAGGCGATGGCATAAGGCTTAGGCTTTACACCAAGCCCCTTTGTCGAACAGGCCGGCGCACTTTTGTGCGACGGGGACGCTTCGGCAAAGGGGTTTATTGTTATCGGCGGGCGGCACTGCCGTTTTTTTGTATGAGTTCCGTCTGTTTTTTTTAAGGGGCGGACACAATATCTTGAGTCAAGTTTTTTTATTCGCATTTCCGCGTTTTGTTGTGTTGCGTTTCTGTGGTCGGGACAGTAGTATCACGGCAAAGAATCGGCGGGAATCGATTCCTTTTCGGTTGAACGGAGAGCTTTCAAATAATGACGGGAAAAGAGTTTGAACAATTGACGGCGGAATGGCAGTCGGTTTGCCGCGATTTGCGCCGAAAGTTGGGGGATTCCGCATTTGAAAGCTGGTTGGAACCGATGTCGGCGGGCGAACTGAAGGACGGCACGCTCAGCATTTATTTGCCGACCCGTTTTATGCGGGACTATATCGTGCGTCATTTCGCCGATGAAATAACGGAAACGTGGCTGGAAAATTCAAAAAGCGTAAAAGCGTTGTCTTTTGAGGTCGGAATCGGACGCTCGTTCGGTTCGGAACCCGAAGCCGCCGTTCCC
>HF994934.1:21698-27287 GCA_000434295.1 Acetobacter sp. CAG:977 | reverse complement strand
TTCCCGAACAGCCGGTGCGGTCGCCGTCCGTTTTGTTGGACAGGGTCGCCGAAGTTTCGGATGCTTCGGACAATTTGTCCGCGCCGCTTGACCCCCGTTTTACTTTTGAAAATTTTGTCGTCGGCAAGCCCAACGAATATGCGTATGCTTTGGCGCACAGGGTCGCGGAAAGCGACGTGCCTCCGTTTAATCCGCTTTATTTATATTCGGGCGTCGGTTTGGGCAAAACGCATTTGATGCATTCGATTGCGTGGTATATTCGGGCGCACAATCCGTCGCGTCGCGTTGTTTATATGCCGTCCGAAAAGTTTATGTTTAATTTCGTTCGTGCGATTCGCGCCAAGGACACGTTTTCTTTTAAAGAACAGTTGCGTTCCGTTGACGTTTTGATGATAGACGACGTTCAATTTTTGATCGGCAAGGAAAGCACGCAGGAAGAATTTTTTCATACGTTTAACGCGTTGATAGACGAAGGCAAACAGATTGTTTTGTCGGCGGATCAGCCGCCCGTGAATTTGGAACGGGCGGAAAGCCGTTTGAAGACCAGATTGGCGTCGGGAATTGTTGCGGATATTCATCCGACGACGTACGAATTGCGTTTGGGGATTTTGGAAAGCAAATCGGAAGCTTTGGGTGTTTATGTGCCTCAAGACGTTATGGAATTTTTGGCGGAAAAGATGACGTCCAGCGTACGCGAGCTGGAAGGGGCGTTAATTCGGGTTGTTTCGCACGTTCAGCTGATGGGCGGTTCCGTGACGTTAGAGCGCACGCGCGACGTTTTGCGGGATGTTTTAAACGTTGTCGATCGCCGCGTCAGTATAGAAGAAATCCAGCAAAAGGTTGCGGATAAGTACGGGATAAGAGTTTCCGAAATGCAATCGAAGCGGCGCGAACGGACGGTTGCGCGCCCGCGTCAGGTGGCGATGTATTTGGCAAAAGCGTTGACGCCGCGCTCTTTGCCCGAGATCGGGCGAAAATTCGACCGCGATCATACGACGGTCATTCATGCGGTTAAAAAGGTCGAAGAAATGATGGCGGAAGACCCGTCTTTCCGCGAAGAAGTCGAAGGGTTGCGCCGGTCGCTGTCTTAAGCGTTCCTCTTGAATCGGTTTGCAGTTCCGACTCGTTGAAAACCTTTGTGATTTTGTGAAAAAATCTTTGCGTTGAAAGCATCTTTTTTGTTTGGGAAAAAGGGGGCGTGTGGTATACTTCCCCCATCGCGGCGGATGCCGATTTTTTAACCGTTTTTTTTATTTTAGCAGAAGGTCCCATGAAGTTTACGATTGAACGTGCTGCATTGTTAAAGTCTTTGTCCCATGTCCAGAACGTTGTTGAACGCCGGCATACGAATCCTTTGTTGTCGAACGTCAAAATTACGGCGAAAAACGACGGCATTATCCTGAATGCGACGGATAATGAACTGGAAATCAGCGAAAATACGGCGGCAAAGGTTGAAAAGGCGGGCTCTGTTACGGCGTCGGCGCACAAGCTGTACGAAATTGTGCGTAAGTTGCCCGAAGGCGCGGAAGTCGAATTTTCTCAAAATGCCGAAAAAGGTCAGCTGAACATTTCTTCGGGACGCGCAAAGTTTGTTTTGGCGACGATGCCCGGCGAAGATTTTCCGACGATAGCCGACGGCGAAATGACGCATAAATTCGTGTTGCCGGCGCAGGATTTGCGGGATTTGATCGAACGGACGTCTTTTGCGGTGTCGACGGACGAAACGCGTTATTACCTGAACGGCATTTATTTGCATGAAGCCGTTTCCAAAGAAGAAAAGATTCTTCGTGCGGTGGCAACGGACGGACACCGTCTGGCATGTGCCGAATCCGCTTTGCCGGGAGGGGCTTCCGGAATGCCGGGCGTTATTGTTCCGCGCAAGGCGATCGGCGAATTAAGCAAGCTTTTGGCGGAAGAAAGCGGCGACGTAAAAGTCGCGCTGTCAACATACAAGATACAGTTTACGTTCGGCGATTTGGTTTTGACGTCGTTGTTGATTGAAGGAACGTATCCCGATTACGAACGCGTTATTCCTTTGGATAACGACAAAGTTTTGGAAGTCGAGGCGGCGGCATTGATGGCGGCGGTTGACCGTGTTGCGGTTGTTTCCGAAAAATCGCGCGCCGTGCGGTTAAGCATATCCAAGGATTTGGTTGTCGTTTCTTCCGCAAATGCCGAAGAAGGCAGTGCAAGCGACGAATTGGAAGCCAAATACGATTCCGAAAACGTGGAAGTCGGTCTGAATTACGTTTATTTGCTGGACGTATTGCGTCAGATCAAGGGCGGTTTGGCGCGAATTGCATTTTTGGATTCTGCGGCGGCGATTTTGTTGACGGATATGTCGGATCCTGCCGTTTTGTTTGTTCTCATGCCGATGCGGGTGTAAAACGATTATTACGGCGAACGGGCTTATGTATGCGCGCTCTCTTCCCGAAAGGGGCGAGGGCGGCGCTGTTGCCGAAGGCGTCAAAGATTTGGCGCCTGCAGGCGTGTTCGTGCGCCGAATCGTCTTAACGAATTTCAGGAATTATATTTCTTCGCGCGTGGAATTGCCCGAAAATGCGCATCGTATCGTGCTAACGGGGGCAAACGGCGCGGGAAAGACAAATTTGTTGGAAGCCGTGTCTTTTCTGGCTCCGGGAAAGGGGATTCGCAATGCCCGCTTTTCGGACGTAACGGGAAAAAATGCGGCAAATAACGTCGTTTCGTTTCCTTGGGCTGTTGCGGCGGTTATTAAAAACGGCGACGATGAAATTGAAATCGGAACCGGTCTCGGTTCAATCGGGGCAAAGAACGAACGGCGCAGTATCCTGATTAACGGAGAGGAACGTAAAAGCCAAGCCGATTTGGGGCTGGTCTGCTGTGCCGTTTGGCTGACGCCGGCGATGGATCGCCTGTTTTCCGGAGAACCTGCGGGACGTCGCCGTTTTTGGGACAGGCTGACTCAGGCGTTTTTTGTCGGTCATGCAGGCAACTGTGCGGCGTACGCCCGCGCATTGAAACAGTGGGGAAAGCTGTTAAGAGAAGGCACGGGCGATTCGAATTGGCTGTCGGCATTGGAACGGACGCTTGGGAAATACGGGGCAAAGATAGCCTTTTCCAGACGGGAAACCTTGAAAATGCTGGTCGAAGAACTTGAGAACGGCGTTACGGAATTTCCGCGTGCCGTATTGTCTTTGACGGGCGGCGGCGAAGATTTTTTGTCGCTTTTAAACGAAGAAGACGCGGTGCTGAAGGTTGAAGAGCATTTTCGCCAATCACGCAAGTCATATGCGGAAGGCGGCTTGGTCGGCGGCGTTCATACGGTGGAACTTTCGGCGTTTCACAGAGAAAAGGGACAGGCGGCGGCGTTGTGCTCTACGGGCGAACAAAAGGCGCTTTTGATTTCGGTTTTGCTGGCTCATTTAAAGGCTCAGGCGAAACGGACGGGGACGTTGCCTTTGTTATTGTTGGACGAAGTAACGGCTCATTTGGACAGGAAACGGCGTTACGCGCTGTTTGAAGAAATTGCGGCTCTGAAGACACAGGTGTGGATGACGGGCACGGAAGAAAAAGCCTTTGAAGGGCTTGAAGAAGCGGCGCATTATATCGCCGTGGAAGAATTAACCAAGGCTTCGCCGGTATCGGCGGCGTCATAAATGTCATAAACGGTATAGGTGTATCAATGACGGAAGAAACGGCTCAACATCAAAATTCGGATTACAACGCAGAGTCCATCAAGGTATTAAAAGGCCTTGACGCGGTGCGCAAACGTCCGGGGATGTATATCGGCGATACGGATGACGGAACGGGATTGCACCATATGGTGTACGAAGTTTTGGATAACGCGATTGACGAAGCTTTGGCGGGATATTGCACAAAGACGGATATCATTATCAATCCCGACGGTTCCGTTACGGTACGGGACAACGGTCGCGGCATTCCGACGGATTTGCACAAGGAAGAAGGCGTTTCCGCAGCGGAAGTCATTATGACTCAGCTGCATGCGGGCGGAAAATTTGACCAGAATTCTTATAAGATTTCCGGCGGTTTGCACGGCGTGGGCGTTTCCGTCGTCAATGCGCTGTCTTCGGTTTTGGATTTGCGGATTTGGCGCAACGGCAAAGAACATTATATGCAGTTTCGCAACGGCGTTGCGGTTGCTCCGTTAAAAGTCGTGGGCGATGCCGTGCCTGCGGACAGAACGGGTACCGAAGTAACGTTTATGCCGTCTTCGGAAACGTTTTCGGATACGGTTTTCAATTTTGATACTTTGGAACACCGTTTGCGCGAGCTGGCTTTTTTGAATTCGGGCGTTCATTTGCATTTAAAGGACGAACGTCCCGGCAATCCCCGCGAAGTCGAATTTTGCTATGAAGGCGGGATTTTGGAGTTTGTGCGTTTTATTGACCGCTCAAAAACATCCATTCATGAAGAGCCGATTGCTATTTCGGGCGAAAAGAACGGAATAACCGTTGATTTGGCGATGGAATGGACGGACGGTTACCACGAAACGACGCTTTGCTTTACGAACAACATTCCGCAACGCGACGGCGGGACGCATTTGGCGGGGTTCCGCGGCGCACTGACCCGCACGATTAACGCGTATGCGGCGGAAACGGGGCTGTTAAAGAAAGAAAAAGTCGAGCTTTCGGGCGAAGATATGCGCGAAGGGTTGACGTGCGTTTTGTCGGTCAAGGTTCCCGATCCGAAATTTTCGTCTCAAACGAAAGACAAGCTGGTTTCTTCGGAAGTCCGTCCCGTTGTGGAAGGCATCGTCGGAGACAAGCTTGAAAAATGGCTGGGCGAACATCCTGTGGAAGCGCGCAAGATCATCGGCAAAGTCGTTGAAGCTGCCGCTGCGCGCGAAGCGGCGCGTCGTGCACGGGATTTAACCCGCCGTAAAGGCGTCTTGGACATTTCTTCCTTGCCCGGAAAGCTGGCGGATTGTCAGGAACGCGACCCTGCTTTGTCCGAAATCTTTTTGGTGGAAGGTGATTCCGCGGGCGGTTCTGCGAAACAGGGACGCAACCGTGCGACACAAGCAATATTGCCGTTGCGAGGCAAGATTTTAAACGTTGAACGCGCCCGTTTTGACAGAATGTTGAGCTCGGCGGAAATCGGCACGATGGTGACGGCGTTCGGAACGGGAATCGGCAGAGACGACTTTAATGCGGATAAATGCCGGTACCATAAGATTATTATCATGACGGATGCTGACGTTGACGGTGCGCATATTCGGACGTTGTTGTTGACGTTTTTCTTCCGCCAGATGCCCGAACTGATAGAACGCGGCTATGTTTATATTGCTCAGCCGCCGCTTTATCGCGCCCGTCGCGGCAATTCGGAAATTTACTTAAAAGACGACCGCGCCATGGAAGATTATCTGATCAACATGGCGACGCAAGACGCCGTTTTGGTTCGCTATGACGGCGTTCAGCTGGCGGGAGCGGATTTGGTTCGCCAAGCGGAAGAAGCGCGTTCCGCCAGACATTTAATCGAAACCCTGTCGGCAAAAATTCCGGCAAAGATTATCGAACAGTCGGCAATTCACGGATTATTCAATCCCGACGTTTATAACGATGCGTCGAAAGCCGGCGTTTGTGTTTC
>HF994934.1:657-21664 GCA_000434295.1 Acetobacter sp. CAG:977 | reverse complement strand
GTCTGAACGAAATCGAACCTGAATACGAACGCGGATGGAAAGCCGTTTTTGCGGACGGTTCGTTTGTTTTCAGCCGCACGTTGCGCGGGGTTACGGAAACGTTTACGTTGGACGTTAATATTTATACCAGCGGCGAAGCCGTCAAGTTAAACGAGCTTTCGGGAGATTTGTTGGAATTTTATAAGAAGACGAGTCTGTTTAAGACGAAAGATGCGGAATTTAAACTGACGGGACCGACGGCGTTTTCGGATGCGATATCGAAAGTCGGACGGAAAGGGATTTCGATTCAGCGTTATAAAGGGCTGGGCGAAATGAATCCCGAACAGCTTTGGGAAACGACGCTGGATCCGAATGCGCGTTCTTTGTTGCAGGTAAAGATCAACCATTTTGATCAGGCTGAAGCCGTATTTTCGATGTTGATGGGCGATGTTGTGGAACCGCGCCGCGATTTCATACAGGATAATGCTCTGAACGTTGTCAATTTGGACGTATAAAAAGCGTTCGGCTTGGATTTTTTATATTTCGTCGGAAAAATATAAAAAAGTTCTTGCAGTCGGGATTAAAACGATATAAAAGGACACCAAGCGCCGCAGTAGCTCAGCTGGTAGAGCAACGCATTCGTAATGCGTGGGTCGGGAGTTCAAATCTCTCCTGCGGCACCAGTAAAAAGCCCCCTGTCTGTAAAGGCAGAGGGCTTTTTAAATATAAATTTTTTTTTATTATGATTTTGTTTATTTATTTGTAATAACCTGTAAAATAAGAAAAAACATAACTCAAGCTGCGGTGAATGCCATGTCTTTGACAATTTTGACGATTCTGTGCATTTGTGTTACCTCGTTTTGCGGCATTTTTCTTGGAAATCTGAAGTTCAAAGGCATCAGTATCGGTATGGGCGGCGTGCTGTTCGCCGGATTGATTGCGGGACATTTCCTTTATTTCGGCGGAATTTCTTTGAATGCGGACGTGCTGGCATTTTTGCGCGAATTCGGGTTGATTCTGTTTATTTATTCCATGGGGTTAAGCGTCGGTCCGGGAATTTTTGCGTCTTTGAAAAAAAACGGGCTGACCTTAAATTTGATCGCTTTGGCGGTTGTGATTTTGGGCACGTTTATCGCCGTGCTGATTTATAAATTTTCGGGCATATCGCTTTCGGAAACCTTGGGGCTTTATTCGGGTGCGGTTACCAGTACGCCGGCGTTGGGCGCGGCTCAGCAGATTTTGGGGGAACTGGGCGTCAAAGCCGAAGAAATCGCAAACGCAGGATTGGCGTATGCCTTGGCTTATCCGTTCACGATTTTATCCAGCATTATGGTCTTTATCGCGTTGAAGTTCGTTTGCCGCGTTAATATCGGAGACGAAGTGGCTTCTTATGAATATCGAAAAGCACAGGATAATCCTCAGATGGAAGCCTTTAACGTCGTCGTGAACAACCCGAACTTTAACGGCATTGAAATCGGGCATTTTTTAAAAATGGTGCATTACGTCATGGCGGTTTCAAGAATGAAACGCGGTGACGAATATCTGGTGCCTCACGAACATACGAAATTGCAGGTCGGTGACGTTTTGTTGCTGTTCGGACCGAAAAGCTATTTTGAAACCGTATCCATGTTGTTCCAGGTTGATCCGAAACGCGATTTGATGGCGGAAAGCGCAAATAAAATTCAATCTCAGACCTTGCGCGTGACAAAGCCTTCTCGGGTCGGAAAGCCGTTGCGCAAAATTATGGGACATGCCCGCCGCCATTGGGTGATTTCCCGCGTGATCAGAAACGGCATTTCCTTGTCGCCGTTACCTGATTTAAAACTGGCGTACGGCGATTCGGTCGTTGTCGTCGGAAAAGCCGTTGACGTTTTGCCTTTGGTTCGGTACTTGGGCAACAGCACCGAAGCGTTGAATACGACACGCTTTATTCCGTTTTTTATCGGCATGATGCTGGGGATTTTAATCGGGTTGATTCCGTTCCGTTTACCGGGAATAGAAACACCTTTGACTCTGGGGGCTTCGGGCGGACCGTTGGTGACGGCGTTGCTGTTGTCGTACAGAGGGTCTTTGGGACGTATTATTTTTTATACGCCGCCGACGGTTTTAAAAGCCTTTAAAGACTTGGGCATTATTTTGTTTCTGGCAGTCGTCGGATTGTCTTCGGGAGCGGGGTTCTTCGGCTTGATCGCCAGCAAAGAAGGTTTGTCGCTTATCGGAATGGGTATTTTGATTACGGCGGTTCCGCTGTTTTCGGTCGGGTTGTTTATGAAACTGTATAAAAAGATGAATTACCTGACGCTTTGCGGCGCGCTGTCGGGATGTATTACAAGCCTGCCGTCATTGACGTTTATTTCCAATATGTCGGGTGCCGACGCGGCGCCGTTGGGGTATGCCACGGTTTATCCGTTGACTTTGGCGTTGCGTATTTTGGCGGCTCAGTTGTTGGGCGTATTGTTGATATGACGGCGACGGATTCCCGTATAAAAAAGCTCCCGTTTTCGGGAGCTTTTTTTGTTCGGGAGTCGGTTTAAAATCTGAAATCACGTTCTCCGTGTTCGATTTTTTCCAGACGTTCTTCGGTAACCGCGCGGACTTTTTCTTTCGGAATATTGTTCAATTCGCGGCGGATTAAATCGTATCCGACTTGTTTTGTTTCTTCCGATGCGTAGTCTTCCAAATACTCTTTTAACGTCATCAGAGCGTTCGGGTGGCAACAGTTTTGAATTTGCTTGCTTTTGCACAAAGCCATAAAGCGGTCGCCCGTGCGCCCTTCGCGGTAGCACGCCGTGCAGAAAGACGGAATATATCCCATTTTCATCAGCCAGTTGACAATCTCGTCCAGTGAGCGCGTGTCCGACAAATCGAACTGAGCGGAATTTTCTTCTTTGGTTTCCTTTTGTACGTATCCGCCGACGCTGGTGCGTGATCCGCCGCTGATTTGGGAAATGCCCAAATGCAAAACCCGTTCGCGCGATTTTTGGCTTTCACGCGTGGAAACGATCATGCCCGTATAAGGAACCGCGATGCGGATGCAGGCGACGATTTTCGCGAACAAATCGTCGGACAAAGCGTCTTTGAACGAAGTCGGATCGATGTCGTCGGCGGGGCAGATGCGCGGCACGCTGATTGTGTGCGGACCGACGCCGTGGACGGCTTCCAAATGTTCGGCGTGCATCAACAGTCCGGAAAATTCGTATTTGTAAGATTCCAATCCGAACAAAACGCCTAATCCGACGTCGTCAATTCCGCCTTCCATCGCGCGATCCATCGCTTCGGTGTGGTAGGCGTAATTGTGTTTCGGACCCGTCGGATGCAGTTTTTCATACGATTCTTTGTTGTATGTTTCCTGAAACAGAATATAGGTACCGATTCCGGCTTCTTTCAGTTTGCGGTAGTTTTCAACCGTCGTTGCGGCAATATTGACGTTGACGCGGCGGATCGAACCGTTTTTGTGTTTGATTGAATAAATGGTTTTGATGCTTTCCAAAATATATTCAATCGGGTTGTTGACGGGGTCTTCGCCGGCTTCCAAAGCCAGACGTTTGTGTCCCATATCCTGCAAAGCGATGACTTCGCGTTTGATTTCTTCCTGAGTCAGTTTTTTGCGGCGAATGTGTTTGTTTTTGGCGTGATACGGGCAATAAACGCAACCGTTGATGCAGTAGTTCGACAGATAAAGCGGCGCAAATAAAACAATGCGGTTGCCGTAAAAGTCTTTTTTGATTTGTTCTGCCAGCTTAAAGATTTTTTCGTTTGTGGCGGGATCTTCGCACGCTAAAAGGACTGCGGCATCACGGTGGGACAAACCTTTGCGTTCTTCGGCTTTGGCAAGAACGGTTTCTATTAAAGGCAGGTCGTTTTTGTGAGCTTCGGCATAAGCCAATGTTTCAAGAATTTCATCATGATTGATGAAATCTTCTGCTTTCAAAGATTTCGGATCGTACATAAATTTCTCCTTTCGGGTCAGGGCGAACCTTTTCCGTCAGTATGGCGGCAAGTTACTTTGAATAAACGGTTTTGGTGGAAATCCCCGCCAGCATTCCCAGTTTTCCGGACAGCGCGCTGATAATATCTTGGGGCGCGTCAACGGCGACACTGATGATGCTGATGTTTTTTTCGCGATGCGGCAATCCCATACGCCCGATGATATACGAGTTGTATTCATGCAGTATATTGTTTAATTCCATAACGGAATTCATATCTTCGACGACGATGCCGATCAGGGCTACTCTTGTTTCCATATTCCACCTCGCTTGAAATTTCATGTTATTATATACCATATAAAAACAAAAGAAGCAAAAAACGCCGACGGAATAATTAGACTTTTATTAAACTGTTCGCGCTATAATAAACTTCCCCTCGTAAGGTTTCAGAGTAAAAAAATGAATCGAATCGCGACAGACTTAAAAGGCATTACCAACTGGATTTTTGATTTGGACGATACATTGTATCCGTCTTCGGAAGAAATTTTCAACCAGATGGCTAAACGCATAAAGTCGTTTATTATGCAAGTGCTGAACGTCGGCGAAGAAGAAGCGTTTGAAATTCAAAAAGAATATTATAAACAGTACGGCGCCACGGTCAGGGGATTGATGCTGGAACACAATATTGCGCCCGAAAGCTTTACGGATTATGTGCACGAGCTGGATTTGTCGTGCCTGAAAGAAAATCCCGCGCTGAAAACTTGTCTGGACGAGCTGCCCGGAAAAAAATACGTCTTTACCAACGGTGCTTATCAACATGCCGAACGCGTCACCGAACGTTTGGGAATTCGCAATTGCTTTGACGGCATTTTCAGCATAAGAGAGGCGGCGTATCTGCCGAAACCTGCGGAAAAAACGTATCGGAACATGTTGAAAGCGTTTAATATTTCTCCTCAAACCGCCATTATGTTTGACGACAGCCAAACAAACCTGAAAACGGCTCACGATATCGGTATGAAAACCGTTTGGATCACGACGAACGAACGGGACAACAGATACAATAAAATATCGGATCGTCCCGATTTTTGCGATTATCAAACGGACGATTTGGTCGGTTTTTTAACCGGGCTGTTGATGGATAAGACGGCTTAGAAAACCGTGCGGCGCCGCAAAATAAACCAAAGTTTCTCCGTTTTTCGGTATCAAAGGCTTTTCCGCAGTGGCAAAACGGACGTTTCCTCCATCGTTTAATACGGCAACGGCAACGGTATTCTGTCCGTTTTTTTGCAAGAAATCATTATAGGTGAATTTTTCCGTTATTTTCGTGGCACCGAATGTCCAGCCCGAAAATAATTTCTTTTGCAGCTTTTCAAAACTTTCCGATTCTGAAATCAGGATACTTTGCTTCGCCGCCGTTTGATAAGCGTGGAATTTCTTTTCTTCATGGTCTTCGGGCGTTTGCAGGCTTTTATTTCCGCCGAATTCGTAAGAAAAATGAGAACAAACCAAAGTGTTGTACGCGGCATTGTCGCTCATGGCCAACAGAATGGAATAAGGCGTCAAATCAACCTGATGTTCAAAAGAATCGGCAAGAGGTTCTCCGTAAGCCGTCGGGATTCTCGCCTGGCGCAAAGCGGTTAGTTTTTGCCAATTTCCGTCCGCGACCAAAACGGGGACGTCCTGCTTTATAAGAATTTCCGCCAAAGCGGCTGTTAAGGGCGATGCGCCGACGATAAAGACTCCTTCTTTGCCTTTGGGAATCAATCCGAGTCGTTTAGCAAAAGGTCGGATGGTGAACCCGTGCAAAATGACGGTTGAAAAGACGATGCAAAAAATCATGGGGACAAGGATTTTTGCGTCTTCATATCCCAGTGCCGTCATTTTCGGAGCGAACAAGCCCGCGACGACGACGCAAACGACGCCTCGCGGAGCAATCCATCCGATGAACGCGCGTTCCTGCAAAGTCAGCCCCGATTTGGCGGTTGCCAACCATACGGTTAAGGGGCGGATCAGAAACAGCAGGCAAAAGACGAACAAAAGAACGTTTTCGGGCAAGTTTAATAACGCTTCTGGCTTTAACGTCGCCGTCAGGATAATAAAGACGAAAGAAACCAGCAATGTCGTCAAATATTCTTTGAATCTTCGTTGTTCTTCGAAAGAAGGGAACGGGACGTTTGCCAACGTCATTCCCAAGACGGTAACGGCGACTAATCCGCCTTCGTTTTGCAAGGCATTTCCTGCGGCATAAACGCAAACGGCGGCAGCTAAAGTAAACAGCGGTTTCAGGAATTCCGGCACCCAATTTTTTCTGAATGCGGCGGACAGGAACAACCCCGTCAGGCACGACATTAAAGAAATCAGCAAGACGGCGCCGCAAAGGAACAAAGCAGCTTTTGCGGGGGCGTGACGAATAACGGCAGAGCTGAAATATTCAAGGGTCAGCGTTGCGAACAGCGCGCCGATAGGGTCATTGACGATGCCTTCCCATTTCAGGACGGAAGAAACGCGAGGGTTTAACCGCGCTTGCCTTAACATGGGCATAATGACGGTCGGTCCCGTAACGACCAACAGTCCGCCCGTCATAACGGAGACGGGAATGCTAAATCCCGCGATGAAATATAATCCCGAAGAAATCAACGCCCATCCCAATGGTGCGCCGAAAACAATCATGCCTAAAGCGGCTTTTTTTGTGGAATGCAATTCCGCAAAGTGCAGGTTCATGCCGCCTTCAAACAAGATGACGGCGACGGCAAGTGAACATAGGGGTGCTAAATTTTTGCCGAAGAACGCTTCGGGGGAAATAATGCCGCAGACGGGTCCCAGAATGATGCCGCACAAGCTCAGCAGAACCAAGGCGGGCAACCTGAATCTCCAAGCCGTCCACTGGCACAAAACCGAGCAAAGCGTCAGCAGGGCGGCAAGAGAGATCGGGTTCCAAATCATTTTTTATCGATTTTCAATCGCGTGTACAAAGCCAGCTTTTTGGGGAAAACGGAGATTTCCGCCGGCAGAGTATTTATGATGTCTCCGTCGATTTGCAATGGATACGCCGGAGCATCTGAGGTTATTTTCAAAGTTTTTGCTTTGAGAGCAACGGCGTTCATTTCTGGCAACAAGTATTTCATGGGAGCCGAAAAGATATGCTTCATCAAATCGAACAAGGTCACTTTTTTCAAGATAACGACTTCGAATTCGTCTTCGCTCAGATCGGACAGTTCCGCGGCTCTGAAAGGTCCGCCGTAATATTTTCCGTTACAGGCGCAAATCATGTCTCCGTCATAAGGGCGACCGTCGATTTCCGCTTTGACCGAAGGAATTGAAGAAATCAGGGAAACGCGCAGGAACGTTTTAAAGAATTCCCATTTTCCCGAACATTTTTTAAGCTTCAGGTTCAGTTTTTTTACGACCCATGTATCGTTTCCGGCGCCTGCCAGTACGGTGAACAACCTTGTTCCTTCAGGAGTTTTTGCCTGACCCAAGGTAATTTTTTGTATTTTTCCCGAGCATATGGCATTAACGGCGGCTTCCGGTTCGGTCAGTCCCATTTCCAATGCCAGAACGTTTAAGGATCCCGTCGGGATAATGCCGAAAGTGAATTTATCATAGTCGTCGCGGTTCATTAAAGCGTCGATGACTTCGGAAACCAATCCGCCGCCGCCGGCGACGATAACGGCGGGAGTTTTTTCATGATCGGCGGCGGCCATGATTTTTGCGCCGTCACCTTTATGGGAAGTTTCACAGACAGACACGACATGTCCGGCTTTTTCGAAAGAAGCAACGGCATCAGCCAGAGTTTCTTTGTTAAAAGAGCCGGACTTCGGATTTGAGATCAATAAAAAGTTCGTCATAAATACCTTCGTTTAACAAAAAGACGAAAGGTATTTTATATCCGATTATTTATGAATATCAACTTCATCTGCGACAAAATGAGTCGGATTCATGGGATAGTATTTCACTTTCACCCACCAACCTTTTTCCAATTCATTCAGATCGACGCAGGAATTGAACCAAAAATCGTGTTTAACTTCCATTTCGGTTTTGGGGTTGACTTGGAACGTATAGTGTTTTCCGTCATCACCTTTGATAGAAAATGTTTTATTGTCGACATTGACGGCGGAAACGGTTCCGAAAGCGACTTTTTTCGATTCGGCATGAGCTGCCGTCACAAAGCAGGTTAATGCCAAAGCCAGCGTAAAGAGTATTTTTTTCATTTTTCCCTCGTAATAACAAAATTATGATTACATCTAAAAGATATAGAATATGATAAAGTTTTTCTACCTATCAAATAGGTTATATTTTAATTCTATTGAAACGAAATCGATTTCGTTTTATACCGAAATTATAGGAGTGTATAAATTTTACAGGAATACCTAAAAGTGCCCAGACCGAATAAAGGAACGGACAGGCTTTTGATAGAAACCGGCAAAAAAATGCTGTTAAAAAACGGCATTAACGGTTTGACTATCAGCGCAATCTGTAAAAAAGCCCGCGTCAATCCCGGAATGTTTGTCTATAACTTTAAAAGCAAGGAAGAATATCTGGATCGTATATTGAATGAAATATTCGAAGAATATTTGATTCCGCTGATTCCCGAACCTGCGACGGATTCCGTGTACGACAACATGGAACACGTTTTATTTTTTATTGCAAAGGCTTCGGCGAAATATCCCGCTTTGATGATACAGGTCGGATCCGAAACGCTGACGGGAGATAAGACTCTGATTCACGCGTTTAAAGAACGGGTCGCCCAAAAAACGCGCGGCATTTTTCCCCTGTTTAAAAAAGCCAAAGAACAAGGCATTATCAGCCGACAAATTAATTTGCCGACCTTTATTTTAATGACGTGGCCGGCTTTGATCTATTCTTCGGCATCGGCAACCAAGATTATGACCATTATGCCCGAAGAAGATAAAATTGACCCCGAACTGATGATTTCCGACGAAGCCATCAAAGAACGGGTACGTAAAATGTTGTCGCTGTTTCGTCCGGAAGTCTTTGACAAGCTTTAATTTTTTGCTTCTTCATCCTGCGCGACGATCTCTATTTCGACGCCGGCTTCTTCCAAAATGGATTTGGCAAGCATGAAGTTGTTCAGCCAACGTTCGGGAATCGGACGGTCTTCCACCACGACTTTTTTAATGCCCGATTGGATAATCGCGCCCGCACATCTGGAACACGGCAGATAGGGATGGACATAAATCGTACAACCGGCAACGGATTTCGGTGCGGTTAAAATTGCATTGGCTTCTGCATGAACGATAAGTTCGTATTTGATTTCTCTGGTGTTCAAACGTTCTTCCGTGTCTTTGACCCCGATGGGCAGTCCGTTGAAGCCGACCGAAACGATACGTTTCTTGTCGTCCACAATAACGGCTCCGACCTGTGAAGACGGGTCTTTCGACCATGTTGCGACCAGCTTTGCCAAATCAAAAAAACGTTTTTGCCACTTATTCATCGTTAATGCCTTATGAAAGTCGTTCTTTGCTTATCATAACAGCCTTTTTTTTATCGACAAACAAAAACAGCTTGCTTACAGTAGCTGCGAAAAAAAACGGAGGAAAAGATGAAGCCGATTGTTGCCGTGTTGTGTCCGATGGATATGGAATTTCGCGCCGTTGAAAACGTGTTGGGCGTTTGGGGCGAAACGCTGGAAGGCGGGTTTGAAGAAAAACATTTTGCGTTGAACGGGCTGGATTTGGTGTTGGCCAGATGCGGCGTCGGAAAAACGTTCGCGGCGGCAAAAGCTCAGAAAATCATTATGGCGTATCATCCTTCCCATATTATTGTGTGCGGCGTCGCAGGGGCGGTTGATCCGGCTGTTTCTTTGTTTGACGTTGTCGTTCCGGATCATGTCGTTCACGGCGACGTTTATTTGGGCGGGCCTTTGTGTAAAACGGGCGTAACGGAATCGGCAATGCCGATGTTTCGCGGCAATCCGTCGTTTTCGGAAACGGACGGCTTTTTGCCTGACAGGCTGAACGCTCCGTCGGAATTCAGACGGGGAACTTTGGCAACTTTGGATGCCTTTGCCGAAGAAGAAAAGAAAAACGAATTGGAAAAAACGTGCAATGCCGTTTGTATCGATATGGAAAGCGCGGCGGTTGCTCAAATCGCCACGCTGTGGGATGTGCCGTTCACCGTTATTCGGGCAATGTCGGATACGCGGACTCACTCTTTCGGAGATTTCGAAACAAACGCCGCCAAAGCATGCGATGTCGCCGCAAAGGCTTTGATGGTTTTGTTGAAAAACGTTAATGCGGATTAACGTTTTTCGGCATTTATCTTTTCGCGTTCAAAGATTTCTTCTTCACGGAATTTTGCGATTTTGACGAATCGGAAATAGGCGGCCGTCATTGATTCGACCAATCCGTAAAAGCCGCAAAAGATATAGCGGCGCACAAAATAATAACGCAAAAACTGAAACGGGAATTCCATCGCCAGCCGCAAAGAAGAATATTTTTTCTTTTTGCCTTTTGCCGTTTTCATAAATTCGGAAGAATACCTGTTCCATTTATCGATTCTTTGCGTCAAATCGATGTAGGAATAATGCAAGACGGGGGCTTTTAAATTTCCGACGGTGACGTTTTTTTTCAAAGCAACGGGACGGTCGTTGCTGTAATCGTCGGGCATATCCATATAGTCACGGTGATACAGGCGGACGTTATTGTACGTTCTGGAAAGCAGGCGCGGCTTTTTCCATCCGGGATACATGTCTTTGACACGCAGTTTATAGGCGTTCTTCGTGAAATTTTCTTTGAGGCTGTTGATTTCTTTAATTAAATCGTCGGACAAAACTTCATCGGAGTCCACGTTCAGAACCCATTTATTGGCGCACAGGTTTTGGGCGTAGCGTTTTTGGGCGGAAAAGCTTTTCCACGTATTATAAACGAAAACGGCATTAAACTTTTTTGCGATTTCTTCGGTTTTGTCCGTGCTGCCGTTGTCGACGATAACGATTTCATCGGCGACTTTTGATACGGCTTCAAGAGAGCGTTCCAGACGTTTTTCTTCGTTTTTTGTTATCATGTAGACTGATAATTTTTCCATAATTTTATCCTTGCTTTACTAATGGGCTTCAGCCCAGTTTTCGCCGGTTCCGACTTCGACGATCAGGGGAACGCTTAGCGAAAAAACGTTTTCCATGACGTCTTTTACGATTTTTGCCGTGGCGTCGATTTCATTTTTCGGGACTTCCAAAACCAGTTCGTCGTGGACTTGCAACAACATTTTCCCGTTCAGCCCGTTTTGAATCAACGCGTCCGGGAGTCTGAGCATGGCTTTTTTAATAATATCGGCGGCGCCGCCCTGTATGGGAGCATTGACGGCGGCGCGTTCTGCAAAAGCACGGCGTGCGGCATTGCGGTCGTTCAAGTTCCCGACCGAACATTTGCGACCGAAAGGCGTCATAACGTACCCGTTTAAGCGGGCAAAAGAAACCGTGTCTTCCATAAAAGCTTTGATTTCGGGATAACGTTCAAAATACGCATTGATGTATTCTTGGGCTTCCGTTCTGGAAATGCCCAGCTGTCGCGCCAAACCGAAAGCGGAAATACCGTAAATAATTCCGAAATTGATGGCTTTTGCGCGGCGACGCACCATGGGATCCATCCCTTCGACGGGGACGTGAAACATTTTTGAGGCTGTGGCGGCATGAATGTCGATCCCTTTTGCAAAAGCGTCTTTTAATCCCTGTACGTTCGCGACATGAGCCATCAGACGCAATTCGATTTGAGAATAGTCTGCCGACAGCAGGACTTTTCCGTCTTCGGCGATAAAAGCGCGACGGATTTCGCGCCCTTCTTCGGAACGGACGGGAATGTTTTGCAAATTGGGATCGTTTGAAGACAAGCGTCCCGTCGACGTTACCGTTTGCATAAAGTTTGTATGAACGCGACGGGTCTTCGGGTTGATTTGTTCTTGCAGCGCGTCGGAATACGTGCTTTTCAGCTTTGAATACTGGCGCCATTCCAGAATTTTTGCGGCAATTTCGACGCCTTCGTCGACCAAAGTTTCCAAAACGGCGGCTTCGGTTGACCATGAACCGGTTTTCGCGTTTTTCGTGCTGCCCTTTAACCCCATTTTATCAAACAGGATTTTTCCCGTTTGCCCCGGCGAATTTAAATTAAATTCTTCGCCCGCCAATTCAAAGATTTGTTTTTCCAACGCCGACATGCGTTCGCCGAAGACGGCGCTTAAATTTTTCAGTTCTTTTTCGCAAACTTTAATGCCTTTGCGTTCCATATTGAACAGCACGGAGATGCAGGGACGGTCGAAAAGTTCGTAAATTTCGACTCTTCGTTCGTTTAACAGGCGTTGTTTTAAGTAACGGTACAAGCGCAAAGTAATGTCGGCGTCTTCGGCGGCATAGTCGCAAGCCGGCTGCAATTCGACGCGGTCAAACGTGATTTTCAGTTTTCCTTTGCCGCAAACGTCTTCGTAACGGACGGTTTGATAATCCAAAAACAATTCGGCCAGCTCGTCCATTCCGTGCCCGTGAGCCGCTCCGTCCAAATCATAAGACAACACCATCGTGTCATCAATCGGCGTTATGTCGATGTCGTCTCCGAATTCGTTGGCAAAGACGTGCCAGTCGTATTTGATGTTGTGTCCGACTTTTAACACGCTCTTATCCGTCAAAAGAGGTTTGAGGACTTCCAAAGCGTCTTTGACGGGAATTTGGCGAATTTCCTCAATGGAATTGTCTTCGGTTCCGAACAGGTTTCCCTGTTTTTCTTTTCCTTTGTGGCGCAACGGAACGTAACAGGCTTTGCCCTCTTCGAAACACAGCGAAAATCCGACCAGCCGAGCCCTTGTCTGGGATAAGGAATCCGTTTCCGTATCAATGGCGACGGTTCCTTTTTTAAGGGCGCCGTCAACCCATTTTTTTAAATCGTCAACCGTTTGAATTAAAGAATATTCTTTGTTGACTTTCGGCGGTATCGGCAGCGGAGCGGCACCGCTGTCCTTTTGATGCAAAGCGGCATCGGCGCGGGCGGCAATCCAGTTCGGCAATTTTGACAGCAGGCTTTTGAACGTTTGCTTTTCAAGGAAAGCCTTGATTTTTTCAATATTCGGCGTTTTGACGGCAAAAGCGTCCAAAGGCACTTCGACGGGAGCAAACGCGTCCAACGTAACCAGTTTTTTTGAAATGCGAGCCATTTCGGCGTCTTGAATCAGCGCTTCGCGGCGTTTGGGCTGTTTAATGTTTTCTGCATTGGCCAAAAGGTTTTCCAGCGATCCGTATTCGTTAATCAGCTGGGCGGCGGTTTTTAATCCTATTCCCGCGACGCCCGGAACATTGTCGGTCGAATCTCCCGCCAAAGACTGCACGTCGACGACTTTGTCGGGGGTTACGCCGAATTTTTCCAAAACCTGTTCAATATCGACGACGCGTTGCTTCATCGGATCGAAAATCGTTACGCCCGAACCGACCATTTGCATTAAATCTTTGTCGCTGGAAACGATGGTTACGTCAAATCCCCGTTCGCGGGCAAGACGGGCGTAAGTGGAAAGCAAATCATCGGCTTCATAGCCTTCCATTTCGACTTGAGCGATGCCAAAAGCTTCGACGGCCTGACGCAAAATCGGAAATTGGGGGATTAAGGCTTCTGGAGTATCTTTTCTGGTAGCCTTGTACGCGGGATAAATCGTTTGACGAAAGGTAATGCGGGCGGCGTCAAACACGACGGCCAGATAATCGGCGGGCATTTCCTTGATCAGCTTCATCAGCATATTGCAAAAGCCGTACACGGCATTGACGGGGGTTCCGTCGTCGCGTCCCATCGGCGGCAAAGCGTAAAAAGCACGGAAAATATATCCCGAACCGTCAATCAGAACGGCTTTTTTGCGTTCGTTTGTTTCTTGCATTTTTATTCTCCGCCGACAAACAGACCTTATCTTTTATGACAGAGAACGCAACAAAATCAAACAGGAAAAAAGCCCCTTTCGGGGCTTTTTGTTTTATTCTTCGCCGTTATCGTCTTCGGGAACGCGTTCACCCCACAAAGACGCCAGCCGTAAAATATCCGGCATTGCCTGATATTCAAAAAAGGTGTGGTCTTTGCCCCAAATGACTTTGGTTTCGGTTTTTTGTCCGCTCAGGAAAAGCGTTTTGTCCGTCAACAAATGCCCTTGGTAAGGGACGGTGATGTCTTCGGAACCGTGAATTAAAACGAATTCCGGTTTTGATTGAGACGGATGAGCTTCGACTTCGGCGGCGTTCAGCAGACAGCCCGCAATAATCATGGCACCGCCGACGGGGACAAGATCGCCATTTTCGCGTTCGTCTGCCAACAGATCGCTTTCACCCAAGAGTTGAACCGCCAGCATGGCGCCCTGAGAAACGCCGAAAATGTAAGTATTCTCGGCGCCGATTCCGTGAAAAGCCATCCGTTCGCGAATAAATTCGACGACCTTAAGCGCGGCAGGTTCGTACGCCGCATACATTTCATCGATTTTTTTGCGAGCGGCAGGCTTTAATTCGTCGGGATGGTGTCCCAACCATGAATCTTTAAAGCCTTTGGGAATATCGAACCATTGGCGTGCTTCTTCGTTTCCGTCCATCGGTTCCAAGCCGTCGGGGACATAAAAAACCGCGTGGGGCATGACGTTTTGAAGTTCTTCGGCGAACCAAACGTTTGATTGCCCCGTTCCGCCCATGCCGTGCAAATAGACGGCAAGCTGTTTCGGTTTTTCGCCCGAACGCGGAAAACGGACCGCTCCGGATAAGAGCGGCGTTTTCCAATTGCTTTCGGACGGCTTGTTAAAAGGCATATCCATATCAGCCTCTTAACTGTGCGCCGGTCGCCGCGGAAACGGCTCCGACAACGCGGCGGCGAACGCTTTCGATTTCTTCGTCCGTCAGCGTCTTTTCCGTCGGAATCAGCGTGAACTGGACGGCGACCGATTTTTTGTCCTCACCCAAGTTCGCCCCTTCGTACAAGTCAAAGACGGATACGTCGGAAATCAGGTTCTTATCCGTATTCCTGACCGCATTGACGATTTTTTCGGCATCAACGCTTTTCAAAACCGTGAACGCCAAGTCTCGGGAAATCGGAGTGAACGGTTGCGGTTTTAAGGGCTTTTGCGTTTTTCCGCCTTTATTCTTGGCGGGCGGAATGTTGTCTAAAAAGATTTCGCATACGCAAACGGGAACTTTGATGCCCATCGCCTTTAAGACCTTGGGATGCAGTTCACCGAAATACGCCAAGACCGTCTTGCCGATTTTAAAGCATCCCGAACGTCCAGGATGATACCAAGACGGCGTTTCGCGTGTCGTTTGAACGGAAACGGGAGCTTCTGCCGCATTTAATGCCGCCAAAGCATCGGCTTTTGCATCAAAAACGTCAACGACGCGAGGCTGTTCCGCCCAATGGCGCGGCGCCGTCATGCCGAAACGAAGCGCACAGGCGACCGTATGTTGTTCCATCGGCAAACGCCCGAAAAATTCGGGACCGACTTCAAACAAAAATCCGTTGTCCGCTCCTTTTGCCAGATTGTTGCGCGCCGCAGTCAACAGGTTCGGAACCAAAGACTGGCGCATTTCGTTCAAATCCGAACTGATCGGATTTTCCAACAAAATCGGGTCATGCGTTCTGAAATGCTTTGCATCCGCAGAAGACATAAACGACCATGTAATTGTCTGATATCCGCCGCGGCTTGCCAACGTGCGGCGCACCATCGCTTCGCGACGCTGCTTTTGAGTCAGCACGGGGCGCTGAACCGCAGGGCGGGGCATGGAAATTTCGGGCAGCTTGTCGTATCCGTGAATACGCAAAACTTCTTCGATTAAATCGTGTTGTCCCGAAATGTCGGAACGCCAAGAGGGGCGTTCAACGGTATGAATGCCGTTTTCGTCGGCGTTTGAAACCGTGCAACCGATTCTTTTTAAGATTTCAACGCATTCTTCATCGGGCAATTCAATGCCGCACAACTGCTTAACCCGTTTCGGGTCAAAGCGTATCGGCGCCGCCGCTTCGGGCTTTTTGCCCGTAACGATGATGCGCGAGCATTCTCCGCCGCACAAATCAAGTATCATTTTCGTTGCCAGAATCGAACCGTATTTTTCTATGGTCGCTTCGGGGTCGATGCCGCGTTCGAAACGTTGTCTGGAATCGGACGTTAACATCAGCTTTTGTCCGGTCTTTGCAATGGATTCCGGCGTAAAGTAAGCCGATTCCAACAATACGCGAACGGTTGATTCCTGACATCCCGACGCTTCGCCGCCCATAACGCCGGCAATGGATTCGACGCCGTTTTTATCGGCAATGACGACCATGCCTTCGGACAGTTTATAGGTTCTGCCGTCCAAAGCCAAAAGCTCTTCGCCGCTTTTGGCGGAACGGACGGTGATTTTTCCTTTGACAGTATCGGCGTCAAAGACGTGCAACGGACGACCGAACGCAATATTGAAATAGTTCGTTACGTCGACCAACGCCGATATGGGTCTTAAACCGACGGCGGTCAGGCGGTCTTGCATCCATTTCGGCGACGGGCCGTTTTTAACGCCGCGAATTTCGCGCAAGGTAAAATACGGTGCGCCGATATCGACGGCGTCGTTTTCCAGTTTGACGTCGGAATCAAATGCGGGCGTGATCAGGATTTCGCCTTCTTTGAACAAAGGTTTCAAGGTTCCGATGCCGCTTGCCGCCAAATCGCGGGCAATGCCGTAAACGCTCATGCAATCGCCGCGGTTGGGCGTAATTGAAACGTCAAAGACGGGGTCGGAAGGATAAACGGATGTCAGCGGAGCGCCGACAACCGCCGTTTCGGGCAAATCTATAATGCCGTGATGGTCTCCGCCCAAACCGAGTTCACGTTCGGAACACATCATGCCGCAGCTTTCGACGCCGCGGATTTTGCCTTTTTTAATGGCTTCTCCGAACGAAGGAATAAAGTCCCCCGGACGAGCCAGAATGCTTTTCATTCCGGCGCGTGCGTTCGGAGCCCCGCAAACGACCTGTATCGTTTCTTTGCCCGTATTGACGTTCAGAACGTGCAGGTGGTCGGAATCGGGATGTTCGACGCAAGTTTCGACTTTCGCGACGATCAGGTTTGCAATCGGAGCAATCGGGTCGATGATTTCTTCAACTTCCAATCCCAACGACGTCATGCGTTCGGACAGTTCTTCGACGCTTGCAGTCGTGTCCAGATAATCCTTTAACCAAGAAAGAGTGAATTTCATAATTTGTTTCCTCCCGTCAGGCTCAGCCCCGCAGTCGTCGTCGGGACGTCCAAAGGTACGAATCCGTAATGTTTAATCCAGCGCAAATCGGAATCGAAAAAGGTGCGCAAATCGGGAATGCCGTATTTCAGCATGGCCAACCGTTCGATTCCGATACCGAAAGCAAATCCCTGATATTCTTCGGGGTCGATGTCGCAGGCTTTCAGTACGTTCGGATGAACCATTCCGCATCCCAGAATTTCAAGCCAGCTTTTTCCGGCGCCGATTTTCAATTCGCCGTTTTCGCGCGAACATCCGATATCCATTTCGGCAGACGGTTCCGTGAACGGGAAGAACGAGGGGCGGAAACGTACGGGTACGTCATCAAGCTCAAAATACGTTTTAACGAATTCGATCAGGCACCCTTTCAAATGAGCCATCGTGGTCGTTTTATCGATGACCAACCCTTCGACCTGATGGAACATCGGAGTATGGGTCATGTCGGAATCGCAACGGTAAGTACGCCCCGGAGCAATAATGCGGATGGGGGGCTTTTGCGAAGTCATCGTGCGAATTTGAACGGGAGACGTATGCGTACGCAAGACGTGTTTTTCTTCGCCTTCTTTATCTCCTGCCAAATAGAACGTGTCGTGCATTTGGCGTGCCGGATGGTCGGGCGGCAGGTTCAGGGCGGTAAAGTTATGGAAGTCGTCTTCCAGATCGGGACCTTCGGCGACGGCGAATCCCATTTGTCCGAAGATGGCGACGATTTCGTCATAAGTTTGGCAGGTCGGATGGACGCGTCCTTGCCGTTCGGGGCGGGGGGGCAAGGTAATATCAACGGCTTCGGCGTTCAAACGTGCATTGATTTCGGCATCTTCCAACGCTTCTTTTTTTGCGTCCAAAGCGGCGCTGACGGCTTCTTTGATTTTATTAAAGGCCTGTCCTGCGGCTTTGCGTTCGTCGGGAGCCATTGCGCCCAAAGTTTTCATTTTTTCGGTAATGATGCCCTTTTTCCCCAATACAGAGACGCGAACGGCATCCAATTCGGCGGCGGTTGCCGCTTTTTCGACGGATTCCAACAACTCCGCCAGAAGATTATCTGTTTCGCTCATTCTTCCATCCTTAAGAATTCTATGAAAAAGGGGCGCTTTGCGGGCGCCCCTTCATTTTTTTAGCAAACGGTTTGCTTATGCTTTCAGAGCGGCCTTGACCTGATCGACAACACCGGAAAACGCTGCAGGCTGGTTCATTGCCATATCTGCCAGAATCTTGCGATCCAGAGTGATGCCGGCTTTGTTCAAGCCGTCCATAAATCGGGAATACGTCAATCCGTATTCGCGGACGCCGGCGTTGATGCGCTGGATCCACAAAGCACGGAAGTTGCTTTTTTTCTTGCGACGGTCACGATAAGCATATTGCAGGCCTTTTTCGACCTTTTCCAACGCAATGCGATACAGTGCGGAATTGCTTTCGCGATAACCTTTTGCCAGCTTTAAAATCTTTTTGTGTTTGGCGTGAGCCGTTACACCGCGTTTTACACGAGCCATTTCCTTCTCTCCTTACCCGTTAATTAGTTATAAGGCATAAAACGATCGACGATGTCGAAATCGCATGCTCTGAGCAAAGTCATGCCGCGTGCTTTGCGTTTCATTTTCGTCGGCTTGGAAATCAGGCGGTGGCGCTTGTTCGCGAATCCGCGCTTGATGCCGCCGTTACCGGTGCGGGCAAAACGTTTTTTGACCGAACTTTTTGTTTTCAATTTGGGCATTTCCGTCTCCTTAATTAGAATTTAAACGGTTTTGCGTCTTCAGGCAGCCCCTGTTTGGCCCGAACGGACGCTTACCCTCTTCATCAAAAAGAGGGAGCTTTCTTATATGATGTTTTTCTTTTTTCCGCAAGTGTTTTTTTCTCTGTTTCGGCGCATGCTTTTCGTGTATTCTCCGATGTAAAAACGGAGTCTGTTCATGCCCGATGTCTGGCTGAGTGTTTTCCCCGACGCGTTGGAACGCAATTACCGGCGGATGGCACGTCTGTTCCCTCAAAGCGAAATCGCCGCCGTCGTTAAAGCCGACGCTTACGGATTGGGCGTGAAAAACGTCGTTCCCGCTTTGGACAGGGCGGGATGCGGGGCTTTTTTCGTTAACAGGTTTGAAGAGGCTTTAAACGTGCGCCGTCTGACGCGCCGCGCCGTTTATGTGTTGGACGTTTCGGGCGTCGAAGAGGGGCCTGAAGATTACGAACGCTTCGGATTTATTCCCGTTTTTTCAAATAAAGAAGCCTTGAACCGTTTTTCCGAAGCGCAAAACATTGCCGTACGGGCGGATATAGGTCTGAATATGGCGGGCATTCCCGCGCGGGATACGGATTTTTGGATTGAAACGGCAAAGTCTCGGGGTGTCAGCCTGCTTGTCGGTCATTTGTCCTGTTCGGAAAATCCGTCAAGTCCGGAAAATAAAAGACAGCTTCAAACATTTGAACGTCTGGCGTCTTTGTTTCCCGATGCGAAAAAAAGTCTGGCGGCTTCTTACGGGGCTTTTTTGGGAAAAGAATACTGTTTTGACCTTATTCGCGCGGGGGCGGCTTTGTACGGCGCTTCCGTCTTGCCCGAAGCGGAAACTGCGGCAAGGATGACGGCACGCGTGGGAAGGTTGGATCGCGTCTTAAAAGGGCAAAATATCGGTTACGGCGACGCCAACCCCGCGCAAAAGGATATGTTGGTCGCGACGTTGTTGTGCGGATCGGGAGACGGGATCGTTCATAAAAAAGGCTGTTTTGTTGTCTTTAACGGCAAAAAATTGCCCGTTGTTGCGTCGCCGACGACAAATTATCTGGCGGTTGACGCGTCGGAAGTCGAAAACGAAATCCGTTGCGGCAGCGAAGCCGATTTGTTCAATGATGTCTATACGCCGGACGAGCTGGCAAAAGACGCCGAAGCCGGCACGGGTGCGGACGTTCTGATTCGCTTGAGCCCCGCTTTGAAAAAAGGGGTTTGAAAAAGAAGCGTTCTAGACTTTAGAATGTATTGATTTTAACGGCATTACGCTTTTAAATGAACGAAAAGGGAAATGAAATGGATACGACAAAAGCACTGTTTAAACTTACGTACGGATTGTACGTCGTCGGCGCCAAAAATGCCGGAAAGACGGGAGGCTGTATCGTTGATGCCGTCATGCAAACAACGTGCACGCCGGAATCTTTGGTTTTGTGCTGTAACAAAGGGACTTGGACGCGGCAGGCTATCCAGGAAAGTAAAGAGTTTTCCTTATCGGTTCTTACTTTTGACGCGGATCCCTTTATTATAGGGAATTTTGGTTTTCAGTCTTCTCGGGATGTTGATAAATGGGCAAATGTCGAACATACGGTTGTTTCGGGGTTGCCCGTATTGAAACAAAATGCGGCATACCTGATTTGTCGCGTTACGGAATTTAAAGAACTTTCGACGCATGTTTTGTTTTTCTGCGACGTAACGGGCGGCGCGGACGGAACGTCAAAAGCGTTAAGCTATACGGAATATCAGGAATCGTGGAAGCCTCGCGTAATGGAAGCGTTTAAGGCGGGAAAGCCTGCCGCGCAACGTTCGGGGGAATCCGAAATTGCATCATCTGACAAGGGAGAAAAAAAGATGGCAAAAGCGAAATGGGTTTGCAAAGTTTGCGGATATGAATACGACGGCGACGTTCCGTTTGAAGAATTGGGCGACGATTACGTCTGTCCCGTATGCGGCGTCGGCAAAGACGAGTTTGAAAAGGTTGAAGAAGCCGCGGCGCCGAGCTTGCCTGCGAAATGGGTATGCAAAGTTTGCGGATACGTTTACGACGGCGACGTTCCGTTTGAAGAATTGGGCGACGATTACGTCTGTCCGGTATGCGGCGTCGGCAAAGATCAGTTTGAACGGGAATAAACTTTTTTCGTAACGTTTGAAAACGGGAAGAGCGTC
>HF994934.1:0-644 GCA_000434295.1 Acetobacter sp. CAG:977 | reverse complement strand
AAGAGCGTCGGCTTTTCCCGTTTTTTGTTTTCATGTTTCGGTCTTTGTTGAATTTTTCTTTTTAAGGGAATATTTTTATATTTATAAAATCTTGAGGGGAGTACGGCAAATGCTTTCGGAAACGGCGGCAAAGAAATGGCGCACGGTCATGTATGCGGAAGCAGTGCCGTGCATACTCAACTGTTATATCCCCGTCTTAGGCAAGACGACGGTTTGGTTTTTGACGCTTTTTGCGGCGACGGAAGCGTTGTATGTTTTGCTTCAGCCGAACAGATGGAAACGTTGGATTTACAGTGATCACGCCTGTTGGGGGTGTGTGCTGGTTTTTTTGTATTTTCTCTTTTTATATGCAAATACCTTTCCTGAAAAAAGCTGTGCGCTTTTTTCTTTTTATGCAGTATTACCGCGGGAATTTTTGTTTGCCTTTTGGATGCTTCCGATGATTGCCCGTTGGGTGAAAGGTACGGAAGAGTATGACAGGATAGAAGGCGGAACACATTTGGTATTGCTTGGTTATACGTTGAGCGCTTTTAACGGACTTGTACAGAAAATAGAGATCGCGTGCAAAGGCGACGATACGTTTTTTGTCGGATTTGATTCGATAGTTTTTTTTATATTCGCATTACCGTTGCTTTGTTTGGCTT
>HF994933.1:32933-40938 GCA_000434295.1 Acetobacter sp. CAG:977 | reverse complement strand
AACGCAATAGGCATTTTTTGCCCACTAAAAAACCGTTATTTTTATTCGGGTTAAATAAAACGACTCTATGCTTTGCCAAGCTGCTTAAATACGGATGAAACAGCTTTATCCAACGTCGCGGCGCCGGACGTTCTTAAATCATAGCGCTCCTTAAGAAGATGCCACCCTTTTTCGGCACATTTCGCCGCCAAAGGCAAATCCGACAACAGCTTTTCCAATGCGTCCGCCAAAGCCTTTGCATTTCCCTTTTCAAACATAACCGCCGCGTCGGTTCCCGAAAAGATTTCCAAAGGCCCTTCCGCCGTCGAAGAAACTGTCGGACGCGAATATTTTAGCGCTTCCAAAACGACTATTCCGAACGGTTCAAAGTTTGAAGGCATCACAAATATATCCAACCCTTCGTAAAAAGATTTCTTGTCGTCCGTCCATCCCGAAAGTTCTATGTCTTCTTCCAAATGATTTTGAGAAATCAAATCCAGAACCTTTTTATAAAAGTCCTCGTATGATTTGTTCGCCGCTCCCGCAATCTTCGCCCGAAATTTAATCCCTTTCTTTTTTAAAATTCCCAAAGCTTCGACAAACGTGTCAAACCCCTTCATCGGATCAAAACGCCCGATTGCGCCGATAACGGGAGGATTTTGAAAACCGTCAAATGCCTTAAACGGCTCGTCGGCGTCAATCATGTTCGGAACAACAAAAATTCTGTCCGACGGATACCCCGCTTCAATAAAAATCCGACGCTGATATTCCGTAATCGAAAAAATAAAGTCAGATTTGATGATATGTTTCGTTTTCGGATTATGCGCCACCCCGACAACGGGAATGCCTGATATTTTCCCGATCAGACGAAACATGCCCAGACTGTTTTTATAGTGAACCAATATCAAATCGGGCTTTTCAGACTTTACCGTCTGAAACAAATAATAAAACGTAACGGGCGAGCGTTTCCTGAACGGAAGCTCGCGCTTTCTGACTTCAAGCGGAATTTTGTCTTTAAGCAAGCCGTCTTTGTGTACGAAATCGACAACGTCATAGCCTTTTAAACGCAGCGCCTGCGTATAATCCAAAAAAGCCTGCTCAATCCCGCCCAGAGTTTTACCCAAAAAAACGTTCGCTATTTTCATGTCAGACCTTTATCTTTTCCAAAAACTTGTAAAGCCCGAGCGACAAATCCGAATGTCCGCCGACAGCCAATGAAACGACCAAACGTTTGCCCGCCGTCAAATCCGACGTCGAAATGCGCGGTTGCGTGCGTTTCCATTCTTCAATAAAGGTATCCAGCACGTCTTTATTGTTTTGGCGCACCGCCGCAATAAAAACGCCGTAAAGCTGATAACGCGCCGAATATTCCCGAAACAGACGAAAATCCCTTTTTGAAAGCGGATGAGCCTCAAAATAATCCAAAAGAGTCCGCGCAACGTTAAATACGCTGGACGCCTTTTGCGGCGTTACCGTCCCGCTTTGCGATTGCGGAAACTGGCGGTGGAAATAAAAACGGTTCTTTAATACGGAAACTTTCGTCGCCTTTGAAAAAATAACCGACGTCGTATAGTAATCTTCCCCCAGCGGGACTTTCGGGAAACGAAAGCCGTCAAACAACGCCCGATCATAAAGCTTTGACCACGGCATAATGCTGATTTTTTTGCGGCACATCGCGGGAAACGGATCAAAAAATCTGCCGGGCTTAAATTCTTCGTCCTTCGCATACGGATCCAACGTTCCGTCCTGCGGTATTCGGCGATGAGAATGACAAACGATTTGAGCCCCCGAACGTTTTTGTTCGCGAATTAAAAATTCCAAAGCCTGCGGATGCATCAAATCGTCGTTGTCCATAAATACGAAAAAGTTTCCCGCCGCTTTGTCCAGTCCCGTATTGCGTCCGCCGCTCTGCCCCGAATTCGGCTGAGTATATACTTTAAACCTTGAATCCTCTTGCGCATAACGGTTCAAAATGTCTAAAGACGAATCCGTCGATCCGTCATTGATGCAAACGGCTTCAAAGTCTTTAAAAGTTTGATTTTTCAGGCAATCCAAAGCCTGAGCCAAATACTTTTCCGCATTGTACACAGGCATAATAACCGAAATTTCGGGCATTTTATTTCTTCTTCAGTTTCGTAAAAAACAACTTTAAACGGTTCAGCGTCATCCGCCGCCACGACTTGAACGGTGCGGGCTGTTTGCCGATCACGGCACACGTCCCCGCATAGCTGGCGTCTTTGTATTTCTTGTTTAAGCGAATCAGCTGTTTGTAAAAACGTTCGCTGAAATATCCCTTTGACCAATGCCGGCACGCCAGTTGAACCGCGTACGTGAAAATATTGTATTCTCTTAACGCACGTATGCAAAAATCTTCGGCATACAAATCAAAGCTCAGGTTTTCGTCAAAACGGAGCCCTTCTTCATGAACCAACGACGAATGCACGATCAAACAGGCACAGTCCACGGTATCCACGCGTTCGGGAGCCGAAATCTTTTGCCCTTCCGAAAAAACGCCTGAACCGTCTTTTGCCGAGCATTCGATTTGCCCCAAATACAGGCTTTTCACCCTTTCGCCGAACAGTGTTTTTTTTGAAACATACAAACGGCAACCGACAGGACCGTATATCGCTTCTTTGTCAAGAGACGATAAAATCGGAGCTATGTCTTCCTTTAATTCGAAATCTTCGTGGCAAAAAACAAACCACGCGGCGTTGTCATAATCGTACGTTTCCAAAAAACGGTTATACTGCGTGGTTATGTATAAATTGTCCGCCCGGTTATCTATCGGAACCAGCGTATGGACATTGACGTTTTCGTTATTGATAAAGAACCTGTCGTAAAAATCAAAGTCCCGTACGACCGTAATAAAAACAAGCCTTTGGTCTTCCGACATGGTTCTTTATCCTTAAATATCCGATCAGTAACGGTTCGCCAAATACCATTCTACGGTTTTGACGATGCCCGTATCAAAATTTTCGTCCGCTTTCCACCCCAGTTCGGTTTCAAGCTTGGTCGCATCAATGGCATACCGTTTGTCATGACCCGGACGGTCTTTGACGAACGTTACCAAATCCGCATACTTGCCGCCGTCCTTGCGCGGACGTTCGGCGTCCAAAATCTTGCAAATCGCATCAACGATCTGAAGGTTGTTGCGTTCGTTATGTCCGCCGATATTGTAGGTTTCCCCTGCTCTGCCCTTGTGATAAACCAAGTTAATCGCTTTGCAGTGATCCAAAACGTACAGCCAGTCGCGAACGTTCTTTCCGTCCCCGTATATGGGAATGTTTTCACCGTTCACGCATTTGCGAATAATCGTGGGAATCAATTTTTCCCCGTGCTGTTTCGGTCCGTAGTTATTGGAACAGTTCGACGTCGTAACGTTCATGCCGTAGGTGTGGAAATAAGAACGCACGATCATGTCGGATGAAGCCTTTGATGCCGAATACGGAGAATTCGGCGCATAAGGCGTTTTTTCCGTAAAGTACCCCGTTTCGCCCAAAGTCCCGTACACTTCGTCGGTCGAAATGTGATGGAAACGGCATTTTTCATATCCGGGTTTGACCTTGGACGGACCGTCCATCCAATGGCGACGCGCGGTTTCCAAAAGGTTGAACGTGCCGAGAACATTCGTTTTGATAAAAATTTCGGGTCCCGTGATTGAATTATCCACATGGCTTTCCGCCGCAAAGTGGATAACGCCGCGAATGTCGTGTTCGGCAAAAATCTTTTCTATCAGGTCGCGATCCGTAATATCCCCTTTGATAAACGTATAACGGGGATGCCCCTGTACTTCGGATAAATTGCGTTCGTCCGCCGCATACGTCATCTTGTCCAGATTAACGACATGCAAGTCGGGGTTGGCTTCCAGAAAATAGGGCACAAAGTTTGAACCGATAAAACCTGCACCGCCCGTTACTAAAACTTTTTCAGACATTTTTCCAAGCTCTCCTGCCAATGGGGAATCGATATCCCGAACGTTGATTTGATTTTTGCTTTATTCAATACGGAATAAAACGGTCGTTTTGCTTTTGTCGGATACTGATCCGTCGTAATCGGATTGACACGGCATTTCAACCCCGACAAACGCATGATTTCACATGTAAAGTCGTACCACGAAGCTGCCCCTTCGTCAGAACAATGATAAATTTCGTGCGTTCCGTCCTTTATTTGCGGCAACGCTGCGACAATCGCCTGCGCCAAATCAAAAGCATATGTCGGCGTTCCGATTTGATCAAAAACGACGTTGATGCTTTCGCGTTCGGCGCCCAAACGACGCATCGTCTTGACAAAGTTGTTGCCGTAGGGGCTGTACAGCCACGCCGTCCTGAATATCGCGCACGTCGATGACAAATCCATAACGGCGCGCTCACCGTCCCGCTTCGTCTGACCGTAGACGCTTTCGGGGTTCGTCGCATCCGTTTCTTTGTACGGCAGATAAGATTTGCCGTCAAAAACGTAATCCGTCGAAACGTGAATTATCTTTGCCCCCGTCTTTGCCAGATTCATGGGCCCGATAACGTTGACTTTATAACATAAATCAGGGTCGTCTTCCGCCTTTTCCACAGCCGTATAAGCCGCCGCATTGATTATCGTGTCTATGTTTTCGGCTTTAACGAATTCGGCGACTGCCGATTCGTCGGTAATATCCAGATCGGGCAAGTCCGCAAACAAAGCCTGCGGCAATAAAGCTCTCAGCTCTGTCCCCAGTTGTCCGTTCGCTCCGGTAACTAATAACATTCTTTAAACCTCGGCAAAAGTTTGTCTTTATCGGAAATGCACGCGCTTTCGACGGGAACGCGCCAATCTATCCCCAAATCCGTATCCGCACAGTTTAAGCCGCCTTCGGATTCTTTACAGTAAAAATTGTCGCATTTGTACGCAAATACCGCCGTTTCGGACAATACGGAAAATCCGTGCGCAAAACCGCGAGGGATAAAAAGCTGACGATTGTTTTCCGAACTTAATTCCACGGCGACGTGTTTGCCGAACGTTTCGGAACCTTCCCGCAAATCAAGCGCGACATCCAAAACGGTGCCCTGCAAAACGCGAACCAGCTTTGCCTGCGCGTGTTCGCCCTTTTGAAAATGAAGCCCGCGAATAACGCCGTACGAAGATTTGGATTGGTTGTCCTGAACGAACTTTGCGTCTATGCCGGCTTCTTTAAAAACGTTTTCGTTGTACGTTTCAAAAAAGTAGCCTCTCGCATCCGTAAATATGCGCGGTTCAAAAATAACCACGCCTTTGATTTCCGTTTGTATAAACGGCATTGGCTTTCTCCCCGTAAATTAAAGGTCGGGCGTCGATATTTCTCCGCTCGCCAGTTTCAATAAATACTGACCGTAGCCCGTCTTGCTCATCAATTCGCCGCGTGCTTTCAGCTCTTCTTTGCTGATAAAGCCTCTGGCAAAAGCGATTTCTTCCAGACATGCAATCTTGATGCCTTTACGCTTTTCAATCGCTTCGACATAAGAGCTGGCTTGAATCAGGCTGTCGTGGGTTCCCGTGTCGAACCAGTCGATATCACGGCTGAAAACATTGACCTTCAGCTTGCCGCGGCGCAGATATTCTTTGTTGACGTCGGTAATTTCGTATTCTCCGCGTGCGGACGGTTTTAAATTCTTGGCGATTTCAATGACGTCGTTGTCATAAAAATAAAGCCCGGGAACCGCATAATTCGATTTCGGATGAGCGGGCTTTTCCTCTATGCTGACGGCATTAAAGTCTTTATCGAATTCGACAACGCCGTAACGTTCCGGATCGTGGACGTAACAACCGAACACGACGGCACCTTCCGTCAGTTGCGCCGCCGCCTGAAGTTGTTGCGTCAACGCGTGCCCGTGGAAAATGTTATCCCCCAGAACCAAAGCCGCCGTATCGTTTCCGACAAAATCGGCGCCGATAACGAAAGCCTGAGCCAGACCGTTCGGGACCGCCTGTTCCGCATAAGAGATGTTCATGCCCAAATGTTTGCCGTCCCCGAACAGGCGTTGAAAGCCCGGTAAATCCGTCGGCGTGGAAATAACCAAAACGTCCCGAATCCCCGCCCGCATCAACAAAGACATCGGGTAGTAAATCATCGGTTTGTCGTAGATGGGAATCATCTGCTTTGACAAAGCAATCGTCGCGGGATAAAGGCGCGTGCCGGATCCGCCCGCCAGAATAATGCCTTTCATAATAAAACTCTTCCTTTTTATAAATAACTTTCAGTAAAATAGCATAACAAAAAGCGAAACAAAACTGCTTTCATCAAAAACGGCGTTTTTCTGTTCAAAGGCAAAAACATGGCTTTTATTCCGTTAAACGAATACCCTTATTTCATTGAGGAACGCGATTTAAACGCCGCCCGTTCGATTTGCGTACCCGTAACGGTGCAAGAAGAAAAAGAGCGCGTCGCCTGTATCGGTTCGGGACCTGCGTCTTTGGCATGCGCCGCCGAATTGCGTTCCAAAGGATACGCCGTCACGATTTTCGAAGAACGATGCGAAGCGGGCGGTTCCCTGCGCCTGTTTTTGCCCGAAGGCGAAGTCGAAAAGATTATCGCCTCACTGAAAAAAAACGGTGTCGAATTTGTTTTGTCCCGCCCTTTTTCAAAGGATTTTTCCGTCAACGACCTTAAACGCCTGGCGTTCAGAGCCGTCTTTTTGGGAACGGGACTGCAAACTCCCCTGCGCCCGAAAAAAATCGATACGAACCTGATCGGCGTCACGGATGCCTTTTCTTTTCTAATCGCCGTTAAAACAAAAACGTTTCTGCCCGAAACCTGCTCGGGCGTCGTTGTCATCGGCGATACCCCGAAAGCCCGCCTTTGCGCCGCATGCGCCAAAAAAGCGGGCGCAAAAAACGTCTTTTGGATAACGGACGGGTCTTTTGCCCCCTGCGAAGGCGTTTCAACCCTTTGCGGGTTCGAAATTTCAAAAACCGCCGCAAAAGACGGCAGGCTTTTTTCAATCAAAGCCGTTTCCCGAAACAAAGATTCCGAAGCTTTCATAAAAGCGGACACGCTTGTTTTTTCCGTCGGCGACGCCTTTAAAAAACCAAATGCGGGATGCGCCTTGATGGCTTCGGGCAACGGATTGATAGAAACAAAGGATTTTGCCACCTCCAAAAAAGGATTCTTTGCGGGAGGCGACGCCGTCAACGGCGCCAAAGGCATTCCCGATGCCGTTGACAGCGGGAAAGCCGCCGCAAAAGCCATCGATGCCCGACTGACGAAAAACAGAAAAAAATAACGTCTTTTCGACTTTGCCGAAATCCGCTATCCTAAAAAGCGAAAGGGGCTTAATTCATGGGATTTTTAAGTAATCTGTTTTCAGGAAAACAATCGCCCGAACGCAACGTTTTGCCCGAAGGCTGGAAAGCGCCGCAGGACGGACGTTGGGATTGCCCTTTGGGAATGAAAGAAAAAGACCTGAAAACATTCGCCGATATTTTGAAATCCGGCGAGGTCAGGCATTTGACCGTTCAAGGATGCCTGCCTTCTTATCCTCAAAATTTTTTGCAAACGCTGACAAAAAGCCTGCCCAAAACGCCGATCACCTCTTTAAATTTAAGCATTACGGACTTAAATGCCGAACTTTTCGAAGATTCGGAAATCAGGGATTTGTTCCGCACTCTGCCGAACACGCGCATAGACACATTAAAATTCAAAGCGCATTCCGTAAGATCCTTTTTATACGAAGATCTGGCGAAAATCCTGCCTGAAACGAATGTCACAAAGCTGTATTTAAGCGGCGATTATTACCGTGACGAAGAAGTCGCGCCCTTATTGAAAAATCTGTCTCCAAAGCTGACGGAACTGAATTTGAACATGAACCGAAAAAGCGGCGGCATTTCCGCCTGCATTTCAGATGCCAGCGTTGAAGCAATGTTGCCGCGATTAAAAGATTCATCTTTGAAACGTTTGGATTTAAGCCAAACAAACGTGTCGGATAAACATATTTCCGAGTTAATCAAAATCGTTTCGGATCCGAAGACGGCTCTTTCCTCCGTTTCCTTATACGATTCCGACGTTTCCGACGAAATGCGC
>HF994933.1:32703-32908 GCA_000434295.1 Acetobacter sp. CAG:977 | reverse complement strand
TGTCGCACGCCTGCCGCATCAAAAGCAGGGATGCCGTTTTAAAATCGTGGCAAAAAAGTATGCCCCCCGCTCTTTTAAACGATCCCCTGCCCCCGATGGATGACATTCGCAAAGAAAAAATGATTCCGTTAATTGCCAAAGCGGGACGTTTGCCCGAACTGATGGCGCGCCAAACCGCCGCGGGACAGCCTTTGACCGCCGCAGA